>NZ_JBIEKG010000005.1:0-489404 GCF_043496965.1 Halomonas sp. B23F22_3
GACTGGCCGGCGGAGAACAACCCGCTGGTCAACGCCCCGCACACCATGGCCGACCTGATGGACGCACAATGGGAGCGCCCCTACTCCCGTGAACTCGGCGCCTTCCCCTCCGAGGCGACCCGGGCGGGCAAGTACTGGCCGGCGGTCAATCGCGTCGACAACGTCTTCGGCGACCGGCAGCTGATCTGCTCCTGCCCGAGCATCGACGAGTACCGTGAGTGAAGGACGCGAATAACCCGACGCGAGGCTGAACGCCCCACCCCGGGTCCCGCCGCTGGCGGGGCCCGGGGTGTTTCGTTGTAGGGAAGCGCTCTGCCGCGTCAGTCGAACCGGTCCCAGAAGGGTGGATCGCCGAAATAGCCCTCCATGAAGTCGACGAAACAGCGCACCTTGCTCGCCAGAAGCTGGCGGTGAGCGTAGACGGCGTAGAGCGACATCGGCCTGGGCTCGTGGTCCGGCAGCACGACCCGCAGCCTGCCGGCCTGGATGGCGGGCCCCGCGATGAAGGTGGGCTGCAGGGCGATGCCGGCGCCGGCGATGGCCGACTCGACCAGCACGTCGCCGTTGTTGCTGACCAGGTCACCGCCCCGCGCCGGATCACGGCCCGGCAACCAGCGAAAGAGCGAGTCGCCGGCCTCCTGCTCGGCGTAGCTGTAGCGCAGGTAGCGATGCGCCTTGAGCTCCTCCGGGTGCCCGGGGGTGCCGTGTTGAGCCAGGTAGGCGGGCGACGCGCACATCACCAGGCGCACCGGCGCGATCCGCTTGGCGATCAGCGAGGAGCTCTTCAGGTGGCCGATGCGCAGCGCGATATCGAAGCCCTCCTCGACGATGTCGACCTTGCGGTCATTCAGCTGCAGGTCGATGTCGACGCCGGGATGGGCGCGCTGGAAGTCGCCGAGCAGCGGCGCCAGGTGGCGGGTCGCGAAGGAGACCGGCGCGCTGATCCGCAGCAGGCCCCGGGCCTGGGTCTGCAGGTCGCCGAGCTGCTGCTCCATGTCGTCGAGATCGGCCAGAAGCTGCTGGGCCCGCGGAAGATAGCGCGCGCCCGCTTCGGTCAGGTGGATCCTGCGAGTGGTGCGATTGAGCAGACGCACCCCCAGGTGCTCCTCGAGCTGGGCCACGTACTTGCTGACCAGCTGCGGCGACATCTCCAGGCGCTCGGCGGCACGGGTGAAACTGCCCTCACTCACCACGCTGATGAAGGCGCGCATGGCATCGATACGGTCCATCGGGGACTCCTGGCGACTTGGCAAGCCAAATTATCAACATACCATTGATTATAAGGCAACACTTGCCGTCTTAGTCTTTCTTTTCGGTGATAGTAGAGTGGCGTCATCACCCGGGGGGAGCGCCCTCGGGCCACCCTCCCCCCCAAGAAAACGTCGAGGTAACGATCATGAATAACCCATTCGTGAAGACCCTGCTCCACTCCCGCGGCGGCATGGCCGCCCTGGTCCTGCGCGTCCCGGTCGGGCTGATCCTGGCCGCCCACGGCGCACAGAAGCTGTTTGGCTGGTTCGGTGGCTACGGCCTGGAAGGCACCGCGCAGTGGCTGGCGAGTATCGGGCTCGCCCCGGGCACCCTGATGGCGCTGCTGGCCGGCGGCGCCGAGTTCTTCGGCGGACTGGCGCTGGTGCTGGGCCTGCTGACCCGTCCGGCGGCGCTGGTATCGGCCGTCACGATGCTGGTGGCCATCTTCGCGGTGCATATCGACAACGGCCTGTTCATGGCCAACAACGGCTACGAGTATGCCCTGACCCTGTTCGCCGCCACGACGGCCCTGGCGATCCAGGGCGGTGGGCGCTTCGCACTGGATACCCTGCTGCTCGACCCACTGGAGAAGGCCGCCCACAGCCGGGGCGCGACCTCAGGCCAGTAATGCCGACCACGACCGACCGGCGCGCCCCTCCCGGGCGCGCCCCTTCCATAGGAGAATGCGATCATGCTGGTCAACGGTGTCTGGCAGGAGAACTGGCAGCCGGTGCAGGCGAAGGACGAGCAGGGGCGCTTCATTCGCCAGACCTCGCCATTTCGCCACTGGATCACCCCCGACGGAGCGCCGGGCCCCACCGGCGAGGGGGGCTTCAAGGCAGAATCCGGGCGCTACCACCTCTACGTCGCCTATATCTGTCCCTGGGCCTCACGGGCGCTGATGGTGCGCGCGCTGAAGGGACTGAAGGACGTTATCGACGTCACGGTCGTCAATCCCCGGCTGACCGATCAGGGCTGGCAGTTTGGCGGTTACCCCGGGGCCGACGAGGACACGCTCAACGGCGCGCGCTACCTGCATGAGCTGTACACCCGTGCCGATCCGCAGGTCTCCGGCCGCGCCACGGTGCCGGTGCTGTGGGACAAGCGGACCGGGACCATCGTCAGCAACGAGTCCGCGGATATCGTGCGGATGCTCAACGGCGCCTTCGCCGGCATCAAGGAGCAGGGACCGGACCTCTACCCGGCCGACCTCGCCGTCGAGATCGATGCCCTGAACGCCTATCTGTACGCGGACCTGAACAACGGCGTGTATCAGGCCGGCTTCGCCTCCAGCCAGCAGGCCTACGAGGAGGCCTACGGCAAGGTGTTTACCGCCCTGGATGAGATGGAAGCCCGGTTGGCCGATGGACGGCCCTACCTGTTCGGCGAACGCCTGACGGAAACCGACCTGCGCCTGTTCGTGACCCTGGTGCGCTTCGATGCCGCCTACCACGGGCTCTTCAAGTGCAACCGCAACACCCTGCGCGCCATGCCGAACCTTCAAGCCTACATGCACCGGATCCTGGCCCTGGACGGTATCGCCGAGACCGTGCACCTTGACCATATCCAGGCGGGGTATTACTCCATCAAGGCGCTGAACCCCACCGGCATCGTGCCGGTCGGACCCGGCGAGATCTGACGTGGATATAGGAGCGACCGCCATGACCCGCACGACTGATGTTCTCTTCATCTCCCATGGTGGGGGGCCGATGCCGCTGCTGGGGGACCCTGGCCACCGTGACATGGTGGAGCGACTCAACGAGATCGCGGGCCGGCTCCCCAGGCCCTCCGCCATCCTGGTCATCAGCGCCCACTGGGAGGCGTCAGTCCCGACCATCACCTCGGGCGCCAACCCGCCGCTGATCTATGACTACCACGGCTTTCCCCCGGAGGCCTACGAGATCACCTATCCCTGCCCCGGGGAGCCGGCGCTGGCGCGGCGGATCCACCAGACGCTGGAGCAGGCCGGCATCTCGGCGCGGCTCGATGACCGGCGGGGCTTCGACCACGGGCTGTTCGTCCCGCTCAAGCTGATGTATCCCGAGGCCGACATTCCCTGCGTGCAGCTGTCCCTGGTCGACAGCCTCGATGCCGCCACGCACCTGGCCATCGGCCGAGCGCTGCAGGCGCTGGACGTCGATGACCTGCTGGTGATCGGCTCCGGCTTCTCCTTCCACAACATGTCGGCGTTCTTTGCGCCCAGCACCCCGGAGATCCAGGCCCGCAATCAGGCCTTCGAGGCGTGGCTGGAGGAGACCTGTTGCGACGCGCGCATCGAGGAGGCCGAGCGTGCCGAGCGCCTGATCCACTGGGAGCGCGCGCCCCATGCCCGATTCTGCCATCCACGCGAGGAGCATCTGCTGCCGCTGCATGTCTGTGTCGGCCTGGCGGAGAAGCCCAGCGAGACGCATATCGCCGCGACGATCCTCGGCAAGACCTCGGGGATGTTCCACTGGCGGGTGCCCTCATGAGCGAGGCGCGGGCAGGAAGCCCAGGACACAACGCTCCAAACAGGAAGACCCGAGCCATGGGGCTCGGGTCTTCACATGACCAGACAAGCGGTTGCGCTATTCGAGGGACTCGTAGGGCAGGCCCACGTAGTTCTCGGCTATGGTGGTCAGCCCCGCCTCGGAGCCTGTCACATAGTCGAGCTCGGCCTGCTGCATGCGGGTGGCGAAGTCCTCCTCCTCGGAGAACTTGTGCAGCATGGAGGTCATCCACCAGGAGAAGCGCTCGGCCTTCCAGATCCGCTTGAGGCAAGTCGCGGAGTAGCTGGGGATCAGGTCGGTGCGCCCTTCCTGGTAGACCTTGACCATCAGCCGATAGAGGGTATTAACGTCACTGGCCGCCAGGTTGAGCCCCTTGGCACCGGTGGGCGGCACGATATGGGCGGCATCGCCGACCAGGAAGAGGCGGCCGTACTGCATCGGCTCGACCACGAAGCTGCGCAGCGGCGCGATGCTCTTCTCCAGCGACGGCCCGGTGACCAGCTTTGCGGCCACGTCATCGGGAATGCGCCGCTTGAGCTCCTCCCAGAAGCGCTCATCGGACCAGTCCTCGACCTTCTCGTCCAGGCCCACCTGGATGTAGTAACGACTACGGGTCGAGGAACGCATGCTGCACAGGGCGAAGCCTCGCTCGTGGCGGGCATAGATCAGTTCCTCGGCGACCGGCGGAGTGTCGGCGAGCAGGCCCAACCAGCCGAAGGGATAGACCTTCTCGAACTCCTTGATACGCCCCTCGGGGATCGACTTGCGCGAGATGCCGTGAAAACCGTCGCAGCCGGCCACGTAGTCGCAGTCCAGGCGATGGGTCTCGCCGTCCTTCTCGAAGGTCACATAGGGGCTGTCGCTTTCGAGATCATGGGGCCGGACGTTATCCGCCTCATAGATGGTCTGGGCGCCGATGCCCTCGCGCGCCTCCATCAGGTCACGGGTCACCTCGGTCTGGCCATAGACCATTACCGTCTTGCCGCCGGTCAGCCCCGCGAGATCCACACGCACCCGACGGTTGTCGAGTGCCAGCTCGACACCATCATGCACCTCGCCCTCCTCGTCCATGCGCTTGTCGACGCCCGCCTCGCGAAGCAGATCGACCATCCCCTGCTCCAGCACGCCGGCCCGGATACGGCTGAGCACGTACTCACCGGACTTGCGCTCGAGGATGACGTTATCAATGCCCTGACGGGTGAGCAGCTGGCCAAGCAGCAGGCCCGAGGGACCGGCGCCGATGATGGCGACTTGAGTTTTCATGGGTTCGCTCCCTTGCTGTCTTCATCGGTGAACAAGTGTTCGCTATATGGATTGTATTTTTCACTGAATCTCTCCCCCAGATAAGGCACAATTGGCAGCTGAACTTGGACATTCTCAATATACGACCACGACTTTGGTCGAAGCTTTCTCCCAGGAGATGTCATGACCGTTTCGGTCGCCGATGTTCCGGTCTTCAAGCTCTACGGTGAAACCCACGCCTGGCCGACCCCGGATCTGCTGCACTGCGAGTCGATTCCGGAACGCAGCCGGCTGCACGACTGGAAGATCCACCCCCATCGCCATGCCGACCTGTTGCACCTGCTCCACCTCTCCTCGGGTCGCGTCAGCCTCGAGCTGGAGGGGAGCCTGCACGCCCATGACGCTCCCCTGGTCATCGTGGTGCCGGCCATGAGCATCCACGGCTTTCATTTTTCGCCGGACACCCAGGGCCATATCATCACCTTGGCGCGCCCGCTGACCGAACGGCTGGCCCGTGACCTGACCGACCAGGCCGGCGTGCTTGGACGGGCCGAGGCCCTCGGCCTGGACGACGCCCGCGAGGCGGCTCGCGTCGCCATCCTGGTGGCTCAGATCGACGACGAATACCGCCACCCGGCCCCGGGGCGCGAACGACTGCTGACCGCCCTGATCGAGGCGCTGACGGTAACGGTGGCGCGTCTGGCCGACCATGACTGGCGGCCGGCCGCTCATCCTTCGTCCCCCGGCCGCAGCCGCGCCCTGGAGCATCTGTGCCACTACCAGGCGCTGATCGAGGCGCAGTTTCGCCAACAGCCCAGCGTCGCGCGCTTCGCCGAACAGCTGGGCATGAGCAGCGCCCACCTCAATCTGCTGTGCCGGCAGCTGGCCGACCGCAGCGCCCTGCAGCTGCTGCATGAGCGTCTGCTGCTCGAGGCCAAGCGCCAGCTCACCTACACCAACATGACCATCGGCGAGGTGGCGGACAGCCTGGGCTTTTCCGAACCGGCCTACTTCACACGCTTCTTCAAGCGCCTGACCGGCACCTCGCCCCGGGATTTCCGCCGGCGCCAACCCGCTACGGCGCCTTGAGCCCTAAACCACCGCACCCCCGGCAGCAGGGCTACCGGGGGTGCGGTGAAATCGCCAAAGCGTCGGGTCAGGACGTGCGGCTGGCTGACAAAATTCAGCCTGCGCGGGTGTCGCGATCGACCTCACTTGGAAGCTGATCCACGATCTTCAGCACCGGCTTGACGGTGGTGCCGTTCTTGGAGTCCTCGAAGGCCTGGTTGATCTGGTCGGCGGTGTAGAACTTGACCAGCCGGTCGAAGGGGAACCGCCCTTCCTTGAAGTAAGCCACCAGCTGCGGGATGAAGACCCGCGGCACGGAATCGCCCTCGATCACCCCGAGCATCGACTTGCCCTCGGCCATCAGGTCGTGGTGCACGCCCAGGGTCACCTCCGGGGTGACGCCGACGATCGCTGAGACACCCAGCGGACGCAGCGCCTGCAGCGACTGGCGCACCACCGCCGGCACCCCGGTGGTTTCTACCGCGTAATGGCTGCCGCCGTCGGTGATTTCGCGCACCCGCTCGACGGTGTCCTCCTGCTGGCCGTTGACCGCATGGGTGGCGCCCAGCTCACGCGCCAGGTCGAGACGGCTGTTATGCACGTCCACCGCGATGATGTGCCGGCAGCCGGCGATCCGCGCCGCCATGATGGCGGATAGCCCCACCGCGCCACATCCATAGACCACGATGGAGGAGCCGAAGTCCGGCTTGAGGCGGTTGAGCACGGTCCCCGCACCGGTCTGGATGCCACAACCCAGCGGACCGAGCAGCGCCAGGTCCACCTCGGGGTCGACCTTCACTGCGTTGCGGGCGTTGACCACGGCGTGGCTGGCAAATGACGACTGGCCGAAGAAGGTCGCCAGCGACTCGCCGTCACGTGTCAGGCGGTGGCCGCCGTCATCCATGGCGCCGCCGAAGTTGAGCTCGTTGAAGCTGTCGCAGACGGTGGGATGGCCGGTCAGGCAGTGGCCGCAGCCGCCGCAGTGGGCAAACGACAGCACCACGTGGTCGCCCACCTCGAGACCGCTGCCCCCCTCGCCGAGGGCCTCCACCACCCCGGCCCCCTCGTGGCCCAGCACGATGGGGAACGGTGCGATGCCGAGGTCCCGGGCCACGGCATCGGTATGGCAGACGCCGGTGGCGACGATGCGCACCCTGACCTCGCCATGGGCAGGCTCCGCCAGTTCGATCTCCTGCCACGCGAAGTCACTTCCCTGCTCACGGGTCACGGCCGCGTGAATCTGCATGGTTAGTCTCCTTCATCGAAGGCCCCGCCCGGCCGGCGGCCGAGCGGGGCATTGAGGCTCCGATGATCGCGAGCGATCACAGGAACTTGGTCAACTGCAGGCGGAAGGCGTCGCCCTCGCTCTCGAGGCCCTTGAGGCCACCCGCTTCGGCATCGTACTCGTGATAGGCGGCGCCCTTGAGCTGAACGCCGACTGCCGGCCAGAGGTAGCCCGCCTCGACGCCGATGGCGTGGCGCTCGGCCTTGGCGCCGGTCGCCGCGCCCTCATCGGCCTCGAGCTGCCAGGCGTCGTAGCCCACCAGGCCGAGCTCCAGGCCGTTCTCCAGGCGATGGCCGATGCCCCACTCCAGAAGCCAGCTGTCCCCCGGCGTCACGCCGGTATCGTCCTGTTCGGTCTTGATCTCGTAGCGTGACAGGGCCGAGACGTTCCAGCGCTGCTCGGCATCGAGGTGCCACATGCCCCCCAGGGTCAGCATGGTGGTGCCGTAGCCCTTGCCCACCGAGGCCGGGTTGGTCGCATCGAAGTCGCCGGTGTCGAACCAGTGACCGGCGGCGAAGGTGGCATCCCACTGTTCGCCGTGCCAGCCCAGGATCACCGGGCCGACGAACACATCGCCGATGCCGTCGTCGTCGAAGCGCTGGCCGCCGGCGACATCGAGGTCGAGCTTGGTATCGAGCATCGGGATGATCGCTTCCATCCCGTAGTCGGCGCCCAGGAACTGCTGGCCGGTCATCCAAATGAAGCGGTGGGCCAGGGCGTTGACCGAGCCGCTGTTGTTGCCCGGCGCGGCATCACCGTTCGCATCACGGAAGCTGTCGATGTCGTAGTGCATCAGGTAGGCGCGGTAGTAGAGGCCTTCCGGGGGGGCGGCCGCCGCGCTCAACCCCTCGATGCCCGGTACATAGTGGCCATTCACGGCAAGCGCAGGCGTGGCAAGGAGGCTGGTGCCAAGGGCAGCCAGCCAGGCAGTTGTCGGATACTTCATCGCGTGTTGTCTCTCTTGTTGGCTCGCCCTGCCACCCCCGGAGAGGGATGACAGGGCCGTCGGTCGTGCTTAGAAGGGGTAGCCGCGGGGGGTATGCTGCACGCTGATCCACTGGTCGGTGGTGAACTCCTCGATCGCCCAGTCGCCGTTGAAGCGACCCAGCCCCGAGTTCTTCTCGCCGCCGAAGGGCACATGGGCCTCGTCGTTGACCGGCATGTCGTTCACATGGGTCATGCCCGCCTTGATGCCTTGGGCGAAGCGTGCCCCGCGGGCCAGGTCGGCGGTGAACACCGCACTGGATAGGCCATACTCGCTGGCATTGGCGAGCGTCAGGGCATGGGCCTCGTCGCGGGCCTTCTGGATACCCACCAGCGGCCCGAAGATCTCCTCGCGGCTGATCTCCATCTCCGGGGTGACGTCGCCGAACACATGGGGCGGCACCAGCTGGCCGTCGATCTCACCCTCCACCAGCACGCTCGCGCCCTCCTGCTTGGCGGTGGCGATCTTCGCCTCGAGCCCCTCGCGCTGCTTGGCGTTGATGACCGGCCCGACCACGGTGGCCATGTCGTCCGGGTCGCCGACCGCAAGCCCCTTGACCTTCGCCACGAAGCGCTCGGCGAACTCGTCGTAGCGCGAGGCATCGACGATGATGCGATTCACCGCCATGCAGATCTGGCCCTGATGCAGGAACTTGCCCATCGCCGCGGCATTGACGGCCTGCTCGATATCGGCGTCGTCCAGCACCACGAAGGGGCTGTTGCCACCCAGCTCCAGCGCCACCTTCTTGATATGCTCGCCGCCGCTGCAGATGGCGCCGATGCGACGCCCCACCGGCGTGGAGCCGGTGAAGGAGACCATGCGGGGCACGCGATGCTCGACGAAGGCGTCGCCGATCTCGCTGCCGGCGCCCACTACCACGCTGAGCAGCCCCCTGGGCAGGCCGGCCTCCTCGAAGATCCTGGCCAGCAGCAGGCCGCCGGTGACCGGGGTGTCGCTGGCCGGCTTGATCACCACGGCGTTGCCCAGCGCCAGCGCCGGAGCGACGGAGCGCTGGGAGAGGTGCAGCGGGAAGTTCCAGGGGCTGATCACCCCCACCACGCCCAGCGGCTTGCGATAGACGCGGTTCTCCTTGCCCGGCACGTTGGAGGGCAGGGTCATGCCGTGCACTCGGCCCGGCATGCTGGCGGCCTCCTGAGTGATGCCGCGGGCCGCGCCCCACTCGACGTTGGCCTTGAGGCGGGTGCTGCCCGACTCACGGATCAGCCAGTCGATGATCTCCTCCTTGCGGTCGTCGAAGATCGCCACCGCGCGCTGCAGCAGGGCGCTACGCTCGGCGGGCGGGGTCACTGCCCAATCGGTCTGGGCTTGCTCGGCCGCCAGGAAGGCGGCATCCAGATCGCTGCGATCCGCCAGACGGATATCGAGCAGTGCACTGCCATCAAAGGGGTTGATCACCTCGGCACGGCGTTCGCTGCCGCCCTCACGCCACTCGCCGGCGATGGGCTGGAGATGGAAATCGCGGTATGCAGTACTCATGAGTCACTCTCCTCTGGGATATCGCGGGCCGAGGGTCACTGGCGAATGCCGGACTTGCCGGGCGACAGGATGCCGTTGGGGTCCAGGGCATTCTTCAGGGTCTTGTGCACCTCGCGCAGCGGCTCGCCGAAAGTGCCGGCGACCTGCTCCATGAACTCGGTATTGGTGCGGTAGAGCCCATAGCCGCGCTTGGCGAACTCGTCGATCAGCTCGGCGAAGCAGTCGTGAGCACGCTGGGTCTCCTCCGGGTCCTGGCGGTTGTAGAGCAGGTCGATGACGTGGTGCATGTCGCGCCAGCCGACGATGTACTCGGCGACATAGTCGAAGCCGTACTTGCCGAGGATCCGCTGGGCCAGTTCGGTCTGATCCCTGGTCTCGCTACCCTTGGCCTGGGAGACAGGCGCGAACCACATGGAGCCGCCGCCCCCACGCCAGTTGTAGAGGCCAAACTCCTGCAGGTTCATGTCGCCCTTCATCAGCGCCGAGCGATACTCGAAGCCGCCGCCGCGCTGCTCGGCCTCCTCGCCATACATGATCTTGGCCTTGCCGCTGGCCCCGAAGGCCTGCTCGACGATCTTCCAGTTGACCTCGATCTGCTCCGGGGTGCCGTAGAGGGCCGCGTAGACGTTCCACTCGCCGATGCCTTCATCGGCCTTGATGCGCTCGATGGCCTCCCGCGGGATGGAGTCGCTGCCGTCGTAGTACTCCTTGCGCACCACATGGGTGCCGGCGTCCCACAGTGTATGCACGATGACCACGGCGTTGGGGATGATCTGGGCGATGCGCAGCGGGCGCAGCACGTCGACGATCTCCTCGATATCTTCCGGATCCTGGTACTGGATCAGGAAGGGACGATAGGCGGGCGGCTCTGGCATCAGCCACAGGCCCATCTTGGTGACGATGCCGAAGTTGGACTGGGTGAAGAGGCCATCGATATAGGGGCCATAGCCCCACTTGAAGACCTGCCAGGAACTGGAGTTCTCGATGCCCCCCATGCCGGTACGCACCACCTCGCCGTTGGCCAGTACCACCTCCATGCCGCACTGGAACATGAAGTGCTCGCCGTAGGGGGTATAGCCCACGCCGCGGTCCAGGGTGTTGCCCACCGGCCCGGCGATCGCCGAGGGCGCTGGCGGATCCAGCCACAACTTGAGGTCGTTCTCCTTGATGTAGTCGTAGAGCTGCTGATAGGTCACCCCGGGCTCGAGCAGCGCCGTACAGACATCCGGATCGACGTCGAGGATTTGATTCATGCGGTGCATATCGAGCATCACCTGGCCGGTCTCGCCGGGGGCGGCGGAACCGTAGCCCAGGTTCTTGCCGGTGGAGATGGTCCAGATCGGCACCTTGTACTGGTTGCAGGTCCGCACGATCCCCTGCACCTGCTCGGTGGTGGTGGGCAACAGAGCCGCGGACGGGATGTAGTCCGCGTCGTCGCCGGCCATCATGATCTTGGTATAGGGCGCGAGCTGGTCGCTCTCGGTCAGAACGCTGTCGGCGCCGAGGATCTCGCGGAAACGGGCGAGGGCCGCATCGAAGTCTGTCTCGGACACGCCCTTGGGAAGAATGCGCTGTGTGGTGCTCATGGAGTCGTCTCTCACTTGTTGTGTTCAGGGCCTCAGAGCCGAACCAGGAAGCTCAGCTCGGTGGCGCTGGTGGCCTCGCCGGCCGGACGCCTGGCCTCCCGGGAGTGGCGACCGTTGCCGTCCGCCACCGCCAGTCGGGCATATTCGCGCCCCAGCGCGGCCTGCCAGCTACCCGCCTCCACCGCCAGCGGCGCCGCCAGCGGGCCGCGATGGCTCAGCAGCTGGTGGCGTCCCGCCTCGTGGCGACCCAGTGCCAGTACACGACCGCGCCCGGCCAGCAGGCTGGTCAGCAGCACCAGGCCCGCCTCATCGGTGAAGCCGGTCGCCAGGGTGCCGGCAGGCAGGGCGTTGAGCGCCAGCGGGTCGAGACGGCCCTCGTAGCGCGGTGCCCAGCCCTGCTGGCGCAGCACCAGCCCCAGCTCGGTGGTCGAGCGGTCGGCCCCGTAGAGGCGGATCGGGCCATGCACCGGTGCATCGGCGAGGCCGCGCTCCGCGGCCCAGGCGGCCCCCAGGGAGAGGGGCACCGCGGAGCCCAGCAGCAGGCCGTTCTTCAGCAGTTGTCGACGTGTCAGGTTCATGGCCTCACTCCTCGCCGCCCTGGGCGGGCGCGTCGTCCAGCTCTCCGCTGACCAGGGCCTGGATCAGGGCCTCCAGCTCGGGGTCGCTGATCTTGGCCGCACGGAAGGCCGGCATGGCGGCCCGGCCGTTGCGCACGGTCATGCGGATGTAGTTGGCGCGGGCCTCCCAGGCCGCCTCGGGGAAGGCGATGGTGATCTCGGGGCCGACGGCCTTGTCCGGGGCGTGGCAGTGGGCACAGACCTGGCGGTAGACCTCGGCCGGGTCGCGAACGTCCGGCGCGCTGTCGGGGGCTGCCGAGGCTGCCGCCGGGAGCAACAGGGCACCCAGCAGGGCGAGGGGCTTGAGCCTGAGCGAGGGGAGATGCCGCAAGGGCACCCTTGTTGTGTTCTTCATGTCAGTGTCACCCGTCTGTTCGTCAAGGGCATGTCGCCTTGGAGCACACCGACACCAACGCCTTAGACTTTGGTATAAATCAAGAAGTTAGCATCGTGCTCCACGTCATTTGACTGTCAAGAACCATGCCGTTATCGGAAAAAACCTTGTCATCAAGGCACTAGGCGAGTTCTCGGCACCGTATTGTCCGGATTGCGGACACCTGTTCGATATTATGGCTCAACCATTTGGTGACCCCCTGCGCAAATGGTGAAGCGCCGCCGTCACCCTGACGGGAGTCCTTGCCCCTCTCCTCCGGACGGGGTGATATCCTCTGCCCTTGATCCGCGACAGCTGGAAGACGTCATGTCCGCCTCACCCCCCGACTACCCCAGTGCCCGCGACCTCATGGATGCCCTGCGCTTCCTGCCGGAGGAGGGCCAGATCTGGCTTGGCGAGCAACGCATGCTGCTGATGCCGCTGGCGGCCTCGTCCTTCTTCCGCAACGAGCTGGTGACCACCCTGGGCATGGAGCGTGCCCGCGGGCTCTTCATGCGACTGGGCTACCATTCCGGACTGATGGATGCGGAGCTCGGCCGGTCACTCAGGGGAGACGACGAGGCACTGGAGGAGAGCTACCTGGCAGGCCCCCAGCTGCATGCCCTGCAGGGCCATGTCCAGGCGGTGCCGGTGCACCTGGAGATGGACCTGGAGAACGACTGGTTCTATAGCGAGTTCATCTGGAAGGGCTCCTTCGAGGTCGATGTCTGGCGCCCGCGAGGCCCCCAGGCCGAGCCCGTCTGCTGGACCCTGCTGGGGTACGCCTGCGCCTATGCCAGCCACCTGCTGGGCCGCGAGGTGCAGTTCCGCGAGGTCAGCTGTCGCGGCTGCGGGGAGGCCGAGTGCCGCATCGTCGGCAAGCTGGCCGAGGAGTGGCCCGACCATGAGGCCTTCGCCGAGCACTTTCGCGAGGAGCCGCTGATCGATGAGCTCTACGAGCTGCAGGCGCGCATCGCCACCCTGGAGGGTGACCTGGCCCGCACCCGCGGCCAGGAGGACTGGGCGCCCATCGGTTCGACGCCGGCCTTCCAGGAGATGCTCGCCATGCTCGAGAGCGCGGCGCCCTCCGAGGTCCCCGTGCTGCTGCTGGGCGAGACCGGTACCGGCAAGGAGATCCTGGCACGGCGCCTGCACGACCAGAGCCACCGCGCCGAGGGCCCCTTCATCGCGGTCAACTGTGCGGCCATTCCGCCGGAACTGATCGAGTCGGAACTGTTCGGGGTCGAGAAAGGCGCCTACACGGGGGCGGTGCAGTCGCGGATGGGGCGCTTCGAGCGGGCCGATGACGGCACGCTGTTCCTGGACGAACTCGCGGAGCTCTCGCCGCGTGCCCAGGCCGCCCTGCTGCGGGCGCTCGAGGAGCATCAGATCGAGCGAGTCGGCGGCCAGGCGGTGCAGGACGTGGACGTGCGCATCGTGGCGGCCACCCATACCGACCTGCTGCGGCGCGTCGAGGAGGGCAGCTTCCGCCGGGACCTCTTCTACCGCCTGAACGCCTTCACCCTGACCGTGCCACCCCTTCGCGAGCGACACGAGGACATTGCCGCCCTGGCGGAACACTTCCTGTCACGCTTCGAGCACCACTACCAGCGTCGCACCCTGGGCTTCTCCGACCAGGCCCGCTCGGCCTTGAGCCAGTACCGCTGGCCGGGCAACATCCGCGAACTCAAGAACAGTGTAGAGCGCGGCGTCATCCTCACCGCCGACCACAAGCGCATCACCGAGAAGGCGCTGTTCGGTGACTATCGGGTCCCCACCCTGGAGCGCGAGAAGGGCCAGGGGCTCGATGCCTCGGGCATGCTCAAAGACTCGCCGGGCAACACGCCCGTGGAGTCATCACCGCGGGAGCGGGTCCGCGCGCTGATCGAGGCAGGCATGACCCTGGAGGAGGTCGAGCGCACCATGCTCGAGGCCGCCCAGAGCGACAGCGACGGCAACATCACCGCCGCCGCACGCCGGCTGGGCATGACCCGCGCCGCCTATGCCTACCGGCTCAAGAAGCACGGCATGCGGTAGGCCGGGCGTGTCACGGCGAGCGGTCCTCCCCATAACGCAGAAGGCCCCGCCATCCTCATCGGATGGCGGGGCCTCGCGCTTCGGGTTTCCATCGATCAGAAGTCGAAGAACACCGTCTCGCCCTCGCCCTGCAGGCGAATGTCGAGGCGATAGCGCACCTTGCCGTCGACCTCCTCGCGCCGGGCGATCAGCGTCTGGCGGCGGGTCGGCGATTCGATGCGCGAAAGCACCGGACACGCGGCGTTGGCCTCGGCTTCATCCTCGAAGTAGAGACGGGTCTGCAGGTGGATGTTGATGCCGCGGGCGAAGATCGACAGATTGATATGCGGCGCCTGAGCGTGACCGCTGGCGTGGGCCACTGGGCCCGGCTTGACGGTCTCGAGGGCCCACTCACTGCCGTGGTCGAAGGTGGTAGCGGTGCGCCCGAAGCTGTTGAACGGCTTGCTGAGGTCGTACTCGCGCTGATACTCGCCGCTGGCATCAGCCTGCCAGGCTTCGATGAAGGCATCGCGGACCAGGTCGCCGTTGCCATCGATCACGGTGCCGACCACCTCGATATGCTCACCCTCGGCCTCGGGGCGAGCCATCTCGTTCCAGATCTCCTCGTCCCGGGTCGGGTTGCCGGCGGCGGCCAGGGCCAGGCCGATATGCACGTAGGGGCCGGCGGTCTGGGAGGCGGTCTCACGCAACATCAGTTCGCTGGTGGGTCGGGAATTCGGCTGGTTCATCTCGTCACCCCTGTTACTGATTTTCGAAGTAGGTCTGCAGCTCGCCGCGTACCACCAGGTCGAAGCGATAGGCCAGGCAGTCCATGGGCTTGCTGCGGGCCATGTCGAGGCGACCGATCATGGTCTCGACGGCCTCGGGATCCTTGAGGGTGTGGACGATGGGACACAGCGGGATCAGCGGGTCACCCTCGAAATACATCTGGGTGATCAGGCGCGTGGAGATCGACGGCCCCATCACCGACACGTGGATGTGGGATGGGCGCCAGCTATTGGGATCGTTGGGCCAGGGGTAGGGGCCCGGCTTGATGGTACGGAAACGGTACCACCCCTGATCGTCGGTCAGGCAGCGGCCGACGCCACCGAAGTTGGGGTCCAGGGGGGCCAGGTAGTTGTCGTTCTTGTGGCGATAGCGGCCGCCGGCGTTGGCCTGCCACATCTCCACCAGGGTATGGGGCACCGGCTTGCCGAACTGGTCGACCACGCGGCCGAACATGATGATGCGCTCGCCCTGAGGAAGGCCCTGGCTCTGATCCTGGCGAAAGTTGAGCAGCAGGTCGTTGTCGTGGGGCCCCATACGCAGATGTCGGAAGTCGGGACCGGAAAGCTCCGAGACCGTGGGCTTTTGCATGCTGACCAGCGCCTGTTGAGGCGAACGAGCCACGGAGGTCTTGTAGCCGGGCGCATAGGCCGGCGGATGCCAGTTGCGGTCGCGCTCCACGTAGCGCTTGCTGTCGTCCTGCATATCGATCGTCTCCAGGGGTTATGAAGCCACACCAGTGTGTCGCCCTGTCGCAGGCCTGCCAATTGACGTTCGCACCGCCTTTCATAACCTCTGGGTTATGTCTTACCTAGCATCTACCACGCCGCCGCCACCTCCCTCAGCGTCTCGCAGAACCCCTCCAGAGCCAGCGACGGTTCCAGGCTGCTGTTGGTGCAAAGCCCCACCGACCCCCCATGCTGCTCCAGCGGCAGGGCCAGCTCGGCTAGCCGGCCGTCCAGCAGGGCATCGCGCACCGCTTCCTCGGGCGCCACCCAGACGGCATCGCTCTGCGTGGTGTAGCGATGACTCAACGGCAGCGACAGGGTCTCCAGCTGACGCCCCGGCAGGCGAAGGGAATGGCGCACGAAGAAGCTGTCGACCCGCTGGCGCAGAGTGGTCTGGGGAGGAGGCAGTACCCAGGCATATTCCCGCAGTCGATGGGGCTCGAGGGGCTCGACCCGCGCCAAGGGATGGCCAGCCCGCACCACCAGCACCAGGCGCTCGTAGTAGAGGTGCTCGTAAGTCAGGTCGCGGATCTCGCGGGCCTCGGTCATACGCCCCACCACGAGGTCCAGCTCCCCCCGGCGCAGCCGGGAGAGCAGGAAGGCGCTCGGCCCCGCCACTACGTTGACACCGGCTTCGCCGGACTCGGCCTGTTGCCAACGCTGGATGGCCTCGGGCAGCAGGCGGCTCTCGACCGTGGAGAGTGCTCCCACCCGCAACCAGCGCACTCCGGCATGCGCCTCGCCCAAGGCGCTGACGCCCTCCTCCAGGGCCCGGATAGCCGGGCCGGCGTGGCGCAGCAGGGTCAAGCCGGCCTGGGTCAGCGCTACTCCTCGAGAGGTCCGCTCGAAGAGCGCGGTGCCCAGGATCTCCTCCAGTTCCTTGATAGTCTTGGAGATACCGGGCTGAGTGATCGCCAGGCGATCGGCGGCACGGGCGAAGCTGCGCTGGCGTGCCACCTCGAGAAAAGCCTGGAGATGACGCAGCTTGATACGGGCATTGAGCATTCGGGTCTCCTGGTGGCGCGGGGCGAACCGCCGCCCATTCGCCGGAACAAACAAGACGAAGCCGGCCAAGAGGCCGGCTTCGTAGCTTGCCATAGCGGCGCGGGGACAGCGCCTCAAAAAAACCGGCTGGTTCAGGCCTCGCCGCTTCCCCAGCCCAGTTCCTTGGCTAGGGCGAAGGCATGATTGGCCGCCGGCACGCCGCCGTAGATGGCCACATGCATCAGCACCTGGCGCAGCTCGGCCTCTGAGAGCCCGATGCGTTTGGCGGTCTTGAGGTGCAACGTCAGCTCCTCGCGACCTAGTGCGGCCAGGATCCCGGTGGTGATGAGGCTGCGCTCGCGACGGGTCAGGTCCTCGTTGCTCCACAGCTCGCCCCAGGCCAAGCGGGTGATCATCTGCTGGAAGGGGGCGTCCAGGCTGTTGGCATTCTCGGTGGAGCGAGCCACATGTTCTTCGCCCAGCACCTGCTGGCGGGTCTCGAGACCGGTGGCGTAGTCAACGCCGCGGGCCCCCACGTCGCCTAACTCCACCGCCGTCACCGCCAACAGTTTCTCGGCGAACAGCGCCGGCACCTCCACGGAGGGCACGTGGCCGACGTTCTCGAGAACCTCGAGGGGCCCACCATCAAGCTCGCCCGCCAGGGCCTCGAGCGTGGCCGGCGGGGTCGCCATGTCCTCGCTGCCACCGAACAGCTGCACCTTCACGCCCTTCCCGGACAGCTTGCCGGTAAAGGTATCGCGCCCCAGCATCTCGCACAGCCGCGCATAGGACTCGTCGTCGCCGCGGCCCATCTGAGTGCACCATCCGGTCTTCAGGGCCGGCTCGGCCTCGAAGCAGGCCGGGGCGAACCAGCGCGGTACTATCTCCTCGGACATCGCCGCCAGGCCCTCCTGGCGCACGCGGCCGGCACGGGTATTCCACAGTTCGGCGTTGCCGATCACCGCCCCGGTGTTGGTCAGGGTGGCGGAAAGCAGCCGTTCGCCGTGCTCGCTGATCAACTGCTGGCCCACCACGCCTCCGATAGAGGTGCCGGCGAAGTGGAAGCAGCCGGCACTGGCGTGGTCGGCCAGGGCCAGGGCTTCGCTTGCCAGGTCGGCCGGGGTGATCGGCCCATCGCCCCAGGCCTGGCTGGCGCCGTGACCGGGCAGGTCCCAGGTCAGCACGCGGTAGCGCGGCAGCAGCGCCGGCAGGACGTCATCCCACACCGCCTGGCTCATGCCCAGGGGATGGGCCAGCATCACCAGGGGGTTGGCCTCGGCGCCGAGCAGGCGATAGGCCACGCTGCGGCCATTGATGTTCAGAAATGCCATGGAAGTCTCTCCTGACGACTAACGTCAAAATTCAATGTTGTCCCCCTCGACGGCGGTCTGGATCCCCGTCAGAGGCCCCCGAAAAGGAATCGATGGCGAGTCGTCAGACCGCCTTGAGCCCCAGGATCTCGCGAGCCTGCTGCCAGGTAGCCACCGGGCGCTCGTACTTCTCGCAGAGCGTTGCCACCCGCTCGACCAGGGCGGCATTCGAAGGGGCCAGGCTCTCCTTGTCCCAGCGGACGTTGTCCTCAAGGCCGGTGCGCGTGTGGCCGCCGGCGGCGATCGACCACTCATTGAGCACCAGCTGGTTGGCACCGACACCGGCCCCGCACCATTGGGAACCCGGCGCAAGCCGTTCGAGGGTCTCGATGTAGAAGTCGAAAGTCGGCTTGTCGGCCGGCATGGCATTCTTTACGCCCATCACGAACTGGACGTACAGCGGCGCCTTGATCTTGTCCTGCTTCATCAGGTTTACCGCCTGATGGATATGCGACAGGTCAAAGGCCTCGATCTCGGGCTTGATGTCATGGGTCAGCATCTCGGAGGCGAGCCAGTCCACCAGGTCGGGAGCATTCTCGTAGACGCGTGTGGGGAAGTTGTTGGACCCCACCGACAAGCTCGCCATGTCGGGCTTCAGCGGCAGCATGCCCCCGCGCTCACGCTCGGCACCTGAGCGGCCGCCGGTGGAAAGCTGGATGATCATCCCCGGGCAGTGCTTGCGCAGCCCTTCGAGCAGACGGGCAAACTTCTCGGGATCCGAGGTCGGGGTCTGATCGTCGTTGCGGACATGGCAGTGCGCAATGGTCGCTCCGGCCTCGAAGGCCGCCTGGGTGCTCTCGACCTGTTCCTCGATGGTGACCGGAACCGCCGGGTTGTTCTCTTTGCGTGGCAGGCTGCCGGTGATGGCAACGCAGATAATACAGGGATTTGACATGGGAACCTCACGTTATGCCCAGGGGCTAGTGTGGAGGGTCTGGCGCAGTCTCAAAGGCGGCGCCGCGGGCGCCTAGGCCCGCTCGATCAGGGTGGCGATGCCCTGCCCCACGCCCACGCACATGGTGCACAGGGCGTAGCGTTTGCCGCTCTTCTTGAGCTCGTGAGCCGCAGTCAGCAGCAGGCGGGCGCCGGACATGCCCAGCGGGTGGCCCAGGGCGATGGCGCCGCCGTTGGGGTTGACCCGCGGGTCGTCGTCTTTGATGCCCAGATCGCGCATACAGGCCAGCGCCTGAGCGGCGAAGGCTTCATTGAGCTCGATGACGTCGATCTCGTCGAGCGACACGCCGGTGCGTTCGAGCAGCTTGTTGACTGCGGGCACCGGGCCATAGCCCATGATGCGCGGCTCGACGCCGGCGGTGGCCATGCCGAGAATCTTCGCTATGGGTTTCAGGCCGTGCTGCTCCACCGCCGCGGCGCTGGCCACCAGCATGGCGGCGGCGCCGTCGTTGACCCCGGAGGCGTTGCCGGCGGTGACGCTGCCGCCCTCACGGAACGGCGTGGGCAGGCCGGCGAGCTTCTCGAGGGTCGTCTCGCGCAGGTGCTCGTCCTGGTCGAAGATCAGCGGCTCCTGCTTGCGCCGCGGGATCTCGATGGCGGTGATCTCGAGGGCGAAGCGCCCGGCCTTTTGCGCGACGGCGGCCTTCTGCTGGGAGCGCAGGGCGAAGGCGTCCTGATCCTCCCGGGCGATCTTGAACTGCCCGGCTACGTTCTCGGCGGTCTCGGGCATGGAATCGACGCCGTAGGCCTTCTTCATCAGCGGGTTGATGAAGCGCCAGCCGATGGTGGTGTCCTCGATCTGTTGGCCGCGGGAGAAGGCGTTGTCGGCCTTGCCCATTACGTAGGGCGCACGGGACATGGACTCCACGCCGCCGGCCAGGGCCAGCTCCATCTCGCCGGCCTTGATGGCGCGGAAGGCGGTGCCCACCGCGTCCATGCCGGAGCCGCACAGGCGGTTCAGGGTGGTGCCGGGCACGGAGGTCGGCAAGCCGGCCAGAAGTGCCGACATTCGCGCCACGCTGCGGTTGTCCTCGCCGGCCTGGTTGGCGCAGCCCATGAAAACATCGTCGATGGCCGCCGGATCGAGCCCCGGTGCCTCGGCCAGCACCGCCTTGAAGATGCTGGCGGCGAGATCGTCGGGGCGCACGCTTGCCAGGGTGCCGCCGAAGCGGCCCACCGCACTGCGCCGCGGATGACAGAGGAATACGTCACTCATGATGAATCTCCTGTTACTCGCCGGCGTGCTGGCGTTCGGTTCTGTCCTTCAGCTCGCGAAGGATCTCGAGCTCATGCGCGGAGGGCTCCGGGGTGCTCTCGAGCTCGCCGGCGAAGCGAATCTCCCAGCCGGTGGCGTCACACACGTCCTCGCGGCTCACGCCCGGGTGCAGGGAGACCACCGTGAGCTCCCTGGTCTCCGGATCGGGCTTCATCACGCAGAGGTCGGTGATGACGCGAGTGGGCCCCCTGCCGATGTTCGGCACGCCGTCGCGGCCCTTGCCGTCGCGGCCGAAGCCCAGGGTGGTGACGAAGTCCACATCCTTCACGAAGGCGCGCTTGGAGTGCTTCAGGGTGATGAAGACCTCGCCCGCATTCGTCGCAATTTCTGGAGCACCTCCGCCTCCCGGCAGGCGCACCTTGGGCGACTGGTAGTCACCGATCAGGGTGGTGTTGAGGTTGGCGTAGCGGTCGATCTGGGCGGTGCCCAGGAAGCCCACGCTGATCTTGCCGCCCTGCAGCCAGTAGCGGAACATTTCCGGCACCGCGACGGTGGTTAGCGCCGACTCGGCGAGCTCGCCATCACCGATGGAGAGCGGCAGCACGTCCGGCTTGGTCTGCAGGGTGCCGGACTCGTAGATCAGCACCACGTCGGGGGCGTGGGTCAAACGCGCCAGGTTGGCGGCCTCGGAGGGCAGGCCGATGCCGACGAAGCAGGTCATGCCGTTTTCCAGCGCGCGGGCGGCGGTGACGGTCATCATCTCGGCGGAGGTGTAGTCGAGGCTCATCAGGCGTTCCCCCCTGCGTTCATGACATTCTCTTCGATCCAGGCCGTGAAGGCGTCGCGATCCCGGGCGATGGCATCCCACTCCTTGTAGAAGCGGTTGTCGCGCGGGTAGTAGCCATGGGCATAGGAGGGCAAGGCGCCCTTCTCGGCCACGGCGATGGCCGCGATGGCCCAGCCCGGGATGAGGCAGGCGTTGGGGTGATAGTCCGGCTCGGCGGTCAGGTCGTCGACGATCTCCTCGACGGTGACGATGCTGTGCGTCGCCGCCAGCACGGCCTCCTTCTGCACGCCGACGATCCCCTCCACCAGCACATTGCCCTGACGGTCCGCCTTCTGGGCGTGGACGATGGAGACATCGGGTCGCACTGCCGGCACCGCGGCCAGGCGCTCGCCGGTGAAGGGGCACTCGATGAACTTGATCTGGTCGTTGACGTTGGGCAGCTCGCTGCCGACGTAGCCGCGCAGCACGGCCAGAGGCAGGCCGGCGGCCCCGGCCTCGAAGGCGCAGGCCATGGCGGCATGGCTGTGCTCGAGGATCTCGATCTGACGCGGCCAGCCCTTCTCCACGGCGTCGCGCAGGCGATGCAGGGAGCCCACGCCGGGGTTGCCGCCCCAGGAGAAGATGACCTTCTTCGCACAGCCCGCACCGATCAGCTGATCGTAGATCAGGTCGGGGGTCATGCGGATCAGGGTCAGGTCACGCTTGCCCTGGCGAATCACCTCGTGACCCGCGGCGAAGGGAATCAGGTGGGTAAAGCCTTCCATGGCCACGGTGGCGCCGTCCTCGACGTAGCGCGCGACCGCGTCATGCAGGCTCAGGAATTCGGCCATGGGATCTCCTCCTGGCGGTGGCTCTCTATAAGTTCGAATGACGAACTTTGATTTGTGATGCGAACAAATTACCCCCGCCACGGGCGCCCGTCAAATCCCGCCGGGCACGCACGAAAAAGGGGAGGCCTGGCCTCCCCTCGCGATCACCGAGAAAATGTCGAACTTACAGTGGATTACTTGCCTTCCAACCAGGCGAGGGCACGCTGCACCTGGGCTCGACTACTACCAAGGTATAAGGCCGGATCACTGGCCCGCTCGAGGTCGGTACGCGCGACGCGCCCCGCCACCTCCTCGTGCTCCGCCAGGAGCTGTTCGTGCAATACCTGGGCAAAGGGGCGTCCCGTCAGGCGGGCCGTCTCGGCGGCTTCTGCGCTGATACGCTTGGCAGCGTCCTGGCCCACCACCGGGGCCAGCAGGCGCGAGACCGGCTCGGCCATGATGCCGCCGCCCGTCGCCGCCAGGTTGCGCCGCATCGCCTCGGGGTGCACCTCCAGGCCCTCGAGCAGCACCGCGGCCTGTTCCAGCGCGCCTTCCAGCAGCAGGGCACTGTCGATCAATGGCGCCCACTCGGCGTGCCACTCGCCCAGCCCCCGTTCCAGGGGCTGGGCCGCGGCGTTGAGCAGCACCGTGGTATGGCCATGCACCTGGCGGGCGGCGCCGCGGATCAGCGCGCAGCGCACCGGATTGCGCTTGTGCGGCATCGAGGAGGACTCCCCCATGCCGGGGGCCGCCGGCTCAGCCACCTCGCCGAGCTCCGTCTGGGTCAGCAGCGACACGTCCAGGGCCAGTTTCTCGGCGGCGCCAGCGGCGGCATCGAGCCCCGTGGCCAGGGCATGGATCGGCTGTCGATCGGTGTGCCAGGGCAGCACGGCAGCCGCCAGTCCCAGCCGCTCGGCCAGGTCGTCCATGAAGGCGAGGCCCTGCCCGTCACAGCTCGGCCCGTCTAAACCAGAGTGCACCCCCACGGCCCCGCCGAACTGCACCGGCAGCTCGAGGCCGGCCAGGCGACGGCGGGCCTGTTCCAGGCCGATGGCCCAGTGGGCCACCTTGACGCCGAAGGTTATCGGCAGCGCCTGCTGCATCAGGGTGCGGCCCACCATCACGGTCTCGTCATGGGCCTGCATCAGGTCGATGGCCGCGGTGCGACAGCGCACCAGCAGCGCATCGAGGGCGGCCAGGCGCGGCGTCAACAGCAGCATCAGGGCCGTGTCGACCACGTCCTGGCTGGTAGCGCCCTGGTGCCAATAGCGCTTAAGCTCCTCCGGCAAGGCGGCGCGCCCCTGCTTGACGAAGGGGATGGCCGCATTGCCGCCGCTGGCGACGCCCGCGGCGATCGCCTCCAGGTCGAAGGCATGCGCCTCGAGTGTCTGGCGCATGGCCGGGCCGGCGCCCTCGGGTACTGCGCCGCGGGCCTCCTGGACCTCGGCCAGGGTCAGCTCGAAGGCCAGCATGGCATCGACCATGGCCCGGGTGTTGCACTCGGCCAGCGCCTGCTGACTCATGAAGGGGTGCTGGATCAGGGCGGCAGGCATGACGGTCTCTCCGGTGGTTAAGTGGGGCGTCGACCGAGGGGCGGACAGCCCCCCCTAAGTCGCACACATGTTCGCATTTCGAACAAATATGCTAGATTAGACCATGGTTCTTCGGCAACACGAGCAAGGATATCGACGGATGGATACGTCTCTGCAGGACCAGGCCCTGAGCCCCGATGATCGCGACTTCGTCACCGCCCTGGCCAGTGGCCTCGAGGTCATCCTGGCCTTCGACGAGGCCCACCCGCGCATGACGCTCAGCGAAGTGGCGTCACGCACCGGCATGAACCGTGCCCGGGCACGACGCTTCCTGCTGACGCTCCACGCCCTGGGCTACGTTCGCAAGCAGCAACGCCACTTCGAGCTGGCCCCCAAGGTGCTGAGCCTCGGCTACGCGTTCCTGTCGGCCAATCAATACCGCAGCGTGATCCAGCAGATTCTCGAAGACATCACCACCGAGTGTGGCGAATCCTCATCGCTCGGCGTGCTGGACGGCGATGACGTCACCTATGTGGCACGCTCCTCGTCCCGCCACCGGCTGATGGCCATCACCCTCTCGGTGGGCACGCGCCTGCCCGCGGCCCACACCTCCATGGGACGCGTGCTGCTGGCCCAGTTGCCAGAAGATGAGTTGGACGCCTTCCTCGAGAGAGTGGTCCTACAGCCGCATACCGACAAGACCATCACCGACAAGGCAGAGCTGAGGCGCTGCATACTCGAGGTGCGCCAGCAGGGCTACGCCATCGCCGACCAGGAACTCGACTCCGGGTTGCGCTCGGTGGCGGTGCCGGCCTTCGATGCCAACGGCCGCCTGCTGGGCGCCATCAACATCAGCACCAATGCGGCCCGCATCGACTACGACACCCTGGTTCGCCAGTACCTGCCGCTGCTGCAGGACAAGGCCCGAGAGATTCGCGCCAGCGCCAGCTGACCCCCTGCCACCCCAAGGACGGCCAAGTGCTAGAGATACTGGCGATCACGCTACCGATCTTCCTGCTGATCGGCGCCGGCTTCATCGCGGCGCGCACCGGCCTGCTCAGTCGTGACAATCTGCAGGGCGTGGGCACCTTCGTCATGTACCTGGCGTTGCCTTCGCTGATCATCCGCGCCCTGACCGACTACCCCCTGGAGGAGGTCTTCGACCCGACCTACCTGCTCGCCTATGGGCTGGGGTCGTTGGCGGCCTTCCTGCTGGGGCTGGCGCTGTCCGTGGGGCTGCGCGGCAGGCGCCTGGACGCCGGCGCCATCCATGCGCTGGGCATGTCGGCCTCCAACAGCGGCTTCATCGGCTACCCGATCGCCGTGATGGCGATCGGCCCGCCGGCAGCGATCTTCATGGCGCTCAACATGGTGGTGGAGACTCTGTTCATCATCCCCTCGGCGCTGATCCTGGCCGAGGCCAGCCGCCAGAACGGCAACGGCGTCGGCCAGATTGCACACCAGACCCTCATTCGCCTGACGCGCAACCCGGTGCTGATCGGGCTGCTGATCGGCATCCTCCTCGCCGTGACCGGGCTGAGGCTGCCGGGCCCGCCGGCCAAGGCCATCAACATGCTGGCCGAGGCGGCGGGACCCGCGGCCCTGTTCACCATCGGCGGCATGCTCCATGGCCTCCGGGTGCGCGGCATGGCCGTGGATGTCGGTCAGGTGGTGCTGGGCAAGCTCCTCCTGCACCCCCTGGCCGTGCTGGGAGTCTTCCTGCTGCTGCCCCACCCTGACCCGCTACTGGTCGCCGGCGCCCTGCTGTTCGCCTGCGCCCCCATGATCAGCGTCTACCCGCTCTTTGGTAAGCAGTTCGGTCAGGGCGATGCCAGCGCCGCCGCCCTGATGGTCAGCACCCTCGCCTCCTTCGTGACCATCAGCCTGGTCATCTGGCTGCTGACGCGGTTCGCCCTGCTGCCGATCTGATTTCCGACCCCGGGTGACTTTGTGGCAGTTTATGCAGACGGATGGTGCATGCGATGTCGTTTCTACGTAAACTTTGCACAATCTGTGCCTACAAATCAGTAGGTTGGATGAAAACTTTCACTAAAAGACAGCATAGATTTGAAGCATTAAATTGCATAATCCTGTATTGTGGGGACTGATTAGGTAGGCATGTTGTAATTTTTCCAAAGGAATGAAAAAAATCCCCACCCAAGCAAGCGGGGAGGGGGAAGGCTGCCTGTACGGCAGTTGTACCACGTCTCGGCTTTATCGGTATCGGGCTAATATTTTTGGCTGCCTTTTCGGCAGTTCACTCGCCGGTGATAATTGCGCACATCCCCTCGTTATTTTTGGCTGCCTATGCGGCAGTTCACGCCGATATTCAGGTCATCAATCATGCCCTGCTATTTTTGGCTGCCTATGCGGCAGTCTACTACACAAAAAACCACTAACCCATTTATTTATCAATGAATTAAGCTACCATCTCTTCAACCAACCTTTCTAACCAAGTGCTTATCAACCCATTGAAAATCATAAAAAATATTACGACCATACAAAAAAGAGTGGCGAAATTTAAGCAAAAACATTTAGCTTATGGGACCAATGCTCTAATAGGCACAGTTCCCCGGGATACCTGATTAGTGGCTAGCCCATACGAACTGAATACTTTCCCAGCTTCTCTTTTTTCCATATAGGTGGCACCCGCTTCCATTTGAATATGCAGCATGAATGACTGCCCGGTACTGCTACTCTCCATAAAGGATGAGTGAAAGCGTTCAACCTCCCTTTGGTTAGCCAATTTTTCTGGTTGAAAGGCCTCCCCTCTTTCCAATGCCCTTTTCTTTGCTCTTTTCAGCCTTCTTCGCATTTCACCTGGAAAAATCTTCTTGATACCTTGATTACGAACAAACCTTACCTCATCAATGCTCTCATCATCGACCATGCCAACATCACCCACATCAAACAGACCTTCCCCTTTCATCATGGATAAATAACCACACTCTCTAAACAAACTCAGCTTAGTTTTATCTTCACATACAAAGTCCATCACATCACCAAGCGATTGAGCTGACCAGCAAGGGAAAGAAACACCTATATCAAATGGATGATTGTTGATAACAAAGTAATGAAGCGCAGTCATACTGCGGCCTGACAGCAGACCTACGTCAGCATCGGGAACAAGATAGCGCACAGAGAAAAAATACCTATTCATATCAGTCGACTCTATTTACCCTTGCTCTTCTGAAACATCCCGCCTTTAGCAAGCACGGCCATCAAATAATGATAGTCGGGGCTGATACAACCTTTCTTCTCAACATCTTTCAAGAACTCATCTGACTTAATGAGAAAAGAGTAAAAGTCACGGCCAGATAGTGCCCCTCTCCTTGCTAACAGTGTATCACTGTCAGCACCATACTCACTGACACGTAAAGCTTTTTCCGCGCCTTCTTCCCACCAATCATCTACCATTTGAATGGCAGCACCAACCTTCGTAGAAGTAAAGCATGCTGCTTCTCGTCCATCGCTCATTATCGTCTTCGCTAGCTGCTTAGTGGGTAAACTCCTGCCATCTGACTTATTAAGGAACATCTGACTAGGAAAAATTTCTTGACAAAACCCCACTCTAAGCTTGGCAGTAATTTCAGCAAACCAAAAAACCTTAGGGTCATGTAATGCACGACTCATACCCGAGGAAATCTTATCAAGAGTTTCTCGCGAATGTTGATCCCACTGTAATGGGTCTTTACCGCACCGATGAAGATTACTGACCAAAACATCACTGTCATGGTCAGCGATTTTCATACCTGAATTCAAGCAATAAGCGCAGCACCTGCGGTATCCAGGGCTCCTGAGTACTCCCCCAGGAACACCTGTGCCGGTGTCCGATAGCCGAGCCGTTTTCGGGGGCGATCATTCAGCTTCTTTACCACCGCGCGCAGCTCGGTATCGGTGACCTGGCGGAAGTCCGTTCCCTTGGGGAAGTACTGCCGTATCAGGCCATTCGTGTTCTCGTTGGTCCCTCTCTGACCAGAGCAGTAGGGATCACAGAAGTACGTCGCCGCCGTCACCGACCTGGCCACGGCTTCGTGGTCGGCAAATTCCGAGCCATTGTCCAGCGTTATCGTTTGAACAGCTCCCCGGCGAGGCTTCAGCAGGCGGATCATGGCCGCTTTCGTCAGCTCCGCCGAGATCTTGGGCAGCCGTGCCGCCAGCAGATAGCCGCTGCGACGCTCGACCAGCGTAACCAGGCCCGATTGCTTATGTCCCTGGATCACGGTGTCGCCCTCCCAGTGGCCGATGAAGCGCCGGTCATTGACCTCAGCCGGTCGGTGCTCGATGCCTAACCGGTTTGGGATCTTGCCCAGCCCAGCGCTCTTGGCCTGGGCACGGTGCTTGCTGCGTCGTTTCGGCTGACGGAGATGGCGCCAGAGATCGCCACCCAGTGCCTTGTCGTCCCAGATCAAGGAGTAGATCCACTGATGACTGACACCTACCCCGGCCAAGGGGGCTATGAAACCGCTGATCTGTTGTGGGCTCCACTCCTCACGCAGCCGGCCAGCCACAGCGGCAATCATGCTAGGCAGGCGCTTCGTCCACTTCCAGGCGATACGCCGCCGGTGATCACTGAGGATCTGGGCCTGCTCGGGATCGTAGCCACCAGAGGTGGCGTTGCGGCGCAGCTCACGACTGATTGTGCTGCTGTGAAGACCCAGCTTCCTGCCGATCTGCCGCTGGCTCATGCCCACGTCATATCGGGCGTGGATCTGGTATCGTTGGATCTGGGTCAGCTGTCGGTATCCCATGCTCTGCTTCACTTTGGTCGGTAAAGCAGGGAGGGTACCGGCGCTGGCCCTCCTGCCTCTACCGTGCGGTCCAAAGTGCTGCGGTTATTCTATGAATCCAGGAAAGTGACAACAAGGCCTTAAGCATTCGCATCTCTTTCACTCCTTTCACACAATTAACCAAGATCAAGACTGAACAAAACTTAAAATATTCCCACAAGAGACCGCCAGGAATCAATCACAAAGGCGCCCCGTTTTTATCCCTTTACTCTTCCTAAGAAAATGGCTTGGCTTTCTACACCCTTTAGGCTAAAAATAGTTATAATCCCCAATATTCAGCACCATTTCAGCTTGGCTGCGCAGACTGAAAACTGACATGAGTCAACAAAACCACCCTTAACCACTTCCTCATTTTACCCTTGGGCAACCCATAGGTTGTATCCTGATAACAAGCTCGCTTGCGCAACGTGGCGAGAGGTTGACGGCAGACGGCAAAGGAAAGCGACGATGAACAGGCTGGTGCAGTTCATGCCACGGGCAGGAATCACCTGAAGCCTCCTTCTGAGCTGCGCAGGCTATATGCCTGGGTTCATAGAATCACCGCAGCACTTTTGACCACACGGTAGAGGCAGGAAGGCCAGGCGACGACCGAGGGGCCGCACTGGATTCCACCCACCGAAGACGTTGGATCCCGTGTGTGGCAAGACCTCAGCACCGAAAAGGCCAAGCCGAGCGTCCACGATAGCCATGACTACTTTTTCTTCTCCCGTGACTGCCATTGAAGACGGGCAGGACAAAACATGCGCGCTGTGGGGGCTCGGCGTGATAGTGCAACTGGCGAGTGCCGCCGCCCTGAGGCCTCGTCCACTTAAGCGGGCTCAGCATGAGGACAGTGCTCGGACATTGATTGCACCTGCCAGCCGGCTGTCATTCATCCTCAAGGAGGCCGAGTGGGTGCAACGACAAGCGTGGGAGATCAGGATTGGAAAACATGGCCGGGCAGCAGAAGCAGGAGGACGGCGCCCCTTCCCGCTTATCCCAAGCCTCGAGGCGGCGCATCCTATGTGGCGTTGGGCTGCTTGCCGTCTTCCTTGCCACCGCCCTGCTGCTGGGGCGCACCGGGATGCTGCACGCCCTTCAGACAGGCGACACCCTCGAGCAGGCAGTGATACGGCTTGGCCCGCTGGGGCCGGTTCTGATCATCGGCCTGATGACCCTGGCTATCGTCATGAGCCCGATCCCCAGCGCCCCGATCGCACTCGCCGCCGGCGCGGCCTATGGCCATGCCTGGGGGACGCTCTATGTCGCCACCGGCTCCGGTACGGGTGCGCTGATCGCCTTCTCCATATCCCGCCTGCTGGGATATGACGCCCTGAGGGTCTGGTTCGGCGTACGCCCATCCCCGAGCCTGCTGCAGCGTTTCCTTGGCTCGCAGAATGCCCTGATGGCCGCCGTTTTCGCCACCCGGCTGATGCCGTTCGTCTCGTTCGATGTCATCAGCTACGCGGCAGGGCTCTCGCCTCTCAGGGCCTGGCGCTTTGCCGTCGCGACGCTGCTGGGCGTGTTACCGGCAAGTTTCCTGCTGGCGCATTTCGGCGACGAGCTCGCATCCGAGGACCTGCGCCGCGCGGGCCTCACGGTGCTCGCGCTCGGCACCATCACCCTGCTCCCTCTGGCCTGGAAATCCGCGCCGGCACGCTTGCGATCGGCCCTCAGGCGCTGGCTGCATCTCGGGTAGCCGAGTCTCAGCCCCGCCAGGCGCCCTGCTTGAATCGTCAATGATGGGATACTGGGACGCCTAACCCGGCATGCCTGACCGACATCCACATGACATGACGTCCCAACAGGCTCCGCCCATTCAGGGTTGGTTCAGCTTTGCCACCTAGGCTAGGAGTGAGCCTCACGAAACCGGAAATTGCATGACGTCGATCAACGTTTGACGCCGTCCGCCACCTAGGTGCTCCCCTCTCGCTTGACCCTTGCGTTACCCAAGGGTTTTAGGCTTTGGGCCAATCGGCGAAATCCAAGCGCCTAGGCATCACCGGGGTGCTGCCGGAGGCAGAAGGTACGGCGATGGCATCAACGATGCCCTGGGCCAAGGGGTAGGTATCGCCATGGCGACCAGTTCGGTATCGATGCTGGGTAATGCTCTGCAATTACACCGGACGTGGACCTGACCGTGCATGACGCAAATGACAGGGGGGGTGTTCCGTATGTCAAAGAATCAACACCGCCTCGGGGTCTCCGAGGTCAATCTAGTGACTCGCAAGCTGAAGCTCGAGCCCTGCGATCAGGATGAGTTACGCGTCGCCATGGACGAGATCGATGGGCTGTACGGGCTCGAGCGAGTCACTTATGACACCGAGAAGCACAAGCTCAGCATGGCCTATGATGCGTCGTGGCTGTGCATCGACCATATCGAGGCGATCCTCGCCCGGCACGCCATCGAGATCAGCCATGGCTGGTGGACGCGCTTCAAGGAAGACCATTACCGGTTCGTCGACCAGAACATCAAGGACAATGCCAGCAAGGAGCCATGGAGTTGCCATTGACTGCTCTCTTCATCACCGCCGCAGCCATGTCGTTCGGCTCAGTATCGGTGATGCGCCGCTCCCTGCGCTCGAGCAAAACGAGGATCTGACCACGAGGTCTGTCGATGGCTATTGCTCGATGTCGATCTCATCGACGTTTTCCATACCCCCGACCGTCTGCTGACGGTCGCCCACGCCCCTCAGGGGCCTCAATACTTAGGACATGTCTCTCATGAAGAACCCTCTGCACAGTTCTTGGCTGGCTAGTCTCATGGCCGGCATCGCCCTCGCAGCCTCAACGACCGCCCTAGCGGCGAACGACCGGGCCTTCGTGCCGATGGGGACGGCAGATGCCGTGGGTATCATCGACCTGGAGCGTCAGGAGGTGATATCGACCGTGACCGATACGATCAATACGCACGGCTCCGCCCTCACTCCTGACGGACGACAACTCATCGTGGGGAGCCTTTCCCCGCAGGATGCCGGTAGCGAGCTCGCTCGTCCCGAGGGGGTGACGGAAGACGAGCACGCGGCCCATCATGGCGACGGCGGCACAGCTTCCACGAAGGCCGCTAGTACCGGCCTGCTCTACGTCACCGACACGGCCACGAGCCGCATCGTCAGAACACTGGATGTGCCAGGGCCCGTGCATCATGTCCTGGTCACGCAAGACGGGCAGCATGTCGTCTCGACCCATCCCACCGGCGGCGGCATCAGCGTGGTGTCGCTGGAAAGCGGCCAGGTGATCGCCTCCTTGACCACGGGGCCGAACCCGAACTACCTGGTTCAGAACGCAGAGGGGGGTAGCATACTGGTCAGCAACGCCGGTAATGGCACCATCAGCGAGGTGGATCCCCAGCACTGGTTCGTGCGGCGCAACATGCGCGTCGGTGGCAGCCCGGAGCACATGGTGCTCTCGGAGAACGGCGAACGCCTGTACGTCAACGATGATACCGGGGGGAGAGCCCTGGCGGTGGATCTCGCGGCAGGGAGTGTGGCCGAAGAATACGAGATCGGCGCGGCACCTCACGGCATCGACCTGAGTCCGGATGGCCTGAGCCTCTATGCGACGAGTCAGGGCGATAACCGCCTCGTCAGGATATCGCTCGAGGACGGCATACGACACAGCGCCGAGCTGTCTCCGGCCCCGTACCATCTCGCCGTGGCGCCCACTGATGGGCGGGTACTGGTCACCAGCCGCGCAGAACCCCTCCTGTGGATCGTCGACCCGGACTCCCTCGAGGTGTTGCAGACCGTAGAACTGGGGGGCATCGGTCACCAGATATCTCTCGAGGCTTCGCGTTCCGGCAGGTGAATAAGCCGACTTGTCCCATGATCCCATCTCGCGCTCCAGGCGGGTCACCTGCCGATGAGAGTAGATGGGACCTGTCGTAAGGTGTTCGCCTTTCACGATCCGGCCATCGCGCGGTATCGTTGTCTGGACGGCCGTGCCGAGATTCCCGAGGCACGGCCCTGGATCCAACCGCTGCCGACGACGAAGGAACACGAGGCGATGTCCGCCCCATCGCGCTCGTGACCTCTAGGAACACCAGGTGCCGCCTAACCGACCCAGGCCGGCAACTCTGACGGCTGCCGGCCGCTATCCATTCATTTCATTGCATCCAGGTAGAAGCTCAGTGGACACGCTCTCCTCCATCGGCCTGATCGGCGCCCTCTTTGGCGGGCTGCTGTCGTTCTTCTCACCCTGCACCCTTCCGCTGCTGCCCGCCTATCTGTCGGTGGTCACCGGCGGCAGCGCCGGCAAGGCAGATCGACGCTTCGAGGCGATGCTGCTGAGCACCTTCTTCGTCTTTGGCTTCAGCGTGGTCTTCATCCTGATGGGCCTGGGCGTCACCAGTATCGGCCAGCTCCTTCGCGGCTATCGTCAAGAGCTCAACTGGATTACCGGCAGCATCGTCATCGTGCTCGGCCTGTTCATGACGGGCGTGTTCCGACTACCCGTCCTGCAGCGCAGCTTTCAGTGGTCGCCGGAGCTGAGAGGAGGCTCCCCCATGGCGGCGACCTTCTTCGGCATCTCCTTTGCCATCGGCTGGACGCCCTGCATCGGCCCGATCCTGGGGGCGATCCTGATGGCTACCTCGACCACCACCAACGCCCAGGCCGGCATGCTCTACCTGGCGACCTACTCCCTGGGCCTGGCCCTGCCCTTCCTGGCCAGCACCCTGTTGCTCAACAAGTTCAGCCACTACCGGGGTCATCTCGGCAAGTGGAGTGCCTATGCCCGACCGGTCGCCGGCGTGATCCTTATCCTCATGGGGTTGCTGATCGTCTCCGGGACGCTCACCCGGCTCTCCAGCATCCTGGTGGACTGGTTCCCGGCCCTGGCCACGATCGGCTGAGGGTGCCGATCGGAGTCCAACCGTCGAGTCTTCTGCGACTTCTCGACGTAACGTCATCCACCGGCACGACGTGTTCTGTGTCACCGCGCCAGGCGCCCCCGACACGTTGCTGCCAGGGCGCGGATCAGGTGATGCCTGGATGCCGGCGTCACACTTCAAGGGCTTCGAGAAAGCCCTGCTGGCCCCCCAGGTGTTCGTAGATGCCGCCGGTCTCGCTCTCCGCATCGGCCGCCACGGGTTCGGGTTCCGGCGCCGGTCGGATGGCGATGACCTGGCCATCGGCTGCATCCAGCACCCCGCGCAGCTGTTGATAGTCGAGTGCCAGGGATTCCCCACCGGCAGACTGACCCAGCAACGTCAAGGCATCCAGCAGTTGCGCCATGCCATTCTTCTGCACCTCCAGCGGCTGGTAGGCCTGCACGTAGGGCTTGCCCGCGTGCCAGCCGGCCTTGATCGGTTGATCGATGATGTTGACTTGGGTGCCGACGGGAACCCGAACGAAGATCGATTCGATGTCCTCGGGAAACATGCGGATGCAGCCACGGCTGGCACGCATGCCGATGCCGTCCGGCCGGTTGGTGCCGTGGATGAGATAGCCGTCGAAGCCGAGCAGGATCGCGTGGTCGCCGAGGGGGTTGTCCGGCCCCGGCGGGACCACAGCGGGCGCCTGCTCGCCACGCGCCGCCGCTTCCTGACGCACCGACTCGGGCGGATACCAGGCGGGGTTCTCGATGCGCATGGTGGTCTCGGTCTTGCCGAGCGGGGTGTCGAAGCCTTCACGACCGATGCCGATGGGATAGGTCTCGACCCGCGGCGCCTCGCCCTCCTCCACCTCCGGGTAGTAGTAGAGGCGGAGTTCGGCGAGGTTGATCACGATGCCCTCGCGGGGCACCGGCGGCAGCAGGCGCTGCGCCGGGATCACTACCTCTGTGCCCTCCCCGGGCATCCAGACGCTGAGATCGGGATTGGCGCGACGAATCTCCTCATATCCCAGGTTGTGCTCGCGGGCGAGGTCGAGCAACGTCTCCTCGGCACCCGCCTCGACGGTATAGTCCTGCCCGATCAGGTCGCCCCGCTCGGGCAGCGGGTAGTGGCCCTTGGGCCAGTCGTCTGGCGCCCCCGCCGCCTGGAGGGGAGCGCTCCCGGCGGCCAGCAGCAGTACCACTGCCTGAAGCCAGCGCAGAGCCTGACTCACTCCTGTTCGACCAGGCCCATTGGTATCATTCGTCATAACACTATCCTCCGTCACCAGGGAGTCGATATGGGGCGTTCCGGCTGTCGCGCCTTGCCCACCGGGCGAGGTTGGCGACGTGACCACGCCACCAGCGCCATCCCCGCCACCAGCATCGGCAGCGTCAGCCGCTGGCCCATGGTCAGCCAACCAAAGGCGATGCACCCCAGATGGGGATCGGGCAGCCGGATGAACAACTTGGTGGGTTTACACAGCTAGCGGCCAGACCGTGCTCCGGACCGGCGCTGGCGGCAGGGGGGATAGCAGTAAGGGAAAGGGTGAGCAACATCACGTCATTGCAGTGTCTGCAGGGCGCACTGCAGATTGTCAGCCCACCCTGCTCATCGGTTGCTTCCCGCATGGCAGGTACCGAGGCCAGATCAAAAGCCGACTCGACCGCACAGGAATCACCGGCATGATATTCGTCCGCCATGACGAGACCCGGCATCGCTACGCTGATACCCAGCAACTATGTCATGACAAGGCGCGGCATAGGCATCGCCTGGTTCCAAAAGCGCGGATTTCGGCGTGAGTATTTCACGCTACCAGCACAGGCCACAACCTCGATGCCGCACCGAGGTTTACCGCGCCATATGACCTGATTGTGGGTCAATAGGTTCTGGACCATCTTGGAAGGCATCTACACGGAGCCACCTCGGCCACGCTACCACCATATGGCCATGGCGCCACGGCTTGTCACCGCCTGCGGCACGCCAAGAGCCCTTCCCATCCTCTCTTCGGTTCCAGTCTACCTGCTGAGCCAACGCTTCAGAGGCTAAGTCTGACCACACTCCCCAGCCCCACGACTCCAGACGGATACGCGGGGAGATAACCCGTGCCCGCATCGATCCAGGTGACTGCCGGAGTGGCCGCTGTGCGTGCAGAGGCTCTTCCCAGCAGACGCTGGCTGCATCTTGATGCCGTAAACCACCGCCAGGCGTCGGGGGTGCTTCACTGTTCAGCATCAATTCAGTTTCGTTGCGTATGCTTTGAAACACTCCGCAAAACCGAGAGACGTAGGGAAGCGACTCCGGCCTTGGGCTTGGTGCCACGCAGAGGTTCTAACCTTTCTCTAGAAGATAGCGTCTCGGCATATCGCATAAGTCGGCCGATATGACACGGGCCCCGATAATGAAATAGCAGGAGAGAGTCCATGAACGAGCTCATATATTTCATGCTCTGGGCGGGAATCATCTTTCTGATGATGCGTTTTGGCTGCGGTGCTCACGTGATGGGTCATGGTCATGGCAAAGCCAAGCATGGCAAGGGGGCGTCAGAGAGGCAGACGACCACCGAGAGCCTGCGCTGGATTCCGCCAGCCGAGGACGTCGATCCCGTCTGTGGCAAGACCGTCAGCACAGAAAAGGCCAAGCCGAGTGTCCACGAGGGCCATGTCTATTACTTCTGCTCACGTGACTGCCGGGAACGCTTCGAGGCCGCGCCCGAACAGCATCTCGCACCGGCAGCAAAAGTTTTACCTACCCAGCCGGAGAACGAAGATGCCTGATGCCGATGTTCCGCCGCCAGCCAAGCCTCGTTCCGGAACCCGCTTGCCGGTTCAAGCCACGCCACGGATTCCTGTGATCTCGCTCGGGATGAGCATGGGGCTGTTTCTGGCCGTCACCTTCATCCTGTGTGTTGGGTTCGACCTGCTGTTTCCCGACCAAGCGATGTATGAGAGCTGGCTGCGCTTGTTGCCAGGTTTTACTTGGCTCAGTTGGTCAAGCTTCTTCCTAGGCCTGGCTGAAAGCTTCGGCTACGGCTGGTACATAGCCCTGGTCTTCGGCCCGCTCTACAACTTCTTTGTCACACGCCTCAACCGGCGCAGTGGAGCGTAGGCCATGAACGAATCCCTCAATCATACTGGTGACTGGGGCCTCGCGCTGATCGTCATCGTCTTGGTGTCCTGGTTCTTCTATCGCTATTTCGCACCGAAGAACTGGCGCGAATGGACCGGTGCCGGCGCGGTGCAGGCCTTTATCATCGCGCTTTACGCCGAGATGTATGGCTTTCCGCTCACAATCTATCTATTGGTGCGTTTCTTCGGTCTGGATAGCGAGTATGTCAGCGCCAGCCTCTGGTCGACGCTGGTGGGACTGGGAGAAGCCGGCATGCTTGTCTCCATGCTGTTTGGCTACGGGCTAGCGTTTACCGGCATCGGCATCTTTATTCAGGGCTGGCGGCAAGTCTACAAGGCACGGCGCGAGAACCACCCGGTGACCGGCGGACTCTATTCCCTAGTACGGCATCCCCAATACACCGGTTTGTTCATTGCCTTGTTCGGTGAGGGTGTAGTGCATTGGCCGACGCTATTCTCGGTCGGCCTGTTTCCGGTGGTCGTGCTTTCCTATGCCTGGCTGGCCCACCGCGAAGAACGGCAGATGCTGGCTCGATTCGGTGACGGCTATCGCGCCTATCAGCGGCGGGTACCGATGTTTATTCCTCGCTGGGGACAGTGGCGGAAGCTAGCCGATACCTCACGCAATACTCACGATGAGCCGAGGGTTCACTGACATCCTGAATTCACACAACAACAAATGCGTTCGGCGTTAATTTCATTCTACTGAAGATGCCGAACGTTGACCAGGATCAAGAGCAGGATACTTTCACCTCTATTTTATCTTGACCATTGGGTTACCCACAGGTTTTAGCCTGACAGCAGGGCAGGGTAATTCAACATGAATGGAGATCCGACCATGTGGGGCGACATGATGGCGTATATGGAGAGTTACGGCTGGGGGCATATGCTCTTCGGCGGGCTCATGATGGTGTTGTTCTGGGGCGCCGTCATTGCCTTGGCTGTTCTCCTGGTGCGTGGCCTGACCCGAGGCCGGGACGAGACCCCTTCTCAACAGCGGCCAACGGCACTGGACCTTCTGCAAGAACGCTACGCCCGCGGCGAGATCGACCGCGAGGAATACGAGCAACGCAGGCGCGATCTGCGGCATTGACGTCGCTGCCTAGGCGCCAAGGCGACAAGGCGTCCCTCGCTCGCGGGAAGGAAGACCCTGAGATACCCCCAGCCAACGAAGGTAACGGAGATGGCTTCATGACACAGCAGCACATCAAGCGGCGTGAGCACTCGCATCACGGTCAGCTGAAGGAAGGCACAGATGCCGGTTCCCTGAACGCCAGCGATCAAGGGGCTTCCCAGTACACCTGCCCGATGCACCCGGAGGTCGTTTCCGATCAGCAGGGTGATTGCCCGAAGTGCGGCATGCACCTCGTGCCCATGGGAAGCGACGACACTCAAGCACCATCCGATCATGGCCAGCATGACGGGTGTCACGGGCATGGCACCGGCCATGCGGGAAGCGAACCGGTCCGCGGCGGCAAGTACGACAAGGTGCCGGCCGGGCATGCCGGCGCCGTCTACACCTGCCCGATGCACCCCGAAGTGCGCCAGACCACTCCCGGTGCCTGTCCTCTGTGCGGTATGGGGCTGGAGCTGGAATCGGCGGCGGTCGGCGATGAAGGGCCGAATCCCGAGCTGGTCGATTTTACCCGACGCTTCTGGGTCGCGGCCGTGCTCACGCTTCCGGTCCTGATTCTGACGATGAGCCCCTACTTGGGCTTCGGGGCCATTCGCGACTTCTTCGGTGAACGCAACGCGATGTGGATCGAGCTGGTGCTCAGCACGCCGGTAATCCTTTGGTCCGGCTGGCCGTTCTTCGTACGCGGCGTTAATTCCTTCCGCACGATGAACCTCAACATGTTCAGCCTGATCGGCATGGGGGTCGGCGCGGCCTATCTCTTCTCGATCGTCGCGGTGCTGGCGCCCGGCATCTTCCCCGAGGGTTTCCGCCGGGAAGACGGCACCGTCGGCGTCTACTTCGAGGCCGCGGCGGTGATCGTGACCCTGGTCCTGCTGGGCCAGGTGATGGAATTGCGCGCCCGCGAGGGCACCGGCAAAGCGATCCGCGCGCTGATGGACATGGCCGCCAAGACCGCCCGGGTGATCCGGCCCGACGGCAGCGAAGAGGAGGTGGCGCTGGAAGACGTGCAGGTGGGCGATCGCCTGCGCGTGAGGCCCGGCGACAAGGTGCCGGTGGACGGCGTGGTCGTCGAGGGCCGCTCCTCGATCGATGAGTCGATGATCTCGGGCGAGCCGGTCCCTGTGGAAAAGGTCCAAGGCGACAGGGTCACGGGGGCCACGATCAACGGCACCGGCAGCCTGGTCATGGAGGCCACCCGCGTCGGTGCCGATACCATGCTCAGCCAGATCGTCGAGATGGTGGCCGCTGCCCAGCGCAGCCGTGCGCCGATCCAGAAATTCGCCGACAAAGTAGCAGGCACGTTCGTCCCCGCGGTGATCGGTGTCGCCATTCTCTCCTTCATTGCCTGGGCGATCTGGGGCCCCGCACCGTCGCTCTCCTATGCGCTGGTCTCGGCGGTGGCGGTGTTGATCATCGCCTGCCCCTGCGCCCTGGGCCTCGCCACCCCGATGTCGATCATGACGGCCACCGGGCGCGGCGCCCAGGCCGGCGTACTGATCAAGAATGCCGAGGCGCTGGAGCGTTTCGCCAAGGTCGACACGCTGATGGTTGACAAGACCGGCACCCTGACCGAAGGCAAGCCGAAGCTGGTAGCGGTGCTGCCGGAGTCGGGGCATGACGAGGCCGAGGTGCTGCGCCTGGCGGCCAGCCTCGAGAAAGGCTCCGAGCACCCGCTGGCCGAGGCCATCGTCGCCGGCGCAGAGGAGCGCGGCGTATCCCTCGCCGATGCTACCGATTTCGAGGCCGTGACCGGCATGGGCGTCAAGGGGGTCGTGGACGGCAAGTCGGTGGCACTCGGCAACGCCAAGCTGATGGCCGAGCTGGGCCTCGACGGTGGGCAGATTTCCGAAACCGCCAACGCCCGCCGCGATGAGGGCGAGACGGTGATGTTCGTCGTGCTCGACGGCCAGATCGCCGGCCTGGTCAGTGTGGCCGACCCGGTCAAGGAGACCACGCCCGACGCCCTGAAGGCGCTGCACCAACTCGGCTTTCGCATCATCATGGCCACCGGCGATAACGAGCGTACCGCCCGTGCCGTCGCCGGCCGGCTGGGCATCGACGAGATCCGCGCCGACGTGCTGCCCGAAGACAAGGCCCGCATCATCCGTGAATTGCAGGAACAAGGCCGCAAGGTGGCCATGGCCGGCGATGGGGTGAACGACGCCCCCGCCCTGGCCCAGGCGGATGTCGGCATCGCCATGGGCACCGGCGCCGACGTGGCGATCGAAAGCGCCGGCTTCACGCTGGTCAAGGGCAACCTCGACGGCATCGTGCGGGCCCGCAAGCTGTCGCTGGCCACCATGCGCAACATCAAGCAGAACCTGTTCTTCGCCCTGGTCTACAACGGGGCCGGCGTGCCGATCGCCGCCGGGATCCTCTATCCATTCCTCGGCATCCTGATCGGGCCGATGTTCGCCGCCTTCGCGATGAGCGCGTCTTCGCTGTCGGTGGTCATGAACTCGCTGCGCCTGCGCCGGGTGAGGATCTGACCATGAGTGACGATAAAGGGTGGCTGGAGCGAGGACCCAGCAAGGGCACCTTCTGGCTCATGGCAGCGCTCGCCCTGGCGGTGATGGGCTTCCTGCTCTGGGAGGAGCACAGGGTGCACCTGCTCGGCGCCCTGCCCTGGCTGATCCTGCTCGCCTGCCCGCTGATGCATGTGTTTATGCACGGCGGGCATGGAGGCCATGGTGGGCACGGCAGCCATAGCGGGCATGATGACCGCAAGGGAGCGCGCGATGAGTGATGACGTGCCCGCCTACGGCCTGTGGGGCCTGGTGCTGCTCAATTCGGCGATCTTCATCTTCTTCGCCTTCAGCTTCTTCAAGCCGCAGACGCGCCGGGACTGGCGCTCGCTCGGGGCCTTCAGCGCCTTCCTGGTGGCGTTGTTCACGGAGATGTACGGCTTCCCGCTGACCCTCTACTTCCTTTCCGGCTGGCTGCAGTCACGCTACCCGCAGGTGGACTGGTTCAGCCACGACGCGGGGCACCTGCTGGAGATGCTGTTCGGCTGGCAGGCCAACCCGCACTTCGGGCCGTTCCATCTGCTGAGCATGGTGTTCATCGTCGCCGGGTTCTGGCTTATCGCCGCCGGCTGGCGGTCGCTCTATGCCGCCCAGCAGCGAGGAGAGCTGGCCACCAACGGTCTCTATGCCCATGTCCGACATCCGCAGTACGCCGGCTTCGTGCTGGTGATGGCCGGTTTCCTGCTGCAGTGGCCCACCCTGCTGACGCTGGCGATGTTCCCGGTGCTGGTGTGGATGTACTCGCGCCTGGCGGTTCACGAAGAGCGCGAGGTAGCGCGCCAGTTCGGCGACGAATGGCAGACCTACGCGGCCCGCACGCCACGCTTCATTCCACGCCTGCGGGTGGCGGGTCCGAGTGGCTGGCGCCTGTAAGGACCATCTCCGGGAGATAACAACCACGATGACCACACTGGCACAGCAGGGGATCGAAGAGCGCACGGCAGGCCTGGTGACCGTCGGCGCCATGCTCGCGGCGTTGATACTCGCCAACTCGCCACTGCGAGACGTCTACCAGCTGGTGCACCACACTCCCGTGTCAGTGCAGGTCGGTACCCTGGGTATCGACAAGCCGTTGATCCTGTGGATCAACGACGGGCTGATGGTGTTCTTCTTCCTGCTGATGGGCGTCGAACTCAAGCGCGAGATGCTCGGTGGCCTGCTGGGCTCGGCCCGGCAGGTGGCGCTGCCGGCGATCGCAGCAGCCGGTGGCATGCTGCTGCCAGCGCTGGTCTACCTACTCGTCAACGGCACCGAAGGCATCGCCGCCCATGGCTGGGCCGTGCCCACCGCCACCGACATCGTGCTGGCACTGGCGGTATTGTCCTTGTTCGGCGAGCGCGTGCCACCCGCACTGCGCGTGTTTCTGATGGCCCTGGCGGTCTTCGACGACCTCGGCGCCATCGCCATCATCGCGCTGTTCTACACCGAGCGTCTCTCCGGGGAGGCGCTGTTGATTGCCGGTACGGCTCTTGCCGGCTTCGTCCTCCTCAACCGCTTCCGGGTCATGCGCGCCATGCCCTATGTGCTGCTGGGGCTGGTGCTGTGGGTGGCGGTACTCAAGTCCGGGGTCCACGCCACCCTGGCCGGCATCGCGATCGCCTTGGCCATCCCCGCCAGAACACGGGACGGCCGCGAGGAAGGCTCGCCCCTGGCTCGCACCTACCATGACCTGCGGCGCTGGGTCACCTTTGGGGTCGTCCCGGTATTCGCCTTCTTCAACGCCGGAATCGTGATACGAGCAGCAGGCGACGGCTTCGGCGACGTCTTCCTCGGGGTGGCCCTCGGCCTCTTGCTGGGCAAGCAGTTGGGCGTCTTCTCCCTTGCCTGGCTGGCGATCCGGCTGCGCCTCGCGCGGCTTCCCGCGGGTGTGGGGTGGTGCCATCTGTACGGGGTGGCCGTGCTGGCTGGCATCGGTTTCACCATGAGCCTGTTCATCGCCGGGCTCGCCTTCGATACGCCAGCGGCCCTGACCTCGGCCCGCCAGGGCGTGTTGGCCGCCTCGGCCATGGCGGCACTGATCGGTGGTGCGGTACTGGCGGCAACGCTGCCCCACTCGGCAGCCCCGCAATCCGAGTCCGGGAGGCAAACATGAAACGCAGACGCTTTCTCGTCGGTGCGACGGTGGTGGCCGGCGGTGTCGGCGCGGCATTCACGGCGGTGCCGTTCATTGCCTCCTGGCAGCCCAGTGCGCGCGCCAGGGCCGCCGGCGCCCCCGTCGAGGTCGATGTCGACAAGCTGGAGCCGGGTCAGCAGTTGACCGTGGAATGGCGCGGCAAGCCCGTCTGGGTCTTGCGCCGCACCCCAGCGATCCTCGAGCGCCTGGCGACACTGACCGACTCCGACCGGCTCCGCGATCCCCTCGCCGAGGTGGAATCACAGCAGCCGGCCTATATCACCGGGCCCCTGCGCTCGCTCGAGGAGGAGTATCTGTTGGTCGTCGCGATCTGTACCCACCTCGGCTGCGTGCCCCTGTTTCGGCCGGAGCCGGGCTCGGTCACCGACGACTGGCTGGGCGGCTACTTCTGCCCCTGCCACGGTTCCAAGTTCGACTTCGCCGGACGGGTCTTCAAGGCGGTGCCGGCGCCGATCAATCTGGAGGTTCCGCCCTATCGCTTCCTGTCGGAGTCCCTGATCGAGATCGGCGTCGACCCTGAGCCCACGACATCCTGACACCGAGAGGTAATCCACCATGACCGCCAAGACATCGACCACCAAGCCACCCACGGCGCGTAAAGCCCCGCGCAAGCGCCAACCCACCGCCCCACCAGAGATGGCCGCCCCGATGACCGTACCCGAGCCCGAAGAGGGCCTCCTCCCGAGCCACCCGGCCACGGAACTGCTCGCCTACCAGACCGACCTGTGGCGGCGCGGCGTGCGCTACCTGGACACCCTGCGTGAGCGCGCCGACAACATGCTCGAGCATGAGCAGGCGGGCAAGCCACCACTGCTCGACTTCGACTACGAGATGATCCTCGATGGTCGGCAACTGGCGCGGCCCGCCAACTACGCCCTGCTGCGCATCACCCGGGTCGGCGACGACTGCCTGGAGGACTGCCTCGACGAGGCCAAGCCGCCGGTGATGATCGTCGACCCGCGTGCCGGTCATGGCCCGGGCATCGGCGGTTTCAAACAAGACTCCGAAGTGGGCATGGCGCTCCACGAGGGCCACCCAGTCTACTTCGTGATCTTCTTCCCCGAGCCCATGCCCGGGCAGACGCTGGAGGATGTGCAGCACGTCCTGCGGCGCTTCGTCGAGACGCTGGCCGAGCGCCACCCCGGCAAGCCACCGGTGCTCTACGGCAACTGTCAGGCGGGCTGGGCGATCGCACTGCTCTCTGCCGACTGTGAGGGCCTGGTCGGGCCGGCGGTGCTCAACGGCTCGCCGCTGTCCTACTGGTCCGGCGAGTCCGGCGTCAATCCGATGCGCCTCGCCGGCGGCCTGCTGGGCGGCGCCTGGCTGACCCACCTGATGGCCGACCTGGGGGACGGGCGATTCGACGGCGCGAATCTGGCCGCCAACTTCGAGAGCCTCAAGCCGGCAAATACCCTATGGCAGAAGGACTACCAGTTGATCGCCGACATCGACGGCCAGCGCGAGCGGTTCCTGGACTTCGAGCGCTGGTGGACGGGCTTCTATTCGCTGAGCAAGGAAGAGATCACCGCCATCGTCGAGAACTTCTTCATCGGCAACCAGCTCGAGCGCGGTGAGCTGCAGATCTGCCCGGGCTGCACCGTCGACCTCACGCGTATCCGCAACCCGCTGGTGATCTTCGCCTCCGGCGGCGACAACATCACCCCACCGCACCAGGCGCTCAACTGGATCCCGGCGGTGTACCCCGACACCGAGGCACTCAAGGCCGCTGGCCAGCGCATCATCTATCTGCTCAATCCGCATGTCGGCCATCTGGGGATCTTCGTTTCCGCCAAGGTCGCACGGCTGGAGCACCGAGCGATCCTCGAGAGCGTCGGCGAGCTGAATGACCTCGCGCCGGGGCTCTACGAGATGAAGATCGACAACCCCACCGGCGATCCCGACTGCCACAAGCCGCAGTTTCAGGTGCACTTTGAGGAGCGCCGCGTGGAGGAGCTGGACTACCCCGAGCAGGAACCGGCGTTCGAGCAGGTAAAAGCCCTTTCCACGCACAATGTGGCCCTCTACGAGACCTTCGTCGGCCCCTGGGTGCGGCTGGCCACCACCCCCTGGTCGGCCGAGATGCTGCGTCAACTGCATCCGGCACGGACCAGCCGACTGATGTTCTCGGAGCGCTTCGCGCCCTGGATGGGCGGCGTGAAGTGGCTGGCCGAGATGGTGGAGACCATGCCAACGCCGGTCGATAGCAGCAGCCCCTATCGGCAATGGGAGACATTGATGAGCGATTCGATCGTCTCGACTCTGGAACTGGCCGGCACGACCCGCGACAGCATGTACGAGATGGGGTTTCACAGCCTCTACGGCGGGGGATGGTGGAGCGAGAGCGAGTGACCCAGTCGAAGCCGACCCGGTTTACAACCAATACCGATAGAGCAAACCACTAATGGAGAGCAATAAATGAATATCGAGACCTTTCATGACCTGATCGACTGGACTCGCCAGCTGCATGCCCAGTTGGCCGAATGCTTCAGGCACTGTGCCACCCAGCAGGAGGAGGCACGGGCTAAATCGCTGCTGGAGTATCTCGCCGATCACGAAGCGGTCCTGGAGCATACCGTGGCCAGCTTCGAGAAGCAGGCCGACCCCAAAGCCCTAAACACCTGGGTTTACGACTACCTGTCGCATGCGCCCATCAAACCCCATCAGGCGTGCAATTTGCCCTATGCCAAGATGGGCTTCGAAGACATTAGCCGGGAAGTCTTCTCGCTGCACGATCAGGTCATCGCACTATACCGCTACCTGGAAGGACGCGCCGACATCCCCGAGGCTCGGGATCTCGTTCGCGAGCTCTTGAAGCTAGAGGAACACGAGGCAATGCGTCTGTCCCAACAGATCAACCGAGCCCGAGACCTGTAGCCGGGCGCTGAACAGGGATCACCTTTCGCCCCCGGAGAAGGAAGACTCGACTATGCCAAACCGTCGATCGGCCATTCTGGTGGTCAACTGCGGGTCATCCAGCCTGAAGTTCGCCGTATTCATTCTGACGGAAGGGCTCGCACGGCTGGTATGGGGAGCGGCCAGTGGGATCGGCACGTCACAAGGCCGGCTCCAGATGTCGAGTGCACAGGGAACGGTTGACGACCATCCCGCGCGAATGGCTGATCATGCCACCGCCATCGAGAAGGTCGACACCCTTCTTCAACAGCAGACAAGCCAACTGGACCTCGCCGGTATCGGGCACCGGGTGGTCCATGGTGGTCCCGATTGCGACTGCCCTCAACGGATCGATGCCTCCCTGCTGGACCGACTTCACGCTCTGGTGCCACTGGCTCCGCTGCACCTGCCACACAACCTGGCCGGGATCAGCGCCATGCGCACGCAATTCCCCGACGTGCCCCAATTCGCCTGCTTCGACACGGCGTTCCACCACGGCCTGCCCGCGGTTGCCCGGCACACCGGGTTGCCACGGGAATACGAGGCCGGGGGTGTGCGCCGCTACGGCTTTCACGGGCTCTCCTACGAGTTCATCGTCGACGACCTGAGGCGGCGCCATGGCCCGGAGGCGTTACGTGAGCGCCTGATCGTGGCGCACCTGGGCAACGGCGCCTCCCTGGCGGCAATCCGGGACGGGTGCAGCATCGAGACGACGATGGGCTTCAGTGCCTTGGGCGGCATGCCCATGGGCACCCGCAGCGGGGATCTGGACCCCGGTATCCTGCTCTACCTGGCGAGTCACGACGGACTCGACGTCGCGGCGTTGGAAGCCCTGCTCTATCGACGCTCGGGGCTGCTGGGGCTTTCGAGGGTGAGTGCCGACATGCGGGAACTCCTGACGCACCGCGAGGATACGCCGGAGGCTGCGCAGGCCGTCGACTTCTTCTGCCATCGTGCCCGCCACTTCATCGGTGCCCTAAGCGCCGCGCTCGGCGGGCTGGACCGACTGATCTTCACCGGCGGCATCGGGGCGAACTCACCGGCGATCCGGGCACAGATCTGCGCGGGAATGGGGTATCTCGGCATCACACTGGAGGAAGGACGCAACCGCACGCCCGGGCCGGTGATTTCCGCCGCCGAGGGCCCGGTCCGGGTAGAGGCCGTGGCCACCGATGAAGAACGGATGATCGCCCGGCACGTGCAGCGCACATTAACCAACACCCAGGAGGTGACATGACCCAGACGGCAACGCCAGTGGCCCTTGCGACGCTCGATGACCTGATTCAGCGGGCCGGTGGCGGTGACCCGATCCGCGTCGCCGTGGTCAACGCGGCCCAGGCCGCGGTGCTGGAGACGCTTCGCGGGGCGGCGAGGCGGCGCATCGCCGAGCCGGTGCTCATCGGCCGCCCCGCCGAGGTCGTCGAGGCCGCCGCGACGATCGGGTGGGACCTCGATCCACAAGCGATGATCGAGGCCGATTCGGATGTGGAGGCCGCCCGCATCGGGGTGGAGCTCGTGCAGGCCGGTCGCGCGGATGCGCTGATGAAAGGGCACCTCCAAACCGATACCTTCATGCATGCCCTGCTGGGCAATGGCCTGCGACAGCCCGGCCGGCGCGTGAGCCACGTCTTTTTGGTGGACGTGCCCGACTGCCCACGCCTGCTGGCCGTGACCGATGCGGCCGTGAACATTACCCCCGACCTCGACGCCAAGGCGCAGATTCTCCAGAACGCCATCGAGCTGATGCACATGATCGGGCTCGAGCGGCCACGTGCCGCGGTCATTTCCGCCGTGGAAACGGTCAATCCGGCCATCGTCTCTACCCTGGATGCGGCCTGCCTGACCCTGATGGCCCGCCGCGGCCAGATTGCCGGCGCCGAGGTCGACGGGCCACTGGCCTTCGACAACGCCATCTCGGAACGTGCGGCCCGCGAAAAGGGCATCGACTCCCCGGTGGCGGGGAAGGCCGACATCCTGCTCATGCCGGATCTGGTGTCAGGCAACGTGTTGGCCAAGAACCTCGAGTACCATGCCGGCGCCACGGCGGCCGGGGTGGTCATGGGGCTGACGGTGCCGGCGGTACTGAGTTCCCGGGCCGACCCGCCCGAGGCACGCCTGGCCGGACTGGCCGTGGCGGCGCTGATGTACCGCGCGGGGATCCGCCTGCCCGTGCCCTCCCCTGACGAAGCGGAATCCACCTTCTGCTGCTCCCCGCAACCCGAGTCGGCCTGCTGCCCCACGGAGGTGCGCTGATGAACACCACGCCCCGAACCACCACCATCGACGGGCCGAAAGCGAGCCCACCCGCGACGACCACCGACCAGCGCCTGCACGCCATGATGAGTCTCTTCACGGGTGGGCTGTCGCCGACCGCCGTCCAGCAGGCCTGGTGGGACTGGGCGCAACACCTGCTCCTGTCGCCGGACAAACAGGTCGAGCTCGTCGGCAAGGCCCTGCGCAAGCGGCAACGTTTCGGCAGTTATTGCGAGCAGGCTTGCCGGGACGCTAACTGCGAACGCTGCATCGAGCCGCTGCCCCAGGACAAGCGATTCCAGGACGCGGCCTGGCAACGCTGGCCCTTCAACATGCTCTATCAGGGCTTCCTGCTGCAGCAGCAGTGGTGGCATGCGGCCACCACCGGCGTACCGGGCGTCTCGCGCCATCATCAGGCGATGGTGAATTTCGGTGCGCGGCAGATGCTCGACATCTGGTCGCCATCGAACTTCCTCGCCACCAATCCCGAACTGCAGGAGCAGACGCGGCGCGAGGGTGGCGCCAACCTGGCCCGTGGTGTCTCCAATCTGCTAGAGGACTGGCAGCGACGGCAGGTAGGCGAGGGGCCGGTGGGGTTCGAAGCGTATCGGGTCGGCCGGGACGTAGCGGTGACGCCGGGCAAGGTGGTCTTCCGCAACCGGCTCATCGAGCTGATCCAGTATGCACCCGTCAACCAGGAGGTCCATGCCGAGCCGCTGCTGATCGTGCCGGCCTGGATCATGAAGTACTACATCCTCGACCTCTCCCCGGAGAACTCCCTGATCCGCTACCTGGTGGCACAGGGCCATACGGTGTTCGTCGTGTCCTGGAAGAACCCGGGCAGCGAGGACCGGGAACTGGGCATGGCCGACTACCGCCGGCTGGGGGTCATGGCGGCCCTCGACGCGGTCACGGCCAGTTGCCCGGAGCAGCGCGTCCACGGCGTGGGCTATTGCCTGGGCGGGACGCTGCTGTCGATCGCCGCGGCCGCCATGGGGCGGGACGGTGACACTCGCCTGGCCAGCCTGACGCTGCTCGCCGCGCAGACCGACTTCAGCGAGGCCGGCGAGCTGATGCTGTTCATCGACGAGGACCAGGTACGCTTCCTCGAGGACCTCATGGCCGTCCGGGGCTATCTGGATACGCGCCAGATGGCGGGCGCCTTCCAGTTGCTGCGTTCCCAGGACCTGATCTGGTCGACGATGGTGCACAGTTATCTGGCCGGCGAGCGTCCGCCCATGTTCGACCTGATGGCCTGGAACGCCGACGGCACCCGCATGCCGGCACGCATGCACAGCGAGTACCTCCGGTGGCTGTTCCTCGACAACGACCTCGCCGGTGGGCGCTACCGGGTGGACGAACGGCCCGTATCGCTGACCGACATCGAGATTCCCGTGTTCGCCGTCAGCACGCTCAAGGATCATGTCGCCCCCTGGCGCTCCGTCTACAAGGTGCAGTGGCTGACGCCGGCGGACGTCACCTTCGTGCTCTCCAGCGGCGGGCACAATGCGGGCATCGTCAACCCGCCCGGCGATTCCCGCCGCTATCACCAGATCTCGACCATCCGCCGCGACGACCCCTTCATGGATCCGGACGGCTGGCAGGCCACTGCCGCGCATCATGACGGCTCCTGGTGGCCCTGCTGGCAGGGCTGGTTGGCCGATCACAGCACCCAGCGCGTGCCCGCCCGGGAGCCGGGGGTGACCAGAGGCTATCCGGCGCTGGACGAAGCGCCAGGACGTTATGTACTGGAGCATTGAGCCCGTCCTGCCGGCCTGGTAGAGGAAGCGGTGCAACTGTAACCGCAAATTGACCCATATACGTAGCTCGCCATGAGCTGCCGATCTGCGACACTTAAGGAGGTAACATCATGAAAGCACTCGTCTATCATGGTCCTGGCCAGCGTCGCTGGGAGGAGAAGCCGCGCCCGAGCATCACCAAGCCCACGGACGCGGTGGTGCGCATTACCCATACCACTATCTGCGGCACCGACTTGCACATCCTCAAGGGCGACGTGCCCGCCGTGGAAGATGGTCGTATCCTCGGCCACGAGGGCGTCGGCGTCGTCGAGGAAGTCGGCGACGGCGTGAGCAACATCCAGATCGGCGACGAGGTGCTGATTTCCTGCATCACCTCCTGCGGCCGCTGCGACTATTGCAAGCGCGGTCTCTATGCCCACTGCCGCGACGGCGGCTGGATCCTCGGTCACCTGATCGACGGCACCCAGGCCGAGTACGTGCGTATCCCGCACGCGGACAACAGCCTGCACCGATTGCCGAAGGAGATGGACCGCGCTGCGGCGGTGATGCTTAGCGACATTCTGCCTACCGGCCATGAGATCGGCGCCTTGAACGGTGAGGTGGGGCTCGGCGACACGGTGGCCATTGTCGGCGCGGGGCCCATCGGCCTGGCGGCTCTGATGACCTCGCACTTCTACTCTCCCGCACGGATTATCATGATCGACCCCGACGAGAACCGCCTGGCCATGGCCAGGCGGCTCGGCGCCACCGACACCATCGCCCGGGACCCGCTCGACGCTATCGACGAGCTGACCGGTGGCGAAGGCGTGGACGTCGCCATGGAAGCAGTGGGGATCCCCGAGACCTTCGATATCTGCCAGCGCATCGTGCGCCCGGGGGGGCATATCGCCAACATCGGCGTGCACGGCAAGAGCGTCGAGTTCCGCCTGCAGGACCTCTGGATCAAGAATGTCACGGTGCGTACCGGCCTGGTGAACACCGACACGACCCCGGTGCTAATGCGCATCGTCGAGGCCGGTGGCGTCGAGCCCGCGGGCTTGGTGACCCACCGCTTCAAGCTCGACGACATCGAGAAGGCCTACGACGTGTTTTCCCAGGCGGCGAAGGAGCAGGCCATCAAGATGCTATTGACCGCCGAGTGACCAAGCGGGGACGACTTTTTCAATGGCCGAATACTGGAGCTGGATGGCCGGCTGCGTTTTCAGCTGGGGGCGCAACCCGCATGCGCCGTTCTGAATAATGAAAAGGGGAAACAGCGATGAAACACGAACGATTGGAACAGAAGTCTTTCCTGGATCCGGTATGTGGCATGGCGATCAGCTTCCAGACCGCCGCCACGGGGAGTGAATACCGGGGGCAGCGCTATTACTTCTGCTCAGAGGCTTGCCGCGAACAGTTCGAGACGGATCCCGAACGGTACGTTCGTGCGCATCAGTTGGATGGCTGAGACGTGGGCGAACGTAGAGGCCCTTCATCCATGACCCAGAACTCGGCCGTCTGCGCCGGCCCCGCGCGGGGCGATACCGTGACCGTAATCGGCGCCGGCCCCGCCGGGTTGGCCTGCGCCATCGTCCTGGCGCGCGCGGGAAAGCGCGTGATCGTGCACGAGCGTCGCCGTCGTGTTGGTGCCCGCTTCCATGGCGATTTCCAGGGGCTCGAGAGCTGGAGCGACGACATCGATGTGCTAGATGAGCTCGCGAGCGAGGGAATTCGGCCCAGCTTCGAGCATCACGCCATCTCGCAAGTGACGGCCTTCGACGGCTGGGGCGCCCGCCACGCAATTCGTTCTAACCAGCCCCTGTACTACCTGGTCCGCCGGGGATCGGAAACGGGCACCCTGGATCACGCCCTGCTCGAGCAGGCCAAGGCCTGCGGTGTGGAGGTGAGGCTGTCGTCCCCCGTCAAGAACACACACGGCTCCACCGTAGAGGCCAAGGGGCCGATGCTCGCCAACGTCATGGCGGTGGGCTACCTGTTCGAGACCGCCATGCCGGACGGCCAGTGGGCCTGCTTCAGCGACCACCTGGCGCCAGGCGGCTACACCTACCTGCTGGTGCAGGGCGGACAGGGTACCGTCGCCACCTGTCTGTTCAGGGAGTTCACGCGTAATAACGAGTGCCTGACACGCACGATCGCATTCTTTACCGAGCAGGCCGGGCTGGACATGCGCAAGGCGCGTCCCTTCGGTGGCGTCGGTAACTATGGACCGCCCTGCCGGGGCGAGCACGAAGGGCATCTGCTGGTGGGCGAGCAGGCGGGCTTTCAAGATGCGCTGGCGGGCTTTGGCATGCGTTACGCCCTGCGCTCGGGCGTTTTGGCCGCGCACAGCCTGCTGGAGGGTCGCGATTACGACTCGCTATGGCAGCGCTCGCTGCTGCCGGCGATCCGCCAGGGCATCGGCAACCGACTGCTGTACACCAAGGCCGGAGACCGCGGGCGGCGTGCAATGTTTCGCCGAATGGCCAGGCGCGATGCGCGCCCAATGCTCGCCAAGCTTTACCACCCAAGCCTGCTGGGTCGGATCCTGTATCCGTTCGCGCGGCGTCAGGCGCGCATCCCTCAGCACGATCCCGACTGCTGCGACAACGCCTGTACCTGCCTGCGCTGCCTGTGCCAGCGCCACGTCAGCTCGGGGACACTCGCAGTGCGCTAGAAGACCTTGGGCATGGGGAAACCTAACGTAATGGAGGACGAGCATGGAACACCTCGACTTGAAAAACCGCAAGGGCCTGGTGGTGGGCATCGCCAATGATCACAGTCTAGCCTGGTCAGCTGCCCGGCACTTCCGTAATGCCGGTGCGGAACTGGCGATCACCTATCTCAATGACAAGGCACGTCCCCATGTCGGGCCGCTGGCCCGGGAAGTGGACGCCGGACTGTTTCTCCCCTGCGACGTGACGGTGCCGGGGCAGCTGGAGGCAGTGTTCGAGCAGATCCGTCAGCGCTGGGGGCGACTGGATTTCCTCCTGCATGGCATCGCCTGGGCCCGCAAGGAGGATCTGCACGGGCGACTCACGGACTGCTCGGCCGAGGGCTTCTCCGAATCGATGGCCATTTCCTGCCACTCGCTGATTCACATGGCCCAATTGGCCGAGCCCTTGATGGACCGGGGCGGCAGTCTCATGACGCTGAGCTACTTCGGCGCCGAGAAGGTCGTCGACCACTACAACGTCATGGGCCCCGTCAAGGCCGCACTGGAGGCCTCGGTACGCTACCTGGCCCATGAGCTTGGCCCCCGCAACATCCGCGTCAACGCCATCTCTGCAGGAGCGGTGGCAACCCGTGCCGCCTCCGGCATCGAGCATTTCGACGAGCTACTCAATGAGACCGTGAAGCGGGCACCGCTGCGCCGCACCGTGGACGTCGATGAGGTGGGTCGCACCGCGCTGGTGCTGGCCAGCGACTATGCCACCGGCATTACCGGCGAGGTGCTCCACGTCGATGCCGGCTTTCATATCGCCGGCATGGTCTTTCACTAATGGCGGGGGTCCTCAGCAAATCAGGAGCCGGCTTCACGGCTCTGCTCGCCGCCACCTTAGTCGTCTTCCTCGGCTACGGTACGGTGCTGCCGATTCTGCCGCTGTTCCTCGACCGGGTGCTGGCAGTGACTACCCCCGGGGACGTATCGCTGCACACCGGGCTGCTGACGGGGGTGTATACGCTGGCCTTGTTCGGCTTTGCCCCACTATGGGGAAGTCTCTCCGACCGCCTGGGCCGTCGGCCCGTCCTGCTATGGGGGCTGGCAGGGTTTGCACTGGCCATGCTGGGCTTCAGCCTGACTCGAAACCTGCCACTCGCCTATGGGGTACGGGCCCTTGCCGGCGCCTTTGCGGCAGCGGTGATCCCGGTGGCGTTGGCGCAGGCGGCCGAGTGTGACGACCCAACGCGCCGTGCACGGCGTTTTGCCTGGCTCAGTGCCGCCGCCACCTTGGGCTTCTTGTCCGGCCCCATGCTTAGCGGCTGGCTCGCCAGCATTCCCATGGTGATGCCTCAATCCGACATGGTCCTCGGCGGGCCAGTGGCCTGGCCCTTCGTGGTCACGGCGGGATTGGCTGGTGCGGTGTGGCTGTTGATCTACCATCACGTCCGCGAACAGCCGGCTCACCGCCTGCCTTCCGACACGCATGCCTCCGAGCCGGCGTCGCCTCGGGCCGTCGGTGGCTTTCTGGCGCTGACGCTGCTGGCGATGCTCGGCCTGGGGGCCTTTGAGGTGGGGCTCAGCCTGCAGGCGAGGCAGTCTATTGGTCTCGACCCCTTCAGGGTCGGGTTGCTGTTCACGGCGTGCAGCCTGGTGATGCTGGCGGCGCAACTTCTGTGGTCGGCATACCCACCGAAACGCCTCTCTCCCAGCCATCTGATCGGCGGGGCCTTCCTGCTGATGGCCGTGGGCATTCTTGGCCTCCCGTATGCTTCGAGCTTCTGGGCAGCATTCGTCGTGGTCGGACTGCTGGGTGCCGGTTCGGGGCTGCTGATTCCGTTGCTGGCCTATCAGGTCTCCCTGGCCAGCGGGCCAGCACAGGGTGTGGCACTGGGCAAGCAGACCGCCTTGGCCAGCCTCGGACAAGCCGTTGGCTCTGCGGGTGCCGGGTTGCTGTTCGTTGGTAGTGCTCTCGGCACGTACTGGGGGCTTGCGATCGTGCTTTTCGTTACCGCCGTCATTACTTTCATTGTTCACTATCGTTTGCGGGCAACAGCCAGCTATGGCACGGGTTCCCGGCCTCATTGAGCGTTACTTCGGCCCACTGAAAATTGAGTGGTTGGCTGGTCAACGATACGAGGCCCGCCAGGCTGCACGGCAGGCCGTGGTTGAATACATCGAGCTGAAATATGACAGCTACCGACTCCACCCGACCCTGAGCACTCAAACGCCTAGAGGTGTCAAACTGGCAGCTACAGCTTGAGAAGGTGTCCGCTCTGACTGGACCAGAACAAACATCCCACAACGTCCGAATCCCCAGGTACACACACGTTGGCGCGTGACCACTCGGCCAGGCTCTCGGCAAACACATTTCGTCCTCGGCGACGTCTATACGCACTGACAGGGATGCACAGCCTGGGTTTCCCGGCCCCGCGACATCTCGCGGGTCAACCAGAAGCCGGCACCGAGCAGCAAGGCACCGCCATAGATCATGCCTCGGCCCGGCACCTCTGCGAAGATCAGGTAGCCTAGGGTTGAGGCCACCACCGGCGAGACGATGATGTCGACCAGCGCATAGACATTGGCATTGAGCGACTTCAAGACGATGGAGATGCCGAAATAGGCGAAACCGGTGGACACGATACCCAGGCCTGCGGCCCAGAGCATCACCGGCAGTTCCACGCCGAGTGCCGGATAGGCGATCGTCGTCGCCACCTGGCCGGGACCGGCGATCAACAGGAACGGCGAGAGCGCCAGCGCCGCGACCAGCAGCGACCAGGCGATGTCATTCCCGGTCTCGGTCTTGCCCTCGTAGCGCATGTAGGTGACCATCGCGGCGTAGATCGCCCCGGTGGCCAGCGCCACGAGGTTGCCCAGCATATGGCCGCCGCCGAGCGGATTGGCGAGCGCGATACCGATCAGGGCGATGACGAAGATCAGGATGTAGCTCTTGCGCGCCTTTTCACCCAGGAAAAGCGCCGAGAAGATAAACACGAAGAACGGCGCCACGCTCCAGAAGATCACCGCGTTGGCGATGGGCACCAACGTCATGGCCAGGTTGAAGACGCCGCCCTGGGCCGCGATCAGCACGCCGATGAGGGCGGTGTCCTTGACATTCCCCTTGGGAAACCGAGGCCATTGTCGAGTCACCAGGGCCCGCGCGATGAACAGGAAGGCCGCGGCGAAGGCCATGGCGTAGAAAGTCAGCGTCTGAACAGGGACGCGGCCGTCGGTTAGCTTGACGAACACGCCGATGGTCGCCTCGGAGACCGTGATCAACGCAAGCAGAAGTAGGGTTTTCATGCCCGTCCCCCCTTACTCGCTACATGCGTGACATCGATCGCTTCGGCGCCGGACTCGTCGAGACAGGCGGTCTCCACCTGCAGTGTGGCGAAGAAAAAACCGTATTGATCCTTGAGCATTCTATAGGCGGCTTTGAGCACGGCCTGTGGATCGGCGCCGTCGGAGATTCGCAGGTGACCGGAGAACACGTAACGCCCGCTGGTCAGTGCCCAGGCGTGCACGTGATGGGCGTCTTCCACGCCGTCGAGCGCTACCAGGGCTGCCGTCACCTCAGCCAGGCGGATCTCGGCGGGCGTGCCCTCCATCAGCAAATGGGTGGCGTCGCGCAGGATACCCCAGCTCGCCCACAACAGTACGAAGCCGAAGACCATGCCGAGCAGCGGGTCGATCAGCAAAAACCCGGTGAAACGGATCACCAGTGCGGTGACGATGATGAGCAGACTGCCGACGAAAGTCTGGATGATGTGCCACAATGCGCCTTTGACGTTCAGGTCGCTGCGGCTTTGCTTCCAGATCAAGCCCAGCGAGATGATCTCGGTAAGCAGGCCGCCGGCCGCCGCCCACAGCAGGGGTGCCGTGGGCAGATCAATGGGGTCGGTCATCCGCATGCCGGCCATCACGATCACGATCAGCGCCATGCCCAGCAAAAAGCCGCCGTTGACCAGGGCACCCACGATCTCGGCGCGATACCAGCCAAAGCTGCGGTCTTCATCGGCCGGGCGGCGGGCGAGCCGGGCGGCGATAATGGCCACCAGCACGCCACCCACCGCCGAGAAGGTGTGGAAGGCGTCCGAGATCACCGCGACCGAGCCGGTCCACAAGCCGATGGCCATCTCGATGAAGAAGTAGATCCCCGTCAGCCAGGCCGAAATCGCCATTCCAGATCCACTGGAAGGCATGTGCCCCGCATGGCCGTGACCGCCGTTGCCGTGATTCATAAGCGCACCTTGTCTCCGTTTCAGTACGTGCCGTTCCATCATGGGCATCGTGTTCGAGCGATCACGTCCGGGCCCCGGCATGGCCAGAGATTCATTCATGACGCGGCCCCTGCCCAGTGTTGCCACGTACCCCTTTCGATTCGACATCTGATTGGGTCACCGACTCATCCGAAAGGCTCGAGAGTAACCCCGTCAATCTGCCCGCATGCATGAGCTGTTCCTCCAACTTGAGAAGAGCACCGCACGAACAAGGTACACCGGCCGAAGAGCAACGGGTTTGTCGAACGTCTGCATTGAACGCTGTTGGATGAGCATTTCAGCATCCAGCGTCGCACCAAGTGGTAAGAAGCCCTGGATGAGATGCAGCAAGGCTTGGCTGACTACCTCATCCTCTACAAAACCAAACTCCCCCCAAGCCCGCAACTTGAATGGGATGAGAGCCTATGCCGCGTTCAAGAAAGGGCTGCCCAAAACAGCGAGGAAAGAGCCAGGAAAATGGCGAAAAACACTGCTTAACTATAGGAGCATGTGTCAGGTGATTACCATCACTGTACAATCAGGCAATAATCAGAGATCATCCATTCTCCCTGTCTGACGAACAAGGCGCATCGCTTCATGCTGTTCCAGCTCAAGAAGGGATTCAAGCAACTCCCTTGCTTCAGGAATCTCCGCCTTGCCAACCAAGTTACGATAGAGATCCGTCACTTGATCATGGAAATCAAAAATCTCCCGACAGATTTCATTGAAACCCAGCGCAGCATAGGGTGCATCACAGGTCCGATGCGTCCGGATCGGCCTGTGTTCCAGATAATCATATACATAGGTATTCAATACTTTGGGGTCCGCTCGATTCTTGAACTCATCAACAACATACTCCATCTCATTCTCATGATCCGCCAGATAAGTAAGCAGCATCCTGGCCCGCTCTTCTTCATTATGATCGGCACAGTGGGAAAGACAGCGTGCCAAATGCTCATGAAGCTGCCGTGTCCAGTCGACCAGATCACCAAACGTTTTTACCTCCATGATTCTGCTCCTCTGACATCAGTGGGAATGCATGTTGTCGCTGTGATTTGATGATTCTTTACGAGACAGAAAGAGACGTTCGCCAACCAGGATGGCCGCCATGACAACCGTTGCGACGATTAGCACCAGGGGATCTGTCGTCGCTTTCACCCAAAGGAAGCCTGCCAGCACGACGGCATCCAGCAGTATCGCAATAACCAGCACGATTGGGTTGGCACCGACCTCCTTGCGAAGATGACGCAACACCCCCCAATGAACAGCAATATCCATGATCAAGTAAAAAATGATACCAAGTGCGGCGATACGGCTAAGTTCAAAGAAAGCCGTCAGAACCAAACCAAGCACGACCGTATAAACCAGGGTATGCTTCTGGATACTGCCTGGCATATGAAAGTGACGATGCGGCACCAGTTTCATTTCCGTCAGCATTGCCAACATGCGTGAGACCGCAAATATACTGGCAATGATGCCACCCGCGGTGGCCAGCATGGCGAGGATGACGGTGAACCAAACGGCGGCCTCTCCAAAAGCCGGCCGCGCAGCCGCCGCAAGTGAATAGTCTTTCGTTTCAATGATTTCCGTCAGGGACAAGTTACTCGCAACGGCAAACCCCACCAACGCATAGATCACGACGCAAAAACCGATCGATATCATGATCGCCCTGCCGACATTGCGATGGGGATCTTTAATCTCTGAGCCGCTGTTGGTTATCGTCGTGAACCCCTTGAAGGCCAGGATTCCCAACGCGGTCGCTCCCAGAAAGCCTGTAAGAGATCCCTCAGGAGCCGATGCCGAGGTTTCCATACCGACGGAGTCGGCGAATATGACACCGACGACGCCAAACAATAGAATCCCGCCAATTTTTATGAACCCGATTACTGATGCAACGCCCTGGATCAACTTGTTGGCTGAGAGGTTGATCAAGAATGCAGAAATCAGCAGGACAACGCCCAATAAGGGGACAAGCAGTGACCTATCCCTCACATCGAAAAGCTCTAGCGTGTAGGACCCGAAGGTTCTCGCTAAGAAGCTTTGCGCTATCACCATGGAAAAATACATCAAGAGCGCATGGAAAGCGGTGGTCAGTGTCGGTCCATAGGCTTTTTGGAGGTACATGCCAATACCACCAGCTGACGGATAGGCATTGGACATCTTCACATAGGAGTAGGCACTGAAGGAGACGATTAGTGCCGCTGATAAGAAAGCCAGAGGGAAAAGCGCCCCCGTCATCTCGGCCATCTGTCCTGTCAAGGCAAAGATGCCCGCACCGATCATGACCCCAGTACCCAAGGCGATCGCACCGATCAGGGAGAGGCTATTCTCCTGGTACTGTGGGGTTCTATCCATTGACTTCATCATCTCTCTCCTTGGGGTCATGAAACAGGATCCTACTGAAAGCCCTCTTGACAATCCGACATGCGCCCGATGACGAAGAGTAGAGCGTGCCTTGACAGAATAGTTCAGAGTGTAGAACCTATGTGCCACCCAACAGTTAAATCCTCTTTTTGGATACACCTTCAGCTCCTAGCAGATGACGGCGCGACATCCATAGCATCAGCGGCGGCAAGATCAACCATTGGAGTAACGGCGAGAGGCCCGTGCCCAACCAGGGCACGCGGGGCATTAGCGGTGCATACTCCCAGCGTTGACTGACTAGCGTCGCGTACCACTCCATCGCCACCGTGATCCCGACACCCACCAGCACGAAGCCCAAGCACTCCTTGGCCCCATAGACCCAAGCCTGTCACGACGTCGACGCCATGCAGCCACCGAACAATACGCCATCAACGCGATCACCACATCACCTAGAGTCGCCTGGGTACAAGCCTGCACGGCTTCCCAGTGTGGCATCGCAGGCATGCCCACATACAACGGAGCCTGTAGAAACTCCCAAGGCAGGTTCAGCAGAAAGGCAAAAAACGCGACATGAAGTTCCGAGGCCGAGCGGAGTGCCTATCTTCATACAGCGTTCAACCTAAGGCTAGCCCGTGCGTGGTTAAGACTACCATTCAATGGCAGCTCCAAGGCTCCTGCTTGGCATTGTCCTTCACATTCTGATCGACAAACCGATAATGCTCCTCCTTGAAGCGGTTCCACCAATCACGACAGATTTCGATCGCATACTTTTCGAGGATATCCTCAACGCAGTCGAGGCAGAGACGTGAGGCATCATAGGCCAGGTTAAGCTTTCGTTTCTTGTCATCGTACGAAACACTATCTAGCCCGTAGAGTTCATCAATATCTGCAACAGCCGCTCGCACCGCGTCTAAGTCATTGGAATCAAGTTTTAAGTGACGAGTCACTAGATTAACCTCAGAAACTCCCAACCGATGTTCTTTGTGTGTCATGAGAATTCTCCTAGTACTGCAATATCGTTAACGTTCTTCCATTACTATCGCCATGCTTCCCCAAGGCACTTGCCTTTCTCAACGATCCGATGTAGCAACCAAGGTTTGCTGGCTACGACGCGCAGTGATGACCAGGAACGCACCGGCTGCCAACATTGGTACCGTCAACAGCTGCCCCATGGTGAGCCAGCCAAAGGCGATGAAGCCCAACTGAGGATCGGGCAAGCGAGCAAACTCCACGATGAAGCGGAAGGTGCCGTATAGGAGCAGAAATAGCCCCGAGATAAGACCTTGCGATTGCGGTTTACGAGACAGCCACCACAGCACGGCAAACAGCACCACACCCTCCAGGGCAAACTCGTAGAGTGCTGATGGGTGGCGCGGCTCAGGGCCCAGACCCAACATGGGCGGGAAGACCATCGCCCAGGGCACTTCACTGGCCCTCCCCGGCAACTCGTGATTGATGAAGTTACCGAGGCGCCCTGCACCTAGTCCGATAGGCACCAGCGGCGCGATGAAATCGGTCAGCTGAAGGTAGGCCAGGCGGTGACGTCGAGCAAACAGCCACGCGGCTATCAGAACGCCGGCAAGCCCCCCATGGAAACTCATGCCCCCTTCCCAGACCTTGAACAGCCACAAGGGGTTGGTCAGCAGCTGATCGAGACCATAGAACAGCACAAAGCCCAGGCGGCCGCCGATGATGACGCCCAGAGCTCCATAGAAGATCAGGTCACCGATATCATCGTGGGTCAGGCCGAGGCGGTGCGCTCGCCGCCGCCCAAGCCACCATGCAGCCGTCAGCCCCACCACGTACATCAGGCCATACCAATGAAGCCGTACCGGTCCGAGGGAGAATGCCACTGGATCGATTTGTGGGTACGCAATCATGGCGATTTCCTCGCGACGTTCAAGCTTCTACGAACCGTTCGACGTTGCGCCAGCGGGTTAGCGCATAGTCAATCGTGATCCCTTATGACCCAGCATAGCCCCAAGGCCTGAACGCAAGCTGAATCTGGGCTCACAAAGCGCAAATCAACCTGGCGCGAGGCTCCGTCACTGGCAATCTTTACATCAATAATGCAAATGACCGCTCGTGTTAGGCTGGGTGCCCTCAAGATACTGCATTAGAACGTTTATAATGTGCCACCCAGCCTCGCCGATCCTGTTAGCTAGGAATGGCTCACACGACGGCATTTCCACAGGTAGTAGACACAAGGCAATACCAAAAGCGTCAATATCACCGCACTCAACATACCGCCCACCATGGGCGCAGCAATGCGACTGACGACCTCGGAACCCGTGCCGGAGCTATACATCAGCGGCAGAAGACCGGCAATCGTCGAGACCGACGTCATCATTACCGGTCTCACCCTCAGCGCAGCACCGTGCAGCACGGCGTGGCGTAGAGTCTCCCGACGGGGTTGTACTCCCTTGTGTTGGCAGCGCTCGATCATCTGCTGATACGCCTGGTTGAGATAAACGAGCATGATCACCCCGATCTCGACTGCCACCCCGGCCAGAGCGATAAACCCCACGCCCACGGCCACGGAGAAGTTATAGCCCAGCAGATACATCAGCCAGATGGCCCCGACCATGGCCAGCGGTAGCGTACCCATGATGATGGCTACCTCACTGAAGCGCTTGAAGCTCATGTAGAGCAGGATCACGATGATGGCCAACGTGAAAGGCACCACATAGCTCAGCTTCTCTTTGGCGCGCAACATGTATTCATACTGCCCGGACCACGTCACCGAATACCCAGCGGGCAGCTCGAGCTCCTCGGCCACAACGTCCATGGCGCGCTGCACATAGGTGCCGACATCCACGCCTTCAATATCCACGAAAGTCCAGCCATTGGGGCGCGCATTCTCGCTCTTGATCGCCGGTGGCCCGTCTTCCACGTAGATGTCCGCCACGTCGGCTAAAGCGATGCGCTGCCCATTGGCAGTGACGATCGGTAGCTCGGCCAGTCGCTCGGGAGAATCCCGGTAATCCTGCGGATAGCGCAGGTTGACCGGGTAGCGCTCCAGTCCCTCGATGGTCTGCGTGATGTTCCGACCGCCGATGGCGGTCGCCACCACCTGTTGCACGTCGGCAATATTAAGTCCATAGCGTGCCGCCCGAGCGCGGTTGATATCGACCTTGATATAGCGTCCTCCGGCCACCCGCTCGGAGTAGACCGAAGCGGTACCAGGAACATCGGCAAGGATCGTCTCCAGTTGCAGTCCGATGGACTGAATCTGCTTGAGATCTTCTCCGCCCACCTTGATGCCCACCGGCGTCTTGATCCCGGTAGCCAGCATGTCAATACGCGTCGAGATGGGCATCACCCAGGCATTGGATACCCCCGGTATCCGGACCAGGCTGTCGAGTTGTTTCTTGAGCTTGTCGGTGGTCATTCCCTCTCGCCACTCTTCCCGCGGCTTGAGCTGAATGAAGGTCTCGATCATGGTCAGCGGTGCTGGGTCGGTAGCCGTGTCGGCCCGTCCGATCTTGCCAAACACGGTGTCCACCTCGGGTACGCTGGCAATCAGTTTATCGGTCTGCTGAAGGAGCTCGCGTGCCTTGCCGATCGACAGCCCTGGGTAGGTGGTGGGCATGTACATCAAGTCGCCTTCATCCAGGGGTGGTATAAACTCGCTGCCAATCTTGCTGACCGGCCAGAAGCCCACCAGGGTTATCGCCAGCACCAGGGCGATGGTCGTCTTCGGGAATCTCAATACTGCCTTGAGTACCGGCATATAGGCCCCGACCAGCAGCCGATTGACCGGATTCTTGTGCTCAGGCAGTACGCGGCCGCGGATGAAGTAGCCCATCAGCACCGGAACCAAAGTGACCGCCAGCCCGGCACTGGCGGCCATGGCATAGGTCTTGGTGAAGGCGAGCGGTGAGAACATCCGCCCTTCTTGGGCCTCGAGGGTAAACACAGGCACGAAGCTGACCGTGATAATCAGCAAGCTGAAGAAGAGGGCCGGTCCCACTTCCACCGCCGAGTCGGCCACCACCTTCCACCGGTTCTCACGCGTCAGCGGTGTACGCTCCATGTGTTTGTGCAAATTCTCGATCAACACGACGGCGCCATCGATCATGGCACCGATCGCTATGGCGATACCCGCAAGGGACATGATGTTGGCGTTGATACCCTGCCAGTTCATGATGATGAAGGCAGTGAGTATGCCCATCGGCAGGCTGATCATCGCCACCAGAGCAGAACGCAGGTGGAACAGGAAGAGCACGCACACCAAAGCCACGATGGCCAGCTCTTCGAGTAGGCCACGCAGCAGGTTGTCTACCGCCTTCTCGATCAAGCCTGAACGGTCATAAACCGTCACGACCTCCACCCCCTCCGGCAGGCTGGACTGGAGCTGCTCAAGTTTGGCCTTGACGCCATCGATCGTCTTCTGGGCATTCTCTCCTGTGCGCATAACGACGATGCCGCCGACGGTCTCACCTTCCCCGTTCAGCTCGGCAATGCCACGACGCATCTGGGGCCCCATCCCGATGTCGGCGACATCCTTGAGCAGCAGAGGCGTTCCATTGTCATCCACACCCAGAGGGATACTGGCAAGATCCTCACGGCTCTGAATATAACCAGTAGCGCGCACCATGTACTCGGCTTCGGCCATCTCAACGACCGAGGCGCCCACTTCCTGGTTGGCCCGCTGTATAGCGGTCTGGATGTGAGCCAGGGGAATGTCGAAGGCACGCAGTTTCTCAGGATCCACCACGACCTGGTATTGCTTGACCATGCCGCCAAGCGCCGCGACTTCAGAGACGCCCGACACGGTCTGAAGCTCATATTTCAGGAACCAGTCTTGCAGGCTGCGCAGCTCGCTGAGGTCATGTTGGCCAGTCCTGTCGATGAGGGCGTAGAGATAGACCCACCCCACCCCAGTGGCATCCGGGCCAAGCTGTGGGCGCGCACTATCCGGTAGCGTGGGCGCTACCTGAGAAAGGTACTCCAGCACACGAGAGCGGGCCCAGTAGGGATCGGTATCCTCATCAAAAATCACATAGACGTAAGAGTCGCCGAAAAAGGAGTATCCGCGTACCGTTGCCGCCCCGGGAACCGACAGCATGGCCGTAGTGAGCGGGTAGGTGACCTGATCTTCGACGACCTGTGGAGCCTGGCCCGGATAGTTGGTCTTGATGATCACCTGCACATCGGACAAGTCCGGAAGAGCGTCCACAGGAGTATTCTTGACTGAATAGATTCCCGCCCCTGCCAGAATCACGGCAGCAAGAAGCACGAGAAAACGGTTGCTGATAGACCAGCGGATCAGCGCAGGTATCATTACTTGCTCTCCCCTGCTGCATGGCCTTGATGGCTCATCCCTTCTTGATGGCCGTTACCCGCGTTGCCAGCTTCTCCGTGATCCATGACCACATCGATGGATGTTTTCGTTACCACGTCGTCAACGTGTACGCCTCGAAGAGCGTATTTTTCTTCCGTAATCCGTTCGAGCTCGGCATGGATGTCCATGCCGACTTTCAGCTGTTCGGGACTAACCGTATCACCAATCAGGAAATTCATGCTCATGGCCGGCCATTCCCAAGCCGCAATAGGAGCATGGGAAAGGGTCACCATGCCATGGTCTGGCATGACATCTTCGATGCGTGCCGGCACCCATACGGTCTCAACAGGGGAATTCCCATCAATCTCTTCAGCATTGCCACTATGCTCCATTCGCTGAAAGTCTGATGTTCGGCTTGACTCGGAATCCAGAAGGAACTGAGCCGACGTAACAATGCGATCGCCCTCCTCTAGGCCGGATACTATCTCGACGGTTTCCCAACCCACGCGTCCGACGTCGACTTCAATGGACTTAAATTTCCCACCCCCCAATGCAAGAACGACACGCGACTGACTTCCGGTGCGAACCAAGGCCTCACGGGGTATTTGCAATGCCTCTGACGTCGTATCGGCCATAATGGCCAGCTGAGAAAACATACCAGGCTTTAGTGCCAGGTCGTCGTTGGAGAATCGCATTCTTACGCGAGCCGTACGGGTTTCACTATCAATACTCGGGTATATATAGTCCACCACCCCTGTCCACTGCCTTTCAGGCAGATAGTCAAGGGTCATGCGAACCTCATCACCCTCAGAAATCAAAGCTGCCTGGCGCTCAAACACTTCTCCGACAGCCCACACTTGATCGAGAACGCCTATACTCATCATGCTCATTCCCGGACTCACGAACATTCCTTCACGCACTTGCAAGTTGTCCAAAACGCCACTCTGGGGCGCACGCAAGACTATCGTCTGGCTGACTTGACGCGTGTCCTTGAGTCTCTGGATAGCCTCAGTGGGCACCTGTAACGCTCGCAGTCTCTCCATGGCGGCAGAAATCAGACGTTGGTTGCCACGGTTTAGTGCGAGCAACAGCTCTTCCTGAGCATTCACGAGCGTCGGCGAATAGATCGAGTAAAGCGGTTGACCCTGGGTAACGCGATCTCCTTCAGACTTGGAAAATAATTTTTCTATCCACCCCTCGACGCGGGGATGGATATGTACCAACTTGTCTTCATCATATTGAACATAGCCAACTGTCCTTACCGTGGAATTAAACGTATCCTTTTCGACAGAGTCTGTTTTTACACCCAAGTTATTGACGACATCAGGAGTGATCCTCACTGTCCCGGGTGTGTCCCCTTCGTCTTTATCATCATAAACCGGCACCAGATCCATCCCCATTGGGGATTTTCCAGGATTGTCTCGCTTATAGTTGGGATCCATCGGCGCCACCCAATAAAGGGGGGGGCGTTCTCCACTACTCTCTTCCATCCCAGCCTCACTACTATCGTTTCCAATAGCAGTTGCTACTGAATCCAGGATGAATTCCTTCCCTCCCAAAACCATACTGCCGGACATCCCCAACAGGACGCCTAACGATATGACAAAAAAGAACCTACCCATGGGTTTCATCGTGATGTCTCATTCCAGACTTGAGAAGTCGTGAGTTAGCGTGCGGACGCGCTTTGTGACAGCAGGTAGTTGATATCTGAAATTACCTTGAGTCTTTGAGCTTTAAGTCCAATCAGCTCCACACTCGCATTAGTTTCATCAATTCGTGCCCGGACTGCCTCTGCGAAATCACCGTCGTCATTGTTATAGGCGTTCAGAGAGGCTTCGGCCTGTTCGCTCAACTCTGGCAACAAGCGATTTCCATACAATGCAAGCCTCTCATCAAGCCGCGACAACTTAGACCAATTTGTTTCAATCCTGGCAATCAATGAACGTACCAAACTTTCCCTTTCATATTGCTCTGACTCATGGCGAGAGGCAGCCGCCGCCACTCGCTTGTCCTGACGATTCTCCGTAAAGATAGGCAAGTCGAATGTAACTCCAACAGAAAACAAGTCCGAACGACGTCCGCCCATGGGATCGTCCCCGCGGTAGCCATATTGAGCCGATACGCCCCATTCTGGTTTGTACTGCTGCCTCGCGGCATCGACTCCAGTTTCCATGGCATCAATCGTCTGATCGACTGCCAGGACCGCAGGGTGATGCCTCACACGCTCGTACCACGCCTGACGCTCGGGACGCTCAACAGCAGTGAAAAGCTTAGGCTCTTCCAACTCGAGCACGGGGAATTCCTCCGCTACCGACATCATCGCCTCGCCCCCCAGCCATTCAGATAGCTGTCTTTCGACTGCCTCTTGTTGCTGCCTGAGATCGGTCAAGCGGTCCTCAAGGCGAGTCAACTCCAACTGCGCACGTATCACATCATCTTGGCGGGTCATTCCAAAGGCGGACGCATAACTCACCTCGGCCACATCGGCTAGCTGCTCGAACAAGCTACGATCACGCTCTATTCGACTGATACTCAGCTGAGCTCGAGTGGCTTCCAGCCAAAGCTGACTGACCGTCGCCTCAATTCTCGCCTCCCTATCCTGACGCAACATCGGCTGCTGGGCCGCAAGCTGCTGCTTCTGTTGCTTGGCAAGCGCCAGGCTATCCCCCCTGGGAAACTTCTGACTGATTCCAACGCTGAACTGGGTCATACCCTCTTGATTCAAGTCAAAGGTATCGACCGGAAGATTACCCGCCTTCAACGAAACCTGAGGGTCTGGGAGCTGGGCCGACGCAATGGCCTCGTTCTCAAGGGCGGCTTCAGTGGACATACTTCCGGTTAACCAGGGATCCTGATCAATGGCTATCTGTATTGCCCTTTGTAAACTGTCCGTTTCACTTCCGGCAACAGCAATAGCTGGCATCCAGGCGACACCCAAGACACCGGTGAGTAACAATGCAGCCTTGATCACAGCGGCTCTCCAAGGAATATGAGCGTTGGCCAGCACTAGCTGGCCAACTCTGAATCACTGAATATCCACATGCAGGCTGTACTGATGCATATCACTGTCACCAAGTCCGCCACTATCCCCTGAAACCATCAGGCGATATTCGCCTTGATCGAGCTTCTCATCAATCGTAAAGTCTCCGTTTAATGAATCTACCTCCGCAATAATTTTCCCTGAATCATTCATCAACTTTGCCTTCATCCGAAGCGTAATACTTGATGATCCTGGAAAGTGATCACTGGCAATTTTGACCACTGAACTTTCGCTTAACGAGAGTGCATATTCGTGCGGGAAGCCGTTGGTCAAAATCTCACCAGATGTAACCCCCTCCGTTAGCTGCCTGTCCTGGGATTCAGTGTGGCCAAAATTGGCAAATGCGGGCGTAGCAACGATGCTAATGATGGCGGTGGCAAGTGCGATTTTTATCTTCATGTTAACTCTCCCTTCCTGTTTGGTGACAAGGTCATAATACGTCTCTTACCTGAACCCATCCTTAACAGTCATGCTGCAGAATGTGACCCAAGTCATTTTTTCTTCCTAAAAAGAAAAAGCACATCGTTCCGAAAAACTTACACACGAACTCTCATTGAAAAATTGAGAAAAAGAAAGGCCAGCTTTAAGCTGGCCTTGCTGATAAAAATTGTGCTTTATCCTGACTGACTTTCAGTATGTCACGTGGAGCTCATACCGGTTACTAGCATTCTCGTGCCCCGAACCCGCTGGAGTTCCTGAGACCTCTAGCTGGTAATTGCCAGGTTCTAACTGTCGACTGATTTGGAAGTGGCCTCGCGGGCTGGATGCTTCCGCTAAACGATTACCATCATCGTCATACAATGTTGCCTTGATAGTAACTCCCTGGCTCGATACCCCCGAGAAGTGCATGCTACTCACTCTCAACGTAGTGGGCTGATCGATATTGATCTGGTAGCGATCGGGCTGAGGGCCCATTATCTGTGTATCGGATGTCCCTCTTTCCAGAACCGGCATTTCCTGGGCACTGGCTCCCATATCGGCCAGAACGGGCATTGATAGTGCACTGGCCACTGCGATCCCGAAAGTCATGATCTTGAGCTTCATGAGGAAGTCCTCCTTTTTTGATGGCGCTTTCATGATAGGGGGGCAACTTGAAATGAAACTGAAAACCCCCGTCCAAAATCATGAAAAAACGCCACCTTTCGGTGGCGTAAGCATCGAAAAACACAATCGACGTCAGAACATCAACCTGACCCCGGCCACGACACCGGTATCTTCCGTGGCATCACCTCCGGCACGCGAGAGATCAGCGGTATCTCCGTACTGCTTCTCCCAGTAGCCACCCACGTAGGGCGCGAACCGCCGGGTTACCTGATAGCCCAGGCGCATACCGACACGCACGGAGTTGAGTCCCTCGCCGACCCCGAACTCCTCGACCTCGCTGGCAGCAACGGAAATTTCGGTACGTGGTTGCAGATAGAGGCGCTGGGTTAGACGCAGGTCGTACTCACCCTCGAAACTCGCCGAGACGTCACCCTCGTCGGTGACCTGAATTGCCACGTCGGTCTCGATCCCGTAGGGCATCACGCCCTGCAGGCCGATGACTCCATAACCGCGCTCGGCATGGTCGTCCGAGAACACACCTCCCTGATAGCCGATGCCGCCCTGGAGTTCCCAGAAGTCGGCGATCAACCAGCTATAGAGAATCTCCAGCGATTCGAACTCGGCATCCTCGCCGTCACCCTGGACGTTCTCGCCCTCAGACTTGAGATAGACCCGGTTGACATCACCGCCGTACCAGGCCTGAAAGTCCCAGACTAGGGCCTCTTCCCCCTTGTCAGGTACGGCGTACTCAAGCCGGTCGAAGAGTGCCATGCCCTTGTTGTGTTCCACAACCGGTGATGGCCAGACGGCCGGAGCATCGTAGCCATCCTCTGCCTGGGCAACGGAAAACGTCGCTGTGGCCAGCAGGACACCGGCGGCGGTCAGTGGGATTCTGTTAGTCATGCCTTCTCCTTACGAAACCTTGACGACCCGGAACATGCCGGCATCCATGTGGTAGAGCAGATGGCAGTGGAAGGCCCAGCTGCCCTCGGCGTCAGCGGTGATCAGCGCCGAGACGCGCTCACCCGGCTTGACGTTCAGGGTGTGCTTGCGCGGGATCAACTCGCCCTGGCCGTTCTCCAGCTCCATCCACATGCCATGGAGATGGATGGGATGCTCCATCATGGTGTCGTTGATCAGGATCAGGCGCAGGCGCTCATCCTTATTGAAGTGAATGGGGCCCGTCACTTCACTGAACTTCTTGCCGTCGAAGGACCACATGTAGCGTTCCATATTGCCGGTGAGGTGCAGTTCCAGCTCACGCTCAGGCTCACGGCGGTCCGGCCAGGGAGTAAAGGCCTTGAGATCCCGGTAGACCAGCATGCGACGCTCGCCGGGATCGATACCGATACCGGCCTGATCGTAGCGAGAGCCAGGCTGAGCCGCCCCTGCCGCCAGCATCCCATTGGCGTTCATCCTGTTCTCTTCACCTGACATGCCCTGCATGTTGGCGTGGTCCATGCCCTGCATGTCCGAGCCGTTCATGCCGGAATGATCCATGCCCTGCATGTCTGAGCCGCCCATGCCGGAGTGGTCCATGCCCTCCATGCTGCCCATGCCGTGGGCACCCATGGCCTCCATACCACGGTCGGCAATCTTGCGACGCTCGGGGATCTCGGCGACCATGCCCTCTCGCGGTGCCAGGGTGGCGCGCGCATAGCCGCTTCGGTCCATGGGTTCGGCGAAGATCGTATAGGCCATGTCGTCCTCGGGGGCGACCAGAACATCGTAAGTCTCGGCCACCCCTATGCGGAACTCATCGACGGGAACCGGCTGCACCGGCTGGCCGTCGGCGGCCACCACGGTCATCTTCAACCCGGGAATACGCACGTCGAAGTAGGACATGGCCGAGCCGTTGATCACCCGTAGGCGAACCCGCTCACCGGCCTTGAAAAGCGCCGTCCAGTTCTCCTCAGGCGAGTGACCATTGAGCAGGTAGGTATAGGTGCTGCCGGTGACATCGGCGATGTCGCGCGAGCTCATGCGCATCTTCGCCCACATGCCACGCATCTCGGCGGTCGCCGCAAAGCCCTTCTCACGCATATCAGCGAAGAAGTCGGCGATGGTGCGCTCCTGGAAGTTATAGTAACCCTCGGCAGTCTTCAGATTACGGAAGACCGCCATGGGGTCCTCGAAGGTCCAGTCGGTGAGCAGCAGCACATGTTCACGGTCGTAGCGGAAGGGCTCACGCTCGGCGGCATCGATGACCAGTGGGCCAGCATGGCCGAGCTGCTCCTGCAGACCAGAGTGGCTGTGATACCAGTAGGTACCGTTCTGGCGAACGGGGAAACGGTAGGTGAAGGTCTCACCCGGCGCGATGCCAGGAAAGCTCACCCCCGGCACGCCATCCATCCCGGGCGGCAGGATCAGGCCATGCCAGTGGATGGACGTGGGCTCGTCGAGCAGGTTGGTGACCTTGAGTACGGCGTCCTGACCCTCCTTGAGACGAATCATCGGCCCAGGGCTGGTGCCGTTGATGCTGATAGGCCGTGCCTCCTTGCCATCGATCAGGATCGATTCGCGGCGGATGGCCAATGACACCTCAGGCCCCTCCTCGACTCCCTTGGAATAAACATTGGTCTGGCCCCAAGGGTTGGCCCAACTGGGACGTAGGCTCAGGGCCGCTGCCGACCCAAGGCCAAGCGCAACGCCGCCTTTGAGGATCTGACGACGTGACATCGGATGCGTGATGACGCGCGAGTTTGCCATGTGTGACTCCCGTCCATGTTTGACGCGAGCCAGTCTGAAGCACGAACCTGAAAGGGGCCTGAAAATCCGCAATTAATCGGTAGATTCCTTGATGGGCACCTCCATCCTCACGCACAAGCCCCCCAGTGCGCTAAGTTGAAATCTCACTTTCCCGGCATAGCGCGTCATGAGTTGCCCCAGAATGGAAAGGCCAAGACCATACCCGGGATGACTTTCATCCAGCCGCCGGCCACGTTGACCAAGGCGAGACAGGTCATCTGCTGCAACGCCAGGACCGTCATCATCAACGGTAATCCTGAGGCAATCATCGAGCACAATACGACAATCCACTTTGCCACTGGCCCACTTGCCAGCATTGTCAAGCACTATCCCTAGCATCTCGGAAAAATCTTGAGACTCAATGGGTACTCGTTTCTCGATTTCCTCCGGCAATCTCATGGTGAAATCAATGTTTGGGTAAAGACCTCGAAACATCTCGATCAACCTTGTGCAATCACGATGGAGATCAGACATACGCCCCGCGTTCGGGCCCGCAATCCTTGACCGCCTAAGCTCTGCATCAAGTTGAGCGTGAATCTCCTCGAGACGCTGCACCAGTTTCTGGCGACGAGTCTCATCAATAGGCCGCGCCCCTCTCAACACCTGTGTCACGGCGGCTAACGGCGTCTTTAGGGCGTGGGAGAGATTGGCCACCGAGTCGCGGGAACGTTGCAAGCGACTATCGATTTCATCCATGAATCGATTGAGTTGAATGACCAAGCTATCTAGCTCAGAGGGAACATCCAAGGATAGACGCTCTCGATCTCCTGACCGTAGTTCTCCAAGCTGATCACGGAGTCGTGAGAGAGGTATCAATCCACGATTGACCGCCAGAATATTCAGCATCACGAGAAGCAACAACAAAACTGCCGCAATACCCGCTACCCACCAGTGAAGCTCATGCAGCCCTGCTTCTACTTGAGAAAAATCTTCACCAACCAGCAACACCCCACGCTCTTCCTCCAAAGAGAAAGATCGCCGATATACCAATATATGTTGCTCCCCATCCCTGACTTCCACGAGATCATCACTGGTATCATCCAACAAAAAGTCCAGTGCCTTCACCCAACGTGGGTCTGAAGAGGAGATATCGCTTCCTAAGCGTAGAACGTACAAGTGGTGAAAGGCTTGAAAACCGCGACTCGCGGAATCCAGCACGACGGGGGTAGATATATGATCCTGCTTGACTTGTTTAATCGCATGATCGGCTTCTCGTTTTAGTCGCTCTCCGAGAAAATCGCGCGCCAAGTCTTGAAGCAAGATACCATGCAACAGCCATGTGGCTCCGGTCACGATGATGGCAATGCCAGAGAGCCAACACAGCAAGCGGACTCGCAGGCTCCGTCCGTCAATGCGTAACAAAGATATACCCCTGTCCGCGCCGAGTTTGTATCATCGACTTTCCTACGTGACGTCGCAATCTGGCAATGTACACTTCAATAATATTAGGCGTCGCCGCATCTTGATCTAGTGCGTAAAGTTGCTGGAGAAGGCGTTCTTTAGAAAGCACTCGATCGGGATGATGCATAAAATAACGCATGAGGGCGAACTCAGTTCCAGTCAGGGACTGCCAAGCCCTACCATTGACGCTGACACATCGGCTTGCCTCATCCAACGTAATACCATTGAGAGAAATCTCATGCGACGTACTGCCAGATTTCCTGCGAAGTAGCGCTCTAATCCTGGCGATGAGTTCAGGCTCATGAAAGGGCTTTGTCAAGTAATCATCAGCACCTTCTTCAAGTCCTACGACCTTATCTTCCCATGTGTCTCGAGCAGTCAGAATCAGAACAGGAAGGTCGTATCCATCCTTACGCCACTTCTTGAGCAAATCCAGCCCAGAGCCGTCTGGAAGACCGAGATCGAGGATTACCAGTTCATAGTGCTCGGTTGCCATAAGTGACCTGGCCACTTTCAGCGAAGTGGCCAGGTCGACCCGGTAACCGTTGTCTTTCAGACTTTCGGCCAGACTCTCTGCGAGAAGGTCGTCATCTTCAAGAAGCAACAGTTTCATGTGAAAAGCTTACCCCTGTAAATCGATATTCCCGGACATGCCTGCCTCATAATGGCCCGGAATGTTGCAGGCGTACTCCAGCTCGTCCACATTCTGGGGGGCAGTCCATACAAGCTCTGCGGTGTCACCCGGCGCGATGGTCACGGACGGCATGCTGCCGCCATGCTCGCCTTCGGCCATGTCATGGCCTCCGTGACCACCATGGCCACCACCACCGCCATGGCTACCCCCCATCTCCTGCATCATCTTGCGATGTTCTTCCTGAGCCTCGGCATCGCCGATGACGAATTCGTGCTCCACGTTACCAGTATTAACAATTTCGAACTTGATTGTTTCGCCGGAAGAAATGTTGAACTTCTCAGAGTCGAACCACATGTCACCCGCCTCGACGCGGATGGTGCGATCGACGTCAGCATTGCTCATTGAAGAATGCGAACCGCCATGCTCACCAGCTGCAAAAGCAGCTGTCGTAGCGAGGCCGAGTGCCAGCGTCAGTAGGGTCTTGCGCATGATATGCCCTCTTTGAGTTGAGTCAGGGGAGTTCACTTGTAACGCACAAACCTGAAGACAAGCTGAACAATGAAAAAAATAGTGTCAATCCACATCACACCTTGACATTGGGCCCACCTATAGGTTGTAAGCTCATAACTGAAGCCATGATTGCCTGCCCAAGATGGGTAAGGCGAATTCTCTACCATCGGCAAGTTGAGAGTACAGACCATGATCAAGCACAAGCAGCTTCTCGCCATCGCTCTGGCCGCCAGCATGGGTATCGTCGCCAGCGGTGCCGCCTCCGCGCAAGGCATGCAACAGGGCCAGGGGATGCAACAAGGCGGCATGATGGACGGCCAGGGCGGCATGGGCCCCGGCATGATGATGGGCGGCCAGGCCGGCATGGGCCCCGGCATGATGATGGGCGGCCAGGGCGGCATGGGCCCCGGCATGATGGGCGGCCAGGGCGGCATGGGCCCGGGCATGATGGGCGGCCAGGGCGGCATGGGGCCCGGCATGATGATGGGCGGCCAGGGCGGAATGATGCCCTGCTCGATGATGGCGAACATGGGCGGCATGGGCGGCATGGGCGGCATGGCCGCAATGCTCGACGAGGAGCAGCTGAGTTCCCTGCGCGGGATGCGCAAGGAGTACCGTTCCGCCCACTTCGAACGCATGGGCGAGATGATGAACCTGCGTGACGACATGATGCTGCTGATGCAGGCAGAGCGTCCGGATCCGGAGGAGGTCCAGGCACTCCATGGTCAGATGGCCACCCTCCAGGGCGAGATGATGGCGGACAAGGTGCGCATGCGTAATCGGATGCAGGACCTGCTGAACGATGAGCAGCGCGAGCAGCTGAAGCAGGACCCTTCCTCCGGCAACAACCCGCAGTGATACCCGATGCCTGCCGCCTGGCGGGCATCGCTCAGCCATCTCGCTCCATATTGCGCTGGGTCAAGGTGGTCAACCGAATGACTGGCACAGAATGACGTAAGGATGACGAGGGAATCACCATGACCGGCCAGGCCAGACCGCTGCACCGCACACGAGGAGGACGCCTGCTGGCATTGCTGCTCGTGGTGCTGCTGTCGGTGTCCGGCCTGACCGCCCAGGCGGCCATGGACAGCTGCGCCACTGATTGCAGCACGGCTGAGGTCGAGATGTTCGATCACGCCGACGCCGAATGCGCTGGCTGTGCAGCCCTGGCGGCGACGCCCCTCGTCATGCCTGCCACACCCGATACCCTGGCCGACACCGACGGACCAGGACCAGCCACGGTCGAATTCATTGCCCCACCTCCGCGCGAACCTCCCAGACCCTGACCGTGCATCGATCGCCTCGGTGACGCTGGCCATCCGCCTGCCACCGGATTTACCTGCACATTCGTCAGGAGTCTTGCCATGTTCAGCAAGGAATGCTTCGCCTTCATGGGCTGGCTCGGCTGGCTGATGCCGCTGGCCTTCATGCTGCTGCTGGGCCTCGGTATTGCCGCCCTGGCCAAATATTTCTTCACGTCCCGCCGCTCCCAGGAGGACCGCTCATGAACCGCTTCGCCCCCACCCTCTTTTTCTCCACCGCGCTGCTGTTGGGCGCCGCCACTGCCCAGGCCGCATCGCCGACCGAGGCCACCCTTTACAAGAATCCCCAGTGCGGCTGCTGCGATGAGTACGCCCGCCAGCTCGAGGAGCGCGGTGTCAGCGTGACCATCGTCGATGACGTGGAGCTGGGCAAGGTCAAGGAGCGCGTCGGCCTGCCCTACGGGCTCGGCGCCTGCCACACCATCGAGATGGGTGAATACGTGATCGAGGGCCATGTTCCCTTCGTGGCCGTGGAGAAACTATTCGAGGAACGTCCTGACACCGGTGGCATCGGCCTGGCCGGCATGCCTATCGGGACCCCCGGGATGCCGGGCCCAAAGCAGGAGGACTGGAACGTCTACCAATTCCGCGACGGGGAGGCCAATTCATTCATGACGTTCTGAAAACCAGATCAGGCAGATTAAGCTCCGACGCAGGTCGGGGCTTTGGGTCATGTTATGTGTACCCACCAAGCTTTAAATAACAACGTCTAGTCAATAACCCGATACCAGACACCTAGAAGCTACCAGCAGCGTCGAATGACTTTTCGGAAGTTACGATTTTAATTAGGATCTATTCAATATTTCACTTAGGCTCAAAGAGTCAATAAACTGAGTCGGCACAAAGGCTTCTTCTTCGGATATAGCAAGAGGGTTGTAATCTGAATATCTTGAAATTTCACTAAACAGAAGGCTTTCTGGATTTTTTTTGAAAGGGTTATCCTTATCGGGAAACATGACTTGGTGCGCCTTCACAAGGTGCGCCAAATCAAGTGAATCAGCACCTTCGACCATTGCAATAGTAACAGCCTCATTAAGCAATGCTTTTAGACGTCGGACCTCCCCCCGGCTATAAGAAAAAAGGGGTAATGCTATGTTTTTATCTTCCAGCCTTGGTGGCGTATCAAAAGGCATCCTAACCGCCAACCCCTTAAGAAATCTTACAAACTCTTCTGGTCCATTTGACAATTTGAAATATGGAATAACTCTACGACATATTAGGCGGGAAGACCATTGGGGCTCTTCAGCAATTTGTGCAGCCCATGGCATCCCAACCAAAACGATAGGGATCTGTGACTCCTCGTTGATCATCTTTAATCGATTGGCAATGACCTGCCTATCACGGGCCGACTTGAACTCGAGAATCTCTTGAAACTCGTTTATTATTATTAGCTCTGTTTTACAGCGCCTCAACGCCTTGATCAATGATTCCGTCAAACCAATATCACGACTTCTCCCACGGCGATACTCACTACCAAATTGACCAAGATCGCTGAGCATCTGAATCATCATCTGTTCGAGGTTAAGCTTACTGGGGATACGGCTTACCAATAATGGCTGAATTAAAGCATCACCTTCTTGGCGCACATCAATCCTAGATTTGTAATGATTGATCAGATGAGTTTTACCTGACCCTGTATCACCGATAAGCAGCATGCACTGTGGCTCACCGCCTAGTTGACGATAAGCTCTCAGCCGATCAAAATCTTGAAGAACCGTCGTGAGAACGGGGTGTTCCACAAAGCAATCGATGAAACTTTTCAGTCTTTCCCTATCATTTGGTTCAAGCTCAAACATCAGTATGGATCCCAACCGGACACATTCGACTCCCACTCATCAAGTATCGAATTACTACTCGCGCCCTTATTTTCACTAACATCTTCTTCTGGGATTTTTTTAACGTTACTCTCATTCTCAGAACATACCGAAGAAGCCCCATCACTACCGATATTTTTATATCTGGCCAACTTCTTCATTCCACTAACGGATTTCTTGTTCTTCGGGCCGCTCTTAAGGAGTTCGACCTCATCTCTTATACGCCCCTCTATATACAACCTAGATTCAGATAACCCCACCCTATCTACTTGGGAATGGATGAACCTTCGCTGAAACCTCCGATTTGTTTGATGCTGAAATAACGACAACCCCACAGTGTAATCATCAGGATCTACAGCATTAGCTATAACGTACCCATCTTCACCGGGGAGATATACATACAACTTAGAAAGGTCATCAGGATCAATCTTTACTTTAACCTTAACACCACGGTTTTTACCAGAATTAGGAGTCAGCTTCCTGACAGCATCAAGCTCATCGCTTGAGTATCTCAAGCATGCAAACCTCACTCCATCTTTACCCAACACACGATCAATCGTGGGGGCCAATTCCATCTTAACTCGGAACTCATCATCATCGCGATAAATTATAGGAGGGAATTCCTTAACTCCCTGTTCCCATGAGATAATTGGAACGCTGTCTTTACGGCTATTGGAGTCCTGGTGATACACATCCACAACCCACTTATGAAAAAGCTCCATAAAAGTGGAAAATCGAATGACAGCATCTTTTTCCGGTTTATAATCTTCCAACTGGTCAATACCGGAAAATGTTTTACCTGGCATTGAAATCAGGAAATTCTGGTTAATCTGCCCAAAAAATCTTTCAACCAAAGGCTTTAGCCATGGGCGCCCAACGGGATTATATTGAATATCACTTACAACCGATTGACATGCCAATTCAAGACTCTCACTCCAAAACTCGGCACCATTATCCACCACCAAAGTTTCAATCTTCCCTTCACATGGCCAATCACCGCTAACTACTGGATACTTTTTTTTCACATACTCCTTGTTCAGCATGGCGTTAAGAAGGGCCTTTCGAATCGAGTCATAGCTGGGCTCTTTATAACCAATATAAAAACCAACTAGACATTTACTGTATGAATCAATCAATGCCGTTATATATGGCCTGCCCAGCACGACCAACAACTCATCATCCAACAACATAAGATCTAGAGCGGTGTGATCAATCTCAACCCTTTCTAGCACTCTGGTAGGCTGAACATGCGCACCTACAGGCTTATATTTTCGATCCGCGTATCGCTTACCATATCTCGCCAAATCGACATCATAAGGCGGAAGCTTAGATACCCTATGGTAAAATGCTGTCTGACTCATCGGATTCAGCTTTCCTGAAATCACACCTCTATTTGCAAGATTAATGAGATCACAATAATACACGTAAGCAGACCGTATAGACGGCCTTTCTTTACGCAAATATTTTTCATTCATTGCCCGCCAAAAATAGTGACCATCATCTTCTATCTTGTTCTTCCTATTTCCTTTCTTATGGTGCCTTGGGATTAGAGCTTCCACTGAAAAGCCATTATTCTTATATGCGCTATGCCAGCCAGCCAGTGTTCTCCAGCTTGGAACTGGGCCATCTAGAGTTTGTAAAATTTCAGCATCGTCTAGTAATGGCTGAAGGTTCTTCTCCGTCCAACCACCACTGATTCTTTTTTTAAAATACTGAATATAAGATAAACGCCTTAGTGCTTCATTTCGAAGTTTATCAGGATACGTATCAAGAGGCCTGCCACCGCCATCATTGGATTCGGGCACACAAGATTCAGATTCACGAAAAAAAGCATCATTATCGAATGGCTTGGCGGTCGCTAATTTAGCTTCAGGCTCACGAGGTTCTATGAATTCATCTTCAAATAGATCTAGTCCAAGATCATGATCATAATCGTCCACATCATCACCACACGATCGAGTCAACCCCTAATTTAGCCGCTGAGAGATCACTACTCATCTCACCAATTGCCAACCATGAAATTACAGATGTAAGTACAGCACTGCTTGGCTCACCCGTTTCATGCACCAAATCCCGTACTCGGACCCTCCCACTCTTCCTAACGATGTCCAGCAACATCAGGTGGAGAGGTGTTAGCGTCTTCAACCCGGAATATCGGTGGAGGAGTTTAAGATTGCACAAGACTGGGTTCAGTCTGATTTGCTTATCTGTTACCAGCAATAGTGGAATCCCATTTTCCATGGCACTTTTTTGGCGACAGATAAATTTTTCCTTGAAATCTTTATTTTCTAGCTCAGCATATGGCTTTACTTCAATGAATCTAGAACCACGAGATTTATCGAACACAAAAAAATCTGGGGTATAAGGTAGTTGTTTGTCGCCAAATGAATAGTAGAAGCCTTCAGGTTGTGCCTCATAGGAGCTGATAGAGGATGTATACTCGAAATGAAAACATGCATCGAATTCTAGCGAGGACTCTACAGTTAGCACCCTATTCATCTTAGGACTAGCGAACTTGTACAAATTCTTGACGCGGGAATGTTTGAGACGGCGCCTATACATAGCTTGCTACCATGTGGGTAAGGTTACTAGGCAAGGTAGGCTATGCAGGCTTATGCTGCAAATTATGCAAACTATTTGGGAATCTATGCAGGTTTATGGTGAAAACGACATGCGACGCCATCGCCGCCCCTCGTTAACGGAGAGCCCCGCATGACCCAACCACGACTCGGCTTCATCGGCATCGGCCTGATGGGCGACCCCATGACTCGCCGCCTGCTGGACGCCGGCTTTTCCGTCAGTGTCTGGAACCGCTCGCCGGACAAGACCACCGGCGTGGTCGCGGCCGGCGCCCGAGTGGCGGGCTCCATCGAGGAACTGATGGCCGAAGTGGACGTGGTGCTGCTCTGCCTGGCCAATACCGCCGTGGTCGAGGACGTTGTGTTCGGCGAGGGGGGCGTGGCCCAGCACGGCCGCGCCGGCCAGCGCCTGGTCGATCTCTCCAGCTGCGACCCGGCGGCGACGCGCGACTTCGCCGACTGGCTCGACAGCGAATGCCGCATGCGCTGGGTGGATGCCCCGGTCTCCGGCGGCGTGGCCGGTGCCGAGGCGGGGAGCCTCGCCATCATGTGCGGCGGCGCGGCCGAGGACGTCGAGGCGCTCCGCCCCGTGCTGGCGCCCCTCTCCGCCCGCATCACCCACATGGGTGCGGTGGGCAGCGGCCAGGTGACCAAGGTGTGCAACCAGATGATCGTCGGCTGCCAGGCGGCGGTGATCGCCGAGATGGTGGCCCTGGCCGAGGCCAGCGGCGTGGAGGCGACCCGGCTCACCGAGGCGCTGGCCGGCGGCTTCGCCGACTCGACGCCGTTTCGGATCCTCACGCCGCGCATGGCGGCGAGCGACTTCGACGCCCCGCCCTGGCACCTGCGCACCCTGCTCAAGGATCTGGACCTGGCGGTGGCCCAGAGCCAGCGCGCCGGCAGTGCCACGCCGATGAGCGGACTGGCCGCGCAGCTGATGCGCGCCCATGCCGCCCGCGGGCACGCCGAACATGATCCGGCCACGCTGGTCGAGGCCTATCGCCGCACCGAGGAGTCGACGCCATGAGCGCGCCCCGGGTGATCTTTCTCACCGGCGGTGCTCAGGGCATCGGGCTCGGCATCGCGTCGCACCTGCTGGCCCGGGGCGATTGCGTCGCCCTGATCGACCGCGACGCTCAGGCGGTGGACGAGTGCCGCGAGCGCCTCGGCCACGACGACCGGCTGCTGGCCATGGTCGCCGACGTCGGCGATGAGGCCGCCGTCGCCGAGAGCCTGGACCGCACCCTGGCGCGCTTCGGGCGCCTCGATGGCCTCATCCACAACGCCGGCCTCTCCGATCCCTTCGCCGGCCCGCTGGAGTCCCTGGACCTTTCCACCTGGCAGGCCTACCTGACGACCAACCTGACCGGTGCCTTCCTGTGCGCCAAGCATGGCGCACCGCACCTCAGGCGCAGCGGCGGCGCCATCGTCAACATCGCCTCCACCCGGGCCCTGCAGTCGGAGCCCGACAGCGAGGCCTATGCCGCCAGCAAGGGGGGCGTCGTGGCGCTGACGCACGCCCTGGCCGTGAGCCTCGGCCCCGAGATCCGCGTCAACGCCATCAGCCCCGGCTGGATCGAGGTGGGCAACTGGCAGCAACGCGCGCATCAAGCGCCGGTGGAGCATCGCGACATCGACCGTGACCAGCACCCCACGGGGCGCGTCGGCCGCCCGGCGGACGTCGCCGCCATGGCCGCCTTCCTGCTCTCCGACGAGGCCGGCTTCATCACAGGGCAGAATGTCGTGGTGGACGGCGGCATGACGCGCCGGATGATCTACGCGGAGTGAGCCGACAGCGGCGCACCTCCAGGCGGCGGGTTCCTGACGACGGGTTCCCGGCGATTTGTTCATACTCCCGCCCTACCGTACACTCGTTTGATTCCCGACGACCACGACTTCGAGGCGCAACCCATGGCGTTTGATTCCACGGCCACCTACGTGGCCACCGAGGCGCTCAAGCAGGCGGTGAACGCCGCCGTGACCCTGGAGCGGCCGCTCTTGATCAAGGGCGAACCGGGCACCGGCAAGACCCTGCTCGCCGAGGAGCTGGCCGCCTCTCTGGAGACCCGGCTGATCACCTGGCACATCAAGTCCTCCACCAAGGCGGCCCAGGGGCTCTACGAGTACGACGCGGTCAGCCGGCTGCGCGACTCCCAACTGGGGGTCGAGGGCGTGGAGGACGTCGGCAACTACATCAAGCCAGGCAAGCTGTGGGAGGCCTTCACCGCGGGCGAGCGGGTGGTGCTGCTGATCGACGAGATCGACAAGGCGGACATCGAATTCCCCAACGACCTGCTCCAGGAACTGGATCGCATGGCGTTCCACGTCTACGAGACCGGCGAGACCATCACCGCGACCCACCGCCCGATCATCGTCATCACCTCCAACAACGAGAAGGAGCTCCCCGACGCCTTCCTGCGCCGCTGCTTCTTCCACTACATCGAGTTTCCCGACCGCGAGACCATGCAGGCGATCGTCGACGTGCACTTCCCCGAGATCGCCCCGCGGCTGGTCGGCGAGGCGCTGGAGGTGTTCTTCGAACTGCGCGAGGCCCCGGGCCTGAAGAAGCGCCCCTCCACCTCGGAGCTGGTCGACTGGCTGACGCTGCTGATGAGCGACGAGCTGGCCAAGGAGGCGCTCTACCAGCGCGACCCGGCGAAGGCGCTCCCGCCGCTCGCCGGCGCGCTGGTCAAGAACGAGCAGGACACCCAGCTGCTGGAGCGGCTGGCCTTCATGATGCGCCGGAAGGGCCGCTAGACCGTGTTCATCGGCCTGTTCGAGACCCTGAAGCGCCACGGCGTGCCCGTCTCGCTGCGCGAGCTGCTCGACCTCCACGCGGTGGTCGAGCGCGGGGTGGTGTTCGCCGACATGGAGGCCTTCTACGGGGTGGCGCGCACCGTGATGGTCAAGGACGAGCGTCACTTCGACCGCTTCGATCGCGCCTTCGCCGCCTGGTTCGAGGGGCTCTCGAGCCTCGATGCCGCCATCGAGGCGCTGATCCCCGACGACTGGCTGCGCCGCGAGTTCGAGAAGCGGCTCTCCGAGGAGGAGAAGGCGCAGATAGCGTCGCTCGGCGGCCTCGAGCAGCTCATCGAGACCTTCAAGCAGCGCCTCGAGGAGCAGCAGGAGCGCCATGCTGGCGGCAGCAAGTGGATCGGCACCGGCGGTACCAGCCCCTTCGGCGCCTACGGCTACAACCCCGAGGGCATCCGCATCGGCCAGGACGGCTCGCGGCACCGCCGCGCGGTGAAGGTGTGGGACGAGCGGCGCTTTCGCGACTACGACGACTCGCTGGAGCTCGGCACGCGCAACGTCAAGATGGCCCTGCGCCGGCTCCGGCGCTTCGCCCGCCAGGGCGCGGCGGAAGAGTTCGACGTCGACGCCACCATCCGCGAGACCGCAAGGGACGCGGGCCTGCTCAACGTGCAGATGCGCCCGGAGCGCCACAACGCGGTGAAGGTGCTGCTGCTGCTCGACGTGGGCGGTTCCATGGACGACCACGTCCGCACCTGCGAGGAGCTCTTCTCGGCGGCCCGTTCGGAGTTCAAGCACCTCGAGGCCTTCTACTTCCACAACTGCCCCTACGAGGGGCTGTGGCGCGACAACCGGCGGCGCGGCAGCGAGCGCATCCCGACGATGGACGTGCTGCACACCTACGGCCGCGACTACCAGGTGGTGATCGTCGGCGATGCCGCCATGTCGCCGTACGAAGTGACGCACCCCTACGGCAGCGTCGAGCACATGAACGACGAGCCGGGGGCCGTCTGGCTCAGGCGCCTGGTCGAGGCCTTCCCGCACCTTGTCTGGCTCAACCCGCTCCCACCGCGCGCCTGGGAGCTCACGCACTCTACCCGACTGATCCGCGAGCTGATCGAGGATCGCATGTACCCCATGACCCTCGCGGGGCTGGAGCGCGCCATGGGCGAGCTCACTCGCTAGCCCTTGCGTGTTCGCTTCCCCCATGCCTACTTATAGCCCTTAAAGCCTATATCATTATTTTATAGCCTATAAGGGCTATGATTTTGCCATATAGGCCTTTACGGCTATGCTGGCGGTAGAGCCCTGGGAGCGTACGACATGCCAAGACGAATCGCCGTGCTCACCGGCGACGTGATCGAGTCCCGCAAGGTCACGGATCGGCCGCGACTCTACCGACGACTGGATGAGACCCTGGCGGCGCTCGCCTCCCGTCACGGCGGCCACGGCGAGCGCTTCCGCGGCGACGGCTTCCAGCTCGCCCTGCCCCGGGCGGAGACGGCCATGGAGGCCGCCGTGACCCTGCGGGCGGCGCTGATCGAGCAGTCGGAACCCGACCAGCGCTGGGATGCGCGCATCGCCGTGGCGGTCGGGCCGGCGGAGCCGGGGGTGAGCGAGGCGGACGGCGAGACCTTCATCGCCTCGGGGCGCGGCCTGGATGCACTCGCGGGCAGCGCCGGTCACCTGGCGCTGACCCTGCTCGACGAACCCGAGGATCCGGGGCTCGGCCTGCTGGTGCGCTTCCTCGACGACCTGCTCGATGGCTGGTCCCCCTATGCGGCCGAGGTCGTCGGGCTGAGCCTTCGCGGAAACACCGCTCAGCCGCTCTCCCAGCAAGCCCTCGCCGACCGACTGGGCATCTCCCAGCCCAGCGTGCACAAGCGCCTGCGGGCCGCGCGCTGGGCACTGCTCTCAGACAGTCTCGCCTACCTGCGCCGGCGACTCGCCGGACCGGAGGCGACGCCATGAGTGCCGAGGCCCTCTCGCTGCTCATGGCCCTGGTACTGGCCCATCTGGTGGGCGACTTCCTGCTGCAGCCCAGGCGCTGGGTGGAGGAGCGCTACCGCCTGCACCAACGCTCCCCGCGCCTGCTGCTGCATGCCCTGCTGCACGGGCTGCTCGCCGGCGGCGTGCTGCTGGTGGCCGCCGGCGCCGCGCCCCGGGGACCGGCCGCCGTGATGCTCGGCGCGCTCGCGGTGGGCGCGAGCCACTGGCTGATCGACCTCGCCAAGTCCCGGCAACCGGACGGCGAGCTGCGCTGGTTCCTGCTCGACCAGGCCGGTCACCTGCTGGTGCTCATGGGCCTCTGGCTGGTCTGGCTGGCCAGCCTCGCCCCGCTGGAGGCGCTGGCCGCCTGGCTGGCCTCGCCGGCGGTACTGGGGGTGGCCACCGCCTACCTGCTGGTGACGCGCCCGATGTCGATCGCCATCGCGCTGATCATGCGGCGCTGGAGCGCGGAGCTCGAGGACACCGGCACCCTGGCCAGCGCCGGCGCGCGCATCGGCGTGCTGGAGCGGCTGCTGGTGCTGACCCTGGTGCTGCTGGACCAGCTCACCGCCGTGGGCTTCCTGCTGGCCGCCAAGTCGGTGCTGCGCTTCGGTGACCTGCGCGAGACCCGCGACCGCAAGCTCACCGAATACGTGCTGCTCGGCACCCTGCTCAGCGTCTCGACGACCCTGGTGCTGGGCATGCTGGTGCGCCTGCTGCCGCTGGGGGGCTGAGCCATGTGCTACCGCGTGATGCTGCTGCTCCTGACACTGATGCTGGGCGCCTGCGCCGGTCCCGAGACGCGGGAGCAGCGGGCGGGCTATCTCGTCGACCACAGCCAGGTCGCGCCCTCCCACAACAGCCGGGTCCGCCACCTGGTCCTGCACTACACCGACGGTGACGAGGCCGAGGCGCTGGCCACCCTGACGGGCCCCCGCGTCAGCAGCCACTACGTGCTGCCCCGCGGCGCTGCCCCGCGGGTCTACCAGCTGGTGGAGGAGTCGCGGCGCGCCTGGCATGCCGGGGCCAGCCGCTGGAAGGGCCAGGCGGACCTCAACACCACCTCGATCGGCATCGAGATCGTCAACGCCGGGCCGGATCGCACCGCGGCCGCGATCGAGCGCCTGCTGGTGACCGACCGGGCGAGTACCATCGCCTGGGCGCCCTACCCGGATGCCCAGGTCGATACCCTGATCGCGCTGGCCCGGGACATCATCGACCGCCACGGCATCGAAGCCACGAACGTGGTGGCCCATTCCGACATCGCCCCCACGCGCAAGATCGACCCCGGCCCGGCCTTCCCCTGGCGGCGCCTGCATGAGGCCGGTATCGGCCCCTGGCCCGAGCCCTCCGCGGTGGCGCGCTGGCGGGCCCGCTTCGTTGCCGACCCGCCCTCGCTTGCCACCCTGCAGGAGGCCCTGGCGGCCTGGGGCTATGGCCTGGCGATCACCGGCGAGGCCGACCCGCGCACCCGGGCGGTGCTGCGGGCCTTCCAGATGCGCTTTCGTCCCGCCGACTACCGCGGCCTGCCCGACGCCGAGACCGCAGCGATCCTCTGGGCGCTGCTGGAGCGCTACCGGCCGGAGGGGCTACCGGGACGCTGAGCCCCGGAGGGCCGAGTCTCGTGACGGGCCCTGCCAGCGGCCTTTTGCCGCCAACCGGGCTTGGCCGTACAATGCGGGGTCATTGTCGCCGCTCCGTGCGGCCCCGTACCCGCTTCTGCACAAGCACTCGCTCGAGGAAACCCCGGACCCATGCGCGCCAGTCAACTGTTGATCGCCACCCTCAAGGAAACGCCTGCCGACGCCGAGGTCATCAGCCACCAGCTGATGCTGCGCGCGGGGATGATCCGCCGCCTCACCTCCGGCCTCTACACCTGGCTGCCGATGGGGCTCAAGACCCTGCGCAAGGTCGAGCGCATCGTGCGCGAGGAGATGGATCGTGCCGGCGCCCAGGAGCTGCTGATGCCCGCGGTGCAGCCCGCCGAGCTGTGGCAGGAGTCCGGCCGCTGGGAGCAGTACGGCCCGGAGCTGCTGCGCCTCAAGGATCGTCACGACCGCGACTACTGCGTCGGTCCGACCCATGAGGAGGTGATCACCGACCTGGTGCGCAAGGAGATCGCCAGCTACAAGCAGCTGCCGGCCAACTTCTACCAGGTGCAGACCAAGTTCCGCGACGAGATCCGGCCGCGCTTCGGGGTGATGCGCTCCCGCGAGTTCATCATGAAGGACGCCTACTCTTTCCACGTCGACGAGGCCTCGCTCAAGGAGACCTACCAGGCGATGTACGACGCCTACGTGCGCATCTTCACGCGCCTGGGGCTCGACTTCCGCCCGGTGATCGCCGACAACGGCGCCATCGGCGGCACCGGCTCCCACGAGTTCCACGTGCTGGCCGACTCCGGCGAGGACGACATCGTCTTCTCCACCGGCTCCGACTATGCCGCCAACATGGAGAAGGCCGAGGCGCTGCCCCCTCAGGGCGAGCGTGCGGCCCCCTCCGAGGAGTTGCGCCTGGTCGACACGCCCAATGCCAAGACCATCGCGGCGCTGGTCGAGCAGCACGGCCTGCCCATCGAGAAGACCCTCAAGACGCTGATGGTCAAGGGCGCGGAGGGCGGCCTGATCGCCCTGCTGGTGCGCGGCGACCATGAGCTCAACGAGGTGAAGGCCGAGAACCTCGCCGAGGTAGCCGCGCCGCTGACCATGGCCACCGAGGAGGAGATCCGCGCCGTGGTCGGGGCCGGCCCGGGCTCGCTGGGCCCGGTCAATCTCGAGATGCCGATCATCATCGATCGCAGCGTGGCGATGATGAGCGACTTCGGCGCCGGCGCCAACATCGACGGCCAGCACTACTTCGGCATCAACTGGGAGCGCGACGTGGCGCTGCCCAAGGTGGCCGACCTGCGCAACGTGGTGGAGGGCGACCCCTCGCCGGACGGCCAGGGCGAGCTCGCCATCAAGCGCGGCATCGAGGTCGGCCACGTCTTCCAGCTCGGCCAGAAGTACTCCGAGGCGATGAACGCCACCGTGCTGGGGGACGAAGGTCGTGCCGTGCATCCCTGGATGGGCTGCTATGGTATCGGTGTGACCCGGGTCGTGGCCGCCGCCATCGAGCAGAACCACGACGCGGCCGGGATCATCTGGCCCGATGCCATCGCGCCCTTCCACGTCGCCATGGTGCCGATGAACGCCCACAAGTCGCAGCGTGTGCGCGAGGAGTCCGAGCGACTCTACCAGGCGCTCACCGCCGCCGGCCTCGAGGTGCTGCTGGATGATCGCGACCTGCGCCCGGGCGTGCGCTTCGCCGACCATGAACTGATGGGCATTCCCCACCGCCTGGTCGTCGGCGACCGGGGGCTGGACAAGGAAGAACTCGAATACAAGGGACGCCGTGACAGTGACGCCACCATGGTACCGGCCGGGGAGATCATCGACTTCCTGCGCGCGAAGGTCGCGATCTAGGCAACAGTGGGCCGCCGCCCTGGCGGTGGCCTGCACCCTGCCCGCCATGACGGCCCTGGGCCAGGGCGACCGGGACTTCCTGGCCGCCCTCCCTTCCGACTACCAGGCCAACGAACTCAGCCCATCGGCGCTCTCGTCCGATCGCCCCGCTCCCTTCGTCCGGGCCCTGCCCCCGGCACCCGCCAGCCTGCGCGACACCCTCGACGCCGTGCGCGACGCGCCGGTGGCGCCCGCCGATATCTGGGCCGCGCGCCAGTGGCTCAACGCCATGGAGCCGCGTCTGGCCCGCTACGTGCCGGAGGCGCAGCGTCGCCGGGCGCTGCTGGGGCGCATCCACCACGAGGCGCGCCTGGCGGGCCTGGCCCCGGAGCTGGTGCTGGCGGTGATCCAGGTCGAGAGCGCCTTCCAGGCCGAAGCCGTCTCCTCGGCCGGCGCCGTCGGGCTGATGCAGATCATGCCATTCTGGGTCCGTGAGCTGGGCCTGCCCGCCGACGACCTCAAGGACCCGCACCGCAACCTGCGCTACGGCTGCACGATCCTGGCCCACTACCTGGCCGTGGAGCGCGGCGACCTGACCCGGGCGCTGGCGCGCTACAACGGCAGCCTCGGCAAGACCTGGTACCCGGAACGGGTGATGCGCGCCCTGGCCAACCGCTGGTCGACGCAGGACGCCAGTCGCGCCACCGCCGGGCGCTGAGTCGGCGACACGCACCAAAAAAAGCCGACCCAAGTGGGTCGGCTACTGGGGGGAAAGCTCCCCCCTCCCCTGACGACTAGTGAAGCGGCTGGATCAGTGCTTGTTCTTGCGATGGTGGTCGCGAACGATGAACGCGATCCAGCCCCCCATGAAAGCGATCATCATCGCGACGGTAACGAGTCCGAAGATTACGGCGTCATCCAGATACATGGTGTGTCCTCCCGTCTCGATGTGTTGAGTGCACTCTAGCGCGCCATCGCGGGAGCTAAACTGACCTGCATCAAGTTTGCCACCGGCCCCGGTACCGAAGGCCGATGAGACTTGACGCAGATCAGATTCCAAGACGCCTACGGCAGGCTCGGCGCCGGAAGGCCGTGCTCAGCGCTCGATATCGAGCGCGATCAGCCCGGCCGCCGCCAGATCATCGAAGAGCCGCGCCGCGTCGACGTGCAGCCGGGCGGGCTCGACCGCGGGGAAGCGCTCTGCCAGCAGCGCGACCACCTCCGCAAGGCTCAGGGCCTCGAGACCCAGCAGGCGCCAGATGCCGGCGGCCACGGTGCTCAAGCGATGCACCCCGCCCTGGTCATCGACCACGAAGTGCTCCTCGCCCAGCGGATACTCCGCCTCTACCGGCAGGCGACGCCAGATCGCCTGCGGGGCACCGTCAGCCGGCGCGCTCCCGCGGCCCCAAGAGGCCGGCGCCGGGGATGCCAGGGGAAGAGCCCCCTCGTCCCGGCGCGCCTCGGCCAGGCCTTCCACCACCCGCTCGACGGCCGCCATCGGGTCGTCATAGCGCAGCGACCGGCACGGCAGGTCCTGCATGATCGGCAGCAGCCGCTCGAGCAGTCCGCCCGGGGCGTGCGACGCGCCGGAAAGGCTCTGCCCCAGCAACTGCAGCAGGCCCTCGCCGGGAGAGAGGCGCGTCAGGCTCGGGGCGGGCGTGCCGGGGACCCGGTCCAGCATCACGATGGCGCCGAGGGGGCAGCGCTCGCCGTGGCCGGCGAGGCGGTCGCGATCCAGCGTCAGGTAGCCGTAGCGCTCATCCGCGACGCGATCATGGGCGGCGATAAACGCCGCCAGTTCGGCGGGGAGAGGCGCCGGCAGGGGCAGGCGCAGCCGCGGCGCGATGCCCAGCGCCTCGCCCATCGCCCGGCCCCGGCTCTCGTCATGGTCATCGACCTTCAGCATCAGCACATCGTCGGCGAAGACCCGATAGCCAGCGGCGGCGAAGGCGGCACTGAGCAGGCTCTTCCCCGCCCGATGGGTGGCGGGGAAGAGTACCAGCCGTCCCTCGATCTCCACGGCGGCGCAGTGCAGGCCGATCCGGTGGGGGCGGGCGTCGAGCAGACAGGGAATCAGGTCGGCGATCAGGCTGCCGGCCGCGGTGGCGATGCCGGGCAGCCGGCGGGGCCGCGACCGGCCGGGCACGGCCTGGCCATAGCCGTCACCCGACCGCCAGGCCGTCAGCGTCTCGGACGACGCGGCTGGCGACGCGAGTGCCGAGGCAGGAACGCGCTCGAGCGGCCAGCCGGGCATCGCCGCGCGCAACGCCTCGCCGAGCTCGGGCGCCCCCTCGAGTCGCAGCGCCACCTCGAGCCCGGCCGGCTGCAGGGCCTCGAGGCGTCCCGCGCGCTCATGGAGCCCGTTCACCAGCGGCTGGGGTAGCTGTGACTGGGATAGCTGAAGCTGTGGCTATGGCTATGACTATGCTTCGAGTGCCGGTGACGACGGTGATGCTTGTGATGGCGGTGGCGGCGATGTTCCCGGTAGTCGTCCACGTAGCGACGCTCCCGGGTCTCCGGGTGCGTCTCATAGACGATGCGCCAGCGCCCGTCATCCCAGCCGCCGGCTTCGGCCTGGCCCAGGGTGGTGAGGGTCGGCGCGGCGTAGGCGGCGACGCCGACCAGGCCGAGGGCGGCCAGCAGCGTGCGCCGGCGGGGGCAAGGGGCAGGTTGGTCGCTCATCGATGGGCTTCCCTGAGTGGCTGAACGGTGTGCCTAGCCTATCGTGCGTCGAGCACGACGCGACCCGCCCGGGCGCGCTTCCCCAGTCGCTGCAAATTGCCGGGGGCGTTGTCGCCCGACACCGACGTTCAGACCATCTTCTTGTCTTCCACCTCGCCGGGCTCGGTGCCGGGCGGCAGCGGATGCCCCTTGGCCAGCTCCGCGCGGGTCGCGTCGCGCACCTCGAGCACCTCCAGGCGATAGCGCAGGGTATGGCCGGCCAGGGGATGGTTGGTATCGATCAGCACGCCGTCGTCGCGTACCTCGAGGATGGTGACGATCTCGGGGCCGTCGTCGCCGGGGGTCTGGAAACGCATGCCGGGGGCGAGGTCGGGGGCGGGAAAGGCGTCTCGCCCGACCTCGCGCACCAGCGCCTCGTCGCGCAGGCCGTAGGCCTCGGCCGGCATCAGGGTGACGGAGAGCTCGGCCCCGGCGGGTCGGCCCGCCAGGGCCTGCTCCAGGCCGGCCATGATGTTGCCGTGGCCATGCAGGTACTCGAGCGGCTTCGCCCGTGCCCGGGAGTCGTCGAGGACGTTGCCGTCGCTATCGCTGAGCACGTAGTGCAGGGTCACGACGCGTTGAGGGTCGATGGTCATGGGGTCTCCTTGGGCGATGAGAGGAAGGGCGGCACGGCCGTCGCCTACTCACGGCGGCGCAGCTGGCCGACGGGCATCTCGAGGCGCTGCTGCTGGTGCAGCAGGTTGAGCAGCACGATGGCACGCTCCTCGCCCTTATGGCTGGCAAACACCGCCTGCAGGTCCTTGAAGGGGCCCTCGGTGATCTCCACCGCCTCGCCCGCGCGGAAGTAGACGTTCGCCGTCGTGTCGTCGGCGTCGCTGCCATGCTCGAGCAGGGTCTGGACCAGCGCATCGCTGACCGGCACCGGCTGAGAAAGGCCGAAGGTGACGATCTTAAGCACCCCGCGGGTGGAGCGGATCGGCCGCCAGTTGCTGGCCAGGCGATCGAGCCGGATGAACAGGTAGTAGGGAAAGAGCGGTTCACTGACCCACTCGAGCTTGCCGCGGCGCTTCTTCTGCACCTGCAGCACAGGATGGAAGATCTCGTAGCCCTGGTTGGTCAGGTGCTCGGCGGCGCGGAACGACTCCCCGCCCTTGCACTGAATGACGTACCAGCGGGGGATGGCATCATCGGCCTCGTCGTGACGAATCTCTGAATCGCTCATATGGCTCCTGATCGGCTTCCTGCTGGTATCACTGCCGGTGCTCTGCAACAATCCCACCGCATGTCGACCCGGGAAACGGCCCGCGGGCGACATGGGTCGAACGGCCACTGGCCCGGCGACTGTGTGACAATTTTATCATCGATGGCGGGGACCTGCGTGACCGCCCTCGAGTCCCGACGCACGCCCCCGCGCAAGGAGTCCTGCCCGACATGCCGCCACCCATCGCTCGCCGCAGCTGGCATGACGCCCTGGTGATCTATCTGCGCGCCCCGGTCATCACCATGCTGTTCCTGGGCTTCTCGGCCGGCCTGCCCTTCCTGCTGGTGTTCTCCACGCTCTCGGCGTGGCTGCGCAGCACCGGCGTCGAGGTGGCGGCCATCGGCTTCTTCGCCTGGATCGGCATGCTCTATTCGATCAAGTTCTTCTGGGCTCCGGTGGTGGATCGGCTCGCCCTGCCACTGCTGACCCGCACCTTCGGTCAGCGTCGCGGCTGGATGCTGCTGGCCCAGGCGATGATCGCCGCGGGTCTGGTGGGACTCTCCGGCGTCGACCCGGTCGACCACCTGCCGCTGGTGGCCGCCCTCGCGCTGCTGGTGGCCTTCGGCAGCGCGACCCAGGACATCGCCATCGACGCCTTTCGCATCGAGTCGGCCCCGGACGATGTCCAGGCCGCCATGGCCTCGACCTACATCATCGGCTATCGCGGGGGCCTGCTGGCCGCCGGCGCCGGCGCCCTCTACATGGCCTCCCTGGTCTCCTGGGAGGCCGCCTATCTCTGCATGGCGGCGCTGGTCGGCGTCGGGACGCTCACGGTGCTGCTACGTCCGGAGCCGGCACGCACCTCGCTCGGCACCCAGCTGATCCACGAGCCGCGGGTGCGCGCCTTCCTGCGCGCCTCCCGCGGCCGACCCAAGCCGCTGCGCCGCCTGGTCGCCTGGGTGATCGGCGCCATCGTCTGCCCCTTCACCGACTTCTTCACCCGCCATCGCCGGCGCGCGATCTGGCTGCTGGCATTCGTGGCGGTGTTCCGGATCAGCGACCTGGCCATGGCCTCGATGGCCAACCCGCTCTACATCGACCTGGGGTTTTCGCTGGCGACCATCGCCAACGTCACCAACGTCTTCGGGATCGCCATGAGCATCGGCGGGGGGATTCTCGGCGGGCTGCTGGTGGCCCGCTACGGCATCGGGCCGATCCTGGTGCTGGGCGCGGCGGCGGCGGCGCTGACCAACCTGCTGTTCGTGGCCCTGTCGCTGGCGGGCCAGAACGTGCCCATGCTGGTCATGGCCATCGTCGGCGACAACCTGGCCAACGGCCTGGCGAGCGCCGTCTTCATCGCCTTCCTGTCGAGCCTCACCTCACGGGCCTATACAGCGACCCAGTACGCGCTCTTCTCGTCGCTGATGACCCTGCCCGGCAAGTTTTTGAGCGGCTTCGGCGGCCTGCTGGTCAACGCCGAGGGCTACGCCACCTTCTTCCTGGTCTCTTCCGTGCTCGGCCTGCCCGCCGTGCTGCTGGCGATCTGGATCAGCCGCGACCGCGCGCTGATGCCGTCGCCGCGAGCGGCCTGAGGGCGGCTCGCTCGCCCCCAGGCCGCCTCGACGCGGCCGGCACCGGGTCACTCGCCCAGCCGGCCCTGCAGCCAGTCCAGCGCGCCCGGGGTGGTGCGCCACTGGTCGCGCATCAGGGTGCGATACTGCCAGGCCTCGGCCCGGGAGCCGGGGGCGGCGACGCCGTCACCGCCGCTGCCGACCGGGCGCGGGTTCTCGGCGCACAGCATCGCCACGACATGGGCGTTGTGGCGATGCACCTCGGTGAGCGCCGCGTCGGCCTCGTCGTGGCGCTCCAGGCGATAGAGCGCCAGCACCCGCCCCATCAGCAGCCCCAGCGGCGGCGCCTCGTCGTCCTCGCCCTCGAGTTCGCGGACGCTGAGCTCCAGCGCCGCGCGGTCGCGCCCCTCTCTCAATAGCTGGTCGAGCACCAGCTCGCGCAGTCCCAGGCTGTCCTGGGCGTCCAGGGCCAGCAGGCGCTCGGCCAGCTCCCGGGAGCGGGCGCGGGCGCCGCGTTCCATGCCGACCACCAGGGCGAGCCCCGAGCGCAGCAGCACGGCGTTATCGGCGCTCTCCCACGGGAAGCCGCCCTCGCCCTCGGCGCGCACCTGCTCGAGCCAGCGCTCGAGCCGGGTCGCCAGCGGTTCGAACAGGCTCGGCGCCATCCACGGCAGGCTGCCGAAGCGGCTGGCCAGCGCCAGCGCCAGGGCCTGCAGCACGGCCGGCGAATCCAGCCACTCGGGGTGGGCACAGAGCGCGGGGAGCCACTCGCCGGCCTGGGACCAGGGATCCTCGTCGAAGCCCATGGGCGCGTCGCTCTCGACCCGCGACTTGAAGACCTTCTGCCAGGCGGCGAACAGGGTGTCCTCGCGGGCCGTGGAGTGATACTCGAGGCCGCCCTCGTCGTCGCGGCGGATCTCCAGGCGCGGGGCGACGGGCAGCTCGGCGAGCAGGGCCTGGAGCGCCACCAGCGGCTCGGCCAGGTCCTCCTCGGCGCTGAGCAGCTGGTCGGCCAGGGTCGCGCCGGGGTTCTCGGCCAGGTCGGCGAGGAACTGCAGCTGGTCGGGTTCCAGGTCGCCCTGGCGGGCCAGGCGCCGGAACCAGAAGCGCGAGCGCTCCGCGGCCTCCTGCTCGTGCCCCTCGTGGAGCAGCAGCATCGCCTCGATATAGGCCAGCGTCGGCGAATCGGGCAGCGCCTGCTGGGCGCGCACGAAGGCGGCCCGGGCGCTGTCCAGGTCGTCGTTGTCCAGATGCATCAGGCAGAGGCGTTCCAGGGCCACGCCGCGCAGGAACAGCGGGCCTCGATCGAGGACCGCGTCGAGCAGCGCCTCGCGCTTGCGGTTGAAGCCGCGCTCCTGATAGAGGTCGATGAGGATCTCGAAGGCAGGCTCGGCCTGCTCGGGCAGCGTCAGCCAGTCGGCGCGCTCGAACAGCGCCTCGAGGATCTGCTGGGCACGCCCGCGCTGGCCCGACTCGGCGGCGATCAGCCCGGCCTCCAGCAGCGCCTGGGCCGGCGCCCGGCCGCTGGCCAGCGCCGCCTTCAAGGTATCGCCCTTCCAGTCGCGCAGCGAGAGCATCCACATCAGGTGGGTCGGCACGTGCCCGGGCAGGCTGACCGCCCCGCAACAGCGCTTGGTCTTGCGCCCGGAGTCGCACCAGCAGGGCTCGTTGCGTCCCGGCCGGGCCAGCGGCTCGGCGGCGAAGTCGAGCCGCGCCAGCGGCGTCTGTGACCACAGCTCCGGGGCCAGCGCCTGGGCCAGGGCCGCATCGCCGCCGACCAGCGCCGGCCCTTCCTCGCGGGCCCAGGCCATCAGCGTGGGATAGCGCTCATCCTGGCGAATGGCTCCCAGGGCGCCCGTGGCAAAGCCCAGCAGCTGTTCCACCCATACTGCCAGCATCACACTCTCCGCAATCCACAAAATGGCACAGTCTACCAGTCCGCCGCCGGGCTGGGCAGGTGGCTCATGCCGGCGTGCTTGGCAGCAGCGGGCGGGTGCGGGCGTGCATGTCGAGGCGCGCCCCGAGGCGCACCAGGTTCCAGTAGTGACCATTGAGGGTACGCGAGAGCAGCAGGGTATCCGCCGGCGGCTGCAGGCGATCCATGGCCGCCCACACCTTCGGCGAGAGCTCGCGCAGCCGCCGGTGCACGCGAACATCGCCGAAGTCCTGCTCCCCGGGCTGGAAAAGCGGCGATACCGCCTCGGCCGACTCGCGGTAGAGCGACAGCGGCGCCCCCTGCCCCTGGCGGCCGCCGAGCTCGAGCAGCGCGGCGTCCATGGCCATGGCATCGCCCTCGAGGGTCGCCTCGAGCAGGTGCATCATCGCCGTGAGACGCGCCTCGGGCACCGGGATCACCGCACCCAGGTCATAGATCACCAGGCGTCCCGCCTCGTCCGCGGCGAAGTTGCCGGCGTGGGGGTCGGCGTGGAGCTCGCCATGGGTGAAGAGCTCCTCGGTCAGCCAGTCGGCAAGCGTCGTCGCCACCTGCTGGCGCCGCTCATGGTCGGCCTGCTCCAGCTCGCGCAGCGGCGTGCCGGCCACGTAACGCATGGCCAGCACCCGCGGGCCGGAGAACGCGGGCAACGGCTCGGGGATCACCAGCTGGTCGAGGTGGGCGTAGCGCGCGCGGTAGCGAGCCAGCGCCTCGGCCTCGGCGTGGTAGTCGAGCTCGCCGCGCAGGCTCACCGCCAGCTCCTCGAAGAGCGCATCGAGGCGCGCCTGGGGCACCTTGAACCAGCGCCCCAGGCGCATCAGCCGCCGCACCTGGGCGAGGTCGCTCTCCAGCACCTCGGCCAGACCGGGATACTGCACCTTGAGCACCAGGGTCTCGCCGTCATGGGTCACGGCGCGATGTACCTGCCCCATGGAGGCGCTGGCGAAGGGGCGTTCCTCGATTTCGCGAAACGTCGCGTCGAGCTCGCCATACTGCTCGACCAGGGTGCGCCGGATGTCGGCCCAGGGCATCGGTTCGGCCTGGCGCTGCAGGCGGGCGAGCTCCTCGGCGAGATCCGGCGGCAGCAGGTCGTCCCACTGGGACATGATCTGGGCCAGCTTCATGGCCGGCCCCTTGAGCTCGGAAAGCCCCTCGAAGAGCGCCTCGCCGAGGGCCCGCCAGTCGGCCTGCCCACCCAGCCGGGTGCGGATCAGCGCGCCGCCGGTGCGGGCGCCGAGGCCCAGCAGGCGTCGAGTTCGGCCACGTTCGCGCATCGCCTTGTCTCCTCGCAATAATTTGTACAACTATTGTACACCTCGTAAACAGCTTACACCTGGCGAGGCGCCGAGAATACTGGAAGAATGTCCATATCATTTTCTCCGACGAGCCGTTATGCGCCTGATCATCGCCGAGAAACCAAGCCTGGGCCGGGCCATCGCCGACGCGCTGCCCGGCAGCCCCCGCCGCCAGGACGGCGCCGTGGTGGTCGGTGACACCACCGTCACCTGGTGCCTGGGGCACCTGCTGGAGCAGGCGGCGCCGGACGCCTACGATCCCGCCCTCAAGCAGTGGCGCCTCGACCACCTGCCGATCCTGCCGGGCCGCTGGAAGCTGATGCCCCGGCCGAAGGCCCGCGGCCAGCTGGCGGTGATCCGCAAGCTGCTCAAGGACGCCCGCGAGGTGGTCCACGCCGGCGACCCGGACCGCGAGGGCCAGCTGCTGGTGCAGGAGGTGATCGAGCACCTGGGCTGGAAGGGCCCGGTCTCGCGACTGCTGGTCAGCGACCTCAACCGTCCGGCGGTCAAGCGGGCGCTGGGGCGGCTCGAGGACAACGCCCGCTATGGCCCCCTCTACCGGGCGGCCCAGTCCCGCGCCCGGGCCGACTGGCTGTATGGCATCAACCTCACCCGCGCCTGGACGGTGAGCGGGCGACAGGCCGGCCACGACGGCGTGCTGTCGGTGGGCCGAGTGCAGACGCCGGTGCTCGGACTGGTGGTGCGCCGCGACGCCGAGATCCGCGACTTCGAGCCCCGCCCCTTCTTCGTGCTGTGGGCCGACCTCGCCGTCGCCCGGGGCCGGCTGCGCGCCTGGTGGCAGCCCGGCGAGGCCCACTCCCTGGACGATCAGGGGCGGCTGCTGTCGCGAGACCCCGCCGCCGAGCTGGCCGAGCGGCTGCCCGGCGCCGAGGGCCGGCTGACCCGGCTGGAGAGCCGCGACAAGCGCCAGGCCGCGCCCCTGCCCTACTCGCTCTCGGCGCTGCAGGTGGACGCCGCGCGGCGCCACGGGCTCTCCGCCAAGGCGACGCTGGACGTCTGCCAGCGCCTCTACGAGCGCCATCAGCTGATCACCTACCCGCGCTCGGACTGTCGCTACCTGCCCGAGGAGCACTTCGCCGCCGCCCACACCACCCTCGAGGGCGCCTGTCGCGCCGACGACACCCTGCGCGGCTGGTTCGGCGATGCGGATTTCTCGCGACGCTCCAAGGCCTGGAACGACGCCAAGGTCGGCGCGCACCACGCCCTGGCGCCCACCGGCAAGCCCGCCGACCTGTCGCGGCTCGAGCAGGCCGAGGCGGACGTCTTCCGGCTGATCGCCCGCAACGTGCTGGCCCAGTTCTATCCGCCGCTGGCCGTGCGCGACATCCAGGCCGACTTCCGGATCCTCGACGAACACTTCCGCGCCAAGGGCCAGGAGATCCTCGATCCCGGCTGGAAGCCGCTGTTCACGACCCGCGAGCAGGCACCGCCCCTGCCGCCGCTCGCCGAGGGCGAGACCTGTCGGGTCGAGCAGGCCGACGTCGAGGATCGCGAGACGCGCCCGCCCGAGCCCTTCACCGATGCCAGCCTGATCAAGGCGATGATGAACATCGCCCGCTACGTCGACGACCCGGCGGTGCGCCGCACCCTTCGCGAGCACGACGGCCTGGGCACCGAGGCGACCCGGGCCGGGATCCTCGAGACCCTGGTGGAGCGCGGCTACCTGGTCCGCCAGGCCAAGGCGCTGCGCGCCACCCGGCTGGGCAGTGCGCTGATCGCCTCGCTGCCCGAGGCGGTGGGCCGCCCCGAGCGCACCGCCCTGTGGGAGCAGCGGCTGGGCGCCATCGCCGAGCAGGACGACGATCCGGGCCCCTTCCTCACGGCGCTGATCGAGGACCTGCGTGGCCTGCTCACCGCCGCGGACGCCGGCCGGATACGCACCGCGCTCGCCAGCGCTCAGGGCGAGCAGGCCCCGCCGCCGCGCGGCAAGGGCGGCAAGAGGCGCGGCGGCCCGCGCCGACGCGGCACCACCACGCCACGACGCCCGCGGCAGAAATGACCCAGCACGGCGGGGCCCCCTGCCGCCGATGCTGACCGCCATGCACGCACGAGGAGAGCCGCCATGACCATGACGCGACACTGGATCGTCGGGCCCGGGGCGCTGGGCCGGCTGATCGCCCTGCGGCTGGCCGCCACGGCCGAGGTGACGCTGATCGCCCGCCGCCCGCTGCCCGCCGAGCAGACGCTGATCACCCCGGAGCACGCCTCGCTCGTGCGGCGGGTCGACGTGGCCCGGATCGAGGCCCTGCCGGCGCCGTCCCCCGACGTGGTGCACCTGACCACCAAGTCCCATGGCGCCGAGGCGGCCCACGCCGCCCTGGCCGACCACCTGCCCGAGGGGGTGCCGCTGGTGCTGTGGCAGAACGGCTTCGCCTGCCAGCCACGGCTCAGCGAACGCCATGCCGGGCCGGTGCTCTGTGCCACCACCACCGAGGGCGCCCACGTCCAGGACGATGCCCGGGTGACCCACGCCGGCCACGGCCACACCTTCCTCGGCAGCCTGGATGGCCGTCATCGCGGCCTCGCCAGGCGACTGGCCGACACCCTATCGTCCGCGGGACTGCCCGCCGAGGCGGTCGACGACATCCGTGTTCGGCTGTGGCGCAAGCTCGCCGTCAACGCGGCCATCAATCCGCTGGTGGCCCGCTTCGCCATCCGCAATGGCGAACTGCGCGACGCCCCCTTCCGTGCCCGGGTCGAGGCCCTGGTCGCCGAGCTCGCGCCGATCCTCGCCGCCGAGGGCATCGCGCCGCCCGAGGGTGAGGGGATCGCAGGCTGGGGACGCCTGGTGTGGCAGGTCGTCGAGGCGACAGCCGCCAATCGCGCCTCCATGCTGCAGGACATCCAGGCCAGGCGCCTCACCGAGCACGAGGCGATCCTCGCGCCTCTGCTCACCGCGGCCGAGCGACACGGCCTGGCGGCGCCGGGCCTCGCCGATCACCTGACCGCCCTGCGGGCCCGTGCCGACGCATTGGCGCAACCCACCGGCGGTTGCTAGATTGAGAGGGTGATAATTCCGGGCCGGCACCCCCACTGCCGACTCAAGGTCGGAGATCATGCATCCGGATTCGCGCGCCCTCATCGCCCTGACCGTCCTCCTGGCGGCCTTCGCCCTGCCCTGCCAGGCCGATCTCGGCCTCGAACTCGACGACGACAGGGAGATCGAGGCCGAGATGCCCGCCTACGGCGGCATCGCCCAGCCCCTCGTACTGCTCGACAACGGCATGCTCGTCCAGGGGGACGATGTCGCCACCCTCGACGGCGCCACGTCCGGCTTTCGCCTCACCGCCGGCTTCACCCCGCAGAGCCTGCCCCGGCTCGACCTGGGCGCCGAGGTCAGCTATCAGCGCAGCGACGACGTACCGATCACCGGGGAAGACGGCTCGCGGCTCCACGACACCACCAGCCTCGGCGGCAGCCTGATGGCCGGCGTGCGCGTCGGTGCTCTCGGCCTCTACGCCAAGGCGGGACTGGCGGAGTGGCAGGGCGACCCCGTCGGCACCGACGATCGCGCCGAGGGGAGTCGTGGCACGGCGAGGATCCAGGGCTTCGGGGCTCGCCTGCAGTTTCGCCGGGTGGTCAGCCGCCTCGAGTTCGAGCAGATCGATGCCCCGGCCCTGGAGCACCTCAACCTGATGACCGCCTCGATCCACGTGCCCTTCTGAGCCGTAGTTCCTTCTGAGCCTCGGTTCCGTCACACCCTCTGATCATCGCGCTCGAACGACATCGCCCCGGCCAGCTGGCCGGGGCGATGTCGTTGGGGCGTGGAGTAAGGTTCGGGCCATGGCGATCAGCCGGTATTGCGAAGCCCCGCCGCGATGCCCGCCATGGTCACCATCAGGGCCCGGGAAAGATCCGCGCTGATGGCGCCGTCGGCGTCGCGGTTACGCTGCAGCAACTCGGCCTGGAGGCCGTGCAGCGGGTCGATGTAAGGGTTGCGCACGTCGATCGCCTGGCGAATCAGCGGCGTGTCCTCCAGCAGCTCCTGCTGGTCGAGCACCTGGAGCACCGCGTCCTGGAGACGACCGAAGCGCGTCCGCAGCCGCTCACCCAGCGTCTTCAGGGCCGGCTCGTCGACCAGGCGATGCTCGTAGTAGGCGGCGATGTCGACGTCCGCCTTGGCCAGCAGCATCTCCAGCATGTCCAGGTAGGTGCCGAAGAAGGGCCACTCCTTTCGCATCTCGCGCAGCAGCTCGAGGCCGCCCGGTGTCTCGAGGCGCCCGCTGAAGGCCTCGCCGCTGCCCAGCCACGCCGGCAGCATCAGGCGGGTCTGGGTCCAGGCGAAGATCCAGGGGATGGCCCGCAGGGTCTCCACTCCGCCGTCCTGGCGGCGCTTGGTCGGCCGCGACCCCAGCGGCAGGCGACCCAGCGCCCCCTCCGGGGTCACCGAGCGGAAGTAGGGCACGAAGTCGGGATCCTCGCGTACCACGCTCACATAGGCGCCGTGGGCCACCTTGGCCAGGCGATCCATCTCCTCGCGCCACTCGGCTCGCGGCGACGGTGGCGGCAGCAGGCTCGCCTCGAGCACCGCGCAGGCATAGATCTCCATGGAGCGCAGGGCGATCTCGGGCTGGCCGAACTTGAAGCGGATCATCTCGCCCTGTTCGGTCACCCGCAGGCTGCCGTTCACCGAGCCAGGCGGCTGGGAGAGGATGGCCGCGTGGGCCGGGCCGCCGCCGCGCCCCACGGTGCCGCCGCGGCCGTGGAACAGCGTCAGGTCGACGCCGTGGCGATCACACACCTCCACCAGCGTCTCCTGGGCGCGATACTGCGCCCAGGCGGCAGCCAGCTGGCCGGCATCCTTGGCGGAGTCCGAGTAGCCGATCATCACCTCCTGGCTGTCGCCGGCCAGGGCGCGATAGCCCGGCAGCGCCAGCAGGTGATCGATGACCTCACCGGCATGATCGAGATCGTCGAGGGTCTCGAACAGCGGCGCGATGGGCAGGCTGACCGTGCCGCCCACCTCCTTCATCAGCAGCGCCACGGCCAGCACGTCCGAGGGCTGGGCCGCCATGGAGATGATGTAGGTGCCAAGCGCCTCGCGGTGCTCGGAGGCGATCACGCGGAAGGTATCGATGACCTCGCGGGACTCCGCCGAGCACTCCCAGCGACGCGGGATCAGCGGACGCCGGGAGCCCAACTCGGCGAGCAGGAACTCCTGGCGCTGGGCCTCGTCCCAGTCGCGATAGTGGCCGAGGGCCAGGCCGTCGGTGAGCTCCTCCATCACCTGGGCGTGGCGGCTCGCCTCCTGGCGCAGATCGAGCTTGGTCAGGGTCACGCCGAACACGGCGACACGACGCAGGGTATCGAGCAGCACGCCGTTGGCGATGGTGTCGAGGCCCACGTCGCACAGCGACCGGTAGCAGGCCAGCAGCGGCGCGTAGAGCTGGTCGCGGGTCTCGATGATGGGACCGTCCTCGACGCTGCGCCCGTCGAGCTCCGCCTTGGCCCACTCTCGCGTCGCCTCGACCCGGGTCACCAGGCGCTTGAGCAGTTCGCGGTAGGGCTCTGCCACCTCGCCCACCTCGGCCCGCAGCGCGCTGTTGGCCTTCCACATGGAGAGCTCAGCCTTGAGCTGCTCCAGGTCGCGCAGATAGAGGTCGGCGGCCATCCAGCGGCCCAGCAGCAGCACCTCCCGGGTGACCTTGGCGGTGACGTTGGGGTTGCCGTCGCGGTCGCCGCCCATCCAGGAGGCGAAGCGAATCGGCGCGGCATCCAGCGGCAGGCGCTCGCCGGCGGTCTCCAGCAGCAGGTTGTCGAGGTCGCGATGGAAGTCGGGCACCGCCTGCCACAGGGAGTTCTCGATCACCGCGAAGCCCCACTTCGCCTCGTCCACCGGGGTCGGCCGCTCGTGGCGGATCTCGTCGGTGTGCCAGGCCTGGCTGATCAGCTCCTCCAGGCGCCCCTGGGCGCGCACGCCGCGCTCCGGGTAGTCGCCGGAGGACTCGATGGCGGTCAGGCAGTCGTCGATGGCGTCGTACTTCTGAATCAGGGTGCGCCGGATGACCTCGGTGGGATGGGCGGTGAGCACCAGCTCGACGCGCATGCCGGCGAGGCTCTCGACCAGCTTGCGCGGCGAGTGGCCCTCGCCCCGGGCGCGCTCGAGCAGCTCGGAGAGCACCGGCTGGGTGCCGGGCCGGTAGTCCTCGACCCGGCGAAAGCGCGCCCGGTAGTGCTGCTCGGCGATGTTGGCGAGGTTGAGGAACTGGTTGAAGGCGCGGGTGACCGGCAGCAGGTCGCGGTCGGGCAGCTGGCGCAGGTACTCGATCAGTTCGCGCTGGCTGCCCTGCTCGCCCTGGCGGCCACGCTTGGCGAAGCCGCGGATGGTCTCGATGCGATCGACGAAGCCCGGCCCGAGGTCATCGGCGATGGTGCGCCCGAGGCTGTCGCCCAGGATACGAACATTGTCACGCAGCGATTCATGCAGATCATGGCTCATGGCCGGGTCTCTCCTTGCGGCGATTCCGTGTCGGGGACGTCGTGTCGCTTGGCCGCCTGCCAGTGGCGCTCCATCGCCGCGAGCCCCGCCTCGGGCAGCGGCACGTCCTCGGCGGCCAGCGCCGCCTCGACGTGGCGAAAGCGCCGCTCGAACTTGGCATTGGTGTGGCGCAGGCACTGCTCGGGGTCTGCCTTGAGGGTGCGCGCCAGGTTGGTGACGGCGAACAGCAGGTCCCCCACCTCCTCGGTGGCGTGGTCGCGATCCCCCTCGGCCAGCGCCTGCTCGACCTCGTCGAGCTCCTCGCGGATCTTCGCCAGCACGCCGCGGGCGTCGGGCCAGTCGAAGCCGACCCGGGCCGCCCGCTTGGAGAGCTTGGCGGCGCGCGCAAGCGCCGGCAGGGTGCGCGGCACGTCGTCGAGCACCGACGCGGCCTCGGCCTCCTCGCGGGCGCGCTCGGCGCGCTCCTCGGCCTTCAGCGACTCCCAGCGCGAGTGCACCTGCCGGGTCTGGACCTCGGCCGCACTTACCCCCTCGCGGCGCGAGGCGAGGGTGCCGTCGGGGAAGACGTGGGGATGGCGGTGCAGCATCTTGGCGGTCAGGGTATCGACCACGTCGTGGAAGTCGAAGCGCCCCTCCTCCGCCGCGAACTGGCTGTAGTAGACCACCTGGAAGAGCAGGTCGCCGAGCTCGCCGGGCAGCTCGTCGAAGGCGCGACGCTCGATGGCATCGGCGACCTCGTAGGCCTCCTCGAGGGTATGGGGGACGATGGAGTCCCAGTGCTGCTGGACGTCCCAGGGGCAGCCCTGCTGGGGGTCTCGCAGCACGGCCATCAGCTCCAGCAGGTGATTCAGGTCGTGGCGCGTATCACTCATGTGGCCTTCCTCTTGCCCTTTCCCTTGCCCTTCTTGCCGCCGTCGCGCAGGCGGCGCACCTCGATGACGTTGGGCAGCTGCTGGATGCGCGAGAAGAGCCGCCCCAGGGTCTCCAGGCCGTCGACCTCAACGGTGATGGACATGCGGGCGATGCCGTCGTCGGTGTCGGTGAGGGTGTTGACGGAGAGCACGTTGACGCGGTCGTTGCTGAGCACCCCGGTGACGTCGCGCAAGAGCCCCGAACGGTCCCAGGCCTGGATCTCGATGTCCACCGGGTACTGGGTGCGGGCGCGCTCCCCCCACTCCACCTCGATGATGCGTTGCGGCTCGTCGAGACGCAACTGGAGGATGTTGGGGCAGTCCTGGCGGTGCACGGTGACGCCGCGCCCCTGGGTGATGAAGCCGACGATGGCCTCGCCGGGCACCGGATGGCAGCAGTTGGCCATGCTGGTCTTGAGGTTGCCCACGCCGAGCACGGTGATGTCGCCGCCAGCGCCCTTGCCGGTGGCCTTGCGCGGCTTGGCCAGCAGGCGGTCGAGCTGCTCCTGGTCATCGCTCTCGCCGAACAGCTGCTGCGCCTGGTGCAGCACCTGGCCGATGCGCAGGTCGCCGGCCCCCAGGGCGGCATACATGTCCTCCGGGGTCGGGTAGTTGACCTTGTTGGCCAGGCGGGTGAGGTCCATGCCCTCGACGTCGAGCCGCTTCATCTCGCGCTCGAACAGGGCCCGCCCCTCCTCGAGGTTGCGGTCGCGCGCCTGCAGCTTGAACCAGGCCTGGATCTTGGCGCGCGCCCGGGAGGTGCGCACGTAGCCCAGATTGGGGTTGAGCCAGTCGCGACTCGGCCCGCTCTTGCTGGCGGTGAGGATCTCCACCTGCTGGCCGGTCTTGAGCCGGTAGGTGAGCGGCACGATGCGCCCGTCGACCTTGGCGCCGCGACAGCGATGGCCTACCTCGGTGTGCACCCGGTAGGCGAAATCGATGGGCGTGGCGACCCGCGGCAGGTCGATGACGTGGCCGTCGGGGGTGAAGACGTAGATGCGATCCGGCGCCACGTCGCTGGTCAGCCCCTCGCGCAGGTCGCCGAAGTCGCCGACCTCCTCGTGCCACTCGAGCACCTGGCGCAGCCAGGCGATCTTCTCCTCGTAGCTGGCGCTGCGGGCGCTGGTGTCGTGCCCCTTGTAGCGCCAGTGGGCGCAGACCCCGAGCTCGGCCTCCTCGTGCATGGCGAAGGTGCGGATCTGGATCTCCAGCACCTTGTTCTCCGGGCCCAGGACCGCGGTGTGCAGCGACTGGTAGCCGTTCTTCTTGGGGTTGGCGATGTAGTCGTCGAACTCGTTGGGCACGTGGTGCCAGCGCGAATGGACGATGCCCAGCACCGTGTAGCAGTCGCTCACCTCGGGCACCAGGATGCGCACCGCGCGGATATCGTGGACCTGGGAGAAGTCGATGTGCTTGCGCTTCATCTTCCGCCAGATCGAGTAGATGTGCTTGGCGCGGCCGTCGACCTGATAGCGGCGGATGCCCTGGGCCGACATCAGCGACTTGAGGGTCTCCACCACCTCGCTGATGTAGCGGTCGCGGTCCTGGCGCCGCTCGGCCAGCTGACGCGCGATCGCCTTGTAGTCGTCCTCGTGCAGGTAGCGAAAGGAGAGATCCTCGAGCTCCCACTTGAGATGGCCGATGCCCAGGCGGTGGGCCAGCGGCGCGTAGATGTCGAACACCTCGCGGGCCACCTGCAGGCGCTTCTCGCGTGGGGCGTCGCGCACCTGGCGCAGCGCGCAGGTGCGCTCGGCGATCTTGATCAGGGCGACGCGCACGTCGTCGATCAGGTTGACCAGCATCTTGCGCAGGTTGTCCTGCTGATCGTGCTGGGTCAGGCCCTGACTGGGCGCCTGGAAGGTGCTGATGGCGGCCATCTGTAGCACGCCGTCGATCAGCCCGGCCACCTCGCCGCCGAAGCGCTTCTCGACCTCGGCGAGGCCGATCAGCCGCTCGCGCACCGCCCGATAGAGCACCGCGGCCTCGAGCGCCGGCTGGTCGAGCTTGAGCTCGCCGAGGATATCGGCCATCTCGAGCCCCATGCGAAAGCTCGAGCCATCGATGAGCCAGCTCTTGTGGGGCCGCTCGGAGGTCTGCTCCAGGTGCTGGGCGAGCCGGCAGGCCTGCTCCATCTCCGCGGGGTCACGCAGCTTCACGTCGTCCTGCAGGCGCGTCAGCCACAGGTCGATATCGACCGACCCGTCCCGGGTCAACGGCTGATCCTCACGCACTTTAACCATCGCTCGGCGCTCCTTGGGGGTCGCGAGTCGAGCCCGTGAACTCGAACATCAGCATGGATTCCAGGTGGGAGGTGTGCACGAACATGTCGGCGACCGCCGCGCGCACGATCCGATACCCCCCGTGCAAGAGGTGTGCCGCATCCCGGGCGAGCGTCGCCGGGTCACAGGAGACATACAGCAGATGGGGGACCGGGTGCGCCACCAGCGCCTGGCTCACCGCCTCGGCGCCCTCCCGCGGCGGGTCCAGCACCACCACCTCGGGGCGCGTCGCCGCGAGCAGCTCGCGCACCGCGGCCGGGTCGTTGAGGTCGGCCTGGTGCGCCTCGATCGCAAGGCCATTGGCGTGGGCATTGCCGGCCAGGCGCTCGACCATCGCCGGGTTGCCCTCCGCCGTGGCGACCCGGGCACCGGCCGCGGCCAGCGGCAGGCTGAAGTTGCCGATGCCGGCGAACAGGTCGAGCAGCCGGGCCTTTCCGACATGCGGCGAGAGCCAGGAGAGCGCGGCGGCGACCATCAGGCGATTGACCTCGGCATTGGCCTGGAGGAAGTCCCCCGGCTCGACGCGAAGGGGGAGCTCGCCGGCCGGGCCCGGCACCCGGCACTCGAGCGCCGGCGCGGGCGTCAGCCATTCGAAGGCCGGCGCCTCGCGGCCCAGCCAGCGGGCGAGGTGCACGCCCTGGGCCTCGGCGAAGGCCTGCCAGCGGCGGGTATCACCCGCATGTTCGCGCAGCTGACGCACCACCAGCACCACCCCACGGTCGCTCTCGAGCAGCTCGAGGTGCCCGACCTGGCGTGGCGCCTCGAGCGCCGACAGCTGCTGGTGCAGGGGCGTCAGCAAGGCCTCCAGGGCCGGCACCAGAACGGTGCAGCTGGCGATGTCGACGAGACGGTGGGTATGGCGCGCGCGAAAGCCGAGATGCACCCGGCCATCGGCATCGACCTTGACACCCAGGCGAGCGCGGCGGCGGTAGCCCTCGCCCTCCCCGGCCAGCAGCTCGGGGGCGTCCTCCAGCGAGATGCCCTGGCGCCCCAGCAGCTCCGTCAGGACCTCCTGCTTGTGGCGCCGCTGGCCCGGCAGGGCCAGGTGCTGAAGGTCGCAGCCGCCGCAGCGACCGAAGTGGGGACAGGGCGGCACGACGCGCTCTGCCGACGGGGTCTCGAGCTCCCGGACGTGCGCCTCGTCGAAGCGCTGGCGAGTGCGATGCACGGCGACCCTCACCCGCTCCCCCGGCAGCGCGCCGTCGACGAACACCGTCTTGCCCTCGGCGGTGCGGGCGACGCCCCGCCCGTCGTGGGCCAGGCCCTGGATCTCCAACAGCTCGGGCCCCTGGGAGGCGGCGGGCGCGTGGCGGTCATCGGACTTTCGCCCCTGCAGCCCGGAGACGCCCGACGGGGCCCGTTTCGGTCGGCGCTTGCCCAGCATGGCCATATCAGCGCTCCGGGGCGAACAGGCCGGTGGACAGGTAGCGGTCGCCGCGGTCGCAGACGATGAAGGCGATCACCGCGTTCTCCACCTCGGCGGCGATGCGCAGCGCCCCGGCGAGCGCGCCGCCGGAGGAGATCCCGGCCAGGATGCCCTCCTCCCGGGCCAGGCGACGCATGTGCTCCTCGGCCTCCTGCTGGCCGATGTCGAGCACACGGTCGACGCGACTGGCGTCGAAGATGCTCGGCAGGTACTGCGGCGGCCAGCGGCGAATGCCGGCGATGCTTGCCCCGTCCTCGGGCTGCAGGCCGACGATCTGCACCTCGGGATTGCGCTCCTTGAGGTAGCGCGACACGCCCATGATGGTGCCGGTGGTGCCCATGGAGCAGACGAAGTGGGTGAGGGTGCCGCCGGTCTGCTCCCAGAGCTCCGGCCCGGTGGTGCGATAATGGGCCAGCGGATTGTCGGGGTTGGCGAACTGGTTCAGCGGCTTGCCCTCGCCGCGGGCGACCATGCTCTCGGCCAGGTCGCGGGCCTCCTCCATGCCTCCCGTCTCGCTCACCTCGATCAGCTCGGCCCCGTAGGCGGCCATGGCCTGCTTGCGCTCGGCGGAAGCGCTCTCGGGCATGATCATCACCATGCGATAGCCCATGATCGCGGCCGCCATCGCCAGGGCGATGCCGGTGTTGCCGGAGGTCGCCTCGATCAGGGTGTCGCCGGGGGCGATCTCGCCCCGGGCCTCGGCCTGCTGAATCATGGAGAGGGCCGGACGATCCTTGACCGACCCGGCCGGGTTGTTGCCCTCCAGCTTGGCCAGCAGGGTGTTGCCGCGCCCGGCGGTGATGCGCTTGAGGCGGACCAGCGGCGTATGGCCGACGGTCTCCTCGAGAGTGGGAAAATGCATGTAACCTTCCTGATGAACACGTCTTTTCGGCATTATATCCGTGCCACCCCATGCTGGACAGGCATCCACCCGCGCTGTGGCATACTGGGGACCGATCCACCGTCCGACGAGCCCGCCATGTCCTTGAAGACGCGCCTGATGCTGTCGATCCTCGGCCTGCCGATGCTGCTGCTGACGCTGCTGGCCGGCGTGGCCGTGGTCCTCGAGGACCGCCAGAACCGGGCGGCGCTGCGCGAGACCCTGACCCGGGGCAGCGAGCTGCTCGCCCCGAGCCTCGGCGAGGCCCTGGCGGCGGGCGATGAGCAGGCGCTGTCACGCCGGGCCCAGCGCCTGATGGCCCTGCCCCATGTCCAGGCACTCGGCGTTCGCGATGACCGCGGGCAGCGTCGCCTCACCCTCGGCCAGCTTGGCCAGCTTCCGGCGCCGCCGACGGGCGCGACCCCGCAACTGCTCGAACAGGGCCTGCGCTGGCGGTGGCAGCTGCCCCTGCCCGGCGCGGGACCGACCCCGGGCTGGCTGACCCTGGACGTCGACACCACGCCTCTGCTGCTCACCCGCTACCGCCTCATGGCCAGTGCCGGGCTGGTGCTGATGCTCGCCGGTCTGTTGCTGCTGCTGATCGGGTTCGCCGTCACGCGGCGAGTGACGCAGCCCCTGGACGATGCCGGACGCGCGCTTGAACGCCTCGCCTTCGGCATGGAGCCGGCGCGGCTGACCCCGCCGGCCTCGCCGGAGCTGGGCTCGCTGACCCGGCGCATCAACGATCTCGCCGACCACCTGGCGGCTTCCCGGGACGACCTGCAGGCGCAGATCGAGCAGGCCACCAACGAGCTCCAGGAGTCGATGGAGACCATCGAGGTCCAGAACATCGAGCTGGACATGGCCCATCGCCGCGCCGTGGAGGCCAACCGGGTCAAGTCGGAGTTCCTGGCCAACATGAGCCACGAGATCCGCACCCCCCTCAACGGCATCGTCGGTTTCTGTCGCCTGCTGGGGCGCTCGCGACTGGAGCCGCGCCAGCGGGATTGGCTGGACCACGTGCAGCGCGCCTGCGACAACCTGCTGATGCTGGTCAACGACGTGCTGGACTTCTCCAAGCTGGAGGCCGGTCGGGTCGAGCTGGAGACGCTGCCGCTGGACATGGTCGCCCTGGTCGACGAGGTGCTGGGCCTGCAGGCGCCGCTCGCGCAGCACAAGGACCTGCAGCTGCTCGGCCTGGTCTACGACGACGTGCCCGCCGACCTCAAGGGCGACCCGCTGCGCATCCGCCAGGTGATCACCAACCTGGTCAACAACGCCGTGAAGTTCACCGATCGGGGCGAGGTGATCGTGCGGGTCATGCTGGAAGAGGCCGAGCCCGGTCGGGTGGTGCTGCGCGTCGACGTCAGCGACACCGGCATGGGCCTCGACGAGGAGGCCCGCCATCGCCTGTTTCAGGCCTTCCACCAGACCGATGCCAGCCACTCACGAGAGTTCGGCGGCACGGGGCTCGGCCTTGCCATCAGTCGCCAGCTGGTCGAGCAGATGGGCGGCGAGCTGTCCGTGGAGAGCGCCCCCGGCGAGGGCTCGACCTTCTCCTTCAGCCTGCCGCTGGCGGGCAACGCCGAGGCCGAACGCCCTCCCGAGCTCCAGCTGCCGGGCGACACCATCGCGCTCGACGAACCGCATCTGCCCACTCGACGCGCCCTCAAGCACCTGATGCGTCGCTGGCGCGCGCGGGTCGTCACGGCGACCCAGGCCGCCGCCGAGCCCGGCGTCGCGCTGGCCGTGGTGGCACTGGACGCCGAGGATCTCGAGGCCGCCTCGCTGGAGGCGTGGCGGGCGCGACTGGAACACCTGGCCTGTCCCGCCCTGCTGCTGGTCAACGCCAATCCCCCCGACCTCCCCGCCCTGCCGCTGCCGCATGGCGGCGAGATCCTGGCCAAGCCGATCTCCCGCACGACACTGACGCAGGCGATGTGCCGTCACCTGGCGCACACGCCTCGCGACCTGCCCACGAACGCCATCGCCGCAACGCCCACGGCCGCCGCACATCTGCTGGTGGTCGACGACACCGAGTCCAACCGTCTGCTGATGCGCGAGCTGCTGAGCGATGCCGGGGTCGCGGTGACCCTGGCGGCGAGCGGGGCCGAGGCGCTGTCGCTGGCCCGTCGGCAGCGCTTCGACCTGGTGCTGATGGATATCCGCATGGCCGGCATGGATGGCCTGGAGACGACCCGGGCACTCCGCCAGCTCGGCGGGGAGTGGCGGCGGGTGCCGATCGTCGCCGTGACCGCCCACGTGCAGGGTGAGCAGCGCCGCACGCTCCTGGAGAGCGGGCTCGACGAGGTGCTGATCAAGCCGCTGGAGCCCCAGCGGCTCGTCCGGCTGCTCGAGGAGAGCCTCGGGCTGGCGATGCCGTCGCGTCACGCCGCCGAGGCAGCGACGACCCACGACGAGGCACGGCAGGATGACGAACAGGAGCTGGCCGTGGTCGACCTGGAGATCGGCACGCGGCTCGCCGGCGGGCGCGAGGCGCTGGCACGCGAGCTGCTCGAGAAACTGGCCGACTTCCTGCCGGAGAGCGAAGGCGCCATCCGGGAGGCCGTCGCGGGGCACGACGACGAGGCCCTGCTGGATGCCCTGCACGCCTTGAACGGCGCCTGCCGCTACTGCGGCACCCCGCGCCTGGGGCTGCTGGCGGAGACCCTGGAGACCCGCCTGAGGTCACGCGGCCGGGAGGCCGTGGCGGCGCTGTTGCCCGACCTCTATGCCGCCATGGCCGAGCTGCGCCGCTGGCAGGCGGCTCAGCCCTCGAGCACCACGAAGGCGGTGGCCAGGGCCTCCTCGTCGGAGAGCGACAGGTGAAGGGCGCGCACGCCGGCCGCCTCGGCCAGCGCCTGCGCCTTGCCGGAGAGCACCAGCGAGGGGCGCCCCAGGGCATCGTTGACCACCTGGATCTCGGTCCAGCGCATGCCGCGGCGCAGCCCCGTGCCCAGCGCCTTGACGAAGGCCTCCTTGGCGGCGAAGCGCTTGGCCAGGAAGGCCGCCGGCAGCGCATGGTCGCGTAACCGCTCGCGTTCGAGCTCGCCGAGCAGGCGCAGGGCGAAACGCTCGCCGTGACGCGCCATGGCCCGCTCGAAGCGGGCCACCCGGGCAATATCGGTGCCGATGCCAATGATCATCGGCAGCAGCCGGCCTCGTCGTCCGGGCCGTGTTCATGATCGTGATCATGCTCGTCGAGCGCCGCCAGCAGGCCGGCCTCCTGGCCGGCGATGGCCAGCCGCTTCATCTCGCTCACCGCCTCCTTGAGGCCGACGAAGAGCGACCGGGCGATGATCGCATGGCCGATATTGAGCTCGTGCACGCCGGGCAACGCCGCCACCGCCTCGACGTTGTGGTAGTGCAGGCCGTGGCCGGCGTTGACGGTGAGGCCGAGCTCGCCGGCCATCTCGGCGGCGGCGGCCAGCCGCGCGTGCTCATGGCGCGCGGCCACTCCCGAGGCCTCGGCATAGGCGCCGGTATGCAGCTCGATCACCGGCGCGCCCACCTCGGCGGCGGCGGCGATCTGCTCGGGCTCAGGGTCGATGAACAGCGACACCTCGCACCCCGCCGCCGCCAGGCGCCGACAGGCCTCGCCGATCACCGCGCGGCCGCCGACCACGTCGAGCCCGCCCTCGGTGGTCAGCTCCTCGCGCTTCTCCGGCACCAGGCAGACGTGGGCGGGGCGCAGCTCCTCGGCCAGGCGCAGCATCTCCTCGGTGAGGGCCATCTCGAGGTTCATGCGGGTGTTGAGCACCTCGGCCAGCAGGCGCACGTCGCGCTCCTGGATATGGCGACGGTCCTCGCGCAGGTGCACGGTGATGCCGTCGGCGCCGGCCTCCTCGGCGAGCAGGGCCGCCTGGACGGGGTCGGGATAGCGCGTCCCCCGAGCCTGGCGAAGGGTGGCGATATGGTCGATGTTGACGCCGAGCAGGATACGCGGGGGATGCATGCAGACTCTCCTGGCTGAGGGTAGGAAGCGATGGGAAATGAGGCGATTCGAAAAGGTGACGAGAGCCAAGTGTGACGGCTGAGGCTCGCGGAGTGAAGCACGGCCGAGGGTCAGTCCTTCCCTTCACGCCGCCGCCCGGCGAGCTGGACCATCAGCTCCCGGGAGCGCAGCGGGCGGGAGCCGAGCAGCGGCGCCAGGGCTCGTCGCGTCACCGCCTTGGCCGGCCCGGCGAGGCCCGGCTCGTCCCAGCCGTCCCGGGCCAGCAGCCGGAGGGTGCGCCCGTCGATGCCGCGCTCGGCCGCCACGAAGGCGCGCGAGCCGTGATCGAGGTCGTAGCGGCCCTGGGGGTCGAGCTCGCCGCCCTCGGGGTCGGTGAAGCGCGGCAGGGCATCCAGCGCCTCGAGCACCGCCACCTCCAGGCGGCGCAGCGAGGCGGCCCGCCCCTCCGGGCGCGGCAGCGCCTCCAGCATGGCGGTGTAGTAGGCGAAGATCTCGGCGACGGGCAGCTCCACCGGTAGCACCCGGGTCAGCAGCTCGTTGGCATAGAGCCCGCAGATCAGCCCCTCGCCGGCCAGCAGCGCCGCGCTGCCGCGCCCCTCCATCAGCCGCAGGCGCTTGAGCTCGCCCTCCCCGGCCCAGGTGACATGCATCGGGGCGAAGGGCTGCAGCCGGCTACGGGCGCGGCTGCCCGGGCGCTGCACGCCCTGGGCGACGGCGCGCACCCGGCCATGCTGGAGGGTCAGCAGCTCGACCAGGGCGCTGGTCTCGCGATAGGGACGCTTGTGCAGCAGGAAGGCCGGTTCGGGGGTCATCGCGGCGTCATGGCATCAGTCCAGGTCGTAGCCCAGGCTCTTCAGCGCCCGCTCGTCGTCGGACCAGCCACTCTTGACCTTGACCCAGAGGTTGAGCATCACCTTGGCGCCCAGCGCGCGCTCCATGTCCAGGCGCGCCTCGCGACCAATGTTCTTGATCCGATCGCCCTTCTCGCCGATCAGGATCTTCTTCTGGCCCGCCCGCTCGACGAGGATCAGCGCGCTGATGTGCACCACCCGCCCCTCGTCGCGGAACTCCTCGATCTCGACCGTCATCTGGTAGGGCAGCTCGTCGCCGAGCTGGCGCATCACCTTCTCGCGGATCATCTCGGCGGCGAGGAAGCGCTGGCTCTTGTCGGTGACCTGATCCTCCGGGAAGTAGTGCACGCTCTCGGGCAGGTGCTTGGCGACCTCGGCCTCGAGCTCGGGCACGTTGGTGCCGTGCTTGGCGGAGATCGGCACGATGGCGGCGAAGTCGCGGCGCGCGCCGACCTGCTCCAGCCAGGGCAGCAGGCTGGCCTTGTCCTGCAGGCGATCGACCTTGTTGACGGCCAGGATCACCGGCGCCTCGACGTGCTCCAGGCGCTGCAGTACCACCTGATCCTCATCGCTCCAGCGGGTGCGGTCGATGATGAAGACCACGCAGTCGACGTCGCGCAGGGCCTGCACGGCGGCCTGGTTCATGAAGCGGTTGATCGCCTTGTTGCGATCCTTCGCCAGGATGTGGATGCCCGGCGTGTCGACGTAGATGAACTGCGCCTCCTCGTCGGTCTTGATGCCCATCACCTGGTGGCGCGTGGTCTGGGGGCGGCGCGAGGTGATGGAGATCTTCTGGCCGAGGATCCGGTTCATCAGCGTCGACTTGCCGACGTTGGGGCGGCCGACGATGGCCACGAAACCGCAGGTGGTGGTCATGATTGGCTCCCGGTGCCGTGGGTCTTGGTCGGTTCGAGCTGGTACAGGGCCTGTTCGGCGGCCAGCTGTTCGGCGTGACGACGGCTCGAGCCGACGCCTCGGGTGTGCTCGTCGAGCACCTCGACATGACACTCGACGGTGAAGGTCTGGGCGTGCGCTTCGCCTTCGACCGCGGTCACCTCGTAACGCGGCAGGGCCACCTGGCGCGACTGCAGGAACTCCTGCAGGCGCGTCTTGGGATCCTTCTGGGTGTCCTCGAGGCTGATGGCCTCCAGGCGCTCGGCGTACCAGGAGAGCACGCGGGTGCGGGCCGTCTCCATGCCCGCGTCCAGATAGATCGCCCCGAGCACCGCCTCGACGGCATCGGCGAGGATCGAGTCGCGGCGGTGTCCCCCGCTCTTCATCTCGCCGGAGCCGAGCCGCAGGCACTCGCCGAAGGCCATCTCGCGGGCCAGTTCGGCCAGGGTCTTGCCCTTGACCAGGCGCGCGCGCAGCCGCGACAGCTGCCCTTCCCGCGCCTGGGGAAAGCGCCGAAAGAGCGCCTCCGCGATGACGAAGTTGACGATCGAGTCACCGAGAAACTCGAGGCGTTCGTTGTTCTGACCGCCGTAACTGCGGTGCGTCATGGCCAGTTCGAGCAGACCGGGATCGGCGAACGCATGACCGATGCGGCGGCTGAAGGCGTTGAGGGAGTTGCTCACGGAGCTCCTGAATACGTCGATATCAATAAGGGTGTGTTCTCTCGCCGGGCCCGACGATCGGTCGGGCCCGGCAGGCGGGCCGGCCTGCTGTCCAGGGGCTACTGGATGCGGCGCACGCTGGTGAAGCTCGGCAGGCCGCCATCCCAGTGCATCCAGACGGCGAAGGCCTTGCCGACGATGTTCTCCTCCGGCACGAAGCCCCAGTAGCGGCTGTCGTTGGAGTGATCGCGGTTATCGCCCATGGTGAAGTAGTGGCCTTCCGGCACCACCAGCTCACGCACCTGGGGACCGGGATCCCGAGGGTTATTGTAGATACGGTGCTCGAGCTCGCCCAGCTGCTCGGCCATCAGCAGCTCGGTGGGCGCCTTGACGGGCCCGGCCTCGAGCAGCCGCTTGGGGACCGCCTCGCCGTTGACGAAGAGCTGCTTGTCCTCGTAGCGAATCCGGTCGCCCGGCAGCCCCACGACGCGCTTGATGAAGTTCACCGACGGCTCGTCGGGGAAGCGGAACACCATGACGTCGCCTCGCTCGGGGTCATCGACCTCGACGAAGCGGGTGTTGATCACCGGCAGCCGCAGTCCGTAGGCGAACTTGTTGACCAGGATGAAGTCGCCGATCTCGAGCGTCGGGCGCATGGAGCCCGATGGAATCTGGAACGGCTCGACCAGAAAGCTCCTGAGCACCAGCACCACCAGCAGCACCGGGAAGAAGGAGCGGGCGTAGTCGACCGGCCAGGGCTCCTTGATCGCCTGTTCGCGCGCCCGTTCCCCGAGTCCTTCGGTGGTACCGGCCTCGACCGTGGCCAGCCGCTGCCGGCGCGCGGGACGCCACCAGAGCAGATCGAGCAGCCAGATCACTCCGGTGACGGCCACGGCCACCACCAGCATCAAAGAGAAGTCCATGCGGTTATCCGTCCCTAGTCATTGACCCTGAGCACGGCAAGGAAGGCATCCTGGGGGATCTCCACCCGGCCGACCTGCTTCATGCGTTTCTTGCCCGCCTTCTGCTTCTCGAGCAGCTTCTTCTTGCGGCTGACGTCGCCGCCGTAGCACTTGGCGGTGACGTTCTTGCGCAGCGCCTTGACGGTGGAGCGCGCCACCACCTGCCCACCGATGGCGGCCTGGATGGCCACGTCGAACATCTGGCGCGGGATCAGCTCCTTCATCTTCTCGACCAGCAGCCGACCCCGGCTGTGGGCGTGATCGCGATGGATGATCACCGCCAGGGCGTCGACGCGGTCGCCGTTGATCAGCACGTCCAGGCGCACCAGCTTGGCCTCCTGGAAGCGCTCGAAGTTGTACTCCAGCGACGCATAGCCCTTGGAGATCGACTTCAGGCGATCGAAGAAGTCCATCACCACCTCGGACATGGGCAGCTCGTAGGTGAGCTGGATCTGGCTGCCGAGGAACTGCATGTCGAGCTGGGTGCCGCGGCGCTGCTCGCACTCGGTGATGACGTTGCCGACGAACTCCTGGGGCACCAGGATGCTGGCACGCACGATGGGCTCGCGCATCTCCTCCACGTCGGCCATGTCGGGCAGCTTGGAGGGGTTGGCGACGTAGTCGATCTCGCCGTTCTTCATCGCGAGCTCGTAGACCACCGTGGGCGCGGTGGTGAGCAGGTCCAGGTCATATTCGCGCTCCAGGCGCTCCTGGACGATCTCCATGTGCAGGGTACCGAGGAAGCCGACCCGGAAGCCGAAGCCCAGGGCGTCGGAGTTCTCCGGCTCGTAGTCCAGCGAGGCATCGTTGAGCGCCAGCTTCTCCAGGGCGTCGCGGAAATCCTCGTAGTCGTCGGCGCTGACCGGGAACATGCCGGCGTAGACCTGCGGCTTGACCTTCTGGAAGCCGGGCAGGCGCGCCACGTCCGGGGTCTTGGTATGGGTGATGGTATCGCCCACCGGCGCGCCATGGATGTCCTTGATGCCGGCGACCACGAAACCGACCTCGCCGGCGCGCAGGACGCCGGTCTCCTTGCGCAGCGGCGTGAAGATGCCCACCTCGCTGGCGGGCCAGTCACGACCGGTGGAGGTCATGCGGATCTTGTCGCCCTTCTTCAGGGTGCCGTCGAAGATCCGCACCAGCGAGACCACACCGAGGTAGTTGTCGAACCAGGAGTCGATGATCAGCGCCTGCAGCGGCGCGCCGGGATCGCCCTTGGGGGGCGGAATGTCGCGCACCAGGCGCTCGAGCAGCGCGTCGATGCCGAGCCCGCTCTTGGCCGAGACCTGGCAGGCGTCGGTGGCGTCCAGCCCGATGATCTCCTCGATCTCGTGGGCCACCTTGTCCGGGTCGGCCTGGGGCAGGTCCATCTTGTTGAGCACCGGCAGCACCTCGAGCCCCTGCTCGATGGCGGTGTAGCAGTTGGCCACCGACTGGGCCTCGACGCCCTGGCCGGCATCCACCACCAGCAGCGCGCCTTCGCAGGCATAGAGCGAGCGGGACACCTCGTAGGAGAAGTCCACGTGGCCCGGGGTGTCGATGAAGTTCAGCTGATAGACGTTGCCGTCATCGGCATGGTAGTCCAGCGTCACCGACTGGGCCTTGATGGTGATCCCGCGCTCGCGCTCGAGGTCCATGGAGTCGAGCACCTGCTCCTTGAGCTCGCGCTCGGTCAGGCCACCGCAGGTCTGGATCAGCCGGTCGGCCAGGGTCGACTTGCCGTGGTCGATGTGGGCGATGATCGAGAAGTTCCGTATGTGGCTGAGCTGGCTAGGTTTTTCGCTGTTCGACATTCGCTAAAATCCGCTTCATGTACGCGCCCCTGTACGTATCGTGGGAATTACCCTCGGCGGGCGCGCGTGGAGAATGCGCGCATTGTAGCGTGACGGGGGCGCGGTGTCGCCAGCCCTAGCATGGCCATCCCCACTGCCCTACCTTGAGCCCATGACTATCGAACCTGGCCTCCGCAGGATGTTAGAACGCCGCTGGTGCATTGCTTCATGATCGAGAGCGATACCCTCCTCCGCGTCACCCGCTGGAGGAAGCGCCTCGAGCGGAACGGCTGGACCGGCATTCGCCGCCGAGCGCCGCCGCGGGATCGGCTGATCGAGTACCACCTGATCTGGCGCGGCCACCTGGTGTCAGGCCGGGTGCGCCTGGCCGACACGACCGACGCCGGCTGGTGGCAGCCTGGAACGCCAGCCTACTTGTTCATGCGGGGCGTGGATGTCACGGATGGTGCGTGGCGGGTATGCCGAGCCCAGTCCGCCCTGGTTGGGCAAGTGCACCGACGGATGCCGGTTTGATCAAGAGACATTCCGATATTCCATGGTCTACCCTCAACAGCTCATGTAAGCACCGAAGATAAGGAAGCCGTATGTCCAGGATGATCAAGGTAGTCGATGGAGATGGTGTGCAAGATTACGTAGCCGCAGAGTGTGAGGATGTAGTGCACAGTTCGGTGAATGGGCCAAGAAGAAGCTTGCCCGGCAAAGTTGAGTTTTCCCTTTCTTCAACCGGGATGCCAGTAAATCCTCAGTCTGCGTCTCACTTTGAGGATTGGGATGGAGTGGCATATTACGTTGAGGAAGAGCAAGACCAGGAATGGCTTCTCAAGCTGTAGCTGCTGAGCCCTCGCCACGGAGATCTGCCATGCCCGCCCCGCCCAGGTTAAGAGTATCGAGATCAATGACACCCGAGCAGGTTGTCGAGAAGCTCAGGCGTCGGCCGTACGACCGAACCGCACGACAGGCGGCCGATCTGATCGAGGAGCTGATACGCGAAAAAACCGCCCGGGAGGGGCGGCCAGATCGGTGTCAGTGACAGTGATTGATCGGGTGACACCTTGCCTTCCCTGGCGGCGAGCCGCATCCCGCGGCACGCATGTCGGCGTCACGCCTCCATCCTAGATAAGAAAGCAGTGAAACGATGTAAGACATCTAGGACAGTCGCTTAGGCGGCCGGCGGCAGAACCCCCGCTTTACGCTGCATGGATTGGGCGATCCGCCCCGCCGCCAGGACGTGCTCGTGGCACTCGCTGGCGTGGCGGCTGCCCAGGGCATTCAGGGCGGGCCCCAGCTCAGCCTGCCAGCGTTGTGCCATCCACTTGGCGTGGGTGCATAGGGCCAGCAGATTGCATGCCTCATCGGGCGAAAGGTGCAAGACGCCCTCCCCCTCGATCGGATCAGGCTTCGGAAGGTACTCGCCATCCAGCGCCACCGACTCCACAGCGCCCAGCGCCTCAGTGAAGCGCTCATCAGGCACGTCTTTGTAGGTGGCCACCTCGAAGCGGTCCTTCAGGTGGTTGTAGATGCGGCTGAAGGCCGAGCGCCGTTGGCTCTTCGGCAGCGCTTGCGCGCGGCGTGCGATGGCGCGTTGCAGAGTACGCTGGTGAGCCGCTGTGAGAGGACTTGGCAGGGCCTCGTGTGGTTGCTCGAGCCGTTGCAAACGCCCCATGCGGTAGTCGAGGAACACCTGGTTCACCTGCAGCTGGTACTTCGGGCTGATCCAACCAGCGTAGCTGATGGCCAGAAGCTCGTGGGCGTAGGTGCCTCGGCCGGTACCTCCGTGCTTTGCCCCCAGCGGAGCAAAGCCCGAATTCGGGCTTTGGGTCTCGAGCTCCGCAACAAGCTCCTTGGACTGAGTGGTTACTGTCCACTTCGAGGGGCGTTTGTGATCGCCCTCCCCACTCGCCTTGTGGATGGCGTTCAGGTTGAAGCGGCCATGCTCGTCGGTGGTGATCTCGTGGCCGGCGATGACCGGGTGCATGGCTGAGGTGCTGGTGCTAGAATCTTTCATGTGAGCTTTCCTCGTTACAGTGGTTTGCTCTGCTTTCGAAGCCCCTGGTGTTCCCGCACCGGGGGCTTCTTCATTTCTTGGTGCCTGCCCTTCCATTTTTCCCCTCACGTTGCCGCTGCGTTTCAAGGTAGTGAACGATCTGCGCGTTCATAGACCTGTGCTCTTCGCCGGCCCGTGCCTTGACCCATTCGGCAAGGTCGCCGGGTATCCGGATCTGGGTTCTGTACTTCCTCATGTCGATGTCACTCATAGCCGATGTGACATCACTATGGCATCCACGCTTGTGGATATCAAGTAGACTCTTTGACTCAATTAGAGCCCACGAACATTCTTACTCCCCACAATGCAGGGGAGCGGCATGAGCGACAGACACCAGACAACACCGTATCCGCTGAGGATGCCCGAAGAGCTGAAGGCTCAGCTCAAGGAGGCGGCAGCCGGAAATCACCGCTCCATGAACGCGGAAATCGTCGCGCGCCTACAGGAGAGCTTCGGCGGCGGTCTCGAGATCGACAAGATGGGTGAATACCCCCTCATAGAAGCGTGGGAGCATCTCGAGCGCTTGCGCACCGAGCTAGACCGGGCCATGGGAGAATACAAGAAGCTTCTGACCAGAAAGCAGCAAGACAGCTAGCCAGCCCTCCCCTCCAAGCAGGGATGTGGGCATGGGCGTCACTCAACATGGTATCAAGTGCCTTGGCACTACACGCTTACGCTGAAAGGCGAAAAGCTGAACCAGTAATAGTTGAGCAAGACTTACAACGCAGGGAGGCAACATGGTGAAGAGTAAGTTTTTTCCTGAAATAAAAAAAATTAGAGCAATAGGATCGATTATTCTGTCGGTTCCTCTAACTGTCTTATTCCAAAGCTCGGCCTACTCTCAAATACATCTTCTCAGCTCAAACGAAAGCCTGGGGTTAATACACAACGCGTCTATTGAAGTTTTTGATGATGTGACAGGCGGGTGCTGGACTAATGCGGAAGCTATAAAACAAAAAGCCAGGCTCACGCTGGAGCAGAGCGGGGTCAGCGTTTACCTTGAAGAGCTTTCCGAAAATTACCCCTATTCAGCAAGCATTTACATTGAAGCCTTCGGAAAACGCTCCTCATCCTCTGCTTGTTTTGGATCCATAGAGGTAGGCATTCAAGACACTTCAAGCAGATCTATTGGTGAGTCATACTTACTTGGAAGTATCAATTTTTATCGCCAAAGATCGGTAGCAATGGGAAGAAGCCTGAATGAGCCATTCTCAAACTCTGTTGAAGAAAGTATAAACAAGCTGGCCGCCGAAATTATCAGCAACAGAAGAAATGAAAATGTTCAACGACTGTTCAATAAGCATGGAGAAGATTTGCAGGAAGAGCCAGAAACTAGAGAAGAATGGAAAGAGCGGATGAATATCGACCTCTCTGATAGCTAGGCCCTCGCATCTCCTCACGCGCCCGGCTACGCTGGGCGCATGAGCCTCACTCTCGACCATATCGGCCCGGTGCTGATCGCCCTCCCCATCTTCGGCCTGATCGCCATGACGGGCGTCCCTGCCCGCTGGCAGACCGTCCAGGGCTGGCTGCTGATGAGCTTCGTCGGCATCCCGGGCGCCTTCCTGCTCATCGCCCTCGCGGTCAATCTCCCCTTTCTGCTGTTCTTCCTGATCCTGCTGGCCGGCATCAGCGCTCGTTAGCGCGCGCCTCCTGAATCCGCGCGCCCCAGATGCGCTGGATCTGCGCCTTGCGGGCCTGCAGCCGGTCGAGCCGCTGCCGCTTGGTCGCACCATCCAGGTTGGAGCGTCTGATCATGGTGATCTGGTTGTTGAGCCTCCCCATCTGGCGCTGTGCGCGGTTCAGGCCCTTACGCAGCATCAGCAGGCGCCGGTTCTCGTTCCGGATCTCGTTGGCCTCCTCCCAATGCTCCATCTCACGCAATTCTTTGACGTCGGCGTAGGCGCGGCGCGCCTCCGTCAGCCCGTCGTAGAACACGGTCCCGTACTTGGTATAAGGGTCGGTGTCATCCAGGTTGCGGTAGAAGCGCCGGATCGGCTGGAACTCGTACCACTTCCGGTCGGGGGCTTCATGCCCCTGGGATGCCCGCCAGAAGGTGTCCGCCATGCCGGCACCCCAGGCGCCCACCTGCCCCAAATAGCCCTGGATCAGGTGATCGACCTGCACCGGCGACAGCGCCAGTGGGTTGGTCTCCGGGTTACCGAGCGCTCCCACCGTGCTGTTCAGCAGCTGGCTGACCCCGGTGGCGACCGCGGTGGTGCTGTATCGCTGCCGGAGCTCGGGCGACAGCCGCTGCATGCCCATGTTCTCGATGGGGCGGTTGGTGAACGAGTCCTTGTTGGCGTAGACGTCCAGGGCGGGCTGCATGATCTGCGGCATGCCCACGGCGAAGGTCTGAGTCAGCATGTGGCCCATGCGCTGGGCGAACAGCTCGCCGGTGGCCTCGTCGTCCAGGAACTGCTCGGCGGTGCGGATCATCATGGTGCCGATGGCGCCGACCTCGAACGGATTGGGGATACGGTAGAGCTGGTCGCCGATATTGAAGTGGGTGTAGGTGTCCTTCTCCCACTCCTCGAGCTCCTTGAACCACTCCTCGTCGCGGTTCTCCAGATAGAGGGCCAGCATCGCCAGCGAGACGGCGCCGGTCACCGCCCAGAATCGACCGGCTACCTGCTTGTCCGTGGCGTTCGGTGTCTTGCCGCGCAGGGCGTCGAAGACAACGCTGCCGCCGGGGCGCACGCCGGAGCGATAGATCTTGTCCAGGCCCTGAATCCTCGCATTCAAGAACGGGATGATGTCGATCAACACCCGGGTCGCCGGCCAGGCGCCATGGGACGAGAAGTCCATCAGGTCTCGCGCCTCGAAGGCCGCGCGCAGCTGGTTGCCCTCGGTGGCGTTCTGCGCGTAGATGGCGGCGCGGTTGAGGTTCTCGGCGTGATTGTTGACGTCGTTCCAGCGAGCCCAGCCCGCGCGCACCACCGAAGCCACCTGACCCACTCCCAGCGGAATGGCGCTGCCCGGCGTGCCGGCGGCGCCGGCATCCCGCAGGTTGCGGGTCATGCCGGCGCGCAGCTCGTCCACGTTGCCGGTGCCGTAGAGGTGGCCGAAGCTGAAGTTCGCCCCCGAGGCCAGCATCCTGGCGCGCGCCTTCTGGTCGCGCAGGGTGCGATGACCGACCAGGATGTTGCCCAGCACGTTCTTGCTCAGGTCGCTGGTGGCCGGGGCCTGGATGCTGTCGCGCAGCAGGTTGGCGGCGATGTACTGCGGCGTCACGGTCACGGTGTTGGTGAACACGCGCTTGAAGCCGCGCATGACCTTCATCAGCGTGCTGTTCATGCCGGTCTGCGATAGCGCCGTGATGGCGTTATAGACCAGCGGGTCGTCGATCTCGTAGTAGACCTTCTGGCCATCCTCCATCACGAAGGTGCTGGTGGCCGTGTCCCGACGGCTCTCGGGCACCTGGCGGGCCACGCCGAGCTGCTTCGAGTTCTCGATGGCCTGGCGGGCGGCGTTGTTCTTGAGTCCGGCGTCGATGATGTGGTGAAAGTTCATCATCGTGTTCTCGAGCAGGTTGTTCAGGTTGCCCGTGCCGCCCTTGAGCTTCTTCACCGCCTGCTGGCGGGACAGGCCGCTGGTGGCCAGCTGCCCGGCCTCGAAGCCCTTGTCCTCGCTGAGCCGGTAGAAGGGCACATAGAACTCGTCGCGCCACGCGGCGCGCTGCTCGGGGCTGATCACGCCCAGCGCCTCGCCGGCGGCGAGCACGTCGTCGCGGTACTGCTGGAACTCCTTGAACACCCGACCATAGGCCTCGCGGCGGCTCTGGCCATCGGCCAGGCTGCCGCGATCCCAGTCCTTCATGGCGTCGATGTCGCCATCATCGAACAGGTTTTCCCGGCCCTCGGCGCGCAGTTTGTCGGCGCGATTGCCGGCGATCCAGCCCAGGAAGCGGTGGATCTCGGCCGCGTCGCCGAGCTGGCCCAGCACCGCGCCCAGCCCCATGCTGTCGTCGTCCTTGGGCTGGAAGACCTGCTCCTTGGCGTTCCACTCGATGCGGCTGTTCTTGAGCAGCACCTCGGCCACGCCGTTGGCCGACTTCGACATCCGCGCCTTGACCCAGGCCGACTGGGTGATCTGCTCGGTGGTCGCCTCGTCACCGTACAGCGCCAGGTCCTGCTCCATCAGCGGGCCGTACTGGTCCACCACGCCCTGGCGCACCTTGGCCCGCCAGCGGTCGGTCTTCTCCTTCCACCACTGCATGGCGCTTCGGACTACCGTCGGCTCGCCGATCTTCTGGGCGGCGGCCTGGTCGGCGTCGGTGAAGTCGTCGAAGGCCTGCTCGAAGGCGACCCGCTGCTTGCCGCGGAGGCTGTAGATCTGGACGTCCTCACCCTCCTGCTCGGCCTGCTGCCGGCGCAGGTAGTCCCGGGACTTTTCGCCCAGGGCCAGCACGTCGGTATAGGTCCACCCCACCATGGGGAAGACGCGGCGCAGCAGCTCGCGGAGCTTGGCCACGGCGCGCTGCCAGGCCTTCGGCCGGGCGCCCTTCTCCAGCAGGTGGGCAACCATCTCCTCGCCGATGGTGATGCGGTCCTCGCGCTTCGCCGGATCGAGGAAGGGATAGTCGCGGCGCACCTCGGCCAGCGCCGCCCTGCCCTCCTTGCTGTTGGGCAGGCTTCGGTAGAGGTCGAGCATCACCCGATCGAGATCCTCGCCGAGTACGCCACGGATGCCCTTGTGGCCCACGGCTTCGTGGACGGCGACCTCGAGGCCCTCCTGGGCGGACTCCAGGTTGTCGGCGACGACGTAGAGCTCGCCGCCGATGTACATACCCCGCACGTCGGCGGGATCCACGCCGCGAAGCGCCATGCCCAGCAGGGCCTTGGGTGGCAGCTCGCGGACGGTCTGGATCACGCGGGCATCGGCCAGCTCGGGATGCTCCTCGAGCATGGCGGCCACGTCCTCGGCCTGTGGCGGCCGGGTGTCGCTGCCGCCCAGTGAGAACCGCGGATCGCTATCGAGATCGCGGGCGATGGCCTGGCCATCGAGCCCCGCGATGTCGGCGCCCACCTGGATGGCGCTGCGGGTCAGCTTGCGCTGCCAGGCACCGTGCTTGCGGCTCCAGCGGAAGCCCCGGGCCTTGAGCCGGGTGCGCACCTCCTCGGTCGGCTTCTCGTCGAAGTGCAGGCGCAGTCGCTGGTCCTCAATGGCCATCTTCAGGCGCCCACCCTCGAAGGCATGCTCGGTGGCCAGCTCGCCGGTAGCGGCCTCCTGCTCGTTGAGTGCCAGGGCCTCGAGTTCGGCCACACGCTGCCGCGCCTGCTTCAGGCGGGCGTTGTTGTTGCGCAGGGTGTAGGCCGGGAAGCCGGTATCGCCGAGGGCGTTGGGCTGCTGGATGTCGGTCGCCTGCTGCTCGGTCAGCCCGGCCTCCTCCACCAGCCGGCGGTCCACGTCCTTGTCCGAGCGGATGATGCGGTTGGCCGCCTTCATCTGCTCCTGGGCCTGCTCGGCGGCCTCCAGGCGCTCGCGCGCCTGCTGCAGCTCGGTCTTCTGGCTGCCGTCCTCATTGGTGTTGCGCAGCCGCTTGCGCATCGCCTTCTGGGCCTTCTCGTCGAAGGTCTCGAGGTCGTCCAGCGCCTTCTCGGCGCTGCGCAGCTTTTTGTTGTTGCGCTCGACGTTGAAGTTGCCGGCGCCGGTGATCATGGTGCTCATGGTGCGCGACTCGCGCTCCAGCTGCGCCTTCACCCGCTGGACGTAGCCGCTACGGTAGCGCTTGAACTCCTCGGCCAGCACGGCCTTCTGGCCATCGGTGCGGGCCAGACGGGCCAGCTTGTCCCAGGCGCCGAGCATGTGCAGGACGTGGCCATCGACCTTATGGCGCCCGGCCTTCTCGGCCATCATGTGGGTGCCGCGGGCCGCCTGCTCGCCCAGGTCGTAGCCGATCAGTTCCGGGGTGATGGGCACCGGGTTCTGTCGAGCGCGCTCCATCTGGATGGCGTGGCGCACGTCGTGGATCAGCTCGTCCATGTCGCTCAGGCTCATGCCGGCCCGACGCGCGGCGCTCGGTGATCCTGGCTCACCCACTGCCTCCGCCATGGCCTGGCGGATCTCGCTGAACTCGGCATGGGGGTTGGCCACCAGCGTCTCGTGTGCGGCCCGGCGCAGCGTATCGCGGGGGCTCGCCTGGGGGGCGGACTGCTGCGCTGCGTCCTCAGCCGGAGCGCCCTGCCGCCCCTCCTCGAAGGCCGCGCGCATATCGGCGGTCGTCAGGCCGGCACGGTCGCGAATGTCGGCGGGACGAACCCCCTTTCCGAGGGCGTTGATCACCCGCTTGGCAGCGCCGCCCTGCTCCAGGGCCACGCTGTACTCGCGATCCGGATAGCGGCGCCCGATATCGCGCATGATGTCGAGAATGGTCTCCCGCTCTCGAGAGACCCGGGCTTGCTCGCTCTCGATGGACAGCACCACGCCGCCCTCGACCTCAACGGCTTCCACTCGGCGGCCCTCGCGACGCGCCTCCTTGGCGTACTTGCTGGCCTCGGCGCTGCGTGCGGAGGCGAACGGCTCCCCGTTGGCACGGTACTGAAGGCTTGCGTCGGGGGTGGGCGATGACGAAGGCTCGTCCCGGGTAGCCACCCCCTCGGCCTGCTGGGTCGGCGCGGGCTCCTGCGTCGGCTGGGCGCTCATCAGGTCCTGCTGGCCGCCGGCAGCGGCCACATCCGCGGCACGATCGCTCCCGGAGAGACGGAAGTCGTCGGCTTCGGCATCGGCCTGGGCGCGCTGCTCCTCCTGGAGGCGACGGTCGGCTTCGGCCTGCTCGGCCTGGCGCTGGGTCTGCTCGCGGTCGGCCAGCTCCTGCTCGTCGTAGCTGGCGAGCAGGGGCGCGTCGTCTACCGCGTCGGCTTGCTGTCCCGCCGCATCCCCTGGGGCAGCTTCAGTTTCTCGCCCTTGGGCAGGTTCTCGTTCGCCTCGCTCAGCGCCTGGCCGAACATCCCCTTCAGGTGATCGTTTCGCGGCGCGCTGATCTTGATCTTGGGCTTGGAAGGCGGCATTGAAGACGTCCTCGTTGGTGGTGGTGTCCTCGAACAGGGCGCCGTTGCGCTCGCTCTCGGCGCGGGTCCGCACTGCCTGGCCAATGTAGCGCATGGCCTCGGTGAGTGCCCGGCGGCTGCGCAGGTTGTTGCGCAGGGTCACGGCCAGCAGAGCCGTGGTCTCCGGCACCGGCTCGCTGAAGGCGTCGGTCTGGCGGGTGAGCTCGCGCACGCTGATGCCGTCCTGGCGGGCGTTGCGCAGGATACGCACGGCATCGTTGATGGTACCGATGGCATCCAGCGCGTCCCTGCTGCCGGTTTCCTGCGCCAGGGCGAGATCCGGGGCCGCGGCCTGCAGGGCGGTAACCAAGTTGCGCATCTGGTCACCCTGCTCGGTGGCCATCTCCACCATGTCGGCATCCTGGTAGGCCTTGGCGAACACGGCGCGCTGCATGCGGCTTCCCAGCTCGGCGCCGGCCTGGCCGTCACGGGTGGTGTAGCGCGCGGCCTCGTTGTTACCCAGCCGCTGGACGAAGGCGCGCTGGAAGGCGCGGTTGCTGGCCGCCAGCGGGTCGCCGGACTGATCCGGGGCCCATGACTGCAGGTCGTCGGCGGTGAGGCTGTCGGCGTCGCCCATCGCCTGCTCGTAGGCGGTCATGCCGGCCACCTGGCTCTCGTTGGCCCGGCGCGCGAAGTCGGCGCGGTCGATGTTGCTCACCCGCTCGCGCACCAGCACCGGGCGCTCCATCTCGTCCACGGCCGCGGGGTCGATGCCCTGCTCCTCGGCCTGGCGACGCACGGCGTCACGATAGGCGCGCGCCTGGGGCCCGCCCTGCTGATAGGCCTGGGTGATGGCCATGGCGCGACCGTTGCCGGACTCCACCACGCCGTCGCTGCCGATGATCGGCGCCCCGGTACCGGCGTCGCGGCTGGAGCCCAGCCGCTCCGGGTTCAGTCGGGCGGCGATGTTGCGCACCTGCACCTGGCTGTTGGCGTTGGTGCGGTCGCGGGGCTGGAGCTCCTGGGGGTAGTCGGGGTTGATGCGCCCATCGGGCGTGTTGGAGGGGCGCAGCTCGCCAGCGTCCATCACCCGGAAACGGGTGCGGACGGGAGTGTTGTCGGGGAGGTAGGCGGTTTCCCCGCGGCCGCGGGTGCGGGCCAGCTCGGCGACACGCGCGGCTTCCTGCTGCTGGCGGGCACGGCCGACCTCCGCCTCCTGGCGGGCGCCGGTGTCGGTGAAGCGCGGATCCGCGAACGGCTGATCCAGGCCGGTGTTGGCATTGCCGGCCACCGGGCCCTCACCGTACACAATACCCTGGTCGGGGATCTGTGGGCGCTGCACGGCCACCTGCTCGCGCAGTCGCTCGCTGCCCTGGCGTTGGACGGCCAGCCCTTCATCACGGCGCACGTTGCGCGCCCGGTGATCGTACTGGGTCTGGTCAGCGGTGGGGCCGCCGGCGAAGATGGTATCGGGGTCGCCCGGGGGCAGGCGGCGACCGTCCTGGCCCAGCAGGCCGGCCGGGCGCTGCTGGCTTTGCTCCTCACCGACGAGCTCGCCCTCGCGGCGGGCAGGGCGCTCGGCGGTGCCCTCGCGGGAGAGCGACGCGCGCAGGTCCTTGCCCAGGCGCTGGGCGGACATCAGTCGGCGGCGAGCGCCCTCCAGATTGCCGGCTTCGTACTGCTCCTCGGCCATCTTGAGCTGGCGGTCCATGTTGCGCAGCCGAGTCTGCCCTTGATAGCTCGCTCCCTTGGCCAGGTGCTGCAGGTCATCAAGCTCGCCCATGGTCAGATGCAACTGGTTACCCACCTCGGCGGCGGCCTGCGGGTCCATGGCGGGCCGTGCCGACGTCTCGGCCTGGGCGACGGTCTCCGCCTCTTGGCCGGCCATCGCCTGATCGAGGGCGTCGCCGCCCTGGGCGGCCGCCTGTTGGCGGGCGGCCTCGATGCGGGCCACGTCGCGCCTTGCCTGGCCGCGCTCGCCGAGGCCCACCGGGCCGCCCATGAGACCGCCCATCAGGCCACCGGCCGCGGCCTCGTCCACCATCGCCTTGAGATCCACCTCGCTGACGTCACCCAGCAGCGAGGCGTTGTTCTCTGCCCAGTAGCCCGCATGCTGCTCGACGAGGTTCTGCAGTCCCTCGGTGCTCATTTCCTGCATCAGGTTCAGGGCGCTGCCGCCACCGGCCGCGCGCAGGGTGCCTCGCCCAGCCTGGCGTCTGAGATCAGCCTGCACGCCGTCGCTGATCTCGCTGGCGGCCTTATCGGCCAGGCCGCTCTTACCCATGGCGCGCAGAGCGCGGATAGGCGTGAGGGCATCCAGGGCGCCGATGATGGGGGCATGCGCCAAGGTGGTCTCGAGATCCTCGGTCTGCCCCATGATTTCGCCGGCGCCCATGGCGGTGGAGCCGGCCGCCGCACCGATCGTCTGGCCGAGGCGCTTGGCGCTCTCCTTGATGGTGGCGCCGGCCAGCAGGCGCGCACCGCCGCCCGCCGCCACGCCACCCACACCCCCCGAGGCGATGGAGGTGGCCATCACCGGCAGCAGGTTGCCGGCGGTGAATTTGGCCCACTCCCAGGTGCTGGTCTCGGGATCGGTGAACAGGTCGGTGAAGCCGTAGTCGAGCGAGGTCTCGGCGGCCTCCTGCATGTTGCGCTGATAGCTCTCGCGGCCGGAGCGCACCCAGCCGGGATTGTCCAGGGCATCGCCGGCCAGCATCTGCAGGCCGCCGCCCATGGCCTGCAGCTGGTTCAGCCCGGCTTTCACGCCCCCGGTGAAGCCGGGTCCACCGTCGTTCTGCTGCTGGGGTTCGGGCTGGATGCCCAGCACCTGAGCGTTGAACTCGGCCTCGTCCATGCCCTGAAAATCAGGGTGGCGGCGCAGCGGCTCGGCGATCTGCCGGTCAGAGAGGTTCTGCAGCTTGGGGTTCTGCTTGCGCAGTTCGTCAACTAGGGCCATGAAGATGTCTCCCGACATGAAGGGCCCCAGCGTGATGCTCGGCGAGGTTCAGCCGAGCTCAGCGCTGGTTCGGTAGGGTCACGCCAGCCTCGAGGAGGGCGTCCATCGCCTCCTTGAGCTGCGCCTTGCGATCCGGATCGCGCTCGGTGTCGTGCTGCGCGGCAACCTCGACCAGCACCTGCTGGGCAGCCTGGCGCTCGGCCTGGGTGTCGATGCCGCCGCCGTTCGCTCGGTTGAGCAGGCCGCCACGCTGAAAGCCGCCGCTGAAGCGGTCGGGGATGGTCAGGCGGCCGGCGATGCGCTTCGCCTCGTCGGTCATCTCGCTGACCCGGGCGTCTGCCTCGCGGTTGCGCTCGGCTTCGGCCTGCTGCCGCTCGCGCTCCGCCATGTAGTCGGAGGCGGTGGTGCCGCCCTCCTGACCACTCTGCCCGCCGCCGCTCCCCTGGGCGCCCGGGCGTGCGATCAGCGGTGGCGGGCCTCCACTGCCGCCTCCGGTGCTACCCTGCTGACCCTGGCGCCATTGCTCATAAGCGGAGAGCGTTTCACTGCCAGAATCGATGCCCTGGGCGTAGGTGCGCATCTCCTGAGGGATCGCCTGCATCCGCGCCTTCTGCTCCTCGGAGAGCATGCCGGTCTTGGCGATCTCCTGGAGCGATTCCATCTCGGACTGCAGAGACTCGACATAGGCCTGGTCGCGCTCCGTCCAGCTCTCGCCGCCAAACCGCATGTCGCCAGCATCCATGGGCTCAATGTCCCCAGAACGGGTGTTGATGCGCACCAGGCTGCCATCGTTGGCCTGCATGACCTCCCAGTCGTTGCGGCCCATGGCGGCGCGGCTGTTGGCCCCTCGCTCACGCAGCAGGGCCAGCTCGCGCTGCTGCTCCCGGGTCAGCTGGTTCTGTCCGGCGGTGAAGTCCTGCCCCTCGAGGCGCTCGCTGCGATTGAACTCCCGGGTGCGCTGGTTCTCGCCGCGGGTGAACTGCTGCTGATCGTCCTGCTGGGCCATGCGATAGCGGTGCTTGACCTCCGCCAGCGCCTCCTGGCGCTTCTGCTCGATGCGGCTCTGGGCGTTGTGCTGCACGGCCTGACCGCCGCCCATCAGGGCGCCGGCCAGGGCCTGGCCGAGTAGTCCTGCCATCATGCACCTCCGGGCCGGGCGGCCGGCTGCTGGGCGGAAGGTTGCGGGCCGCGCGGCGCGGCGGGCTGCCGGGGTGGCTGGCCGCCCTGCGGCCCGGCCTGCTGTCGCGCCTGCTGCATGGCGCGGATCAGCTCGCCGTAGCGCTGCCGCTGCTCGGGCGGCATCTGCTCGGCGGTGGCCTCGCCGAAGCGTCCCATGGCCAGCAGGAAACCGCCCTCGATGGGCTCGGCGTTGCCCTGCTCGGGCAGCACGCCCATGTTGACGGCGATCTCGCCCACGGCCTGGGCGGCGACCATGCCGGCCTGGAACATCACGCCCGGCGGCACGGTGCGGCCCTGCTCGGAAAGGGCCCGCCAGGCGGTGACCATGAGACGTGAGACGACACGCCCGATGGCCTCGGCGGGCTGGTCGGCCTGCTGCTCGAGCATGGCCAGCACCTGGTCGCGTCGCTCACCGTAGAGCGGTTCGAGCATGGCGCCGACGAGCGCCTGGCGCTGCTGCGGCCCCTGCTCGGGGTCCATGTCCACGCGGGGATCGCGGTCGCCCGGGGCGGGCTGCTGCTGCGGTTCAGGCTGGGGGGAAGATTGGCCTTGCGGGGCCGGTAGCGGCGGCGGTGTGCCGCCAGGTTGGGGTTGAGCCGGCTGGCCCATGCCCTGCTGGAGAAGTCCTGCCATGATGTGTCGCCTCCCGGCGAGTTATCCGAAAAAGCTGGCGGCGTGGCTGGCATAGCCGTCGAAGTCCACGGGGCCATAGACGGACGGCGCGGCGGCCGTTGCCTTGGGTGACATGGTAGCAGGCGTGGAGGCGGGTGTGGACGCGCCGGCGCCCATGCCGGTGCCTGGGGTGCTGCCGCCATAGTGGCCCAGTCCGGCGTTGCGCCCAAAGCTGCCGCCCAGCGCCGCCCCGCCGAGGGTGCCGGCGATGGCGCCCGGCAGGCCGCCCACGGCCGCACCCACGCGACCGCCCGCGGTGCCGCCCAGCTTGCCGCCGAGCAACCCGCCGAGGGAACCGCGCGCCTGCTGACCGATGTTGCCGCTGAACGAGTTGTCCAGGTCGGCGCCGAAGTCGTCGTTGAGCTGGCCGATCCGACTGGTGGCGTCGAAGGTGCGCGCGGTGGCGTCCACCGCCACGCCGAGGCCGGGCACCGCGCCCGCCAGGGTCGTCAGCCCGCGGCCGATCAGACCGGGCTTGGCCGTGGCCTGTATGTCCCGCGCCACGGTGTCGAGGTCGCCCTCCTGAAGGCCCGGCCCCATGTCCTGCGTCAGCCCGCGGGGGGATTGGGCGTCCACCTCGCTCATGAAGCCGCGCTGCTGGCCCTCGAAGGAGGCGATGGCGCCGGTGGCGATGGTGTCGAAGTCGGCGGCGGGCTGCTGGCCCATGCGCTCGGAACGCACCTGGCCGCGCACCGTGCCACCGCTGGAGCCCGTCCCGGCGCCGGGGCTGGCATGGCCGCCGCCATACCCCTTGCCGGCACCCTCGGTGGCGAGCTCGCTGCCCAGCATTCCGCGCCCGGCGTCGGACGAGCCGCCGCTGTGCCCGCCACCGTACCCCTTGCCGGGGCCCTCGGTAGCCACGGAGTCGGCAAAGCCGCCATGCCCATCCATGCCGCCGAAGTTGCCGCCGCCCATGGCGCCATCGGACGGGCCGCCGGGATCACCCCAGCCGCCGCGACCGCCGCCCGGGCCGCCCGGATCACCGAATGCCATATCAGCCCTCCTCCCGGTCGCCGGTGATGTCGCCGTCGGTGATCGCCCCGCGGGTGATCGCCTGGCGGTGGCTGCCGTAACCGCTCACCTGGCCCGGCTTGGCGTAGGCGTCTTCGCGCCGGCGCTTGTACATCTTCATCTCGAACGCGCGCTGGTCCTCGGCCTGCTGCCCCTGGAGGTAGGCCTGGCCCACGCCCGCGGCGACGCCGCCGATCAGGTTGGCCGCCTCGGGGTTGTCGTTGAGCCAGCCGAAGGCGTCGGTGGCGTAATCGGCCACGTTGTCGAAGAAGCCGCCGGTGGTCGTGGTATCGACGCGATCCATGAAGTCCATCGCCGACGAGCCCGCATCGACCGCCGCGTCCACGGCGCCGCTGTCGAGCGCGGAGCCGATGCCGCTGAGTAGTCCTGCCATGTCGTCGCTCCTCGGTTACAGGCTGGGGAAAAGCCCGGTATCTCCCAGATAGGAGGACAGGCTGTCGTAGAGGTCGCCCTGGAACTGGATGTCGCTGTCGCGCATTTCCAGGATCTGCTCGATCATCGCCGACTTGTCTTCGGGCTTGATGTTGGGGTTCATCTGCACGTTGTTGATGGCGTCCATGGACTGGGCCACGATGTCCGTCACCTGGCCCGACATGGCGCCCCAGGCGTTAGCAACGCTCGAGCCCTGGAGCTGGTCCATGCTGAATCCGTGCTGTTGCTCGTTGAGCGCTTGATCGAAACCGAAGCGCTGCTGGTTGAGCCCCATCTGCTGCTGGTAGCCAAGCCGGCTCATGTAGTCCTGCTGCTGGCGGTCGGCGTTGGCCTGGCTGTTCTGGAAGTAGGTCTGGGCATCCTGTTGGGCGAAGGGTGCCGCCGCGGAGATCATCGCGCCCTGGGCGGCCTGGCTGCCCATCGAGCTGTTGAGCAGGCCGCGCTGGTTGGCGCGCTGCTGCCCCTGGGTGGCCGCCTGCTGCATCAGCGGCGAGTTGCTGGCCAGCATCTGCTGCAGCTGTCCCTGGGAGGTCTGGTTGCCGGTCACCGAGGTCTGCGGCACGGACCCGAGCAGCCCCTGCGACTGCGCCTCGGCGTAGGGCATCACACCCTCGGCCGCCCCGTAGCGGTTGTAGTGCTCCTGGGCAGACAGGCCGGCATCCGCGAACGCCTGCTGGACATCGCCCACGCCCCAGTCGGTGCGACCATCCTGCTGGGTCCGGTTGAGCTGTTGAGCCTTGTTCTGCAGATAGGTGCTGGTGTCGAAGCGTGAGCTGACGGTAGACGGGCGCGGGGAGGAGCGACTGGTGCTGATCCCTTCGTCCTTGCCATAGCGGCTGTAGTGCTCCTGGGCGGAGAGGCCGGAGTCCTTGAAGGCCTTCTGCACATCAGCCACGGTCCAGTCGTTGCGACCGCCTTCGCCGGTCTTGTTGAGCTGGGCCGTTTTGTTGTTCAGGTAGGCGGTGGTATCGAATGCTGCCATGGGAAACCCTCACGGTTTGCCGGAATGTAGGTGCTACCAGGTGATCGCCTCGACGGCGGCGATGGCCTCGGTAGCGCTCGCGTAGTCCTCGAGGACCACCGCGGTCACGGCGTCCTTGCGATCCCAGCTGCGCGCCATGAGCTGCTTGAAATGAGCGAGGGCTGCGTCGGTGGCGGCGATCATCTCGGCAGGAGTCATCGGATAGCGGGCGTTCGACATGGCGCGCAGCTCCTGCACGGCGCCCGTCTCACCGGCCGCCTGGAGGTCGCGGGCTTCCACCGCCAGGCCGAGCAGGTTCTGGCGATCCTCCCCGCGCATCTGGATCACGTCGGCCGTGCCGTCCGGCATGGTGTAGGGCAGGCCCTCGCCGATCGCGGCGGCCAGGGCTTCCTCGATCTGGCGGCGCTGCCGTGTCTTCGCTTGCTCCAGCCGCTCGGCCTGCTCGGATGCCGTGGGCGGCACCACCTCTCGCACGACCACCACCACCCGACGCTCAGGATCTGGCGTCAGCGCCTCGGTTCCGTAGCGGTGGTAATCGTCCGGCAGCGGCGATGATTGATCTTCCGCGGGCCACCAAGCCACTCCTTGAAGGCCAAGCGCGGGGTCGATCCAAGAGAGGTCGGCTAGAGAGTCGCGGGAGAGGCCGCGCAGGAATCTTGGCAGCGACTCACGCACTGCCACGCCATTCTTCACTTTAATCATCTCTCACTCCCATCAGCTAGGTCCGACGTCACCGGACGGGAAAGCTCGACCTTTCCCCCATATAATTCGCACCGCGCCACGCCCACCAGGCTGGCCGGAGCTATCGTGTGTTTCCCCACCGCCCCCGGCTCCGAAGACACCATAAGGCGCGGTCTCTGCAGCCGACCCATCGCCGCCGTCTTCTCCGTTTGTACCGCTATCAGAGACGTACTGCCCGCCAGCCCCGTTCTCACCAATTCCATAAAGGCCGACGCCACCGCCGTCACCACCAGTGACCGAAGTGCCGGAATACGATGTTGCAGCACCGCCGCCAGCCCCCCCACCGAGGCCATCGCCGCCGTCGGCTCCTGAAAACGACTCACCGCCGTCACCACCGTTACCCACATAACCACCGGCACCGCCGCCGCCGCTCGCACAGGGCAAGCTAAGGCCGGTGTCATAAGTGCCGCCAGCCCCGCCATCGCCACCGCCATCTACCAATGAAAGGCTCCAGTCGGTTCCAAAAATTTCCACACCATTCAACAGCACATAGGACCGATGGCTGGGACCGGGTGAGCTAAATGACGTTGCACCAGGCGCTCCATTCCCTGCGTATATAACGAGATTGTCGCCAGCATTGACCTTGACCCCGTTGAGGTATCGGAGATTGCCTCCCGAGCCCGCTACCGCGCGGCGATCTGCGCCTCCGACACTGCCGCCGCTCTCTCCGCTGGCTACGCCCAGGATTGCAATTTCATCGACCCCCTCAGTCACGGTCAGGTACGCCAATGAATGCCCATAGGAATTGTAAGCCCCAACAACCACGAACTCTCCTCGGGCCGATATTCCTGCTCGGTCAGCTCGGCGTGGCAGCCCTCCAAGGCCATTCCCGGCAAGCGGCGCGCCCTTCATGCCATACGGATACGACATCCCAGGCCTCCTCAGTAGTCAGTGAACTCGGCGTGGAACACGATGCCGTTCGATGCGGCGACCTGGCTGCCCACATAAAGGATGTCACCGGCCTCAAGCCTAAGTGGCGTGGTCTCTGAGTACCGTCCGAACTCGGTTACCGGGATCGCGGTGGTGGCGGCCACCGTGTGTGCTTCCATCAGCGCGCTGTCGATCAACCGCTGAGTCGTGCCTCCATCCTTGCTGATCAGCAACACCAAGGACGAGGCGGTGACGGTGTCGCGCGGAATGGCATGCAGTTTCGTGAGGATCGCGCCGTCAGCGCCGGCCGTCATCAGCTGCACGGTATCGGTTGGCGTGTCGGTGGTGAGCGAGGCTGCGGCAGCCGTAGTCACTGAGCTGGCAGTCTTTGGGGTCTGAGCGAACGGGGCAGTAAAGGTCTTTGTCATCACGGTGTCTCCTTAGAATGACAGGGCGGCGGCATGAGAGTGTTCGAGTATCTTCTGCGACGACCATGTGTCGCTCTGGGATGCGGTGCTATCCACTATGGCGCCTGAATCCAGAACAGCAGTCGCGTCCTCTGCTCGGTCTGCATCCGCTTTTGCGCTGGAGGCGGAATTCACCGCTTCCGAGGCCTTGGTAGTCGCCGTGCTCGCGGCGCTCTCGGCATCGACCTTGAACTGCTCCACCTCGGCCACGCTGATCGCCAGTTCCGCCTTACCGGCGCCGATGTCGTCGGCCAGGGTGCCGCTGGTGTGCTTCTCCTTCACCACATAGAGGTTCTTGGTCGCGGCGTCGCGGAACACGTCGTTGACTGCGTAGGCGGTGCTGGTGGCCCAGTCGGCTCGCCAGGTGAAGCCGGCGGTCAGCACCAGCTTGCCGTCCTTGTCGAAGCCCACCACCTTGTTGCGCCGGTCCAGGGCGCTCTCGGTCAGCGCCTGGTCGGTGCCCTCGTCGGGGAGTTTGAGCGAGCGCTTGATGTCGGTGTCCGCGCCGTCGAAGCCAGCCTGCACACTGTCGAACTTGCCATCGACGTCGGAGGCCTCGACGGTGGTGCCAGGCTGGAAGCGCTGGCCGGCATCGGAGTTGTCGTAATACGGGTTAGCCACGGCGGCGCCTCCTCGGGTCGAAATGCACGTCGTAGCCCAGCAGCTCGTGGCTGGCCGAGCTGGACTTGGAGTAGATGGCGAAGTTCACGCTGACGCCGGTGCCGGTGATGTCCATCGGCTCCTGGCCCAGGCTGGGCACCGACCAGTTGATCTCGTTCCAGTCATCGACGCCCCACAAGCCGCCGCCGAGTAGGAACTGGATGAAGGCGCGGCGCTGGCGGGCCGTCTCGGTGCCGCCATAGTCGAGGTCCGGCTGGATGGCGATGTTGGCGTTGGAGCCCGACCGGACGTCCCAGAACACGCGGCGGAACCGCTTGCGGATGTTGGGCGACTCCAGGTCGTTGTAGGCCAGGGTCAGGAAGGCCTCGATGTCGGCGCCGTTGAAGGAGGTCGCGCCATTGTCGAGGCGGTAGACGTTGCCGGCGTCGTCGCCGAACAGGATCTGCTCGGCGCCGCTGGACAGCTCGCCGGTGTGGGCCACGGCCACCTGGGCGGGGTACTGGACGCGGGTGATGCCGGTCGGGCTCATGTAGATGCCTGTGGCATCGTCGAACCACACGCGGTACTGGGCGGCACTCTTGCTGACGGCGCTGGCCACGACGCGCGAGGCGTAGCCGTCGGCGGTGAATAATGGCTCTACCTTGGCGCCGGGCTGCATCGGTCGGAAGTCGCCGTAGGCGTTGGTCGCCTCGAGGCTGGCGATGCCGCGCTCGGCGATGAAGTAGGGTTGCACCAGCGACTGTGCCGAATACGGCCGCCCGCCCGAGTTGGGTACCGTGGTCTTGAGCTGCCAGTCGGCCGCCGAGGTGCCGTAGAGCGTCTTCACGCTATCGCGACAGATGAAATGCAGCGCGCCCCCGGTGCCGGACAGCAGGCCGGTGAGCGCCTGACCCACGGCGATCTCCGCCGCGCCGCCGGTGGCCGCGTTGAAGGCGACGGGATTGCCCAGGTCGGAGTGCTGGACGCTGCCCTGCTCGTAGCCGAGGAAGAGGTGATTGCTGTGCAGGGCGATGAAGGTGGCGCCGGCCTGGGCGGCGGTGATCTCGGTGAAGGGATCGGCCAGCTCGGGGATCGTCAGGGTGGTCGCCGGCTCGCTGCCCACGGTGAACAGCACATGGCCGACGTTGTTCACGTCGATGCCGGTGAAGTCGATCGCCACCTCGGTGCCGTTGTCGCCCCCGGCGGCGGTATCGGGCTCGGTGCTCAGGGTGGTGCCGCTCTTGTCCTGCACCTCGACGCCGTTGATGGTGCGGCCATCCTCGTCGGAGAGCGTCAGGGTGTCGTTGTCGGCGCGGTAGGTCACGCCCTCGGGCGGCGAGCCCTTGAAGTAGGCCGTCAACTCGACCAGGCCCTCGAAGGTCTGTGCGCCCGGCTGCTCGGCCATCAACTGGAACGGCTTGCCGCCACCCACGCCGTAGAGCGCGCGGTCCTTGTCCAGGCCCTTGACGTTGCCCTCCACGAACTCGTGGCGGCCGTTGTGGAGCGCCCCGCTGGTGCCCACCACATCCCAGCTGTCGGTGCCGGTGTTGAGCACATACAGGGTGGCGGAGTCGGCGCCGACGTCCTTGCGCACGGCGTAGACCTTGTCGTTGAACGTCACCACGCCGAGCACTGGCCCTTCCCCGGGCACAGCCGGGCCCAGCTGGGCATAGCCCTCGATGCGCCGATAGCCGCCGCTGATCGGGCACTCGTAGTTGACGGCGTAGATCGCCGCCCCGGGCGACAGTTGCTCGGGCGGCGTGACGAGGTCGATGCCGCCACCGAGGCGGATGTAGGCGGATTGGCTCATTGCGGGGTCACCACGATCGGTGCGGCGTTGGTGCGGCCATAGGTCTGCTGCCGACGACTGAGCTGGTGGCGCTCGAGCAGCTCGAGGTAGGACCGGTACAGCTCGGCGCCCTGCATCTTGGCGTCCTCAGCGGCCTCGTAGTTGCCGTAGAGCATCAGGGCGCGGCCGACGATGACGCGCCGGAACTGTGCCGGGATCAGCGGCTCGTCGGCGTCGTCGGTGAGGTCGGGCGGCTGTTTCCAGTACTCGAAGGCCAGCGTGTAGTCCCCGTCCGGGGCCGGCAGCATGAGCAGCTGGCCATCGGGGCGCAGCGCGGCCGAATGGGGCCGGGCGGGGCTGAGCGTCTCCGGCTGGTAGTCGGGCCAGTCGATGAGCGGCAGCGGCTCGTTGTCGATGAACAGCCGCTGCCCGTCCCAGGCGCCGAGATCCGCCGGCCCGGCATAGGTGGCGGTGCCGGCCTCGAGCGCCAGGGTGTCGGTCGCCCACAGGAAGTCCCAGTCCAGATGGAGGTTGCAGACGTCCTGGTGAGCGAGGCGAATGAACTCGATGGCCCGCTTGTACTCGCCGGTCTGACCGCTGATCACCGGTGGTCCGCCGACGCCGGCCATGCCCGCCAGGCGTACCAGCTCCTGCACCATCTGGATGAAGGTCATGCCGCGTCCTCAGCCTTGGCGTCGTGCTCGGCCAGGGCTTCGACCAGGGCCGCCTTGTTCAAGGTGCTGGCATTGGCGATGCCGGCGTCCTTGGCCATCGCCTTGAGCTCCTTGATCGGCTTGGCCTGGTAGTGAGCGGTCAGCGCCTCGAGGTCGGCGCCCTTCCCTGCTTCGCTGTCGGCCTCAGCCTCGGGCGCGGGGCTGGATGCTGGGTTGTTCTCGGGCGCGTCGGCAGGCGGCTGGACGCCCGGCTCTTCGCCCACGAGTGCGACGCTATCGGCAGCGGGCTCGGGCGGCAGGGGCTCGCCCTCCTCCATCAGCTCGCCCTGGACGTTGCAGCGCCCCAGGTACTCGCCGCCGGGATTGAAGCCGAAGCCGTTCTGCATGTACCTCAGCGGCAGGCGGCCGCCGATCGTGGTGAACGGGCGGGTAAAGTCAATGCTGATCGTCATGGCGACCTCGCGTGGTTCCGTGGGTTCGACGAGCCAGATTCCACTGGTCGATGGGGCTATCCAGCGGGTGTTCGTGCATGGCGGCGCGGCCGGCCAGGCCATCCGTCATGCTCTTGCCGTCGCGGAGGCGCTCGTCGAGCGTCTTCGGCGGCTCATCCATAAAGGGGTCGGAGATACAGCGGCGCATGGCGGCCTCCCATGAAGAAGGGGCCCGCAGGCCCCTTGGTCTTTGCTCTGGTGATGGTGATCAGCGCTTGGTGGCGATCGAGCCGTGGCTTTGAGGCTTCACCCGGCCGGTGCTGCCCACCTGGTCGGGGTTGGTGTTGCCCACCTTCTCGGTGGACGCCACGCCGGACTCGAGGCCGGCCTGCACGCCGCCGGTCTTGCCCATGCTGCGATGGGTACCCTTTTGCTTCTTCATGTCGGTCCTCCTTAGAACCAGGCGATGTGAACGGCGATGTCTGCCGCGCCGGCAGTGGCAGCGCCGTCGGTGGCGATTTCCACGACGGAATCGGCAGGGATCAGGTTGGCATCGGCCGGCTGAACGGTGGCGTCGTTGGCCGAGGTACCGGCCGCGCACACGGGCACGCTGAGCGCGCCATAGGCGTCGGCATCGGCGCCGGTTCCCACCGTTACGGCAGCCGCGGCATCGGTCACCCCGGTGGTGACCACGCCGGTGATCCCCACCAGCCGGCCCTTCTTGCCGGCAGGTCCGGTGACCGACAGCAGCGTGGCCGCACTGGCCAGGCTGGCGGCCGGGAGGGTGTAGGTCGCATGGAATGGATCGTGATAGGCCATTGCGGTTACCTCGTGTCAGGGGCCCGAAGGCCCCGTGGGTGATCAGGCGGCGGAGTCCCACTTGATGATGCGGGCCTGGGCCTTAGTGTTGGCGTCGGTGGCGTCGGCATGGGTGATGCCGAAACCGCCGAGGTAGTACCAGGCGATACCCTTGCTGCGGCCGTAGTCGCTCGGGATCTTGGCGCGGATCTCTTCCGGGCAGGCCACGGCCTCGGTGACGGTGTCCGCCCCGAAGAAGTAAGCCGCGTCGGAGTTGCCGTTGGTCCAGCTCTCGGACGGGATGTTGGTCTGGGTGACGAAGCGGATGCCCTCGTAGCGGCCGTTCTCGCCGTTCATCACCCGGTTCCAGCCCTCGGTGGTGTAGGAGTGCAGCGACTCCAGGTCATCCTTGAACGGGCGGAAGGTGGTCGGGCGGCCGATGGACACGTAGTTCTCGCCGTCAAAGACCGGGATATTGCGCTCCTGCATCAGGTCCGCGATCTGCTTGACGTGGGTGGTGTCCAGCGACTGGGCGTTGTTGCCGGTGGGCGTGCCGTCGTCATCCAGGTTGTACGCCGTGGCGCCGGTGGCGACATAGCGCAGCAGGGTGTTGTCGAACTGCGCGTGGGCGCTGCGATCCAGCGTTTTGTTGCAGTCGTTGCGCAGCGTCTGGTGCACGATCTTCTTGATGTCGTGCTCGGCGAGCGCCTCGAGCTTGCCGCTGAACGGCACGGAGATGCCGTATTCGGTCATGGTCGCGGAGGCCTGTCCGATCGGGAAGCTGCTCTCGGGCATGCCCTCGTTTTCCTGCAGCTCGCCGCCGTCATCCACGGTATCGCCGTAGACGTTCCACTCGTAGGTCTGGCCGCGGTTCTTGCCGATAGCGGCCTCCACGTCGCAGAACTGGCGGAAGCGGCTGAGGGGTTGGAGCGCGGTGCGGAACTCGTCGCTCAGGGTCGGGTTGGCCAGATAGCCAGAGCCGGTATCGGTCCATGCGTTGCCGGACATAGTCAGTCACCTCGACTGTCTAGGGATTGAAGAGAAAGGGTTAGTTGACGGCCCGCGACTGGCGCATCCGTTCGATCACCGCGACGGGGCTGGTGTCCGGCTCCTGCGGCACCTTCTGGCTGGGCTGCCGGGACTGACCGCGCGGCACCGGCTTGAGGCTGCGCTTGCGCGCCTCGCGGGCGCTGCCCGCCGGTTTGCCGCCGGCATCCTGGCGGCCGGCCAGTCGCAGGGTGTCGGTCGTCGCCCGCTCGATGATGTCTCGCGGGGCCATGTTGGCGAACTCGGGGTCGCCGTTCTGCTGCGCCGCCAGGAAGCGCTCGGTCTGCAGGTCGATCAGGTGATGCAGGTCGGAGCCCGGGGTAATGTCCGGGTGCGTCTCCTGCAGCCACTGAACGCCATCGTTGACCGACTGATTCCATGCTTCCTGCCGCTGCGCGGCTTCCCGACGTTCGATGGCCTGGGTGGCGCGTTGCTCGGCCTGGGTAAGAAGCTCGTCCGGGCTCAGCTGCTGCCCCTGATGCTGGGTCATGAAGCTGACCAGGGCTTCCGCCGCGGCGTCATCATCGCCATCGTAGAACTTGGCCAGAACGTCCTTCGCCTTCTGCCTCGCTTCTTCAGCGCCCGATTCGGGTGGCTGTTGCGATGCGGCCTGACGGCGCTGGCTCTCCTGCTCGCGCAGGGTCTGCTCCCATGCCGCCAGTTGGCGTTCCCGCTCGGCGGCCTGCTGCAGCTTGTAATCCCCGGCGATGTCCTTCTGGAGGTACGCCTTGACCTGCTCGGCCGGCACTTCGCGCTCCTGACCATTCACCTTCATGGTCGTGTAGAGCTTGCCGTCAGGCTTGCGGTAGTACCCCAGTGACTCGAGGGGATCCTCGTCTGCGGCGGGGTCGCCGTTCGGGTCTTGCTCCCGGCCAGCATCCTGCTCGCCGGGGTCTTGCTCGGGGTCGGCGTCGGCCTCGGAATCGTTGCCCGGCTCGGGCTCTTCCTCAGGGTCGGCCGCTGCCGGTTGGTCCGGTTCCGGCTCGTCGCCGTAGCCGTGGTGCTCGCGGTACTGCCGGGCGATGTCGGCCAGGCGCTGCTCGCGCTCGGTCGGCTCCGGTGCGGAGGGGGTATCGTCGCCGGCAGGCTGGTGATTCGGGTCTGCCGACACGTCGGTGCCAGGCTCAGCCTGGGGATCGATAGCGTCGTTCTGCTGGGTCATGGGTCCTCATCCTCACGGATGTGGTGGGTGACGCTCAGGCCTGCTCGCGCAGCTGCTTGAGCGATTGGTATGCTACCTCGCCGCGGTCCAGCGCCTCCCGGAAGAAGGTCAGGACGTAGTCGGCGACGGCGGCGCGGAACTGGTGATCACGGATGGCCTGGCGGCCGGCGGCGGTCATCGGGTCTTCCTTGAGCATCGCCTCCTTGGCTTCGGCGCGCTCCTGAAGGGCGTAGCCGCGCAGCACGCGCCCCAAGTCGGAGTCCAGAAAGCGGATCGTCTCCTCGCCGAGGGTCGCCTCGGCGAACAGCGCCTGTTCCTCCTGGTTGAGGAAATCCGGCGTGGGCACGCCCTCCTCGAGGGTCTGCTTGATGTCATCCATAGGGCATCCATGAAAAGGCCCGCGCGGTGGCGGGCCGGGTTATCCGTAGGCGTCGAAGCCGTTGTCCATGTTCTCGCGCCGGGCCTGGCGCTCGTTCTGGCTGTCGGTGAGCTTGGCGGCCTCGAGGTCGCGCTGGTTCTGCTGCTTGGCCGACTCCATTTGCAGCTTGGCCTCGAGCTGGGCCATGGTCAGCCCCTGCTTGAGGGCGATCTCGGCCATCTTTATCTCGTAGTCCTGGCGCAGCTTGGCCGCCTGATACTGCTGGTCCCACTGCTGCTGGCGGGCCTCGTTCTGGCTCTCGGCCTGCTGCTCCTGGGCCTTGAGCTGGAGCTCCTGCTCGCGCAGCTGGAGCTCCTTCATCTTGACCTGGAGCTCCGGCGGCATCTCCTGCCCTTCGGCGCGCTCGCGCTTCTTCTCCTCGCTGAGCATGAAGCGCTCGCCGTCGCCCATGCCGGCCAGGGCGAACATCTCCTTGCCGACTTCCTCGAAGTCCATCTCCTGAACGAACTCGGGGAGCTTGGCCGCCGCCTGGATGGGCTGCATGAAGCGCGCGATCTTCTGCTGCGGGTTGGTGTTGCCCATGCCGACGTTGACCTTGACCACCAGGTCCTGCATCAGCAGGTCGTCGTCGATCTCGTGCTCGATCTCGGCCTTGCCGGCCGCCAGGGCGAGGATGGTCTCGTCGGTCTCGTAGAGCCCCTCGAGCTTGACCATGGCGCGCAGCACGGGCTCCACCCAGGTCTCAATGAAGGTGCGAAGGCCGAGCTCCTGCACCTGGTTGGCGCCGCTGGCCATCAGGTCCATTCCACCCACGGTCTCGTTCAGGGCCCGGTTGGACTGCACGCTGGACTGGCTGAAGGTGCCGAGCAGCTCATCAGACTCCACCGCGAGCCGGTCCTGCTCGACGTAGCTGGACTGCGTGACGTCCGGGGTGTCCATGATGGCGTAGTCCTGGTGGACGTTATCCATCATCACGCCGCCGCCCGGCACGTTGCGCATCAGGGCGCCCAGGTCGATGTTCGAGCCCCTGCGGATGGCATAGCGCTTATTGAGCACCAGCTTGACGTTGTCCAGCCGCTGGTTGGTGACGTCGTTGATCATCTCCGTCAGCGGCTTGTTGAGCTCGATGGTGCTCGCCGGATGGCTGCGGTGGGCCTCGATGCTGGAGAAACCCACGGCGTAGCGCTCGCGGCCCAGCGGATCCACCTCGGCCAGCGGGGCCGGCTCGGTGAGCAGCAGGCCGGTCCCCACGGTGTAGAAGGCCCAGTCCTCGCCCTGCTCGTCGCGGATGATGTTGAAGTGCACCCAGACGACGCTGTACTCGTTGCCCTGGTTGACGTCGTCGGCGTCCTCGCGGCCCTTGCCGTGGCGAGCGTCGCGCACGGTCTCGCCGCCCTCCTCCTCGCTGCCATGCGCGACCAGCTGACCCAGGCTGTAGGGCAGCCATTCGCCGCTGGCCATCTCGGCCATGACGTCACCGGCGTACATCGGGATGGTCTCGATCAGGTACGGGCTGGTCTTGACCGGTTGGCGCCAGTCGCAGGCCGGATCGAAGCGGAAGTTGTCGGGGGCGATCAGGTCGATGGCGGGCTCGTCGGCCAGCACCTCCTGGCGCTCCACCTCCTCGCCCAACAGGTTGCCGTCGTCGTCCATCAGCGGCCGGCCAGTGGCCTCGTCCACCACGGGCACGATCTCGGTGGTGGTCTTCACTCGGCGATCCCAGTACTGGCGGGACACGCACACGCCGTAGACGTGGGTGTCCTGGTGGGCGCCGATGGCGGTCATGAACCACGGGATCGTGACCTCGAGCCGGTGCTGGAGCATCGCCTGGTGCAGCCTGGCCGCGTCGGCTTGGCGCTGATCATCCGGGTTGATGCCGCGCACCTGCAGCAGGTCGTCGTTGGTGAACAGCGCCGCCGCACAGGTGGCGTCCAGGGTGCGCACCGCCGCCCGGGGCTTGGGCCGGAACACCCGCGACTTGTTGCGGTAAGCGTCCTGGGTGTACTTGCTGCCCGGGGCGTGCTCGCTGCGGAAGTGGGCGATGGAGTCGCGCCAGGACTGGAACAGGCTCGACTGGTAGTAGTCGGTGGACTCGCGGTACAGCAGCGAGGCGCGCCGCAGCCAGTCGCTGTGCACGGGGTCCATGCCAGGCCGATCGGTCGTCTGGGCGGCCTCGGCGTCGATGTCGTAGTGTTCGCCCTGCATCACAGCCCCGTCGCCGCATTGAGCGCTTCGCCACGGGCATCACGCAGCAGCGATTCCTCGCCGCCGGACGCACCGCGGTCCCGGCTCAGGTGGAACATCTCGAGCACCTGCCCGCCGGCCCGCACCACGGCGTCGCGCAGCTGGTCGTGGGTCTTGTTGTGGAGGTGCAGGGTGTAGCCGTACAGCTGGGAGATGGCCGGGCACTGGATCTGGGCCACGCCACCCCGCACGCTGACCTCCACGAACCACTTGCGGCCCGGGTAGTGCTTGCACAGCAGGGCGCCGATCTGCCGGCACAGGCGATCGGACGCCACGGCCAGCTCCGCCTCGTCGGGCGTGTCGAATGTCACGATGGGGCTGCTCATGATGCCTCCCGGCATGATGATGGATAGGATCAGGCGACGAAGTCGGGCTCGAACGACTCTGGCTCGGCACCGCGGGGCGGCTCGTAGGCAATGGCCATCAGGCCCGCCGAGTCGGCCCCGTGCGAAGACCAGTCGTGATCGGGGCCGAGGCCGATGTTGCGCTGCTCGTCGATCTTCTCGTGATACCAGCCCAGGGCGTCGCGCCCCGCCTTGGTGGTGGTCTCGTTGAACCACAGCGCCGGGAACAGCCGGCGCAGGGCCTCGATGCGCGCCGCGGCAGCGCCCTTGCCCTGGTTGGGCACCACCGTCACCCGGTAGCCGGCGTCACGGAAGGCGCTCTCGTAGCTGACGTCGTGCACCCGGTCGTGGGTGGCGCCATCGTGGGGCAGCCAGACCGAGGTGTTGCGGTCATCGTAGCCGCGCCGGCGCAGCCACTGCAGGTGGGCGGCGAACGGCTGGCCGACGGCCTCGTAGTAGTCCAGCACCCGCACTTCGCGGGCCACGAACTGGCAGACCCACATCGAGAAGGCGTCGCTCTTGGCCCCGGTGCCGCCGATGTCGGTGAACACCTTGAACGGCAGGTAGGGGTCGGGCATCACCTTGCCGATCCGTCCCTCGAGGCGTGCCTGGGTGAGTAGGTCGGCGTAGTAGGCGCCGTCCACCACGCGCACGAAGTCGCCCTCCCAGATGTGGTCGTAGCGATCCGGACGCTTCTTCTTGTCGTCGAGGCGCTCCTGGTTGAGCACGTCCGGGAACCAGGGATTATCCCGCCAGTTCATCTCGACGATGATCGAGTCGGCCGGCGGGTCCACGCGGAAGCGCTGGTGGGTGGCGCTGCTCTCCAGCTCCGGGTTCCAGGTGATCCAGATCTCGGAGCCGTGCTCGCGCACCGTGGGGATGACCTTCAGCCAGGCCTTCTCGCTGACCGGCTCGGCCTCGTCCACCCACAGGATCAGAATGCGCGCCTTGGACTTGATGCTGTCCAGGTTGTGGCGCAGACCGGAGAACGCGAACTGAATGCGCCCGCTCTTGGTGCGGATGTACTTCTCGCCGATGTCGTAGTGGGCCGCCAGCCAGGGTTCGGACTGGATGGCCGCCTTCACCTCCGACATCGAGGACTCGTCCAGCGAGTTCATGAACTCACGGCCGCAGAGGATCAGCCCACTGCGCCCTTCTTGGTCAAACATCAGGCCGCGCACGGCCGTCATCTTGGCGAAGGTGCGGGTCTTGCCCGAGCCCCGCCCGCCGTAGGCTCCGCGGTAGCGCTTGTTCGGGTCGGAGAAGACCGGGACCAGCTTGGGCGGCAGCTTGACCTGAACGGTGCCCATCAGGCATCTCCTTCATCACCGTCGGCAGCCACCAGTTCGATCGTGGTCACGCTCTCGACCGGCCCGCCCCCTGCGCCTGTCAGCTGGTGGCGCGGAGAATGCGCCTTGGGGGACATGCGCTCGGCCGACCACTTCAGGCCGTCCAGGATCACCTTCGCCACCTCAGGCTTCATGTCCTTGGCGCCCACCTGATCGATGGTGTCGATGATGCGATCGGCATGGGAGTAGCCGGCCGCCTCTCTCGCCCGTGTGTACTGGTCCGAAAATGAGTCGTGCTTACCGTCCACCACCCACAGGAGCACCGTTGACTTGGTCGGCAGCTTGGGATCAGAACAGATGGAGCGCAGAGACTCCCCTTCGGCCAGGCGCCGGCAGATTCGATCTCCGATGGCCTTCGTGTATTTGCTCGGTCTTGCCATAGTGCCCACCGTCCTCGGATAGGTGGCCCTTCGCTTACTCCGGGCGCTTGCCCGGCTTGTCACGCTCAACGAATGTGCGGCCAGTGAATTGATAGGTGGGATTGAACGTCGGCTTCGGCTCCACGCGCCGAACCTGGGCAGCCATGTCGGTCTGCCGGTAGCGAGGCTTGTCGGCCATGACTGTCTCCATGAATAGGGCCCGGGCGCCTCACGGCGTGCCAGGCGAGTGCGGGCGGCGCCTCACGGCGTGGCCCAAACCCTCGGAGTTGAGGTAGCCTTCCTGCTCAACTCAACTTAATTAGAAAACATCAATGCAGAAAGCACTGACGGCGATCATCGACTGGTTTGGCCCTTACACGCTTGAAGAAGCGAAGGACGTCACGAAATTCGATTATGACGACGGCCTGTACATGATCATCGGCAAACAACCAGACGAGCGCGATGCGTCGCTGCAATACGTCGGGCTGGCTTCGCGGTTACATAGAAGGCTCAGAGCTCCCAAGCACCCTTTGCACAAGGTGACCAAGGAGCGAGAAATCTGGCTTGGGGAGGTTGTGTCGCCACGCACTCCCGGCAAGAAGATCAAGGTCACCGACCGTATGCTCGACTTGGCAGAATGGTCACACGCCTACTTCCTGCAGCTCCCACTGAATACCCAAAAGCGGAAGACATCCCCTGACCGGGCGATTGTGACGTACAACCGGTGGTGGAAGCCTGACTACGAAACGCCCTACCGGAAGCGCCCGCATCGCGATTGGCCAGATCTGATCGACTTCTTCGCCGATGACTACGATGCCAAGATCGTCTGGTTTGGAGGCCGACAGATCAAAGCTCCCGTGGAGGAGTTCTGCGAAGACTGAGACGAATGGAAAATCACCGTTCCCTCTCAAGAAACGGGGCCCTGCTGCGGTTCGGGCCAATCGGCCCAGCCGTGTTTCCATCCGCCATCACCTCCCAGACGCACAGCGTAATAGCTGCCGGCGATACGCCAGCCGGGGACGTCGGTGGGCGTGGCCTTAATGACCGCGCGGAACAGCGCATCGGCCCAGGTCTTGTCCTTGCCATAGAGCCGGCCGCCGTGACTGTAGATCCAGTCGTGGGGGTAGCTGGCAACTTCCAGGTCACCCGCCGGCAGCGCGAACCAGGCGGCGAGCCGCGGCACGCTGGCCCGGTCACTGACATAGCCCTCGGGGATCTCCAGCACCCAGCGTGTGCCGTCGTCCTCGGTGATCCGCAGGCGCATGGCGCGCCGGAGAATCACCATGGCCCGGCCCGGCGCGATCCACTCCGGCGCGTCGCCGAAGTAGCGCTCGGTCCATGGAAGCTGCAGGATCTCGGCGTTCATCGGCCAGCGCCCGGGAGGCTCATGCAGACGCCCTCTACCGGATATCCCGGTTCGATGGCGCGGATGCCGAGCAGCAGGGCGTTGCGCGCGGTGTCATCCGCGGCGTCGCAGTAGGCATCACGCAGGGACATCAGGTGTGCGGTCCCACCGTAGACGGTGCGGCTTAAGTCACCGACCCGATAGCCGTCGTCTAGGGGCGACTCGATGGACGCACATCCTGACAGTGCCGCCAGGCAGGCCGCAGTGATCATGGTTCGCATCAGCGGGCCTCCAGCTCGGAGACTCGGACGTCCAGGCCTTCGATCCGGCTCTCGATGGCGTCGAGCTCCCGGCGGGCGTCGGCCCGGCGGAAATAGACCTGGCTCATCTCCTGCATCTCCGCCCGCATCTCGGCGAGCAGAGTGCCCTGGGCTGCCAGGCGCTCTTCGAGTACCGCACTGGATTGGCCCAGGGCCACCAGTTCCCGGCCAGCCCACAGCAGGAGCGCGACCATCACCATCTGCACCCCGGTCTGGAAGTGGCGCTCGAGCATCGTCCCCTCCTGCTTCGATGCCATCACGCCACCTCCGCCAGGCGCCGGGTGAACTCCTCCCGGGCCGCGGCCGAGGACTGCGGGTAGACGTAGCGGTTGCCCGGCAGGCGCATCCACAGCACCTGCTCCCCGGGCCGAAGATCGAGGTGGAACATCGGCCAGGGCTGGCCGTTCGGGCCGGTGGTGTCCAGGTAGACGCCGATCCCGCCCCAGGCGCGTTGGCGCATGGCGGTCAGCAGGGCATGGACGATGTTGCAGTCGGGGAAGACATCGCCGGCGTCGGACAGGCGCCCCACGGCGTAGTGGCGACTGCCCTTGCTGCCACTGGTGCGATACCAGCCGGCCAGCACCGGCGAGGGCAGGATCGGCGCGCCCAGCATGTCGCGTAGCTCGTCCAGGGCGAGGATCAGGTTCGCGTCAGTGTGGTTGAGCGCATCACCCGGGAACTCGCCCGGGGCGAAGTGCTCCACGTCGTCCGCGAAGTTGAGGTCTGATGCTTTCATAGGGTCTCCGGCGCCTCACGGCGTGGGAGTAAACGGAAAGGCCCCGCCAGGAACTGGCAGGGCCTCGGGGTTATTGCTTAACGCCCAATCGGCGTCGCGCCTCAGTATGGGCAGCTTCCTTGACCGCGCGAATGCCGAGGACGACATGACCTCGTGTGTCACGCAGGGACTTCTTTCGACTATCCAGAGAAGAAGCCTCCATTTGGTGAACAGAGCTCGACGTTGTCGATATCTTCATTCCGATACTGATGACGCCCTGGAGAAGCCTGCTTCTGAGGACTCCGTGAGAAGGCATGTGCACAAGCATGAGGAAATCAAGCCTGTCCATTATGGCCTTCAACCTATTTAAAGACTCGCGACGCTCTCTCTGGCACTCAATCTCACCGTCTTCATTGACCCTCAGAGAGTGGATGAAGTCGTCGATAAAGGCGATGAGCTCGTTCTCTAGCTCTGTGCAGGCAGAGAATATTTCCTCGAGCTTCTCCTGCTTGAGCCGCTCTCTGTCCTGCCTCTTGCTGAGCCAGTGCGCTAGCCCAGCACCAAGCACCACGCCAGCAAGCGGTGCTGCTAGAGTTGCCCACTCGATCCACGAGGACTTGGCTGTCTCCAACACAACCAGGCAGTGGCTCAGCGCAGGAAACAGGTAATCGGGCACATCGCACTCCATGCGAAAACGCCCCGACATAGAAGTTAGGGCGCAGTATTCTGATCATGGAATGATGGTAGGCGATTCAGATGCAGGAAACAACCCCTTGAGCAGGGCCAACTACTTACTGCTTTTGATCAAACGGCGAGGGCATGCCAATTTCTTTTAGAAGCATCCTGCCCAGCTGTGAAACTTCTACACGACTTTTGAAATCTCCCTCACGTGGATCAAACTCAGGAAGCTGACCTTTCTTAACATTTCCGTAATTTTTCCTGAGAAGCTTCAGCCTCAGCAAGCTGTCCCTACCAGCTTGGAAAAGCTGGTATTTATCTATTTCTTCCGGACCTGAGCTCAGGTTAGGTGGGTGTGGCATATTCACATTCTCAAAAGGATTATCCTCTCCAGCACCACCACCATAACTCTGACCATAAGCATTTAACAAAGCCAGCTCATCATCATCCAGTTCACCTAATAGCTTGAGCAAGCGCTTTCTTCTCAAGACTTCAGCTTCATCTTCAGTCAACCCTCGCTCAACAGCTGACACTATCATTTCGATGCGATTTCGAGAGATCGCCCTAGCAGCTTGATGGCCACCCTCTTCAACAAGATCAATCTTGTTGGGGCTACGTGCAATCTCTTTTTTGACCTGCTCATCCATCGCATCTACTCGAAGGGAAAGCTGACGAAGATATTCAGTTATTCTGTCAACTCGCTGACCGGGAATCACTGAACTCACGACTTCTGCAACAACGCCCCCGTAAGGACAAACTCCAGCAACACCTTTACCAATGGCTAAAAGTTTGTCTTTGAAGTTATCATCAAGCCCGTCGTCAGATTTCTTAAACCCGTGCTCATCAACCATAAGACTCGACTCCTTGAGTATTCACCAGCAGCCTACATCGCCAATGCTATTCCCTAACGCTCAAGCAGCTTGCGGAACTGCTGATGAAATTGTGGATAAACACTGACGCTCCCAAGAGTCCAGTATGCTTAATCCCTGATCCCAAACAACCCCCCAAGTTGCCCTGTCTGCACGTCTCCAGAAACGAGTCTCGATCTTCACACCGAGTTCGCCAGCCATCCACGCCTTCACAGCTACTGGAGTTGGTAGGCCTTGACGCCGATAAGGCCAGGTCGTCTCACTGTGGTGGTACAGCGCCGCGGCACTTAGATAGCGCAGCGTCTCCAACTGCTCAGCCGTAGGCTTCCCCCTGCCCTGCCCCGGCAGCTTCACACCATCGGCCAGGAGCTTCCGGTACAGCGCAATCTGCACCACCTCAGCATCCGCCGCGAGCTCGTCCCGGGTGAACGGCCCGAAGCAGTAGCGGGCCAGTGCCTGCAAGTGAGCCGGCAACGCCTCCACCTGAGAGATCACCGCCCCTGCCTCCAGGCCGTGCACTATCCGCCAGTCGTTGCTCTGCCGCTGGCTGAGCTGCACGTCTGCCCCCAGCTTCGCCTTCTCCGCGGCCCCCGCCATCACGCTGTTGCCGGTCGTCCGGTACGCATCGAAGATCATCTGCCGTGCACTGCCGTATCGCATCCTGTCGACCCTTCCGTTGCTCTGTTGAGTTGCCTTCGCTGTCCGCTGCTGTCCACTGCCGTCCACCCTGTCTACTCCGTCCACCGGAGCCGGGATTTCGGCCTCATTTATCCCTCTTGGCGGATAAACCTCCGCCTATCCCCTGGAGCGGATATTTATCCCCGTCCAGCTCGATGATCTCCACCCAGGTGCCCGTCTCTGCCTGGCGATCGATCTCGGCAGGCTCGAGGATCACCCGGCGCACGTGGGCCTCGGTGTCGTCGGCCAGCACCCCGGCCTTCACCAAGGCGTCCTCGATCAGCTTGGCGGTCATGCTGGCGTTGCTGGTGTCTCGACGACGCACGCCCTTGCCCAGCCGCGGGCGGAAGACCAGGTCTACCCTTCCGTCCACGGCGCCCAGGCCGATGCCGCGCACCGCCTCAAGCGTCGCCGCCAGCGCGGCATCCTTGGCCTTCTTGCGTTTCGCCCAGTGGACGCCGGCGTAGATGGCATTGGTAGATGGCCCCAGGTAGGGAACGAACAGCAGCATCAGTCGCCCTCCTGGTCGCCAAACATCTCTTCACAGGTCTGCTCGAAGATGCAGTCCTCGCACAGCGCTTCGCCGTCCTCGTTGACAGCTACTGCCGACTCGTCACACTTCTCGCATTGGCCCAGGTCGAACATCACGCTGCCTCTCTCTCGTCGATGAATTGCCAGGCCTTCACCAGCTCGGCCCGGATCTCGCCATCGAACCGGCGAACGGCTCGGCTGATCGTGTCGCGCACGAAGCCCGGCTGCCGGTCGCGCAGGTACTTGTGGGCGTGGATCTGCTGGTGGCAGTCACGGTCGTGGCCGTAGATCGGGTCGCAGGCCGGCATGACGAAGCTGTCCGAAGCCTTCAGCCCTATGCCGCCCAGCTGCCACATGCCGATCAGGTGGTGAGCGGCAATGCCGGTGGTGGCCCCGCACACGCAGCACGGCAGGGACCGAACCCAGGCGAGATAGGCCTCGCTGCGCCATCGTTGGTCACTGGAGTGGCTGGCCGGAGTCTTGCGCCGGCCGGCTCGCTTCATCGGCTTTCGGGACCGGAGCGGCTCGCCCTGGGGCAGCGGCGTCTTTCGTTTGAGAGGCCCGCCGCGCTTCATGCTGCCACCTCGCGATACTGGTTGGGGCCGATGCCCTTGAGCCCCGGGTCCGTCAGGCGGAAGCCCAGGCCGGTGAAGTGCTCGTAGACGCGGTTCAGATGCTCGGTCAGCTGCTTCTTCGTCATGCCCCGGGTGACCGGCCACTCGAAGGGCGCCTTCATCAGCTCAAGCTTCTGCTCGTAGGGCAGCGGCTTGATGATCCGGTCGTAGGCCTCGCAGTATTCGGCGCTGTCGCGACGCAGGATCGGGATGCCGAAGTGCAGCTTGCAGAAGGCCTGGTAGTCCTCGGCGGTCATGTCGCCCTGCTTGGCGGCATCGCTGCACCACTTCCACTGCAGGGAGTTCTGGTCGATGCTTCGACGCTCAGGCTCCTCCTCGATCACCATCCGTACCCGCTTCCAGCGGCGGAATGCCTGGTTGAGCATCCCCGGGAACTTGGCGATGGCGGCCAAGGCCTCCTCAATCGTTCCGGCTGTGGCCACGTAGCGCTTGGGCTCCTTCACAGTGCACTCCTCCGGCTCGTCGCGAGCCGTTTCCGCCCCAGGCTCTGCGCCCGAGTGATCGGCACGTTGGGACGAGGCGGCTTGCGGCGGATAATGATTTCCCAGTTGCCGATGCGAAGAGTCACGCCGCCCCTCCCGGCCCGGCGCTGCCGGCGTCATACATCCGGTACTCATGGGGCCTCGTACCGCCCGGCCCCGGCGCCTCCTGGTTGGCGATCGTCACCCCGTAGCCGCGCAGCTCGCGGATCCGCGCCGAGATGGCGGCATGGCTGTCCATGCGGCCGAAGCGCTCGAGGATTTCGGCGCCGATCTCGTGCAGCTGCAGCCAGCCCTCAGCGTCGCGCAGCACCAGGTAAGTCCTGCCCAGCTGGCCCTCAGGGTTGTCCAGGCGCCGGCCGCGGCGCGGCGCCAGTGATGTCACAGTGCCCATGGTCATGCCGCTCCCTTTTGCTTGGATTTCATGTGGCCCAGCAGGCCGGCAAGGCTGTCGTCGGTCAGGCGCTTCACCTCGGTGCCGTTGGCCAGAGCTTCTCGCCCGTTCTCCATCACGCGCATGGCGCGCTGCTGGTTGCCGATCACGGCAATGTCCTTGCCGGGCAGGACGCCTCGGGTGTGCTGCCCGATCTGGACGTTCTGCTGGGTGGCGGCACCCGCCAGGAAAGCCGGCCAGCCCTCGGGGCGGTGCACGGCATAGGCCCGGTACTGCGCCTCGAAGCGTTGGCGGAGCCACACCATGTCCTTCTCACTGTCCACCATGGCCACCTTGGGCCAGCCCCCGATGCGCTCGATTGCGGCATGAATCAGCGGGTCGTCGAACGCGACATCCCGGTAATGCCCCACGCTGCGGATCGCTCGCTCGACCTTGGCCCAGGCCTGCAGGGTGCGGCTCTGGCTGTCGCCGCGGGCGAACTTGATCACGTCGCCGGGCTTGGGCGGGAACTGGCCGGTGTCCGGGCTCTGGATGTGCAGGGTCAGAGCGCGCTGGATCTCGTCGAGCTCGAGCTGCTCGAGGGCACGGAACACCAGCTCGATAGTTCCCGGCGTGACGCTGCGGTTGTAGATCTCCTGCGCCTGGCTCCACACCTCGGCGAACTTCTCGAAGTCGTGCTCAGTCATCACCAGTGCCCTCCCTCGGCGTCGAGCAGGTCGCCCACATCATCCGGGCGGTTCTGGCGGCGAGCCACGGCCTCGCGGATGGCCTGCTGGTTGGCGGCATGCAGCCGCTCGGCTTGATTCATCCCACTGCCGGGCCGCTGCTGCTGGCTGCCCAGCCGGCGAGCCAGCCAGTCGGCCTTTACGCCCTGCCAGCCGGCGAGCACGGTCTCGTCCAGCGCCTGGTCGGCAGTCAGGTCAGGGATACGCTCGGCGGCGCGCAGCGCCTCGTTGACGTTCAGGTTCAGCGCCCGCTGGGTCAGCGGTTTCTTGAGCGCCTTGCGGTGCTCGATGAAACCCTGGACGGCCTCGGTGGAGACCTCGCTGGGCAGGTTGCTCAGGTCGAGCTGAGTCGGCTTGGCCTTCTGGGCAGGCTTCGCCGGTTTCGGCTTGGCAGGATCTGGGGCCTGGCCGGATTTCGGCGAGGCTCCTTCCCCCTCGACCGAAGGGAGAGGGGGTATGTCTTTCATGTCTTTCGGTGTCTCCCCATCTTGGGGTGACTCAGATACCCCATCTTGGGGTGAGTCACCCCAAGTTGATTCGGGCTTCCGTTTTGGGGTAACTCGAGATCTCTGGGCGGTGAAGTCCCACTGCCCGATGTCCTTGTTGATGCGCACCGGAGAGCGGCCACCGCCGTTACGGACCAGCACACGCTTGCGGATGAGCCCGTTGAGCGTCTCGGAGCATTTGCCCTCGGACATGCCGGTCATCTCGCTGATGACGGATGCAGCGATCCAGTCCTCGGCCTTGTTCCAGCCGTAGGTCATCCGCTCGACGACACGGATCACCCGGGCCTCCCGGCTTGTCAGCGGCGAGCGGGCGAATGCTTCGACGAGCGCATTGGCTGTGCGGGTGAATCCATCTTCCACCTGGATGCTCCTGCCCGACCTATTAGGGCCCGGCGATTGGGCGTCATCACGACGCTCAGGGAACTGGATAATCTCGGCTGTATCGCTCATAATTCACTCATCACCTTGCTTGTGATCTGAAGCCCGGCATGCTCCCCAGCATTTGCGCCGGGCTTTCTCGTTTACGGCCTTATATCGCGTAGTGGGAAATGACCTAACAGGGCCCCGTATTTCCCGAACCAGCAGGGCCGAAGCCCCGCCGTCCTACTCCACGACGCGCATCGTGCGCCGACGCTTCAGGCTGTAGAGCTGATCCTTCAGCGGGCCGGCAGCCTCGATCATCTCGTCGAGGAATACCTGCTCCACGCTCGTTCCCTGGCGTACCGCCTCCTGCTCCAGTGCCTGCCGCGTCTGCGGCCCTACCATTGCCAGGCTCCTTCTCAGCATCCGCTGATTCATGCGGTACTCCCGGGCCCTTCTAGGCCGTCTGTCGTTGGTCCAGTCTTTCGCTAATACGGGCTTCGACGAGGTTCGCCATGAGCGCCGCCAACATCTCCTCCTGGGCGTGTTCCATGCCCAGGTTCTCGGCCAGCCGAGCCAGCAGGACGTCCTGCCGGGCCTCGAGCACATCCATGCCGATCAGCGCACATTCGCGAATCGCGTGGGCGATCACGCCCTCGTGGCGCATCGCGGCCAGTTTCTCCAAGGACACGAACTCGGCGTCCTTCCATCTAACCCGGGTCGGGTTGTCCAAGTGCTCGCCTTCCGGCTTGTGGCGCCGGTCGCCTTCGGCAATGCGTGACAGCATGTGCAATTCCTTCTGTGGCGTTGCTGGTCTCGCGGCCTTCACAGGCAGGCGGTTGGGGAAATCAGGCGGCAGCCGCCGCGGTGAAGAGGTCTTCGATGGACACGTCAACACCGCGGGACCGAACCGCCTCAATGATCTTCTGAGCCACCTCGAGACTTGGGGCGCGGATGCCCGCCTCGTAGTTGCCGATTGTCGATTGACCAAGGCCGCAGGCTTCGCCCAGCTCTTTCTGGGTCATGCCCGCCTTGGCGCGGAGGGAACGAATGTCCATGCCATCGCCTCGCTGTGTTTCTGGGCAGAATATCACGTTTTGTGGTTTAAGCAATCACAAAACGTCGAGTGCAGCTAACACGCTCCGTGTTGATAATGCAGGTCAGTTGACACAAACCGTGTCACCGGCGTGTCTACGGTCCGCCGGCTCCATGGATAGAGAGGTTCAGGTGGCAGGCTCTACGATCGGCGACCGCATCAAGCAGGCTAGGCAGCAGGCGAATATGACTCAGCCTGAATTAGCCAAGGCGTGTAGATGGAACTCGCAAGGGCGCGTTTCCAACTACGAGCGCGGGCTGCGCGAGCCTAAGAGCAGTGATGTTGTTTTGCTGGCGAAGGCTCTTGGCGTTAGCGAGGGGTGGCTCTGGACTGGCGAGGACGTCGGCGGCAATGTCACCGAGCTGAGGCCCAAGCGATCGATTGAAGGCAACGCCGAAATGCTCGATCACGAGCTGATCGAAGGGGACGAGCCGCTTCGCCCGGACGAGGTGATGCTGCCGATGTTCCGCGAGGTCGAGTTCGCGGCAGGCGAAGGCTGCACCCAAGTCATCGAGAACCATGGCGCCGAGGAGCGATTCAGCCTGCCGCGCCTTTCCCGTGCTGGGGTTCAGCCCGAGAACGCCGCGCTGGCCGTAGCCAAGGGCGACTCGATGATGCCAGCCATCAACGACGGCGCCACGATCGGCATCGACAAGGGCTGCCGCGGCATCATCGACGGCAAGGTCTATGCCCTGGATCACGGGGGCATGTTGAGGATCAAGCGCCTCTATCGCATGCCGCTCGGCCGTGTTCGCGTAGTCAGCGAGAACAGTGAGGAGTACCCGGAGGAGGTCTACAGCCTGGCCGACCCGGACGCCCCGAGGATCCTTGGGCGGGTCTTCTGGTGGGAGAATTTCGACTAATGAAATACGATGATAGTGATTATGAGCAGGTCACTGGCTCTGACTTCCATAACTTCCTGATAGAAAAAGGTATTTCTTTAAATTGCCCCGCTTGCGAAAACGACAACGTAGCTATCATGGCGGATGCTGCCGACGGCCCGGTGCAAACGATATTCATGACAATCAACTCCCCGCCGCGACTCGCAGGGAGAGAAGTTCCGTTTATGTCCCTCACCTGCCGTAACTGTGGATTCGTACGCCACTTTCAGGCAGGCAACGTACTAGACTGGCTGAAAGAGGAGAGCCGCAATGGCTGACAGGGTGTCGTATCTGCCTTACGCTAGCGGCTCAAGTGATGGTTCAGGGGGAGAGCCACCCATGAGCAACCTGGAGTCCCGGGTCGAGCACTTGGAGCGCGACGTCAGCGAAATCAAGGTCACGTTGGCACGCATTGAGGGCAAGCTCGACAATTGTGTGACTTGGAAAGCTGCCTTCGGGGGGTTGGCCGTGCTCTTGGCCGGCCTAGCAGGAATCGCATGGTGGGTGGTTCAGCAGATACTGACACCTCTCCTACAGGCTGCCGGCGCCGCCTGAGACCATCTCCCCCCCATCCCCCCCGGCCCATCAAAGAAGATTTTGCTACGCTGTTGGCTCACCCCATCGCACAAGGATGAGCCACATGCGTACCTTCATCGTATCGATTGCCGCCGCGACAGCTCTCTTCGTGGCGGGCCCCGGCGTAGCCAGCTGCACCGGATCCGGCAATTTTCAGACATGCTATGACGCCCAGTCAGGCAACAGCTATAACGTCCAGCGCTTCGGGAACACCACTAGCGTTCAGGGCTACAACAGCAATACCGGCTCCAGCTGGAATCAAACCAGCCGCCAGATCGGCGGCACCACCTTCCACAACGGGATGAGTAGCGACGGCAATAGCTGGAGCGGCACCTCTCGCCAAATCGGCAATCAGACCTACCACCAGGGCATCGACTCCAGCGGCGAGCCCTACAGCGGATTCAGCTACGACTGACATACCCCCTCCAGCCGCAGTCTCCAAGCCCGCCCACCGAGGCGGGTTTTTTTGTGCTTGATAATCAGGCACTTGATTACTTTTGCCCATGAATATCACATTTTGTGGTTGACGGAATGAACACGCTTTGTGATATTTAACCACGCCAGCAGGGCGAACACCCTCCGGCACGGCCCTCCAAGGGCCTGCTCTTTCACAACTCGAGATCCGCAGGTGCAGGCGTGCTGCATCCACGTCCATGAGGCGTGCTTTCGAGAGCCCCTAGCGGGGCCGCCAGGTCAGGCACGGGAAGAAGGCTAGACCCTGGCGGCGGTTGGCACCGGCTGTAGCGAAGCCGCTCGATTGAAGACCACGCCGGGGTCAGTACCGGCACGTTGGCCCTGAGCATATCGGGGCCATCCGAGAGCGGCCTTGATGGCCTATCAGCGAAAGCTACGACGGGTCGGCGAGAGAGCTGAAGGCCGCTCTACGGATGACAATCAGAAGAGGTTGCCATAAGCGAGGCAAAGCGAGAGTCACGACTGAAGATCGAGGTTGGTGCCAGCTAGTTCAGCAGCGTGCTGGCTTGAAGTAGGAATCGAGCGACCTGAGGGGATAGGCCGCCCGGCTTCGGGGGCAGCTACCTCTTCCGAGTAAAGGTGAACCCCTTCGAGCCTTTGAAGGTGCGCTCCATCATGTCACCGACCTGCTTCTCGGCTTCCTGAGTCGCGCGCTGACGCAGCTCGGCCATTACTTCGGTCTTTTCACCGATCTCTGTCTCACAGGATGCACAACGAATCATCTGATCCTGGTCTCCGTCTTCCGGGATTTGGAACTGATCGCTCCCGCAGTTCTGACACTTGGCTGACACACGAGTCATCGGAACTTCCTTATGTTGCGATGTGGAAATCACAGCATAGGAGATAAGCGTCACCTGCACAGTGGTGAGGCAGCCGGGGCAGGCCGGCCAGCGATCCGCTGCGCAGTGCGGCCCATAGCTTCCCGGTGGGTTGAGAATTCGCCGCGCACACCCCCTTCCCTGCACTGCCCGCCCTCCCCGGCGGGCTTTTTTGCACCAGCGCGCTGGCCCCGACCGGCGGCGCCCATGACATGGAGATCACCATGGAGACCCTTCTGCCCAAGACCAAAAGCGAGCGTCAGCGCGAGATCGACGACGCGGCCGCGGCCCACAGTCGCCGGCTCGAGCTTGACCACTGGCTGGACGAAAAGCGCCTCGAGCAGAAGCTGCGCGAGGTGTGGGAGCTGGACTCATGAGCGCCCGATACATCGCCTGGCAGGGCCGCACGCCGCGCTGTGATCTGCCCGGCTCGCCCTTCACCAGCCGCAAGGCAGCCAAAGAAGCCGCGGCCCGCGAGGGCATCGCCAATCCCACTATCACGCCCGTCAGGAGGTCGGCATGACATTCATCGAACGCCGCACCCGGGTCGCCGAGCACCGCGCTCAGCAGCGCGCCCGGGGCGCCATCATCCGCGGCCCCGAGCGGCCGATCATCGGTAGCCGCTGGAATCAGCCCAAGGATCCGGCCAACGCCGCCAGGGCCGTCGAGTTCCATGCCCGCTGGCACGACAGGGCCGAGCCGCGGCTGCAGCTGTGGAGGGCGTGACGTGGACGAGCCCACCGCCCGCCGGGTCATCCGGCACCTAATCGCCGCCGGCGGCACCGATGTGGTGCTGATCGACGGCCGCCTGTACCGCCTCACCGCCGAGCAGCTGGGCAAGAACGCGCCCGAGGCTGCCCGCGAGTTTATGGAGGACCACCCCGATGCTGAGCAATGACCAGCTTCAACTTCTCGCCGCCATTCAGTCGCTGGCCGCTTCCGGCCGAGCGCAGACCGGGCGCTACGTACAGCACGACGTCGATTTCCTGGCCAATGGCGCCACGGTCTCGTGCGTGAAGTGTCGGGAGGACGGCTACCTCGTGCACATCACCAACGCCATCGTCAGCGCGAACGGGAAAGAGACGGCCGCCGACGCGCCGCCGGAATTCATCGGCGAGCACGAGTGCACCCTCGCCCAGCAGCGCGACCGGCTCGCCCGCTGGATCGTCGCCCACCGGATCACCAAGGAGGCCGCCTGATGCCCACCGCTATCGATTACCGCCACGCCCTGTCGCCCCGCGCCCAACGCCCCTACGACGCCGTGCAGGACGGCAACCCCGACGCCATCGCCGGCTTCGCGGAGCATCTGGTAGAGGAAGGCCTGCTGGGCGAAGGCGCCGGCGAGATGACCCTCGACCTGACCGTCGCCCAGATGGTCGAGCGCTATATCCAGTCGGTGGATGGCATCGCCGAGCTCAAGGCCTGGGCGATGGCAGTCGCCGACGAGGATGCCGCCGACATCGCGGCATGAAAAAGGCCCTGACCAGTGTGGAGCTGGGCAGGGCCGGATGATCCGAGTCCATACGAATCGAGAGGAGTATCACCCTGATGAACCAGACCGCGCAAGTCCACCAGCACCCGGGGCAACAAAGCCAGCAGCTCACCCCCTTCCAGGCCATGGCCACGCGCCTGAGCGTCGATCCCGACACGGTGCAGCAGATCATGACCAACACCCTCATGCAGGCCAAGAAGGATCGCCAGGGCAACCCGCAACAGGTCACCCATGACGAGCTCATGGTCTTCATGTCCATCGCCAACGAGTACCGGCTGAACCCGCTGGCGAAAGAGATCTACGCCTTCAACAACCGCGGCGCTATCCAGCCCATTGTCTCGATCGACGGCTGGCTGAAGATCATAAACAGCCACCCGCAGTTCGACGGCATGGAGTTCGACGACCGGCTCGACGACCAGGGCAACCTGCTGGCCATCACCTGCCGGATCTACCGCAAGGACCGCAGCCGCCCCACCGAGGTGACCGAGTACCTGAGCGAGTGCGGCGGCACCACCGAGCCGTGGAAGAAATGGCCCGTTCGCATGCTGCGCCACAAGTCCACCATCCAGTGCGCCCGCTACGCCTTCGGGCTCTCCGGGATCATCGACGAGGACGAGGCCGACCGCTACCGCTCGACCAACGTGGAGCGCGACGTCACGCCCCCGAAGGAGGAGCCACAGGCCCTGCCCTTCTACCCGGCCGACCAGTTCGAGGCCAACTTCCCCACCTGGGAGGCCGCCATCGAGGCCGGCAAGCGAACGCCCGAGCAGGTCATCGACTTCCTGACCAGCAAGGCCCAGCTCACCGACGAACAGAAACAGCAGATCCGCGAGGTGCAGGCATGAAGATCGTCAACGTCCAGCAAGGCAGCCAGGAGTGGCACACCCTACGTGCCCAGCACGACACCGCCAGCGAGGCCTCGATCATGATGGCCCGCTCAAAGTACGTGAAGCGCAACGACCTTCTGCACATGAAGGCGACCGGATCGGAACGCGAGTTCAGTGACTGGTTCCAGCGCAACGTACTGGACAGGGGGCACGAGATCGAGGCCAAGGCCCGCCCGATCGCCGAGGCGATCGTCGGCGAGGAGCTGTTCCCCGTCACCGGCATCAGCGACGAGCACCCCACCCTTCTGGCGAGCATGGACGGCATCACCATGCTCGAAAGCATCGGCTGGGAGTGCAAGCAGTGGAACGCCGCCAAGGCAGAAGCAGTGCGTGGCGGCAGCATCCCAGAGGAAGACTACTGGCAAGTCGTCCAGCAGCTGCTGGTCAGTGGCGCCGACAAGTGGCTCTACATGGTGACCGACGGGACCGAGGAGAACACCGTCTACACCTGGGCCTCGCTGGATGACTTCCACGCCAGCCAGCTGATCACCGGCTGGGAGCAGTTCCGCCAGGACCTCGCCGACTACCAGCCCACCGAGCAAACGGTCGCCCCTCAGGGCGAGGCGCCCGAGGCCCTGCCGTCGCTCAAGATCAACCTCGACGGCGCGGTCACCGCCAGCAACTTGCCGGACTTCAAGCAACGCGCTCTGGCCATGATCGAGGGCATCAAGACCGAGCTCGCCACCGACAAGGACTTCGCCGACGCCGAGTCCACGGTCAAGTTCCTGCAGAAGGGCGAGAAGCAACTCAAGGCCAGCAAGCAGGCCGCGCTCGAGCAGACCGCCAGCATCGCCGAGGTGTTCGCCACCATCGATGAGCTGACCGAGACCATGCGCAAGAAGCGCCTGCAGCTCGAGAAGCTGGTCAGGGCGGAGAAGGACAACCGCCGCCTCGAGATCCAGCGCAAGGCCGCGGCATCCTTCGATGCATTCCTGGCCGAGCTGGATTGCCCCGTGGAGCCGGCCCACAGCCTGAACGTGGCCGGCGCCATGAAGGGCAAGAAGACCATCGCCACCCTGCAGGCCGCCGCCGATGACGAGGTGGCCCGGGCCAAGGTCGAGGGGCAGCAGGAAGCCCAGCGCCTGGCCGACAACAAGGCACTGATCGAGAAGCACCAGGGCGACTACGCCTTCCTGTTCAGCGACTGGCGCGACCTGATCCAGCGCGATGCCGAGTTCATCAAGCTCCAGGTCGAGAACCGCATCGCCCACCACCAGCAGGAGGAGCAGAAGCGGCTCGAGGCCGAGCGCGAGCGCATCCGCCAGGAGGAGGAAGCCAAAGCGAAGGCCGAGGCTGAGCCGCAGGCGCGCGAGGAGGCGCCCCAGGAACCTGCGCAGGTCGGCGTCGATCCCGCCCAGCCGGGCACTGACCGCACAGTGCGCCAGACGATCGACACCAGCCGCATCACCCAGGCCGCCGACACCTTCCAGCGCGGCAGCCAGGTGGCAAAGCCGGAGACGGTCGAGATCCCCCGCAAGGAATACGACGCCCTGCTCGCCGCCCAGGCCAAGCTCGACGCCCTGCTGGATGCCGGCGTGGAGAAGTGGAGCGGCTACCGGAACGCCCTGGCCTCGCTCGAGGCCGCCTGACCACCCACCCGGGGCCCTGCCGGGCCCCGCCACTACCCGAAAGAGGAAACCCACCATGTCACACCCTACCGACGTGACCCGCTTCTTCGAGGATCTGGACGGCGGCGTCCTGGCCGAGCGCCTGGGCACCATCCTCAGCCACGCCGCGGCGGCCGCCACCGACAATCCGAAGAAGAAGGCCAAGGTCACGCTTGACCTGACCGTCGAGAATATCGGTTCCGGCAGCCAGGTGAGCGTGGCACACAAGCTCGCCTTCAAGGTGCCGACGGCCCACGGCACCACCGCCGAGGACCACACCACCGAAACGGTGATGTACGTGAACACCGGCGGCGAGATGACCCTCGAGCCGAAGAACCAGTTCGACATGATCGGCCACCCCCACCGCAAGACCACCCCGCAGCAGCAACAGGAGAATGACCAGTGAGCCTCACCAAAGAAGCCCTGCAGCACATCGAGCAGTCCCACAAGACCGGCACCGAAGTCGCCAACGGCCACGCCCTGGTGATCGGCGACCAGTTCAGCCTCCAGGACATGGAGAAGTACCAGGACCAGCGCCGCCGCTTCCGCGGGAAGTTCTCGACCAAGGGGCTTGGCGACTTCACCCACTACCTGGGCGAGCGGGCCGCGGCGAAGACGCCGGTCTTCATCGACCGCGACGACATGGCGGCACGCTGTTACCTCGACATCGGCAGTCATGAAGCCCCGGGGCACTGCGACCACGCGGCCATCCTGTCGCTGCCCAAGACGCCAGAGTTCATCGCCTTCCATCGTGCCAACGGCAACACCTTCGACCAGGAGGGCATGGTCGAGCTGCTCGAGGACTGGGGGCACCTGATGACCTTCGCCAACAGCAAGGGCGAAGCGCTGGAGTTGCGCAAGGTGATCCACGCCTTCCGGAAAGTCTCCATAGACGACCTGACCAGCATCGACAGCGAGAAGCAGGAGCACAGCTCGCAGGTCGGTGTGATGAGCAAGGTCACGGTGAAGAACGCCGAGCGCCTGCCGGCCACAATCACCTGGCGCCTCGCGCCCTACGAGGGACTCGATGAGCGCAACCTCGAGATGCGCGTCGCCAGCCTGACCAAGGGCGGCCCCGGCTTCCGCCTGCGCGCCATGGCCCTCGATGCCGCCGAGCAGGAGATCGCCGGCGAGTTCGCCAGCCGTATCGAGGAGGCGCTTCCCGAGCTCGAGTGCCTGCTGGGCAGCTTCTCCCCCTGACGACATCGGGCCCTGCGGGGCCCTTTCTCATGGAGGCCATCGTGCACGAATGGACCACCACCGAGCGCCGCCGGCTCGGCGAGCTGCTCGACCAGGGCCTGACCTACGCCCAGGCGGCCGAGGCGATGGTTCTGCCGCTGGAGAGCATCAAGGGCGCCGCTCGCCGCTACGGCTTCACCGGCCCGCACCGCCGCGGCTGGCACGCCCGGAACTGGAGCGCCATCGACCCGCTGATCATCGACTGCATCGAGCGCGGCCTGTCCATGAAGCAGGCCGTGGCGCACCTGAAAGGGCTGGGACTGGTGATCAGCTACAACGGCGTCTGGAGCCGGGTCTGCCAGATGCCAGAGGAAGTGCGGGACGAGGCCCGGGCCAACGGCCGGCGCCGCATTAGCACCAACGCCCACCGCATGCGGCTGCGCATCAAGCGCGCCGCCTGACACCTTCGCCACATCCGGCTGTTACCGAGCTGCCCGCAGGAACGGGCGCGGCCGGTGGGTCACCTGTACCGAATATTCCAGGGCAGCAGAGACGCGCCGCTACTCCCGCCCTACCCCGTCACCGTTCCAGCAACTGGGCTGGAGTGGCGGGCCGGGCGTACCGCAACGCGGCAGGCGCGGGCAGTGCCGGCTACCCCTCCGAGATGGGGCATCACTCAACTGCAGGAGCAGAGCAATGCGACTGATCGACCAGCTGACGAACCACCCGCTCCTCGAAGAGCGGCCCGTGAAAGACATCTTCGAGCCGATGGGCTTCGAGACTCATCTGCATGTCGTCGAAGAGCCCGACCCCGACGAGCAGCCAGAAGAGAGCGAGCGCTACTTCGCCGACGTCGAGGCCTACATCGACACGCTGCCGTTCGAGGTGCCGGAAGGCTTCACCGAGATAGGCCGCTGGGGGAATGAGGATTCTGAAATCGTGATGCTAGCAGTGAAGCCGACCACGCCGCTCGCCCAGGCCCTCATGGCCCCGGCCACGCCGGAAGCGGCGTGACACCCACCACCGGCCCGCAGGGCCAAGGAGCGAGAGATGAAGTTCTCGATGAACGGCTTTCGCCGGCAGCTCAGCGGCGACGCGGAAACCCTGCGCGAAGTCGCCAAGTCGATCGTCAACGATGAGTGGTACGACAAGGACGAGCTGGTCGAGGCCGTGAACGCCGTGATCACCCACAGCAACGTCCTGAACTGCGTCTCACAGAAGGGCGACCCGGAGTTCGTGGACATGTCCGACCTCGAGGTCGAGCACTTGGAGGTGCCGGCATGAAAGAGCGCCCGATCCTGTTCAACGACGAGATGGTCCGCGCCCTGCTCGACGGCCGGAAGACACAGACGCGGCGTCTGTTGAAGCCTCAGCCGGGAACCACTCCGGACGACTACCCGGGGGCACCAGGCCATTGGTGGCCGTGCAATGGCGTCGGTTCGATGGTGCACGTAGAGCGGGAGCTGCAGAACCAGGCAGGTGGCTGGGAGGGGTTCGCGGGCACGGTCTGCCCCTACGGCCAGCCCGGCGACCGGCTGTGGGTGCGGGAGGCGCACGCCCTGGTGCCAATCACCGCCTACGCGCAAAGCATTGGCGTCGATATAGCCCAAGACCCTGACGACGACTATGAAGCCGCCATTTACCGGACTGGGTGGGAGCGCTCCACCAGCGGATTTAGGTGGCGCCCCTCCATCCACATGCCCCGCTGGGCCTGCCGCCTGCTGCTTGAGGTCACCGATGTGCGCGTCGAGCGCCTGCAGGACACCACCGAGGCCGATGCGCGCGCCGAGGGTGCCGCATTCCACGATGGCATGGGCGTAGGTCACAGCGGATGGCGGCATGACCAGAAAGAAGTCCACGAGGATGCGCGGTCATCGTTCGCGAGGCTCTGGAAGTCGATCAATGGCGATGGCAGCTGGGACGCCAACCCGTGGGTCTGGGTGCTGGAGTTCCGCCGAATTGATCAGCAGCAGGAGGCGGACGCCGCGACGGCTAGCATTGTCCCGTCCCAACACCGGGAGGAGAGCAATTGAAAAAAGCCTCTAAAATAAAAACCAATAAGCAAAAATACCAAAAAAAACAAAGTAACCCACTGCTATAAAAAACCTTAAAACTCCTACAAAAGCTCTAGCATTCAATGAAAATCTTTCCGTCCCAGAAAGCATATCGCTACAAGCTGCACCAACAACTCTTGCAAATAATAGAAATAAAGCAAACCAAAAAACGGCTTCAAATATCATCCACTACACCTAAAAATCTTAAATATAAGAAATACTTCATATCACCACACCAAAAACTGACTTTATCTTCATATTTTAGTATAAATTCACTGCCTCAAAACCGCCAAGCGCAAAGCCCGGCGGCAGGTGAAGCGACTGGGCCAGGCTTAGGGCATGCGGGGCTGATAAACCCCCAAGTCGTCCTTGAGGCGCTGGATCGTGGACGGATCATCGGGGCTCTCCGTCTCGATCAACAAAACTTTCGGAGTCATATCGGAGCCAAGGCTTTCGATCGACACGAATGGCGGCAGCCGCTTGTCCGGCTTCACTTCCCGACCACTGACCACATCATCCGCCTCACCGGCGCCCACGGTAGCAATCAGGTCGAACTCACCCTGATTCGTCTGTTCGACTTGAGACTCAAGAATCCGCATCACGTTGGACATCATTCGTCCTCCTCATTGGACTGAGCCTCTCAACCTAGACCAGTCCCACCCGTCTCGGCCACCCCTGATTGGTGGCCTTTTTCATGCCAGGGAGAGACGCATGACCAGTCTGAACCTGTTCGGCCACGAGCTGGTGGTCGATAACTTCGCCGGTGGTGGCGGCGCGTCAGAGGGCATCGAGCAGGCCCTGGGCCGCCCGGTGGATCTCGCCATCAACCACGACGCCACCGCCATCGCCGTGCACACCGCCAACCACCCGGGCGCCGAGCACAGCGTGGCCGACGTGTGGGACATCGACCCCGAACAGGCCACCCACGGAATGCCGGTGGGGCTGGCCTGGTTCTCTCCGGACTGCCGCCACCACAGCAAGGCCAAGGGCGGGCGCCCGGTTTCCAAGAGCGTGCGCGGGCTCGCCTGGGTCGCCGCCCGCTGGGCGGCCAAGGTGAAACCGCGGGTGATCTGCCTCGAGAACGTGGAGGAGTTCCTCGACTGGGGCCCTTTGCTCAAGGATGCCCAGGGCCGCATCGTGCCGGACCCGGGGCGCAAGGGGCAGACCTTCCGGGCCTTCGTGCGCACCATGAAGCGCCACGGCTACCAAGTGGACTGGCGGATCCTGCGCGCCTGCGACTTCGGTGCCCCGACCATTCGCCGCCGGCTGTTCCTGGTGGCCCGGCGCGATGGCCTACCGATCGTGTGGCCCAAGCCGACGCACGCCGACCCAGCGGCGCCCCATGTCCGACTGGGAAAGGTGAAGCCGTGGCGCACCGCCGCCGAGTGCATCGACTGGAGTATCCCGTGCCCATCGATCTTTGACCGGCCGCGCCCGCTGGCCGACGCCACCCTTCGGCGGATCGCCAAGGGCGTGATGCGCTACGTGGTCGAGGCGGCCGAGCCGTTCATGATCCAGACCGGCTACGGCGAGCGCCCCGGGCAGTCCCCGCGGGTGCTGGACCTGAACCGCCCACTCGGCACCGTGGTTGCCGGCGGTGAGAAACACGCCCTGGTCTCAGCTTTCCTGGCCAAGCACTACACAGGCGTGGTCGGCGACGACCTGCGCAAGCCCCTGCCAACCATCACCGCCACCGACCACAACGCCCCAGTGGCCGTGAGCCTGATCAACCTCAAGGGCAGCGACCGCGGCGGGCGGGATCCTCGGCACCCCATGCCCACCGTCTGCGCCGGCGGCACCCACGCCGCGGCCGTGGCCGCCTTCCTGGTGAAGTATTACGGCCAGGGCGTGGGCCAGGTGATGGGGGAGCCCATGCACACCATGCCGACCAAGGACCGCTTCGGGCTGGTGACCGTGACCATCGAGGGCGAGCAGTACGCCATCGTCGACATCGGCATGCGCATGCTCCAGCCCCATGAACTCGCCGCCGCCCAAGGCTTCCCCGCCGACTACCAGTTCGCCGAGGTGGCAGGCCGGGCCGTGCCCAAGTACCAGCAAGTCCGCCTGATCGGCAATTCCGTCTGCCCACCGATGGCGCGCGCCATCGTCGAGGCCAACTTCAGCCACGAGCGCAAATACATGCCAGCACCCAAGGAGGCCGCATGAAGAAGCGAAGCCGCAAGCTGAGCCGCCGCCAGCAGGACGTCATGACCGGCCGCTCCCAGCGCTGGGTCAACCTCGCCTACTTCCACCGCCGGGCCGGCTACGGCCTGGAGCACGATCGCCACGGCTTCCTGGCGCCGGTGCCGGCCGACAAGCAGAACGCAGTGCTCGGCATGGCCGAGCGCTCGCCGCAACTCTGGGAGGTGCTGTGCATCGTCTACTGCCGCGCCCGGGACGGCAGCCAGTACCGCGAGTTGGCCGACAGCCGCGCCCACCAGCGCATCGCCGCCTGGCGAGCGCGCACCGATGACCAGGGGCAGGTGATCCGCGACGAGGACGGCCGCCCTGAGTTCGAGGACCAGCTGCTGCCGATCATCCAGCAGACCCTCGAGACCGCCGAAGCCAGCTGCAACCCGAACCACATCTTCGACCGGGCCGTGATCATGCGGCCTTGGTCGCCCAACTGGCCGTCGATGCTGCCGGTGCTGCGCCGTCTGCGGCACGAACTGGACCTGACCGACGAGGAGATCGAGCAGTGGGAAGCCGCATGACGCCCCACCCCGACAGCCCCAACGCCAAGTGGGCCCGCTACGGCTACCGAGTCGAGCGACTTCCCCGCCGCGGCGCCGGCAAGCATCACCGCATCATCCGAGCCCCGGATGGTCGCGCCGTCCTGCAGGACGCCACTCACGCCGAGGAGCTCGACTGGATCCGCGACAACCTGGAGAACGCATCATGACCGCCACCGCCGCGAAGCAGGCACCGACCACCGAAGACATCAACGCCATGCTGTGCACCCGCAACGAGGAGCTGGAGGCCGAGAAGGCCGCCCTAGCCGATCAGCTCGACCGCGCCGAGCTGCGGGTGGAGAGCCTGATCGGCGCCGTGCGCCGCGCCCGGCACTACGCCGGCGAGCACCTGCCGGCCGCCGCCGGCACCGGCATCGTTCACATTCTGGAATCAGCGCTCAAGGAGGCGTCATGAGCGACGACGTTTGGCAGCAATTTGACAGGATGCGCCAGAGCATCGGCGCCAATACCCATATCAGCCGCGAACTGGCAGACGCGCTCACGGAGGGCTTCAACCGGCTGAAGGACGAAAGGGATGTGCTGGCGGCGCATGCTGAGAGACTCAACGCGAAGCTGGAAGACTTCGACAAGTGCCTCTACGGCGAAGGTTTGATGGTGGCTAACCACCACCTCAACGGCGACCTGGAACCCATGGATAACTGGTTCGATGAAAACGACTGGTCGCCCGAGTATGACCCCGCCACTTCCCTTGCCCGCCGGGATGCCGAGAAGCAGCTCAAGGGCGCCGAGGCATACAAGGAGGCTTTGAAGGACGCGACAAACCCGATCATCTGGCCGCATATCGAAGGCGCATTCGAGGTTTGGCGAAACGCTCATGGCGAGCAGGCCGACACGGCCAGGGAGGGAGAATGAGCGAGCCGATACATTGCCCGTTCTGCGGGTCGTCCGACGTGGACAAGCACGGATGGTACGACGGCCAGGGCCAGCAAGGGCCCGAGTGCATGGGCTGTGGCGCCACAGCGCCGAGCATCGAGGCGTGGAACCGCCGCCACACGCCGAAAGGCTGGCAGACGGTGCCGGCGCCCGGCACGACCGGAGAGATGGACGACGCAGTCCGCGGCTTCCTGATCCTCCTCTCCGGCGGCGCGCCGCTGACCTATGAGGACGCCCGATCGCACTGCGAGCTCTACCACGGGCCGGAGATCCTGGAGAGCTGGCCCGACTATGCCATGCAGGGCAGCGGCCATGTCCCGAAGGCGGCCCAGGCCGACCTGCTCTACCGGATGATGACAGCCGCCGCGCCGCGGCCAGGAAGTGATGGATGAGCTACCGAGGACCGAAAGGCCTGAAGGACTATCGCCAGCGTCTCGGCGTATACCGTGGCATGTTCGCCGACGTCTGCAACGAGCCGGCATCAGAATGGATGGACAACAGCCATCGCCGGTACGCGCTCCGAGGCATGGCCGCCAACCTGGTCAAGGTGGATCGGATGATGATCTACGGCACCGTCTCGAGCACGCGGCGGAAATTCAACCAGTGGCCGCCCGGTGCCCGCCGGATACTTGAGCGCGAATACACGCACTGAGCACTATCTCGCTCAGAGACCACCACCCCACCCTCAGAGTGAGCAACATGCCGCTCAATGCCGCCCGCGAGGCGGCTTTCTCGTTTCAGGAGGATGCCATGCACGATGATCCGATGATCAGCACCAGCGAGCTCTGTAAACGCTACGGCCGCTCGACCCGCACCCTGCACCGTTGGCAGCGCGAGATGGGATTTCCCAAGCCGGTGATCGCCGGCGGTCACGGCGCCGAATCGCGGTGGCGGGAGAGTGACGTCAGGGCGTGGGAGGCTCGCCGCTCACAAGCCGCGTGAGCCGCTCATGCCATGCCCGATAGGCCCCTGCCTGCTCCTCCAGGTAGTCGTGCCGATCGTAGACCTGCCACACCCCGGGAAGCACATGCCCCAGCATCAGCTCGCAGACGTGAGGCTCGGCCAGCGTGGCCCAGTTGGTTCGAGCCGTCTTCCTCAGGTCGTACATCGACCAGTGGGCCATCTCCTTTCCCATCTGGCTCTTCGCCACCCGCATCACGTTGTACGGGAAGCTCAGGATCGACCGATCGTTGAGCGGTAACGACTTCGACTCGCCGCTGAACAGAAGGTCCGGCGCGTGAGACAGCGTCATGGCCTGACGCAGCAGCGGCGCCATCTCGTCGATGATGGGGCGACGCAGCGCGCGCCCCGTCACCCTCCCCGTCTTGTGCCGCTCCGGCGGTATCTCCCACACCCCCGCCTCGAAGTCGAACTCCTCCCGCCTTGCCCCGGCCAGCTCTCCCGGCCGACACCCGTAAAGCAGCACCAGCTTGATGAACAGCTTGGAGCGCAGCGGCATCCGCGAGCGCTCCACTGCCTGCCACAGCACCCACAGCTCGCCATCGTCGAGGGCTCTGCCCTTCACCCGCTTCTTGTTGACGTGGAGATCCTCCTTCGCCGAGATCGCCGCGAGCGGCTGGTTCTCCACGATCCCGCGGCGAGCACCCCACTTGTGCACCTGCTTCATGTTGGTCAGCACCCGCTCGGCGATGCGCGGCTTCTTGGCCGCCAGGGGCTCGAGCAGGTCCATCCACTGGCGCAGCCCCGTCTCGTCGGCCGGCAGCCGGCCCAGGTCGGGGATGACGTGAAGCTCGAAGCTGCGAAGGATCTCCTTTTCCCCCACCTTGTGCGCCTGACAGTAGCGCGCGTGCCAGTCCCGGATCAGCTTCTCGTTGGTGGGCGCGTCGGCAATGCTGGCCTGCTCCACCCGTTTCATCGTCCGCGGGTCGTGGCCCTGTTCGAGCTGCCCGCGCCTTCGAGTGGCTTCGTCACGGGCCTGCTTGAGCGTCATCGCAGGATAGCTGCCGAGATCCATGCGGGCGGCCTTGCCCTGGTAGCGAAAGCGCAGCTGGAAGACGACCTTGCCGGTCAGGGTGACGCGCGCGCCCAGTCCATCGCGATCGGCTTTTTCGGTGGTGGCCTCCCGCGGCTTGCGGTGCACGGCCTTCAGCCAGGCGTCGGTCAGCGCCATGTGTACATGCTCCCCAGCATCGTGTCATTGAGGGGCTGAGTATGTACGCAGGCAAGTACAGATTTCTAGTGGCTGGCTGTGTCTTTTGGTGGCCGTGGTCGGCTGGCGATGTCTTGAAGATTCAGGCGGGAGGCGGTGCGGCGGGGTGTTCTTGGCGGGTTATGGCTGTCTGTTGCCGGAGGTCAATGGTCGATGTGGGCGATGATCGAGAAGTTACGGATGTGCTTGAGGGGATCGGAGGTTGCGTCTTGGGACATCGAGTCGATTCTGCCTTGTGGGTGTCGGGCCACGGCCGACCCGACGGATCGCGAGGCGGTCGGCTGGCGGGCTCTGATGGAATGGGCGCCATTGTAGCGGGATGCGCCTGCCAGATACAGCGACCCGACGGCGGCGGCCGTCGGGTCGCGATCAGGAAAGGCCCGGATCAGGGCCCATCAGCGGGCCCGGGTGGGCCGCTGAGCGGCCGGATCAGTCGCTGGAAAGCCGCATGGCCACGAACATCGAGCGGCCCTCGCGGAAAAGGCGCACCGGCACCGCACGATCCTCGGGCAGCTCGGCCACCAGGCTCGCGAGCTGGTCGGGATCCTCGACGGCGCGGTGGTCGATGCTGACCAGCACGTCGCCGACGCGCAGCCCCGCGGCAGCGGCGGCGCCGCTCGGATCGACCTCGGCGACACGCACGCCATGATCGATGCCGAGCTCATCGCGCTCGCCTTCCGGCAGCGGCTGCACGGCGATGCCGAGCCGGCTCGAGCCTTCATCCGCAGCGGACGCGGCGGCCCCGCCCTGGGCGTCCGGCCACTCGCCGAGGGTCACGGTCTCCTCGCGGCGTTCGCCGTCGCGCAGCAGGGTCAGCTCGACCTCGCTGCCCGGCAGCACCTGGCCGATGAGTCGCGGCAGGGTGCTGGACTGGTCCACCTCGCGGCCGTTCACCGACAGGATCACGTCGCCGGCCTCGAGCCCCCCGCGGGCGGCCGGTCCCTCGGGATCCAGGTCGGCGATCAGCGCGCCCTCGGCGGTCTCCATGCCGAAGGACTCGGCCAGATCGCGGGAGACCGGCTGGATCATCACGCCGAGCCAGCCGCGGCTGACCTGGCCGTCGTCACGCAGCTGGTCAGCCACGTCCATGGCGACGTTGATCGGGATCGCGAAGGAGAGCCCCATGTAGCCGCCGCTGCGGGTGAGGATCTGCGAGTTCACCCCGATCACCTCGCCGTCGAGGTTGAACAGCGGGCCACCGGAGTTGCCCGGGTTGATGGCCACGTCGGTCTGGATGAAGGGCACGTAGGCGTCGCGGGGCAGCGTGCGATCAATGGCGCTGATGATGCCGGCGGTCACCGAATGATCGAAGCCGAAGGGCGAACCGATGGCCGCCACCCACTGCCCCACGCTCAGCCCGTCGGAGTCGCCGAGCTCCAGGGTGGGCAGGTTCTCGGCATCGACCTTGAGCACGGCCACGTCGGTCTTGGCATCGGCGCCGACCAGTTCGGCCTGCAGCTCGCGTCGGTCGTTGAGGCGCACCACGATCTCATCGGCCCCGTCGACGACGTGGGCGTTGGTCATGACGTAGCCGTCCTCGTCGATGATGAACCCCGAGCCTAGCGACTGGCGCTCCTCGCGGGGGCGCTGACCGTGCCCGGGGGGCATCTCGAACTGGTCGCCGAAACGATCGCCGAAGAAGTGCCGAAAGATCTCGGGAATCTCCCGCCCGCCGAAGTCGTGGAAGGAGGGTCCGCGCCCCTCCACCGTGCGCGTGGTGGAGATGTTGACCACGCCGGGCGCGGCCTGCTCGACCAGCTCGGTGAAGTCCGGCAGCTCGCGGGCCATGGCCGATTGCCAGGCCAGCAGTGTCGTGGCAAGCAGCATCCAGAGGGAAAGATGTCGCGTCATGCGTTTCATGAAGCACTCCTGGGTCGACTGGAAGGGAAGAAAAGCGCGTGCCTTTTCTTACCGCGCTCGTGCCAAAAGGTTCCGGTCAGGGCGAGGCGTCATCCGCCGGGGCCTGCCAGGTCACCGAGTCAGCCACGCGGATCAACACCCGCGGCGGCAGCTCGCCCATCACCACCACCTGGCGAGCCTGACCACCCAGCTCGCGGTGGCGAACGGCCGCATGGGAGACCCCGAGACGATGCAGGCCGGGCATCAGCTGGTCCCTGCCGGCCACGGGCTCGACGAACAGGCTGAGGGTGGCCAGGCCATCGCTGTAGACGCGATGCCCGACGGCCTCGTTGTGGCGCGGACTGCGGGTCTCGACCGGCTTGGCAGTGAACCCGTCGGGCAGCCAGGTCGGCCGCCAGGGATCGTCGGGGGCGGGACGCGCACGATCGAGGTCGATCGCCCCCTGATGCAGGCGGGGCCGATTCAGCTGGGTGATCTGGAAGGTCTCCACCACGCGCCCCTGCTCGTCCAGCAGGATCTGCTTGAGGGGCAGCCCCGTGGCCATGTCGAGCCAGAAGCGGTGGCCATAGCGCAGATCGTCCAGGGGCTCGATATCGAGACGCACGGTATTGCGGTTGGCGAGACGCTCCTCACCGCTGAGCCGCAGGCGATAGAGCCCCTCGAGATGGGCGACGATGCCGGCCGGCGAGGCGGCCACCGCCCCATCGCCATCGGCCCACTTCAGGCGACCGACGCGCCCGCGCCGCTCGAAGACTACCGGTGGACCGTCGAGAAACCGGGCCACCTCGCGCTCTACCCCCTCCACGATGTCGTGGGAGAGCGCCAGCGAGCGGACGCCGTCGCTGCCGATGCGCACGGCGCGCGCCTGGAAGGCATAACAATGATTGGCCCAGAGGCTTCTCTCGAGCCAGCCCCGGGCGCTCTCGGGAGCCGGCTGGGCGCTCAGCGCCTGGCAGTCGAAGCGCTCGGCCCGGTCGTTGCCGGCACGACCGTGGCCGGCAGGGTTGTCTTCCGCGGGTTCGGCGGCGCCCCCCTCGGCCGGGGCCGACTCGCCCTGCGCCAGGCCTGCCGTCGGCAACGCCGCGAGCAGGCCAGTCAACAGGAACACCGGAAGAGATCTCGTGACCCCGCGGGTCGGGTGACCCGAACGCATCAGCGCTGACCCAGCGACTCGCTACCGGAGGCGCGCAGCAGCGGCATCCAGGTATCACCGCTGCCGTAGGCCGCGCCCTCGGCGTGACGATCCAGGTAGGACTGCAGCAGTTGGGCCTGCTGCTGATTGACGCGAGCGGACTGGCGGGGGGAAAGCACCAGCGGGGAATCGACGCCGGCGCCCACCGTCATCAGCCCCCGGCCATCACCGGCGGGAGACTGGAACAGCGGCAGGTCGGCGAGCGAAGGCCGTTCGGCGGCCCGCGACGCGGCAAGCTCGCCCCCACCGAGGGCGGCCGGGCTGGCCTGCAGGGCTTGCGCGGGCGACTGGGCGGCCACGTCGGCGGGCACCTGTCCGGAGTCGATGCCGCCGTGATAGAACTGCACGCCGGTGATCACCATCAGCGACACCGCGGCGGCGATGCCGGCACCGCGCATCAGCGACATGGAACGTCGGGCGCCATCGCCGGCCTTGTCATCGGCCTCGAACTGCGGCAGCGGCTCGTCCTCGAGCCGCGCCATGATGCCGGCGGAGAGGTCGGTGGCGACATCGACCTCGTGTTCCCGACGCATCAGGCTGCGCATGAGATGATAACGTCGCCAGGTATCGGCTGCGTCCGGGGATTCATCCAGTGACTTGAGGACGCGACGCAGCTCCAGTTCATCCCCTTCGTTGTCCATCAGGGCAGAAAGCGATTCCCGTGCGTTCTGACTCATTCTTCACACCTCACACTCGACAAGGCGACCCGCTCCGGGCCCTTTGACTGCCTGTAATTTCCGACATCGGCGCGTGTCGCCCTGGCCATGTCGGCATGTACGTTCCCGCGGGTGGCGGGCCGGTCACCGCATATGACGTCGCAGAGCGAGGACAGTTCAGCAAATCGTCAAAAAACATGCAGTTTCCCGGCCCGGCCGGCTTACTCGGTCACCGACTCCTGGTTACGCGCAGTGGTGACCAGCGGGCGGATATGCTGATCCACGGCCTCACGGGCGCGAAAGATCCGTGAGCGAACGGTGCCCACGGGACATTGCATGATGGCCGCGATGTCCTCGTAGGAGAGCCCGTCGAGCTCGCGCAGGGTGATCGCCGTGCGCAGGTCGTCGGGCAGCGCCTCGATCGCCTCGAAGATGGCCGACTGCAGCTGGTCGCGCGCCATGGCCGCCTCGGGCGTCTCGGAATCGGCCAGCCGCCCGCTGTGATCGACGATCTCCGCGTCGACGATATCCAGATCGCTGCCGGGGGGCCGGCGCCCCTTGGAGACCAGATAGTTCTTGGCGGTGTTGATGGCGATGCGGTACATCCAGGTATAGAAGGCGCTCTCGGCGCGAAACTTCCCCAGCGCCCGATAGGCCTTGATGAAGGCCTCCTGGGCGACGTCCTGCACCTCGGCATGATCGTGCACGTAGCGGCTGATCAGGCCGATGATCTTGTGCTGATACTTCTTCACCAGCAGGTCGAAGGCGCGGCTATCCCCTTGCTGGGCTCGCTCGACGAGCTGCTGATCGGTTTCCCGGGTGCCCATTCAGGCCCTCCCTGAACGGAAAGGCGTGGATGACGACCCGAGCTCGGGTCGCGAAAGCCGTGATGTCGCTAGCATAGTGTCAACCTGGGGCATGTCGCCGCTGAAGGGTCGGGGTCGTGAATCTCGAAAGGTACAAGTGTTCCTGTTTCTTGAACGTCCATCAAGCCGATCGACTCGCCGCACCGCCGTCACGGCCATCGCGACCGGCCCGACGGGCAGCGGCGACGATTGAATTTGCCGGCCCCGCGCGCGATAGTAGATGCCAAATAATTTCGCCATCAGCGCAGACACGACACAGGAAGCACCATGTCAGAACAGCAGGTCAACAACCTCAACGTTCTCGCCCAGGACGTTCTGATCACCCCCGAGGCCCTGAAGCGGGAGATTCCCCTGACCGAGGCCGCCGAGCGCACGGTGATCGAGGGCCGCGAGACCATCCAGGCCATCCTCGACGGCCGCGACCCCCGCCTGCTGATGGTGGTGGGCCCGTGCTCCATCCACGACGTGGACGCCGCTCTGGACTATGCACGCCAGCTTCGCCGCCTGGCCGACGAGGTCAAGGACAGCCTCTACATCGTGATGCGCGTCTACTTCGAGAAGCCGCGCACCACGGTGGGCTGGAAGGGCCTGATCAACGACCCGCACCTCAACGGCTCGTTCGAGATCGAGGAGGGGCTGCATATCGCCCGCAGGCTGCTGGTGGAGCTGGCCGAGATGGGCCTGCCGCTGGCCACCGAGGCGCTGGACCCGATCTCGCCGCAGTACATCCAGGACTGCATCAGCTGGTCGGCCATCGGGGCGCGCACCACCGAGTCCCAGACCCACCGCGAGATGTCCTCCGGCCTCTCCTGCCCGGTGGGCTTCAAGAACGGCACCGACGGCAGCCTCGATGTCGCCGTCAACGCCCTGCAGTCGGTGGCCCACCCGCACAACTTCCTGGGCATCGACCAGGCCGGCCGGGTGGCGATCATCCGCACCCGCGGCAACGCCTACGGACACGTGGTCCTGCGCGGCGGTAACGGCAAGCCCAACTACGATAGCGTCAGCGTGGCGCTGGCCGAGCAGGAGCTGAACCAGGCCAAGCTGAAAGCCAACATCATGATCGACTGCTCCCACGCCAACTCCAACAAGGACGCGGCCCTTCAGCCGCTGGTGCTGGAGAACGTCACCAACCAGATTCTCGAGGGCAATCACTCGATCATCGGGCTGATGGTGGAATCCAACCTCGGCTGGGGCAACCAGAAGATGACCGAGGATCCCGCCGACCTCGCCTACGGGGTCTCGATCACCGACGCCTGCATCGACTGGGACACCACCGTCGACTCGTTCAAGCGCATGAACGAGAAGCTCGCCCCGGTGCTGGCCAAGCGTCGCCAGGCCGCCTGAGCGCCCTGCCCCGCGCGAGCCGCGGTCAAAACACGAGACGGGCCCGCCACTTGGCGGGCCCGTCTCGTTAGCGGAAGAGCTCTCTGAAAGCCCCGTCTCAGGAAAGCCCCCGTCTCGAGCCAGGCCTATCTCGCCGCGTGCTCCCGGATCAGCTCGCCCGACCAGGGCAGCGCCTCGGGGTAGGCCGCGGCGTCCAGCACGAACTCCTGCCCCCGGGCCACGGCCTTGAGCTCGGTGTGATTCGCCTGCCGGCGCCAGCAGCCGGGATCGGCGTGATAGGAGAGCGGCGGACGGCCGCCGTGCGGATAGCACCAGGACGGCAGCCGCCAGTCGGAGACCTTGGGGGCGTCCGGGGCGGTGAGGCGCAGGGCCGGCGCGTCATGGGAGAAGACGCCGGCGCCCGGCAGGGTGTCGGCGAGCCCGTCGAGGGCCAGCTGACGGCGGGCGACATAGAGCACGTTGTTGCTCGCCCGACGCTGGCAGTGCGGGTGGCCGCTCGCCCACGCCATCTCTGGCGGCAACGGGCCATCCAGGGGCAGCACGCACGCCACCTGCATCCAGCCCCAGAGCACGTGGCGAGGCCGCGCCTCCGGCACGAAGGCCCAGCCGTCGCGGCCTGGCGTGACCGGCCGGAAGAGTCCGAAGAACAGGAACAGGTCCCCCGGCCCGACGCCCTGGTTGCGCAGGTGGCCCTGGGCCTGGCCCATCTGGCCGAACAGCGGCCGCCAGCCCGGCGAGCGCGGCAGGCTTTCCTCCAGCAGGTCGGGATCGAGGTGCACCCGGTCGCGGGCGGTGAGCCGGCCCCGGGTCAGGTCACTGACCAGGGGGGCCAGCGGCTCGCCGTCCTGGGCGAGCTCGCCGTAGGTCGTGAGGGAGTGGTCGTCGGGAATGGGCAGCACGATCAGCCGCCCGTCGGGCAGGATCGGGCTCGGCACGCCACCGGCAGCGCTGTCGAAGCCCTTGCGGCTGAGGATCAGCTTCATCCGGCGTCCTGCACGACCCCGTCGATCTCCCGCACGAAGGGCGGCAGGGCGTCGAGCAAAGCACGGCCATAGCGGCGAGTCAGCACCCGACGATCGAGCAGCGTGATGCGACCCTGGTCGGCCTCCTTGCGGATCAGTCGACCGCAGGCCTGCACCAGCTTGATCGAGGCGTCCGGCACGCTGATGCGCATGAAGGGGTTGCCGCCCCGGCTCTCGATCCATTCGGCCAGGGTCGCCCCCACCGGGTCGTCCGGCACCGAGAAGGGCAGCCGGGTGATCACCACGTGGGTCAGGTAGTCGCCGGGCAGGTCGATGCCCTCGGCGAAGCTCGCCAGGCCGAAGATGATGCTGCCCTCCCCCGCGTCGACCCGCCCCCGGTGGCGGGTGATCAGCTCGCGTTTGGGCAGCCGATCCTGAGCCAGCACCCGCTCGCGACGCGGCCTGGAGAGCGCCTTCTCCACGCCGCGCAGCTGCGCCCGGGACGAGAAGAGCATCAGCACCGCCTCCTGCTCGCCGAGGGCCTCGACGAAGTCGACGATGGCCCGCTCATGACCCTCGCGGTCGGCGGGATCGACCGCCTCCCGAGGCACGCTGAGCACCGCCCGGGAGTAGTCGAAGGGGCTCGGCAAGCGCTGGTAGCGGTAGCGATTGGCGAGCCCGGCCCGCTCCTGGAGTCGCTCGAAGCGGCCGAGCGCAGTGAGCGTCGCCGAGGTGATCACGGCGCCGAAGGTGCGGCCCCAGAGGTTGCGCGCCAGGGTGTGCGCCGCGGAGACCGGGCTCGCCGAGAAGTTCAGCTCCGGCTCGCCATTGAAACGCTCCAGGGTCAGCCAGCGCGCCCGGGGCGGCTCGCCGTCGGGGTCCGTCTCGGCGAAGGCCACCCAGAGGGCATGGGCCTCCAGGGCCCGACCGTGCAGCAGCGCTACCAGCGGCAGCCAGGCCTCGGCCTGCTCCCGGGGCAGGCCGGTGTGCTTCTCCGGGTCGAGGCTCTCGCGCAGGATATCCGCCATCGATTCCAGGGTCCGCGAGAGCTCGGCGAACAGCGTCACCAGGCCGTCGGCGTGCTCGCGCAGCGCGTCCGGGACGCGGCCCATCTCGAAGCGATGATGCCGGCTCTCCTCGCCTTCGCCGAGTCCCTGGGGTCGGCCGGCGAGCTGGTGACCCAGCGCGAAGGCCTCGCCGAGGCGCGGCTCCAGCACGTTGATCGCCTCGGGCAGCCCGGCCAGCAGGCGGGCCAGGGTCGGCTGCACGGCCAGCGCCTGGTTGAGCTCGGTGAGCGAGCTCTTCAGGGTGCGCAGCCAGCGCAGCGCCCCGCCGATGGCGACGCGATGGGTGAAGTGCTGCAGCGCCTTGTCGGGCAGGTGATGCCCCTCGTCGAAGACGTGGATGCAGTCGCCGGGGTCGGGCAGCACCACGCCCCCGCCCAGCGCCAGGTCGGCCAGCACCAGGTCGTGGTTGGCGACGATGATGTCGGCGCTGTCGAGGTGGCGACGGGAGCGGAAGAAGGCGCAGGAGGCGAAGTGGCCGCAGCGACGATTGGTGCACTGGCGATGATCCACGGTCAGACGGCGCCAGTGGCCGTCGTCGATGGCCTCGGGCCAGCTGTCGCGATCGCCCTCCCAGCGCCCGCTGCCGTAGGCCTCGCCGAGTTCCTTGACCAGCGCCTGGAAGTCGTCGCCGCCGCTGGCCAGGGACTGCTCGAAGAGCGACAGCGTCGGGTTCTCCTCGCCGCCATCCAGCGCCTGGTCGAGACGCGCTACGCAGACGTAGCGGCCGCGCCCCTTGGCCAGGGCGTAGTCGAAGGAGAGTCCGCTGTGGGTCTTGAGCGAGGGCAGGTCCTGATGGAGCACCTGCTCCTGCAGGGCCACGGTGGCGGTGGCGATGACGAGCCGCTTGCCGCGGGCCTTGGCCACCGGCAGCGCGGCCAGCAGGTAGGCCAGCGTCTTGCCGGTGCCGGTGCCGGCCTCGAGCACGCAGACGTGTTCGTCGCTCAGGCGCCGGCCGGCGTCGTCCGCCTCGATGCCCGCCAGGGTGCGGGCAATCTCGGCGATCATCAGCCGCTGCCCGTAGCGCGGCGTCAGCCCCAGGCCCTCGAGCACTCGGCGATAGGCCTCCTGGATCTCGCCCTTCAGCGCCTCGTCAAGCATGGGCCGTCAGAGCAGCCCTTCCGGCGGGTGTTCGCACGGCAGCTTGTCGTTGATGTAGCGCTCGATCTCCGGCAGGGAGAAGGCATCCTCCTCGCCGACGAAGCTGATCGACACGCCCTTGGCGCCGGCGCGGCCGGTGCGGCCGATGCGGTGGACATAGTCCTCCGGATCTTCCGGCAGGGTGTAGTTGATCACATGGCTGACATCCTCGATATGGATGCCACGTCCCGCCACGTCGGTGGCCACCAGCACCTGGATCTGGCCCTCGCGGAACTTCTCGAGGGTCTCGATGCGCTGGTTCTGGGGCACGTCGCCGGAGAGCATGGCAGCATTGATGCCGGCCTTCTCGAGCAGGTCGTCGAGCTTGCGCACCAGGTCGCGGCGGTTGCCGAACACCATCACGCGCTCGAAGCTTTCCTGCTTGAGCAGGTTGACCAGCAGGCGCTGCTTGTCCTCGTCGCCGACCAGATAGACGCGCTGGTCGATGTCGGCGGCGTTGTCGACGGTGACCGCGATCTCCACGTGGGCCGGCTGATGGGTCCACTGGCTGGCCAGGTTGAGGATGTCCTGGCTGAAGGTCGCCGAGAACAGGAAGGTCTGGCGCTGCTCGGTGTTCGGCGTATGGCGGATGATGCGCTTGACGTCGGGAATGAAGCCCATCGACAGCATGCGGTCGGCCTCATCGAGCACCAGCACTTCCACCTGGGTCAGGTCGACGTCGCGCTTCTCGTGGAAGTCCAGCAGCCGGCCCGGGGTGGCGACGAGGATGTCGAGCTTGTCGCCCAGCGCCTCGCGCTGCTTCTGGTAATCCATGCCGCCCACCACGCTCGCCACCTTGAGGTCGGTGAAGCGAGCCAGTGCCTTGGCATCCTTCTCGATCTGCAGCGCCAGCTCGCGGGTCGGGGCCACGATCAGCGCGCGCGGCGCGCCCGGCTTCTGGGCGTTGGGCGCCTCCTCCTCGAGGAAGTAGGCCAGGATCGAGATCAAAAAGGCCGCGGTCTTGCCGGTACCGGTCTGGGCCTTGCCGACCACGTCGCCGCCCAGCAGGGTCTGTGCCAGGGCCTCGGCCTGGATCGGCGTGCAGTATTCGAACCCCAGGGCGTGGATCGCCCGCATCAGCGGCAGCGGCAGATCGAAGTCGTGGAAGCGCCACTTGCCCGCCACGGCGGGAACCTGGAACTGGCGCAGATCCCAGTTCGACTGACGCCGCCGCGGCTTGCGCCGACGACGCTTGGGCTTGCGGTTCTGGGCCGGTGCTGGGGTCTGTTCCGACTCGCTCATAGGCTGTGCTGTCATGTCCGTTTGGGTGGATGGGGTGCGTGACGCAAACCGCCATTGTAACAGCCTCCGGCGGCGAGGGCGCCCCCGGACGCCCGTCGGCGCTCGATTGCTGTCGGCAGGTGGGTCGCGGCTGCTAGAATGGCGCCCTAACATGCAGGAGTTGCACCATGACACGCCGAAAGAAGACCCGTTCGCTGGCCGACAAGGTGCAGATTCGCACCGGCAAGCGCAAGGATTTCAAGAAGTGGCGCCACGAGAATCCCGATCAGGTGACCTCGTCGACCCGCTTCTCCCAGAAGAAGCGCCAGCAGCGCAAGCTGCAGGCGGCGCGCAAGCAGGCCCGCCAGGAAGCGGGGCCGTCCATCGCGATCCACCCCGACACGACCGAGCACAAGGACGACTGACCGATGCGCCTGGTGTCATTCAACATCAACGGCATTCGTGCCCGGCTGCACCAGCTCGAGGCCCTGATCGAGGCGCATCGCCCGGCGGTGATCGGCCTGCAGGAGACCAAGGTCCAGGACAGCGAGTTTCCCGTGGCCGCCGTGGAGGCGATGGGCTATCGCGTCGAGTTCCACGGCCAGAAGGGCCACTACGGCGTGGCCCTGATGATCGACACGGCCCAGTGCGGCGAGCCCGAGGCGGTCTTCAAGGGCTTCCCCGATGACGGGGACGACGCCCAGCGCCGCATGATCGGCGCGCGATTCACGCCGAATGGCGGCACGCCGATCACCGTCTGGAACGGCTACTTTCCCCAGGGCGAGAACGTCGCGCACCCGGTGAAGTTTCCCCACAAGCGCCGGTTCTACGCTCAGCTCCAGCGACTGCTGGAGACGCAGCACCGCGCGGATGAGCACCTGGCGGTGATGGGCGACTTCAACATCTCCCCCGAGGACATCGACATCGGCATCGGCGAGGCCAACCGCAAACGCTGGCTGCGCGAGGGCAAGACCAGCTTCCAGCCGGTGGAGCGCGAGTGGCTCGCCGGCATCAAGGCCTGGGGCCTGACCGACAGCTACCGCGTCCGCTATCCCGAGGTCGACGACCGCTTCAGCTGGTTCGACTATCGCTCCCGCGGCTTCGAGCGCGAGCCCCGGCGCGGGCTGCGCATCGACCATATCCTGGTCAGTGCACCGCTCGCCGAGCGCGTCGCGGACGCCGGCATCGACTACGCGCTGCGCGCCATGGAGAAGCCCTCGGATCACGCCCCGGTCTGGACCGACCTCTCGACCTGATCGGCGAGCGCCGCGGCGCCCTCCTCACCGGCGTCGGGCAGCGAGGCGAGCCACGCCTCGGCCTCCTCGGCGCCCAGCGCGCGGGCCCGCCTCAGGGCGCGGCCCGCCAGCGCCTCCTCCCCCCAGCCGTGGGCCAGCTGGCCCAGGCGCAGCCAGTCGGTTGCCTGCTCGCTGTCGCGGGCGACCGCCTCCCAGGCCGATAGCGCCCGGCCATGATCGCGCGCCGCCTCCCAGGCCGTGGCCAGCAGCCGCCGGTGACGGGCATCGCTCGCCAACACGCCGGCCGCGAGCCCCCTTTCCAGATGCTCGGCCGCCCGTGCGGGAGTGCCTCCGGCGAGGTGCAGCCTCGCCAGGCGCCGCAGGTCCTCCTCACCCGACAGGGCGCCCCGCCGCCAGCCGGCCTCCCAGAGCGCCGCAGCGAGCCCCGCCTCTCCCAGCTGTTGCGCCAGCGCCGCGGCGCGGCGCCACTCTGCCGGATCGGCCTCGCGCCCCAGTTGCTCGCGCAGCAGCGCCAGGGCCTCGCCGTCGCGGCCCGCCTGCCGATAGATCGCGAGCGCCAGTGTCCGACGCCCCTCTCCCCGCGGCACTTCCTCCAGCGCCTCGAGCCGGGTGGCGGCAGCCTCCCAGCGCTCGAGCTCGGCCAGCCAGCCGATCAGCCGCCAGCGCTCCTCGACGGGCGGCACCGAGGCCTCCTCCAGCCAGCGGGCGAGGCGGTCCGCGGCCACGGCCGTTTTCCCCGCGGCACGGTACTGCAGCGCCGCCTCGCGACGGCGCGCCTGGCGCCAGGCCTCGGGCGCCACGTCGCTTCCCGCCGCGGCGGAAAGCCACGCGGCGGCTCGCCCGTGCTCGTCCTGGCGCGCCGCCGCGCCGGCCGCCAACTGCAGGTAGAGGGCACGGGCCCAGCGATCGGCGTCGTTGCCCGCCGTCAGGCGCTCGGCCTGTCGGCTCGCCTTGGCCTGCACCTCGGTCAGCACCTCGGCGGGCGCCTCCTCGAGCCGGGCCTCGAGACCCTCGAGGTCGCGAATGAAGCTCCCGGGCAGGGCCGGCTGGGCCTGCACCGAGGTACAGGCCGTCAGCAGCAGCCCAGCGGCGAGGCCGGGCAGCCGGCGTCGCGTGAAGGGACGCCATCGAATCAACGCATGCGACATGGGCTCACCTCAGCTGAAACTCGAGTCGCTGACGGGCGCGACGCAGGCGGCCATCGGCCTCGAAGCGCCAGTCGGCGATGGCCCGCGTGGCCGCCTCGTCGAAGACACGACGCGGCCGGGCCTCGACCACCCGGACCGAGCCGGCCTTGACCCGGCCATCGGGACGAATCAGGAATTCCACAACCACATGCCCCTCGAGGCCGCGGCGCTGGGCGCGCCGCGGGTAGCTCGGCGGCACGCGCCGGGTAGGCGTCGCCTGCCCCACGTCCTGCACCGCCTGGCTGGCCTGGCTGTCGGCGCTCGGCGCGCCCTGCCCCGAGGCGGCGGCCTGCTGCGTTGCGGTGGCCTCGGTCGTCGTCGCCGACGGGCTCGCCGGCTCGGGAGAGGGTGGCGGCTCTGGCTGCGGTGCGGGCTGCGGTTCGGGCTTTGGTGCTGGCTCAGGCGTCGGCACCGCCTCGGTCAGCTCGGGCAGCGCGGTGTCCAGCTCGGCACTCTCCTCGGGCCGCACCGGCGGAGGATCGGCCGGCGTCGGCTCCGGCAGTGACAAGGTGCTGTCGGGCACCGGCGCCGGCGGTGGCGGGCTGGGAGGTGCCGGCTGCGGCGCGGGCGGTGCGCTGGGCGCGGGGGCCGTCGTCTCGGCCGGCTGCACCGGCTGGTCGACCGCCGCGGCCATGCTCATCGTCATGACCCTCTCGCGCCGCTCGACCTCCGCCTCGGGCGGCGCCACCAGCAGCGCCAGCCCCCAGAACAGCAGCAGCGCCAACAAGGCCCCGGCCAGGGACGCCAACGGCCAGCGAATCACGCCCCCTCCCGGGAGGCCGCGACCGCGATCTGCTCGATACCCGCCTCGCGCAGGCGATCCATCACCTCGACCAGCAGGCCGGTGGTGGAGGCGCGATCGGCCTGGATCACCACCCCGCCCTGCTCACTCACCAGGGGCACGACGGCCTCGCCGACGCGATGCGCGTCCACCGGCGCGCCGTCGACCCACACCGCGCCCTCGGCGGTCAGGGCCACCATCACCTGGGCCTCGGGCCGCGGCGTGGCGGCGCTGGACGCGGGACGCTCGATCTCCACGCCGCTCTCCTTGACGAAACTGGTGGTGACGATGAAGAAGATCAGCATGATGAAGACGACGTCCAGCATGGGGGTCAGGTTGACCTCGCTGGTCTCGCCGCTGTCGGCACTCAGGCGACGCCTACGCATCGGGCTCCTCCACGGCGCGGGCCATGCGGTCATGCAGCCGCTGGTCCTCGCGCCGAATGATGTGTTCGAGACGGGTGGTGAACAGCAGCCCGGCCACCGCCACCGCCATGCCGGCGAGGGTGGGCAGCGTGGCCCGGGCGACGCCGTCGGCCATGGCGCGGGCCTGGCTGGTCTCGCTGGCGGCCAGGCCCTCGAAGACGGTGATCATGCCGGTCACCGTGCCCAGCAGGCCGAGCAGCGGACAGAGCGCCACCAGCAGCTTGAGCCATGGCAGGGGGCGGCGCAGCCGGGCGATCAACTCCTGGGTCCAGACCTCGCGCAGCGTCAGCGCACTCCAGCTGGCATGCTCGTCGCGGCGCACCCAGCGCGCCACCAGGGCCTGACGCTCGCGTCGCCAGACGAAGCGGAAGTAGCACCAGCGCTCCAGCGCCAGCGAGAACAGCAGCATGGCCACCGCACCGATCGCCACCAGCACTGGCCCCCCGGCCTGGCCCAGCCAGGCGAGCGGCGCGGTGGCGCTCGCCATCACCTCAGGCCAGGGAAGCGGCATGCTGCGACTCGCGACGCGGGGCGGGGGCCGGCAGGGCCTCGAGGTGCTCGGCAAGCGCAGCGCTGGCCCGCCCCTCAATCACCCCGGAGAGCCAGCGGCTGCGGCTGGCGAGCGCGGTGTGGGCGAGCATCAGCGGCACCGCGGTGATCAGGCCCAGCACCGTGGTGACCAGCGCCTGGCTGATGCCGCCCGCCATCAGCTGCGGATCGCCGGTGCCGAACACGGTGATCGACTGGAAGGTGCCGATCATGCCGGTCACCGTGCCGAGCAGCCCCAGCAGCGGCGCCACCGCCGCCAGCAGCTTGACCAGCGCCTGACCCCGCTCGAGCCGCGGCAGCTCGGCGAGCAGCGCCTCGTCGAGGCGCGCCTCCAGCGCCTCGGGCACCAGGCCCTGGCGCAGCGTCTGCACCTTGGCCAGCACGCGCCCCAGGGGATTGTCATCGCGCAGGCTCGCGCCGTCCCGGAGCTGGCGACGCAGTCGCACGGTCACGCGCATCAGGTAGCCGTACTGGCCCAGGGCGATCAAGAGCCCCAGTGCGCCGAGTGCCACCACCACGTAGCCCACGGCGCCGCCCTGGTGGAAGCGCGCCAGCAGGTCGGGGCGCTGGATCAGCGCCTCGAGCAGCTCGCCGCCGGTGGGGTCGAGGCTGACCCGGTCGCTCTCGCCCCGCGCGAAGGCCGTCAGGGTCTCGACGGCATCGTCGGGGGTCGCGGCCATCGCGGCCGGCGGCAGCTCGGGAGATTCCCGCCGCAGCCAGCGCCCGTCGCCGATCATGGCCAGATCCCCGACCCGCAGCACCTCCCGGGGGGCGACGCGACCGTCGACCGAGGCCACCGGCAGGGTCAGCCGCTCGATGCGCCCGGTCTCGCGGGTGAGGGCCATCAGCGCATCGGCCAGCGACTCGATTCGCGCGAGGTCGGGCAGCGTGTCCGCCTCGCCGCGCGCGGGCAGCTCGGGCCCGTCGAGGGTGAGCCAGCTCTCGCCGAGGGCGTCGCGCAGCTCGCCGACATGACGCTCCAGCACCGGCTTGACGGCCGACAGCTCGCCGCCCTGGGCCTGCTGCCGCTGCGCCAAGGCCTCACGGCGCGCCTGCTGCTCGTCGTGCTGCGCCTCGAGCGCCTGGCGCCGCGCGACCGCCGCGTCGCGGCGCTCGGCCGCGGCGTCGACGGCGCGCCGCAGGGCATCGCGGTCATCGACCAGCTCGGCCAGCCGCGCCCTGTCTCGCTCCAGTTCGGCCTGGCGCGCCTCGGCGAAGGAGGCCGGGGTGTCCTGCCGAGCCTGGGATTGTTGAGTCTCGCCTTGGGCCTGGATCAGCGCCGCCGGCAGCATCAGGGCCGCGCACAGCAGCAGGCGGCCCGCGTATCGTGACAGCGTCATGAGGCTTCTCCCCCGCGCTCGTGGGTCGTCTCCGGTTGAGCGATGGGCTGGGAGACCGGCAGCGTCAGCAGCTCGGGGGCCCGCTGCTCGCGGGCGATGCGCAGGCCGTTCTCGAGCCGCCGGCGCGACGCCTTGTCGAGGGGCTGCCAGGCCTGCTCATCGGCCTTCCATACGCCGCCCTCGCGGCCGTCCGGGGTCAGGTAATAGAAGCCGACCCGCCCCAGCCGCAGGAAGTCCACCTCCCGCTCGCCGTCCAGCAACCCCCGCCAGGCATCCAGCTCGCGCCCGTAGGCGAGCTCACCGCGCCAGGCGGCGAGCACGCGATCCAGCCGCTCGGCGGGCGACAGCGCCGGGTCGGAGAGGGTGCGCTCCAGGCTCGCGACCCGGGCCCGGCGCTCGTCTTCGAGGAATGGCAGGTCGGCCTCGATCCAGCGATCGAGGCGCTCGACCATCCCACGCAATAGGGGCGGCAGCCCCTCGCGGGTCGTCGCGGCGCCCTCCAGGGCGCGCTCTCGGCGCGCCAGCGTCTCCTCCTGGCGCGCCACCACGCGCGCAAGCTCGGCGTTGTAGGCCTCGACCCGCTGCGCCTCGGCCCTGGCCTGGCGCAACTCGTCGATCAGGCGGCGCGTCTCGTCATCGGCGGCGTCGATGCGCGTCTGCAACTCGGCCTGGCGGCGCTGCGCCTCGGCGGATCGATCGACCAGCGACTCCTGCCACTGCCCTTGTCCCTGAGCCAGGCCGGCACCGCACAGGGTGACGACCGCAACGAGCGCGGCGTGGAAGCGAAACATCCTCAAGGCGACTCTCCGATGGTGATCTCGAACGGGTCGAGACAGTGACACAAATGGGAATGCTTATCAATGCACCCCATCATCGTGGCGAGCAACGAAAAAATTTGCTCCGCCGGCGGTTCAGAACCCCATGGCGAATACGTCGTGATCAGAGCAAGCCCATTAATCGATAATGATTATCAATAAATTCCCTGACTGGTCGGAGACACCATGATACAGCCGGACGGTACCTGTGGGCGGCCCACCCGCCACGCTCCTGCTCTCTTCAATGCCCGTCATGCCGAGGCCTACTGGCAGCAGGCGACCCGCTGCGTCGATCTGGTACGGCGCAAGGTGGGGAGCGTGGAGCGACCCTTCAGCGGCGCGCGCCCCGAGGAACTCCGCGCGCTCATCGCGGCCATCGACCTCGACGCGCCCCTCGGCGAACTGCGCCCGGCGCTGGAGGAGCTGGAGCGGGTCTACCTGGATGACGCCGTCTACTTCCATCATCCCCGCTACGTGGCGCATCTCAACTGCCCGATCGTGCTGCCCGGCATCCTCGCCGAGACCATCCTCTCGCCGATCAACTCCTCGCTGGACACCTTCGACCAAAGCGCCGGCGGCACCTACATCGAGCAGTCGCTGATCGACTGGACGGCCAGCCGCATCGGCCTGGGCCAGGACGCCGACGGCGTCTTCACCAGCGGCGGCACCCAATCGAACCTGATGGCGCTGATGATCGCCCGTGACCACCACGGCGCCTCCCTGGACGATCACGGCGGCAACAAGCACGAGGGCCTGCCGGCGGACTACCGCCGCCTGCGCATCCTCGGTTCCGAGGTCAGCCACTTCAGCCTGCAGAAGTCCGCGGCGATCCTCGGGCTCGGCTACCAGGCGGTGATGCCGGTGGCCTGCGACGCCCACTACCGCCTGGATCCCGCGGTCCTCAAGGCCCGCCTGGAAGAGTGCGTGGCGATGGACCTGATCCCCATCGCCGTGGTGGCCACCGCGGGGACCACCGACTTTGGCAGCATCGACCCCCTCGAGGAGATTGCCGCGCTGTGCCAGCAGCATGGCATCTGGCTACACGTGGATGCCGCCTTCGGCGGGGGCCTGTTGTGCTCGCGGCGCTATCGTCATCGCCTGGCCGGCATCGAGCAGGCCGACTCGGTGACCATCGACTACCACAAGACCTTCTTCCAGCCGGTGAGCTGCAGCGCCTTCCTGGTGCGCCGTCGCAGCGACCTGCGCCATGTCACCTATCACGCCGACTACCTCAACCCGCTGTGCCAGGCCGAGGCCGGCACCCCGGACCAGGTCAACAAGAGCCTGCAGACCACCAAGCGCTTCGACGCCCTCAAGCTGTGGCTGACCCTGCGCATCATGGGCGCCGACGCCCTGGGCGAGATGTTCGAGCGGGTCATCGACCTGGCCGGCGAGGCCCACGCCGAACTGGCCCGCCACCCGGACTTCGAGGTCCTGCTCGACCCGCCCATGAGCACCCTCGTATTCCGCTACCGCCCGGCCGGCCTCACCGATGCCGCCCTCGACGACCTCAACGCCCATGTCCGTTCGGCCCTGTCGCGCCACGGCGAGGCGGTGATCGCCGCCACCCGGGTCGGCGGCCGGCGCTACCTCAAGTTCACCCTGCTCAACCCGGATACCCGCCTCGACGACCTCACCGCCATCGTCGAGCGCATCGTCCACCACGGCCGCGACTGGTGCGAGGCCCAGACCCAATCGCAAGTTCCGACCCGCGCCGCCGTTTCCTGATTCCAGCGAGACACGACCATGACACAGTCCCTTCACGACGTTCACGTCCACGACTTCATCGCCATCGGCCTCGGGCCCTTCAACCTGGGCCTCGCCTGCCTGACCGACCCCATCGAGGAGCTCGACGGGCTCTTCCTCGAGCGTCGCGACGGCTTCGACTGGCACCCCGGCATGCTCCTCGAGGAGGCCACCCTGCAGACCCCCTTCCTGTCGGACCTGGTCACCATGGCCGACCCCACGAGCCGCTTCAGCGTGCTCAACTACCTGAAGCAGCAGGGCCGGCTCTACAACTTCTACATCCGCGAGAACTTCTTCCTGCTGCGCAACGAGTACAACCGCTACTGCCAGTGGGCGGTGGCGCAGCTCGATACCCTGCGCTTCGGCACCGAGGTGACCCGGGTCGAGCACGACGCCGCCCGAGGCGTCTACCGGGTGAGCTGCCGCGACACCAGAAGCGGCGAGGCAAGGGATCACCTGGCCCGGCACCTGGTGCTGGGCACCGGCTCCACGCCCTTCCTGCCGGAGGGCTGCCGCGACGTCGCGCCCCGCCCGCTGCACGCCAGCGAGTACCTCGCGCACAAGGAGGAGCTGCAGCGCCAGTCGGCCATCACCCTGGTCGGCAGCGGCCAGAGCGCGGCCGAGATCTACCACGACCTGCTCGCCGATATCGACCGCTTCGGCTACCGGCTCGACTGGATCACCCGCTCGCCGCGCTTCTTCCCGCTAGAGTACGGCAAGCTAACCCTGGAGATGACCTCGCCGGACTACATCGACTACTTCCACGCCTTGCCCGAGGCCACCCGCAACGCGCTGATGCAGCGCCAGAAGAGCCTCTACAAGGGCATCAACCTGGAGCTGATCGACGCCATCTACGACCTGCGCTACGCCAAGGAGCTCGGCGGCGAGGTGCGCTCCGAGCTGCTCACCAACGTGAGCCTCGAGACCTGCCGCTTCGATGTCGCGCGCGGCGAGTACGACCTGACCCTGTGGCACGCCGAGCAGCAGCGTCACTTCCGCCACCGCACCCCGGCGCTGATCATGGCCACCGGCTACCGCTACCATATGCCCGACTTCCTGGCGCCCCTCACCCCGCGGATCGCCTTCGACGACGCCGGCCGCTTCGCCGTGGGCCGCTTCTACGACATCGATGGCGGGCGCGGCGAGATCTTCGTCCAGAACGCCGAGCTTCACACCCATGGCCTGGTGGCGCCGGACCTGGGGATGGGCCCCTACCGCAACGCCTGCATCATCCGCGCCCTGACCGGCCGGGAGATCTACCCCGTCGAGGAGCGGATCGCCTACCAGCGCTTCGGCGCCCCCAGCGAGGCCGTCTTCGAACCGATGGACGCGGAGCCGGCATGAGCCCGACCCCCTGGCTGGTGGCCGTGACCGCCGTGGCGGTGGTCAGCGATGCCATGCTGCTGCCCTTCTACCCGCAGTTCTTCGCCGCGCGCTTCGGCGTGACCGATCCGTCGCACATCGGTCTCTACCTGGCCATGTGCTGCCTGGTGGTGATGCTGGCCCTGCCCGGCTGGGCGCGCCTGGCGCGCCGGCTGGGCACCCTGCGCCTGCTGATCGGCACCCAGGTCGTGGCCGGCGGCCTCAGCCTCGCCTGCGCGGTGGTGACCTCGCTGCCGTGGTTCTGGGGGCTGTCGCTGACCATGCTGGTGGCCAAGGCGAGCTACCTGCTGGTCTATCCCTACCTGATGCACTACGAGCCCCGGGCGCGCCACGCCTCCCTGATCGGCGTGCTCTCGGTGGTGGTGCATGCCGGCGGCATCCTCGGCGCCGTGATCGGCGGCCTGGTGCTGGAGCACTGGCAGGCCCGGCAGGTGTTCCGGGTGATGGCGCTCAGCGATGCCCTGCAGATCGCGGTCTGCCTCCTGCTGCTGCGCCGCGCTCGCGCCCCCCACGCCACGCCCGACACCCCGGCGGGGTCGGGCACCAGCGGCGCCATCCTGCGCCTGGGCGTGGTGATGCTGCTGTTCACCTTCAGCGCCACCCTGGCGCGGCCCTTCTTCGCCCGCTACTGGGAGAGCGCCTCCGGGCTCGCCGGCGAGGTGCTGGCCGGCGCGGTCTTCGCCATCCCCGGCGCCGTGGCCGTAGCGCTGCTGGCCCTCGACCTGCTGGGCCGCCGCCGCCCCGGCGACGCCATCCTGGTGCCCCTGGCCATCGGCCTCACCGGCCTGCTGCTGCAGGCCAGCGGCGAGATCGCCGCCCTCCTGGTCGGCCGGCTGCTGTTCGGCTGGGCGCTGTTCCGCGTCACCGTGCGCCTGGAGCTGCGCCTCTTCCAGCTCAGCACCCCCGACCGCTACGCCAGCGACTTCAGCAAGATCCACGTCTTCCAGGGGCTCGGCGTGCTCGTCGCCTCCTGGGGTGCCGGCCACCTGGTCGACGCCCAGGGCCTCGCCAGCCCCTTTGTCGTCGCCGCCCTGGGCCTGGGCACCTGCGCCCTGGCCCATCGCCTGCTGCTCGCCCGGGCCGAGGCGAGCCCCGCGCGGCCCTCCGCTTCCGCTTCTGCAAGGACCTGACCCATGACCCTCTTCCAACCGACCCTGACCACCCGCGCCGGCTTCTCGCGTCATGCCCAGGAGCTCGGCACCTTCAGCCTGCGCCCACTGCAGCTGCCCGAGGACCTGGCACTGATCCACGCCTGGGTCAGCGCCCCCCGCGCCCGCTTCTGGGGCATGCAGGGCCACTCGCCACAACGCGTCCTGGCGTTCTACCGCGAGCTCCAGGAGTGCGAGCACGCCCAGGGCTACCTGGGGCTGTTCGACGGTCAACCGGCCTTCCTGGTCGAGTGCTACGACCCGCGCCACGACCCCATCGGCCACCACTATGACGTCGCCGAGGGCGACCGCGGCATGCACTTCCTGGTGGCCCCGGCCGACACGCCCCGTTCCGGCTTCAGCGTGCAGGTGATCACCACCATCCTGGCCTTCATGTTCGAGGATCCCGCCACCCGGCGGATCGTCGTCGAGCCGGACGTCACCAACCGCAAGATCCATCCCCTCAACCGCCGAGTCGGCTTCGTCTACGACCGCGAGGTCGTGCTCCCCGAGAAGACCGCCCAGCTGGCCTTCTGCGACCGTGCGGCCTTCGCCTCGGCGGTGAGCGGCGAGAACCCGCGCCTGGACCCGGCACTCGCCGCCGACCCGGCCCGGGCCGCCGCGCACCTGACCCCCGCTCTCTGGGCCCGGGCCAACCGCTGGCTGGTGCGCAAGGCCATCGCCGAGTTCAGCCACGAGAAGCTGCTGGCCCCCGAGTGCCTGGAAGGTGACGCGGACGTCGGTACCTATCGCCTGGCCGCGCCGGGGGGCCGCGTCGAGTATCGCTTCCGCGCCCGCCGGCTGGCGCTGGACCACTGGGCCATCGACCTTGGCTCGCTTGAGCGGCGCGTCGAGGGCGCGCCGGCCGACCTGGACGCCCAGGCGTTCATCCTCGAGTTCCGCGACCCACTGGGCATCGGCGAGGCCATGCTGCCGGTCTACCTGGAGGAGGTCGCCAGCACCCTGTTCGGCGGCGCCTACAAGCTCGCCGGCACCCGCCCGGACGCCGATGGCCTGGTCGAGGCCGACTTCCAGACCCTGGAGGCCGCCATGACCGAGGGCCACCCGGTGTTCGTGGCCAACAACGGCCGCCTGGGCTTCGATGCGGTGGACTATCACGCCTATGCCCCGGAGGCGGCCGCGCCCGTCACCCTGGTGTGGCTCGCCGTGCACCGCGAGGACGCCCACTTCAGCGCCATCGAGGGCCTGGACTACGCGGGCCTGCTGCGCGAGGAGCTGGGTGAGGCGACGCTTGCCGACTTCCAGCGCCGGCTCGCCGCCCGGGGGCTCGATCCCGACGACTACCTGCTGATGCCGGCCCACCCCTGGCAGTGGTTCCACAAGCTGGCCATCACCTTCGCCGGTGAGGTGGCGCGGGGGCGCATCGTCTGCCTGGGCTACGGCGTTGATCAGTATCGTGCCCAGCAGTCGATCCGCACCTGGTTCAACGTCAGCCAGCCGAGCCGGCGCTACGTGAAGACGGCACTGTCGATTCTCAACATGGGCTTCATGCGCGGCCTCTCGCCCCACTACATGCGCGCCACCCCGGCCATCAACGACTGGATCAAGCGGCTGGTCGACGACGACCCGGAGCTCTGTGCCCTGGGCTTCACGGTGCTGCGCGAGGAGGCCGCCATCGGCTTTCGCCGCGACGCCATCGAGCCGGCCTTCGACCGCTACAGCGCCTACAAGAAGATGCTCGCCTGCCTGTGGCGGGAGAGCCCGATGCACCACCAGCGGGACGGCCAGCGGCTGATGACCATGGCCGCGCTGCTCCACGTCGACGAGGGCGAGCGGGCGCTGCTGCCGCGGCTCATCCAGGCCTCGGGGCTCGCCACCGGCGACTGGCTGGAGCGCTACCTGCGGGTCTACTTCCGGCCGCTGCTGCACTGCTTCTACGCCTACGACCTGGTGTTCATGCCCCACGGCGAGAACCTGATCCTGCAGCTCGAGGACGGCGTGCCGGTGAAGGCCATCATGAAGGACATCGCCGAGGAGATCGGCATCATGAACACCGAGGTCGAGCTGCCCGAGGAGGTCGCGCGGATCAGCGTGGCGGTACCCGAGCCGCTCAAGGTGCTGTCGATCTTCACCGACGTCTTCGACTGCTTCCTGCGCTTCATGGCGGCGATCCTCGTCGAACAGGACGACATCACCGAAGAAGCCTTCTGGGAGCGCGTGGCCGGCTGCGTGCTGGACTACCAGCGCGACCACCCCGAGTTCGCGGAGCAGTTCGCCCGCCACGATCTCTTCGCGGCGGAGTTCACCCGCTCCTGCCTGAACCGGCTGCAGCTCAACGATCACCAGCAGATGATCGACCTGGCCGACCCGGCGAAGAACCTCCAGTTCGCCGGCACCCTGGTCAACCCCATCGCCGCCTATCGGCCGACCCCGACCGGGCCCCGGGCGTCCGAGGCCGCCCTGGCCTGACACGAGCCGCGGGCCAGGCGTCGTCAACCGAGCCGCGCCTGGCTCGCCAAGGGTGCTAGCGCACCTCATGATCATGAAACGCAACGCTACGGTTCCCAGGACGGAGCTCACATGACGGCCCACCCCGATCTCGCTGCCCTCTTCCAGCGTCACGCCACGGACCTCGCTGGCTACCTGCGGCGCCAGCTGCCGTGCCCCCATCTGGCCGAGGACCTCTGCCAGGACGTCTTCCTGCGCCTCGGCCAGCACCCCGAGCCCGGCCGGCTCGAGGAGCCCCGGGCCTATCTGTTTCGCATGGCCCGCAACCTGGTCATCGACCATCACCGACGCCGCTGCTCGCGTCCCACCAGCCAGCCCCTGGACGACCCCGCGCTGTGCCTGGCCTGTCCACGCCCCTGCCCCGAGGAGGCCACCGAGCGCCGCCTCTGCCAGCTGCGCCTGCGCGAGGCCATGGACGCCCTGCCACCCCGCCTGCGCCAGGCGCTGACCTGGCACCGACTCGAGGGGCTGACCCAGGCGGAGATCGGCCGTCGCCTCGGCGTCTCCGAACGCATGGCCGGGCGCTACGTGACCCAGGCCATCGAGCGGTGCCGGGCGCAGCTGGAGGCCACGCTCTGATCCTTACATGCCCATTTGATAACGATTCCCATTTTATTTATCATTCGGCATCGACATCCCCGGCGGAGGCCCCATGACCCAAGCGCTGTCGACGCTCTACATCGGTCCCCTGGAGGGCCTGTCGCCCCCCCGAGTCGCGCCGACACCCGGCCCCGACACCCTGCCCGCCCGCACCCTGCTCGAGCCGGCCTACCTCGCCGAGCTGATCGACCGCTTCGCTACCCGGTATGGCCACGGCGACCGCCGAGCGGTGGCCTCGCTCTGGTCCAAGTGGCACTTCAGCGCGCTCGCGGCCCATGGCCTGGCGGCCAATCTGCTGCTCGAGCGCGACCTTCCGCTGGGGTTTCATGACCTGCACCTGGTGCAGGACGCCGATGGCCAGACCAGCGGCCTCGAGCTCCGTCACGCCGGACGTCCACTGAGCGAGCTGGGCGCCCTCTCGCGCTTCACCACCCTGCTCGACGATCATCTGATGCCGCTGGTCGAGGCCTTGGCCTCGGCGAGCGGCGCCTCGCCCAAGGTGTTCTGGAGCAATGCCGGCAACTACGTCGAGCACTTCACCGGCGCCCTCGCCCAGCACCCCATGGCCGGGCCGGACGTGGGCGAGCCCGCCCAGGCGCTGATGGAGAGCCGGACCCTGGCCGACGGGCGGCGCAACCCGCTGTATCGGCCAGTACGCTACGTCACGCCCGAGGCGCCACAGGCTCCCTCGCGCATCCGCCGACTGTGCTGCATCCGCTACCTGATCGATGAGCTGGGCTACTGCGCCAACTGCCCGCTGGAATGTCGGCGCGGCGCCAAGGCGGCGAAGGGCAAGCGGGTAGCGACGGCGAGCGCATGAGCTCGCAACGCGCGCAGGTGCGCCCCCATACGCCTCGGGATCTGCACGCCTATGGCCGGCGCTACGGCCTCGACTATCGGGTGCCGGGCCTGTCGATCCAGGCCGAGGTCCCGGTAGTGCGCGGCGTGGTGCGGGAGTTCTCGCCGCGCCCGGGCATGCAGCTGGTCGCCTCCGACGTGGAGGTGATCCATCGCTACGACTCCCGCTCACGGGTGGCCTCGCCTCTGTCGATCGTGGTCATGCTGGAGGGACGGGCCGAGGTGGCCCTGGGCGATGAGCCACCGCTGCGCCTCTCGCCCGGCATGGCATTGAGCGTGAGGCTCGAGCGCCAGCGGGGCCTCACCGCTTGCCAAGCAGCCGGCCAACGCCTGCGGGCCCTGACCCTTGGCCTCGACGAGACGTGCCTGGCCCGGCTCGGGATGCGACCGTCGATAGCCGATGCCTCCCGGCTACAGGCCTGGCGATTACCCGAGCCGCTGAGCCAGGGCCTCGAACAGGCGCTCGCCGGCTCGCTGGAAGGGGCCGCCCAGCGTCTGCTGCTCGAGGGACTGAGCCTGCAGCTGCTGGCCCATGGCGGCGGCATCGATGCCTCGCCGGCGTCTCGTTTGGCCCGGCTGGCTCCCCAGGAGCGTCGACGCCTAGAGCGGGTCCGCGACGCCCTCCGTCGTGATCCCGCCGGTGAGCATCGCCTGGCGACCCTGGCCGAACTCGCCGCCATGAGTCCCGCCAGCCTGCGTCGCAAGTTCCAGGCGGCCTTCGGCCGCAGCGTCTTCGACTACCGCCGCGAATGCCGGCTGGCCCTGGCCCACGACTACCTGGAGCGTCGCTTCAGCGTCCAGCAGGCCGCCCACTTCTCGGGCTATCGCCACGCCAGCAACTTCACGACCGCCTTCCGCCGCCACTTCGGCTACCCGCCGAGTTCCCTGCTATCGGCGACCTGAGCACCCCGCATAGGCGTGTGAGCATTCGACATACCCTTCAGGGCAAGCAAAAGGTAATAATTCTCATTAACTAAAGCCATACGATCTCAGAAAGGATATTCTGCATGTCGACTCCACGTCCGCTGGCGCTGGCGGTGTCACTCGCCGCCGCCGGCATCGCCCTGGCGGCCCACGCCGAAGAGGCCGAACGGCTCTCCACCCTGACCGTCACCGCCCAGGCGGCGACCAAGACCGAGACACCCTTCAACGAGACCCCCCAGTCGATCTCGGTCGTCGAGAACGAGGAGTGGGAGGCCCGGGGCGCCGAGACCGTACAGCGCGCCGCCGACTACACGCCGGGCGTCTACACCAACCAGGTCGGTGCTTCCAACCGTTACGACTACCTGGTGCTGCGCGGCTTCACCGACGGCAGCGTCAGCAATACCTTCCTCGATGGCCTCAAGGTGATGAGCGACGGCGGCTCCTTCAGCTCGCTGGTCATCGATCCCTGGTTCCTCGAGCGGATCGAGGTGGTCAAGGGCCCGGCGTCGGTGCTCTACGGCCGGGCCTCTCCCGGCGGCCTGGTGGCCCAGACCAGCAAGCGCCCCGAGTTCGAGCGCAGCGGCGAGCTGCGCCTCGGCGGCGGCAACAACGCCCAGCGCAGCGCCGCCTTCGACCTGACCGGGCCGTTGGACGACAAGCGTCGCGTCGCCTTCCGCCTGACCGGCCTGGCGCGGGCCGCCGACACCCAGTTCGGCCCGGTAGAGGAGGAACGCTATGCCTTCGCTCCCCAGCTGAGCTGGGACGTCACCGACGCCACCAGCCTCACCCTGCACGCCTACCTGCACAAGGACCCGGAAGGCGGCTATCACTCGGGGCTGCCCTTCGCGGGCACGGCGGTCGATCATGCCGGGCGTCGCGTCTCCAATACCTTCTTCGAGGGCGAGGAGGACTTCGACGCGTTCGAGCGCGAGCAGACCATGCTGGGCTACGAGCTGGAGCATCGCTTCAACGACGCCCTGACCGGCCGCCAGACGCTGCGCTTCACCGAATCCGACGTCGAGCTCGAGCAGGTCTATGCCTTCGGCTGGGCCAACGACAGCGAACTCAACCGCTACTACTCCAGCGGCGACGAGTCGCTCGAGGCCCTGGCGCTGGACAACCAGCTCGAGGCCCGCCTCACCACCGGCGCCGCAGAGCACACCCTGCTGGCCGGCGTCGATTACCAGCAGCGCGACAACGACGTGCTCTGGGGCTCCGGGGCCTTTCCCGCCATCGATGCCTTCGCCCCCGAGTACGGGGCCGAGCCCAGCGCCTTCTATCCGGATGTGCGCAAGAAGAGGGAGCTCGAGCAGACCGGCGTCTACCTCCAGGACCAGCTCGCCCTCGGCCACTGGCGGTTGAACCTGGGTGGGCGCCACGACTGGGTGACGATCAGCAACACCGACCGCGACAGCGGCATCGAGAGCGCCCTCGACGATACCCAGTTCAGCGGCCGCGCCGGCGCCCTCTACCTGTTCGACAACGGCATCGCCCCCTACGCCACCTACACCACCTCGTTCAGCCCGAATTCCGCCGTCGACCGGAACGGCGACCTGATCGCGCCCTCCCAGGGCGAGCAGGTGGAGACGGGCCTGAAGTACCAGCCGCCGGGCACCCGGGACCGCTACAGCCTGGCGCTCTTCCATATCACCCAGGAGAACCTGGCCACCAAGCGCGCCAGCGAGTCCTTCTTCCGCGCCACCGGCGAGATCGAGTCCCAAGGCGTCGAGCTGGAGGCCCATACCCAGCTGACCGACAACCTGCGCCTGCAGGCCGGCTACAGCTACACCGACGTCACCCTCGAGGCGACCGGCGACGACAACGAGGGCAACACCGACAACTGGGTGCCGCGCCACCAGGCCTCGCTGTGGGGGCAGTACGCCTTCCAGAAGGGCGCGCTCGCCGGCCTGGAGGCGGGGCTCGGGGTGCGCTACTACGCCGACATCTACGCCGACGAGGCCAATACCGAGAAGGTCCCCGACTACACGCTGGTCGATGCCACCCTGGGTTACGACCTGGCGAAGGCGGGCCTCGAGGGCGTCTCCGCGCGGCTCAACGTCAGCAACCTGCTCGACGAGGAGTACGTCGCCGGCTGCAGCGACCTCGACTTCTGCTACTTCGGCGCCGAGCGCAGCGTGAAGGCGACGCTCAGCTACGCCTTCTGATCCTCGACGCCCGCCTGGTCACGGTTTCCGGCAGCCCTCGGGCTGCCGGTGTTTTCATGCCCGACAAGCCCTGGCATACGGAAGAGCCTCGGCGAACGCCCCTCGAGAACCTGGGCAGGTCCGATGGGTGAGACCTAAACGATCGCTCCAACGAGCACGGCTGCGCCGATCCCTCCCTCAGAAACGACAAGGGCCCACCCCGTCGCCGGAATGGGCCCAGGTTGGCCTGGTTGAGAATCGCTGCCTCAGTAGGTCCAGGTCAGGTTGGCCATGACGTGGCGCGGAGCACCGTAGAAGCCCTGATCCCACTTCAGGCTGGTCAGGTACGTCTCGTCGGTGACGTTGTTGACGTTGAGCGAGCCGGTGAGATTGTCGCTGAAGTCGTAGCTGGCCATCAGGTCGACCAGCGCATAGGCGTCCTGGCGGGTCTTGCCGTCGTCGAAGTCACGCTCGCGCTCGATATCGTCCTGCCAGCGCAGCCGGGCGCCGACCTTGAGCGCGGCCAGGGCGGCCGGCCGGTAACTGGTGGTGGCGCGCACCAGGTGGCGCGGGATATAGGTGTTGGTGGTCTCGCCCTCGGCGTCCTCGACCTCCAGGTAGGTGTAGCCGGCACTGGCCTGCCAGCCCGGCGCCAGCTCGCCGGCGAGGGTCACCTCGACGCCTTCGCTGGTGATGCCGTCGGCCGCCTTGTAGGCCTCGCGCCCGTTCACCCGACCGTCCGGCTGGGCCACGTTGTCCTGCTCGGTGCGAAACAGGGCCAGGGCGGCGTCGGCGCCGCCGTCGAAGACATCGGCCTTCAGCCCCAGCTCATAGCTGGCCCCCTCGATCGGGTCGAGATACTGGCCGCTGCGGTCCATTTCGGTCTGCGGATTGAAGATCTCGGTATAGCTGGCGTAGAGCGAGGCCCGGTCGGTCAGGTCGTAGATCAAGCCGGCATAGGGCGTCAGCTCGTTGTCGAGGCTGGTGTCCTGGGAGCTGCCGTACTGCTCGCCCACGGTATCCAGCCAGCTCACCCGGGCGCCGGTGACCAGCGTCCAGCGATCCGCCAGGTCCAGCTTGCCGGCCCCGTAGACGCTGCGCTCCTTGACGGTGGCATCGCCCACGGTGGATGGGAACGCCGCCCAGGCATCGGGCTCGGGGTAGTCGCCGTTCCAGTCGTCCAGCGGCGGCAGTCCCTGGCCGCCCGCATCGAAGCTCGCCGTGGGGTAGCGCGACGTCTGCTGGTTGCGGCTCTGGCTCCAGTCCGTGCCCAGCACCAGCTGATGGCGACGCCCGAACGCCTCGACGTCGCCCTTGGCGTGAACGTCGGCGATCCACTGCTCGAGGTGGCGGTCGTACTGGCTGAGGGTCAGCTGGTCGTCGGTGATGCCGCCGGTGTCGGCATTCGGTGTGCCGTAGAGATAGAACAGCTGGGTATCGGAGACCATGTCCAGATGCGTCAGCGTGCCCTTGAGCGACCAGTCATCGGAGAGTCGCTGGCTCAGTTCGACGAAGCTGCGCTGCGTCTCCACGTCCCAGTAGGACCAGTCCGGCGCCGAGGTGGTCGAGACGACGTAGTCTGTGGGGTTGCCGGCCGCGTCGTAGAGCGGCAGCGCCCCCCACATGTTGCCGTCGCTATCGTTCTGCTGCCAGGTGTGCCCCAGCGCCAGCTGGGTGCTGTCCGTCAGGTCCGCTTCCAGTACGCCGTAGAGCAGGCCGCGCTCACGGTGCAGCCGATCCAGGTAGGCGTCGCCGTCCTGCCCCACGGCGACCAGGCGGCCGCGCACCCGACCCTCGTCGTCGAGGGGGCCTGAGACGTCGAGTTCCAGGCGACGATGATCCCAGCTGCCGAGGGTGGTCGACACCGAGGCCTGGGGCGTGGCGGTGGGCCGCTTGCGGATGAGGTTGACGGTGGCCGCCGGGTTGCCCGAACCGGACATCAGCCCGGTGGCTCCGCGCACCACCTCGATGCGGTCATAGAGGGCGGTATCCATGTCGCCGTGGACGTTGTTGTAGGGCATCGGCACCCGCAGCCCGTCGACCTGGAAGTTCGAGATCTCGAAGCCGCGCGAGGTGTAGTAGGTCCGGTCGGTCTCCAGCCGCTCTACCGTGACGCCCGGCGTGCTCTCCAGGACGTCGTTGATGGCGTCGAGGCGGAAATCCTCGATCTGGGCGCGGGTCACCGTGGAGACGGCCTGCGGTGTCTCGCGAGGCGTCAGGTCGAGCCGTGTCGCGGTGCCGGTCTGGGCCACCCGATAGTCGTCGGCGCCCTCGGTGACGAGCGACAGCGCCTCGGCCTCGACGGTGACCGTCTCGAGCGTCGTGGCGGGCTCGGCCGTCTGGGCCAGCAGGGCGGGCGAGCCCAGCATGAGGCTGCCGAGGGTGGCGAGTCCGAGGGCGCGGCGCACGGCCGCGGCGAGGGGATCGACCCCGACGCGGTGAGAAGCGGATGGGAACATGGGGAAGCAAGCCTCTGGGTCTTATGCACGGGAACGCGCATGATAATGACTCGCATTAATAACAACAACCCGAGCGGGAACTTCTTCTTATGGGGCGAGTCATGCGCCGGCCGGTCGACATGGCGGCGGCGGCCCTCCGGCCGCCGCCTGGTAGAACATCAAGAGGCTAGCGTCAGTCCAGCGTCGGGGTCGCCGCCTCGACCTCACCGGTCTGCACCCGCCACTGGGCGGCGTAGCGGCCCTCCCGGGCGAGCAGTTCGGCGTGGCTGCCCCGCTCGACCACGCGCCCGGCCTCGACGACGGCAATCTCGTCGGCATGCACGATGGTCGAGAGCCGGTGGGCGATCATGATCACGGTGCGGCCATGGCCGATGCGCGTGAGCGAGCGCTGGATGGCCGCCTCGGTCTCGTTGTCCACGGCACTGGTGGCCTCGTCCAACACCAACACCGGCGGGTCCTTGAGCAGCGCCCGGGCCAGCGACAGGCGCTGGCGCTGGCCGCCGGAGAGGCGCACGCCGCGCTCCCCCACCGCGGTATCGAGCCCCTGGGGCAGCGCCTCAATGAAGTCCCAGGCCTCGGCGGTACGCGCCGCCGCGACGATCTCGTCCTCGGGGGCGTCCGGCTTGCCGTAGGCGATGTTGTCGCGCACCGAGCCCTCGAACAGGTAGACGTCCTGGCTGACCAGCCCGATGGCGCCGCGCAGCGAGGCCAGGGAGACCTCGCGGATCGGCTGGTCGTCGATCAGCACCCGTCCCGCGGCCGGGTCATGGAAGCGCAGCAGCAGCTTGATCAGCGTCGACTTGCCGGAGCCGGTGGCCCCGACCAGGGCCAGGGTGTGCCCCGCCGGCACCGCCAGGTCGATGCCCTGGACCCCGGCGCCCCCTTCGTACCGGAAGCTCACGTCCTCGAAGCGCACCGCACCGCGAACCGGCGCGACCAGCGCCCCGCTGGCCTCGTCGCGCACCCGCATGGGCGTGGCCAGAAGGTCGAGGATGCGCCTCGTGCTGGCCATGGCCCGCTCGAAGAGATCGATCACCTGGGCCAGGCCGGTGAGCGGCCAGAGCAGCCGCTGGGTGAGGAACACCAGCACGCCGTAGGCGCCCACGTTGAGCTCGCCGGAGAGCGCCATCATGCCACCCACGGTGAAGGTCGCCAGGAAGCCGGCGAGGATCGCCATGCGGATCACCGGGATGAAGGCCGAGCTCAAGCGAATCGCCCGTCGATTGGCCTCCACGTAGGCCTCGCTGGCGGCCCTGAGACGCTCGGCCTCGCGGGCCTCGGCGGTGAAGCTCTTGATGGTGGCGATGCCGGCCAGGTTGTTGGCCAGGCGACTCGAGAGCTCACCCACCCGCTCGCGAACATCGGCATAGAGCGGCCCGGCCTGGCGCTGGAAATAGAAGGCGCCCCAGATGATCAGCGGGATCGGCGTGAAGGCCAGCAGGGCGATCAGCGGCGAGAGCACGAAGAACACCGCGCCCACCGCCACCACAGTGACGCCGACCTGGATCATGGCGTTGGCGCCGCCGTCGAGGAAGCGCTCGAGCTGGTTGACGTCGTCGTTCATGGTCGCGACCAGCTGCCCCGAGCTCCTCGACTCGAAGAAGCCCATGTCCAGGCGCTGAGCGTGCTCGTAGGCGTCCTGCCGCAGGTCGGCCTGCAGGCGCTGGGCCAAGTTGCGCCACAGGACCTGGAAGAGGTATTCGAACAGCGACTCGCCGGCCCAGATGAAGAAGGTCAGCGCGCCCAGCACCAGGATCTGCTGCTCGGCGGTGGTGAAGCCCAGCCCGGCGACGAAGCTCTCCTCCTGATTGACAACCACGTCGATGGCCACGCCGATGAGGATCTCCGGGGCGATATCGAAGAGCTTGTTGAGGATCGAGCAGAGCGTGGCGGCGATGATGCGACGCCGATAGCCACGGGCATAGCGCAACAGGCGCCCCAGGGCCTGGAAGCTGGAAGCGGTGGAAGACATCGAGAGGATCCTTGCAAACGGGAGGCCAAGCCTACGCCATGACGGCGTGTGAACCAACCAATAGCATTGATAAGTATTATTATTTGAATTACGCTTTGCGCAAACTCTCACCGCCCCCAGGGGCGGCCTGCCGCGAGCGGAGCCTCCCATGATCGAAACGCGCGCCGCCTCCTTCGAGGTCAACGGCCAGTGCCTGCTCGAGCCCCTCGACCTGGCCTTCGCGGAGGGCCGGATCCACGGCCTGATCGGCCACAACGGCTCGGGCAAGTCAACCCTGCTCAAGCTGCTGGCCCGCCAGCAGGCCGCCAGCCGGGGCGAGCTCAGGCTGGACGGCAAGCCGCTAACGAGCTGGGGCCATCGCGCCTTCGCGCGGCGGGTCGCCTACCTGCCCCAGCACCTGCCCGCCGCCGACAACCTCACGGGCCGCGAGCTGGTGAGCTTCGGCCGCTACCCCTGGCGCGGCCTGCTGGGCCGTCATGGACGCGACGACGAGGCGGCCATCGACCGGGCCCTGGCGCTGACTCATACCGCGCCCTTCGCCGACCGCCAGGTGGATACCCTCTCCGGCGGTGAGCGCCAGCGCGTCTGGCTGGCCATGCTGCTCGCCCAGGGCAGCCGTTTCCTGCTGCTCGACGAGCCCCTGGCGGCGCTGGACGTCGCCCACCAGGTGGAGGTGCTGGCCCTCACCCGCCGGCTGTGCCGGGAGCTGGGCCTCGGCGTGATCATCGTGCTTCACGACATCAACATGGCGTCGCGCTACTGCGACCGCCTGGTGGCCCTGCACGGCGGCCGGCTGCTGGCCAAGGGCACGCCCGAGGAGATGATGAACGGCGACACCCTGCAGGCCATCTACGGCATCCCCATGCACGTCATGGCCCACCCCTGTGGCGAGCACCGCGTCGCCATCGCCCACTGATCGGCCTCATCCGCCCCTGGAGCTCGCCGTGTTTCTCGGATCGCCCCGCCTGCGCTGGCTCGTCGTCCTGCTGACCGCGCTCGTGGCCGCCTCGGCCGTCGCCGCCTCGGCCGCGACCGGCCCGCCGCGCCTCGCCACCCTCGACTGGACGCTGGCCGAGACGCTGGTCGCGCTCGGCGCGCCCCCTGCCGCCGTCGCCCAGGTCGAGGCCTACCATGCCTGGGTGGGCGAGCCCGCCCTGCCTGCCTCGACGAGCGACCTGGGGCTGCGCAGCCAGCCCAACCTCGAGCGGCTGGCGAGCCTGGCGCCGGAGCGCATCCTGATCTCACCGATGTTCGCCAACCTGACGCCGCGTCTCGAGCGCATCGCCCCGGTCGCGTCCCTGCCACTCTATCGCCCCGGGCGCGACACCTGGACGGAGATGCGCGAACTGACCCGCGTACTCGGCGAGATGATCGAGCGCCCCGCGGCGGCCACTCGCCTGATCGAGGAGACCGAGGCCCGGCTCGAGGCCCTGCGCCGGCGCCTCGGCGACACGCCCCCGCCGCTGCTGGTCGTGCAGTTCATGGATCGCCGCCACGTGCGGGTCTTCGGCGACAACGGACTCTACCAGGCGGTGCTCGATCGGCTGGGGCTCGACAACGCCTGGACCGGCTCCACCAACGCCTGGGGCTTCTCGCTGGTGGGCATCGAGGCGCTGGCCGGCCTCGACGCCCGCCTGGTCGTGGTGGAGCCCTACCCCGCCGGGGTCCGCGAGCGCCTGGACGACGGCGGCCTCTGGGGCCACCTGGTCGAGGCGAGCCGTGGGACGCCCATCGTGCTGCCGCCGATCTGGAGCTTCGGCGCCCTGCCCTCGGCCGAGCGTTTCGCCGAACAGCTGGTGAACGCCCTGGAGTCCGACGATGCCGCCTGACGCCCTCGCCTCCCGACGTCCCTGGCGCCCCCTGCTGACCCCGGGGCGCCTCTGCCTGCCGCTGGCCCTCGGCGTGCTGGTCCTCGCCCTTGGCCACCTGCTCGACGGCCCCGGCCTGGGGGCGGGACTGGCGGCGATGATTGATCCCGCGGCGGCGGCCGAGGCCGCCACGAGCCTGGTGCTGCACTACGCCTGGTGGCCGCGACTCGCCATGGCGCTGCTCGCAGGCGGCGGCCTGGCGCTCGCCGGGGTGCTGATGCAGCAGGTGCTGCGCAACCCGCTGGCCGCGCCCACCACCCTGGGCGTGGCCAGCGGCGCCAACCTGGCGCTGATGGCCGCCTCGCTGATGGCCCCGGGCCTGCTGGGGCTGGGGCGAGAGTGGGTAGCGCTGGCCGGCGGCGGCCTGGCCATGGGCCTGGTGTTCGCCCTGGCCTGGCGACGCGGCCTGGCGCCGGTCGTGGTGGTACTCGGCGGGCTGGTGGTCAACCTCTACTTCGGGGCGCTCTCCATGGTGCTGCTGCTCTTCCATCAGGAGGAGCTCAAGGGGCTGCTGATCTGGGGGGCCGGGTCGCTGGCCCAGAACGGCTGGCAGGACGTCGCCTTCCTGGCGCCGCGCCTGGCGATCGGCGGCCTGCTCGCCTGGCTGCTGCTGCGCCCCCTGGCGGTCCTCGCCCTCGACGAGGCGGGTGCTCGTAGCCTCGGCGTCTCGCTCAAGCATCTGCGCCTCGCCGGCCTGGGACTCGCGGTCTTTCTCACCGGCTGCGTGGTCAGCGTCGTGGGCATCGTCGGCTTCATCGGCCTGGCCGCGCCGAACATCGTGCGCCTGGCCGGCGCACGGCGCCTGGGGACTCGACTGCTATGGTCGACACTGCTCGGCGCGCTGCTGCTGGCCGCCACCGACCTGGCGCTGCAGCACGTCTCGGGCCACCTGCCGACCCTGATTCCCACCGGTGCCACCACCGCGGCGCTGGGCGCGCCGCTGCTGCTGTGGCTGATTCCGCGACTGCGCCTCACCGGCGAGACGCCCCCGCGCGAGGCCCGGGTCCTGGGCCGGCGACATCCGGCGCCCGGGCGGCTGGCCGGTGGGCTCGCCATCGCCATGCTGGGCGTGGGCATGGTAGCGGTGCTGGCCGGTCAGGGGCCCGACGGCTGGCGGTGGGCCTCGCCCACCGACTGGACGCTGCTGCAGTGGCGCGCCCCCCGGGCACTGGCCGCCGCCGGCTGCGGGATCATGCTCGCCATCGCCGGCACCCTGATCCAGCGCCTGACCGCCAACCCCATGGCCAGCCCCGAGGTGCTGGGCATCAGCGGCGGCAGCGCCATCGCCCTGATGGGCGCCATCTTCCTGCTGCCCGCCCCCGGCAACCTGACCCTGGTAGCCGCCGGCACCCTGGGGGCGCTGGCCAGCCTGGCGGTGCTGGTGGGACTCAACCGCGCCAGCGGCTTCCAGCCGGAACGGCTGCTGCTGACCGGCGTGGCGATCACCGCGCTGTTCGAGGCGGTCAAGGGCGTGGTGCTCGCCGGGGGCGACCCCCGCGGCCAGCAGGTCATCGCCTGGCTCTCCGGCTCCACCTACTACGTCGACCCGACCAGCGCCCTGGTGGTGGCCGCCGCGTCCCTGCTGCTGGCCCTGGTCGCCGCGCCGCTGGCCCGCTGGCTGGACATCCTGCCGATCGGCGGTGCCACCGCCACGGCCCTGGGGCTGCCCCTGGCGCGCTCGCGACTGGTGCTGCTGCTGATGGTGGCGCTGCTTACCGCCGGGGCCACCCTGGTGGTGGGGCCGCTCTCCTTCGTCGGCCTGCTGGCACCCCACATGGCGCGCCTGCTGGGCTTCACCCGGGCCCGGGTGCACCTGGCCGGGGCGGCGCTGACCGGCGCCCTGCTGATGGTGCTGGCCGATGGCCTGGGTCGCCAGCTGCTGTTCCCCGAGGAGATCCCCGCGGGGCTCGTCGCCTCGCTGCTCGGCGGCGCCTACTTCATGTGGGGGCTGCAGGCCGCACCCGCGCGGCGCTGAGGACACCGACGCCGCAACGAAGAGAGCCGCGCCTCATGAAGGCGCGGCTCTCGCTCGGATCCAGCCGGCCAGACTGGTGACTCGCTCAGCCTGTCTCGGCTGACGAGCCTAGCCGGTGGCGTTCTGGTAGCGACGCTCGACGTCTGACCAGTCGATAACGTTGAAGAAGGCCGCCACGTAGTCCGGACGCTTGTTCTGGTACTTCAGGTAGTAGGCGTGCTCCCAGACGTCCAGGCCCAGCACGGGCCAGCGGCCCTCCATGATCGGGCTGTCCTGGTTGAGGGTGTTCTCAACCTTAAGAGTGCCCTCGGGCGTGACGCTCAGCCAGGCCCAGCCGCTGCCGAAGCGGCCCAGCGCCGCCTTGGTGAAGGCCTCCTTGAAGGCGTCGAAGCCGCCCAGTTCGCTCTCGATGGCCTCGGCGACCTGGCCCTTTGGCTGGCCACCGCCGTCGGGCGACATCATCTGCCAGAACATGGAGTGGTTGGCGTGCCCCCCGCCGTTGTTGATCACGGCCTGGCGATGGCTGTCCGGAACGTGGTCGAGGTTAGCGATCAGCTCCTCGACGTGCACTTCCTCAAGGCCGGTGCCCTCGAGGGCGGCGTTGAGGTTGTTGACGTAGGTCTGATGGTGACGGGAGTGGTGAATCTCCATGGTCAGCGCATCGACGTACGGCTCCAGGGCGTCGTAGGCATAGGGAAGATCAGGAAGGGTATGCGGCATGATGCTTCCTCCTTGCGGGTGTCCGTGGGGCCCTCGCCCCGATTCACCCCCAAGAATGGCAGAGAAGCACACTTGTTGCTAATAGTTCTCGTTATCTCTTTTATAGAGGACGTTAATCAAGGAGCTGCTACCGGATAGTGTCGACATACGACAAGGCCGGCCCACAGGGGGCCGGCCTTGATGGGACGAGCGAAGTCGTTTTATAGCTTCTGCTCGAACTCCGGCAGGACGTCGAACGGGTCGCCCACCAGGCCGGTGACGGTCGAGAGCGCGACCTGGAAGCGATCTTCCCTACAGCTTCTGCTCGAGCTCCGGCAGGACGTCGAACAGGTCGCCGACCAGGCCGTAATCGGCGACCTGGAAGATCGGCGCCTCCTCGTCCTTGTTGATGGCGACGATCACCTTGGAGTCCTTCATGCCCGCCAGGTGCTGGATGGCCCCGCTGATGCCCACGGCGATATAGAGCTCCGGGGCGACGATCTTGCCGGTCTGGCCGACCTGCATGTCGTTGGGCACGAAGCCGGCGTCCACCGCGGCGCGTGAGGCGCCGATGGCCGCGCCGAGCTTGTCGGCGATGCCGTCGAGCAGCTTGAAGTTCTCGCCGTTGCCCATGCCGCGCCCGCCGGAGACGACCACCTTGGCCGCGCCCAGCTCGGGGCGGTCGCTCTGCGCCAGCTCCTCGCCGACGAAGCTGGACTGGGCGTTGTCGGCCACGAAGTCCACCGCTTCGATGGCGGCGCTGCCACCCTCGGCGACCGCGTCGAAGGCGGTGGCACGCACGGTGATCACCTTCAGGGCGTCGTCGCTCTGCACGGTGGCGATGGCGTTGCCGGCGTAGATCGGCCGTTTGAAGGTGTCGGCGCTCTCCACCGCGATGATCTCGGAGAGCTGCGCCACGTCCTTCAGCGCGGCGAGGCGCGGCAGCACGTTCTTGCCGGTGGTGGAGCCCACCGCCAGCACATGGCTGTAGTCGTCGGCGAGCTCGGCCAGCAGCGCGCCCATGGGCTCGGCGAGCTGATGGGCGTAGGCGGCGTGGTCGGCCACGCGCACGCGGCTGACGCCGTCGAGCTGGGCGGCGGCCTCGGCGATGGCGCCGACGTTCTCGCCGGCCACCAGCACGTCGATGTCGCCACCGATCTGCTGGGCCGCGGCGACCACGTGGGCGGTAGCGCCGGCCAGGGCGCCGTCATGGTGTTCGGCCAGGACGAGAATGCTCATGAGATCACCTTGGCTTCGTTCTTGAGTTTGTCCACGAGCTCATCCACGGAGCCCACCTTGACGCCGCCCTGGCGCTCGGCCGGCGGCTCGACCTTGACCAGCTTGACCTTCGAGGCCACCTCGATGCCGAGATCCGCCGGGGTCTTGACGTCCATCGGCTTCTTCTTGGCCTTCATGATGTCGGGCAGCTTGGCGTAGCGCGGCTCGTTCAGGCGCAGGTCGGTGGTGACGATGGCCGGCAGGGTCAGCGACACCGTCTGCAGGCCGCCGTCGACCTCGCGGGTCACCTTGGCGGTGTCGTTCTCGATGACCACCTCGGAGGCGAAGGTGCCCTGGGGCAGCCCGGTCAGCGCCGCCAGCATCTGGCCGGTCTGGTTGTTGTCGGTGTCGATGGCCTGCTTGCCGAGGATCACCAGTCCCGGCTGCTCTTCCTCGACGATCTTGGCCAGCGCCTTGGCCGCGCCCAGCGACTCGACGCGCTCATCGGTCTCGACGTGCACGGCACGATCGGCACCCAGCGCCAGCGCGGTACGCAGCTGCTCCTGGGCGGCCTTGGGGCCGACGGTGGCCACGATGACCTCGGTGGCGACGCCCTTCTCCTTCAGGCGCACGGCCTCTTCCACGGCGATTTCGCAGAAGGGGTTCATGGCCATCTTGACGTTGGTGAGGTCGACGTCGGAGTTATCCGGCTTGACCCGGATCTTGACGTTGTAGTCGATGACGCGTTTGACCGCGACGAGTACCTTCATAGTGTCCTCGCTTGGTTCACTCTGGGAACCTGGTGATGGAAGAAGCGGCCTCGACCACCCGAACGAGCGGGCGGGACACACGCCTCCTTGGAACCGGCTGGCATACCCTTATGCGTTTCATGCAAGCGTTTGATAGGCGCTGCAGCGAAAAACGCCCCCAATGTGCCATGGCCGGTCCGGATCAACAATCCCCGGCCGTGCAGGGCCACGCCGGGTACCCTTGCGCCCTGCACCATCGCAGGGGGTGACCCTTTGCCGCTATTATGCCTATCATGAGACATGGCTAGAAGCAAACGACCGTTTTAAATCCTATCGACGTTGGTCGCATCCGGTGGCCGCGTCCTCGGGACAGCAAGGAGAGTGCAGGTGGAAGAACAAGTCGAACGCGATTCCATGGACTTCGATGTGGTCATCGTTGGTGCCGGGCCCTCGGGGCTCTCGGCGGCATCTCGCCTGATGCAGCAGGCGAACGAGGCCGGCCAGGAGCTGACGGTGTGCGTGGTGGAGAAGGGCTCCGAGGTGGGCGCCCACATCCTCTCCGGGGCCGTCTTCGAGCCCCGCGCCCTCAACGAGCTGTTCCCCGACTGGGAAGAGCGCGGCGCGCCGCTGACCACCCCCGCGACTCGTGACGAGCTCTATCTGCTCAAGGATGCCGAGAAGGCCCAGAAGCTGCCCAACGCCCTGGTGCCCAAGACCATGCACAACACCGGCGGCCAGAACCATGATAAAGAGTCGACCCGCTACGTGATCAGCGCCGGCAACCTGTGCCGCTGGCTCGGTGAGCAGGCCGAGGCACTGGGCGTGGAGATCTTCCCGGGCTTCGCCGCCCAGGAGGTGATCCAGGACGAGGACGGCACCGTGCGCGGCATCCTGATCGGCGACATGGGCGTGGGCGCCGACGGCCAGCCCAAGGACGGCCACATGCCGGGCATGGAGCTGCGCGCCAAGTACACCCTGTTCGCCGAGGGCGCCCGCGGCCACCTGGGCAAGCGGCTGATCCGCGACTTCGAGCTCGATGCGGGCAAGGATCCCCAGCACTATGGCATCGGCCTGAAGGAGCTGTGGGACATCCCCGCCGAGCAGCACGAGCCCGGGCTGGTGCTGCATGGTTCCGGCTGGCCGCTGGACAAGCAGACCCACGGCGGCTGGTTCCTCTATCACGCCGAGAACCAGCAGGTGGTGGTCGGCCTGATCATGGACCTCTCCTACCAGAATCCCTGGCTGTCGCCGTTCGACGAGTTCCAGCGCATGAAGCACCACCCGGTGCTCAAGCAGCACCTGGAAGGCGGCAAGCGGGTCGCCTACGGCGCCCGGGCCATCGCCAAGGGCGGCCTCAACTGTCTGCCCAAGATGACCTTCCCCGGAGGTCTCTTGATCGGCTGCGACGCCGGCACCCTCAACTTCGCCAAGATCAAGGGCCTGCACACCGCCATGAAATCCGGCCTGGTGGCGGCCGAGGCGGTCTTCGAGGCCCTGAAACAGGGCGACGAGGGCGGACGCGAGCTCACCACCTTCACCGAGAAGTGGGAGGCGAGCTGGGCCTATCAGGAGCTCAAGGAGAGCGCCAGCTTCGGGCCGGCGATCCACAAGTACGGCACCGTCGGCGGCGGCGCCTACAACTTCCTCGACCAGCTGCTCGGCGGCAAGCTGCCCAACGTCCACGACACCACGCCGGACCACGCCACCCTGAAGCCGGCGGCCGAGTGCGAGAAGATCGACTACCCGAAGCCCGACGGCAAGCTCTCCTTCGACAAGCCTTCCTCGGTGTTCCTGTCGAACACCAACCATGAGGAGGACCAGCCCTGTCACCTGAAGCTGGCCGATCCGGAGCTGCCGATCCGCGACAACCTGCCCACCTATGCCGAGCCCGCGAGCCGCTACTGCCCGGCCGGCGTCTACGAGGTGGTCGAGGCCGACGACGGCACGCCCAAGTTCCAGATCAACTTCCAGAACTGCGTGCACTGCAAGACCTGCGACATCAAGGACCCCGCCCAGAACATCACCTGGGTGGCACCGGAGGGCGGTGGTGGACCGAACTACCCGAATATGTAACGCACCGCCCCGATAGCACGACCCCAATGAAGCGGCCCCGCCATGGCGGGGCCGCTTTACGTTCTATGTGAGGTTCCGATCGCATACCCGAGTCGACTCAGTCGCCGATGGCGATGGGGCGCTCGGGATCACGGATCCACTCGCTCCAGGAGCCGACATAGAGCCGCGGCAGCGCTCGCCCGGCCACGGCGTAGGCCAGCACGTTATGGCAGGCGGTGACCCCCGAACCGCAGTAGGCGATCAAGGCGTCGGCCTCGGGCAGCTCGCGGGCCAGCGCGTCGGCGCGCTTGAAATGGCCGCTGGCGTCGAGGTTATCGGCACTGGGGCGGCACACCGCGCCGGGAATGTGGCCGGCCACCGGGTCCACGGGCTCGGCCTCGCCGCGAAAGCGCTCGCGGCTGCGGGCGTCGACCTTCAGCGCGCTGGCGCCGGCGACCTCGTCGACCGCGACGAGGGCCGCGTCGCGATAGGCAGGCCGCCAGTCCGACGGCGCCGGCGCGGCGTCCGGGTCACCGTCCTCCAGCAGCTCGCTCCCCGCCGCCAGCCAGGCCTTGAGTCCGCCGTCGAGCAGGCGCACGTCGGGATGCCCCGCCCAGCAGGCGAGCATCCACCAGGCGCGCGCCGCCGCCAGCTGTCCGCCCATGTCGTCATAGACCACCACCGGTTGCTCCGCCGTGATACCCAGGCGCTGCAGCACCGCGGTGAAGGCCTCGGGGTCGGGCAGCGGATGCCGACCGCCCTCTCCCGGCGCGGCGGCCAGGTCGCGATCGAGATCGACATGCAGACTGCCCGGCAGGTGGGCCTCGACCCACAGCCGGCGACCGGCATCGGGCTCGCCCAGCCGCGCGCGGCAGTCCAGCAGGCGAGGCGGATGGGGCCCCTCGAGGGCATCAACCAGGGTGGCGGCCGAGATCAGCGGCCCGTTCATGCGTCGACTCCGTCCAGCAGTTCGATGGGGGCCCGGCAGGCGATCAGGCGGCGCCGGCCGGCCGTGCGGAAGCGTACCTCGATCACCGGGTTGTCGGGATCGCCCTCGACCACGTCGATCTGGCCCTCGCCGAAGACCGCATGGCGCAGGGCCTGGCCGACCCGGAACTGGCCCGGGGCGACGCGGCCCGGCTCCGGCGCGGCGGGCCGCGCCCTGGCCACCGGCAGCGAGTGGCCCAGCGCCGCCAGGTAGCGGCCGACGAGCGCGGGGTCGGCGACCTCCAGCGGGGCGCCCGGCTCGGCGGCCTCGCTTTCTGGCGCCTCACGCTCGACCGGCCTCCCGGCGCCGTGATCGACCTCGGCCAGTCGGCGGGCGACCCGCTCACCGTCCTGCCAGGCGGATTCGCCGATGAAGCGGCTGGGGCGGTGCTCGCCGCCGTCGTGGAGCAGCACCAGGCGCTCCCTGGCCCGGGTGATGGCGACGTAGAAGAGTCGCCGCTCCTCCTCCAGCCGCCCCGGGGTCAGCGGGTTATCGCGGGTGTAGTGGGGGAAGTCCTCCTCGTTGGTGCCGGCCAGCAGCACCAGCGGCCACTCGAGCCCCTTGGCCCCGTGCACGGTTGTGATCAGGACGCCGTCCTGGCGGTTCTCGACCGGGCGGCACAGCAGCTCGATGAAGGCGGCGGTGTCGTTGCCGAGCTCCCGGGCCTGCTCGACCAGCACGTCGAGCAGGCGCACGTCCTCCTCCCCCTTGTCGCGCCGCGCGGCGGCGCGCTTCAGGACCTTCTCGGCCTCCACCGCCTCGAGCACGTGGTCGAGCAGGCGTGCCGGCGGCCAGGCCGAGCGGCGCGGCAGCTCGCAGAGCAGCGACCAGCGCCGCTTCAGGGTGCGCCGCTGGTGGGGCTTGAGCCCCTCCAGCAGGGGATCGTGACGCTCAGGCCAGCGCTGGGTCTCGGCCAGCCGGGTGGCCAGGGCGGCGATCCGCTCCCGGGCGACGAAGGAGGTGGGCTGGGCCAGCAGCAGCGAAAGGTGCCCCGGATCCTGGAGCAGTCGGGGCTCCAGCGCCAAACGCAGGTAGCCGGCCAGGGCCTCCACCAGCGGCAGGCGAAAGACGAAGCGATCCTCCCGGGCCAGCCGGAACGGGATGCCCTCGCGCAGCAGCGCCAGCTGCAGCGGCACCGAGAGCGCCCAGCTGCGCACCAGCAGGCAGGCCTCGTCGAGGCCCCGTCCCTGGCGATGCCAGGCGCCGAGCTCGTCGAGCAGCGCCCGGCCGCCCTGCCCCACCGCGAGCCCGGTGTGGGGATTGTCGGGGGCGGCCAGGCACAGCTGGTCGGGGCGCCGGCGGTTGGCGGCGATGGCGTGGTTGGCGGTCAGCGCCAGGGCGTGGCCGTGGCGGAAGGTGGTGGAGAGCGGGTAGTCGTGCGCCGCGCCGAAGGTGGCGGTGAAGTTCTCCAGCATGGTGTCGGGGTGGGCGCCGCGCCACTCGTAGATGCACTGGTTGGCATCGCCCACCGCCATCACCTCGGCCTCGCGGCCGGCGAGCAGCGCCAGCAGGCGCTGCTGGGCGGTATTGATGTCCTGGTACTCGTCGATGACCACGTGATCGAGGAAGCCCTGGACCCGGCGGCGCAGCGCGGCGTCCGCCTCCAGCGCCAGCAGCGGCCGGTAGAGCAGGTCGGCGAAGGTCATCAGCCCCTGCTCGGCCAGCAGCCGCTCGGCATGCTCGAAGGCGGCCACGAAGTGGCCGGTCTCCTCGCCGAAGTCGAGTCGCGCATGCAGCTCGGCGGGCGAGGCCATCTCGGCCTTCACCAGCCCGCAGAAGTGCGCCAGCGCCTCGAGACGCTCGGCGTCCAGCGCCGTCTCCCGGGCCTCGGGCTCCTCGGCGAGCGCCGCCAGGGTCGCCTGACGCAGCAGCCGCTCGAGCTGCCAGTCGGCGGTGAGCAGCTGACGCGGGGCCAGCACGCCCCAGCGGGTCAGGCTGGCGGTGAGCCGATGGCCCAGCGAGTGGAAGGTGCGCACGTCGGGCAGCGCCTGGCCGGCCGGCGCCATGGCCGCGAGCCGCGCCTGGAAGTCCTCCCGGGCCGAGCGGTTGAACATCAGCACGAGTATCCGCCCCGGCGGCACGCCGCGCGCCAGCAGGTGCAGCACCCGGGCCACCATGGTGGTGGTCTTGCCGGCCCCGGCCACGGCCGCGACCCGGGCGTGCCCCCGCGCGTGGGAGACCACCGCCCGCTGCTCGGCGGTCAGCGACGGGGAAGAGGCGCCGCGCTCGCTCATGGGCCGTCGCCGTCCCGGCGCTCGTCCGCCTCGAGTCGACCGAGCGGCTGCCAGGTCCCGCCGCTGGTCAGTCCCAGCTCGAGGGCGCCCTCCTTGCCCTCCCGGGTCTCGGCCTGCTCCACCAGCCGATAGTAGACGTTGCGCCCCAGGCGGGCCGCGAGGCCGAAGCGGATCGGCACCTCGGGGATCGTCTCCCCGGCCGGCGTCTCGCTGAGGGTCAGTCGGCATTCATCGTCGAGGCGCACGCGGTCGCCGACATTGGTGGTGAGCCACCAGTCGCCCGCCTCGAGCTCGGCATCGACGATCAGGAAGGGACGATCCTCGACGCGGATGCGCTGCATCTCGGCCGGCGTGACCAGCCAGTAGTCGCCCTCGGCCTCGCGGCGCAGGATGGTCGACAGCAGGCGCACCAGGCGCGGCCGGGCGATGGCCGTGCCCTCGTGGAGCCAGCGTCCGTCGGCGGCGATGGTGAGGTCCATCTCGCCGCGCTGCGCGGGGTGCCAGCGATCCACGGGGGGAATCTCGCCGTGGGGCTCGATCTGAGCCAGCAGGGGATCGAGGGTCATGGCAACGGCCTCTGTCGGTGGCGTCTCGGCCTAGACCAGCCCGGCGCGGGACAGGGCGTCGCGGACGCCCGCCGGGGCCTCGGGGGCCGCCGCGCGGAACAGGTGGTAGAAGTTGGCGGTGGTCTGGGCGGCGAGCTCCTCGAGGCTGATGCCCCGCGCCTCGGCGATGCACTCGGCGACCTCGACCACCCAGGCCGGCTCGTTGGGCTTGCCGCGGTGCGGCACCGGGGCCAGGTAGGGGCTGTCGGTCTCGATCAGCAGCCGGTCCAGCGGCACGCGTCGGGCCACCTCGCGCAGCGACTCGGCGTTGCGGAAGGTAACGATACCGGAGAGCGAGATGTAGAAGCCGTGGCGCACGGCCTCCCGGGCCATGTCCAGATCCTCGGTGAAGCAGTGCAGCACCCCGCCCACCGCCGGGTCGACGTGCTCACGGATCAGCGCCAGGGTGTCCTCGCGGGCCTCGCGGGTATGGATGACCACCGGCAGCTCGAGCTCGCGGGCAGCGATCAGCTGGCGACGGAAACGCTCGAGCTGCACCTCCCGGGAGGGCACCGCGTCGGGGGACTTGTCGAGGTAGTGGTAGTCCAGCCCGCACTCGCCGATGGCCACGGCGCCGAAGCGCTCGGCCGACTCGATGATCGCGGCCACGTCGGGCTCCGCCTCGAGCGACTGCAGGGGGTGGATGCCGGCCGAGATCACCACGTCGTCATGGGCGCGACTGATCTCGGCCAGGGCCGGCACGTCCTCCAGGGTCACGGCGATGGCCAGGAACTGGCGCACGTCACGGGCGCGGGCGGCCTCGAGGGCGGCGGCGAGGTCGCCATCGTGGCTGGCGGGATCGAGGCGATCGAGGTGGCAGTGGGAGTCGACGAACATGCAGGGGAATTCCGGAATCGCAGAGTGGGTTCAGAAGCGTGAAGGCCGGCGCGCGGCCGGGCCCGTCCTCAGAGGGTGTAGGTCGGGGCGCCCTTGTCCAGCTGGCCGGCCAGCAGGGTCTCGATGCGGTCGCGCACGGCCTGGTCGTCGGGGCTGAAGTGGATGCCGATGCCGGGGACCCGGCGGCCGGCCACGCCCTCGGGCGAGACCCACACCACCTGGCCGGTGACCGGCACTCGCTCCTCGTCGCCGGGCAGCATGAGCAGCAGGAAGACCTCCTGGCCCAGCGCATAGCGCTCGCGGGTGGGCACGAAGATGCCACCGCGCTCGAGCACCGGCATGTAGGCCGAGAGCAGGGTCGGGACATCCTGGATGGTCAGCGAAAGCGCCTTCTGTGCGGCCATGGTATCTCCCTTTGCGATGCGTCGGCGGATCCAGGGCGCCGCGGCGTGTCAGGAACGCAGCAGCGTGGACCAGCGTACCAGCCAGGCCTCGAGGGTCAGCTGGGGGTTGGGGTTGCCGCCCTCGGCCAGCAGGCGCCGCTGCTCGCGGGCATAGTCCAGCAGGCGGAACCAGTCGCGTACACGACCATTCTTGACCGCCTGGCGGTAGAGCACCAGCAGATCGGGGTTGCGCAGCTCGGCGGTATCGCCCGAGAGCCCCAGACAAATCAGGTCCTCGAGCCAGATGATACCGTACCACAGGATGGCATCGATGGACTGACGATCCAGGCGGGCTGCCTCGGCGACCGGCTCGCCACCGCGCATCAGCGCGTCGAAGGTCTCGACCAGCTGCTGGCGCAACGCCCGGGCGCTGGGCTCGGCGAGCTCCAGGGCGCGCAGCGGCAGTCCGCCCGCGGCCCGAAACCAGAAGCGGGCCTCCTCCTCGCCGCCCAGCTGCTCGGTCAGCCAGGGCCGACAGTCGTCTTCGGCCGGCACGGGCAGGCTCCAGTGCTGGCAGCGCGAGCGGATGGTCGGCAGCAGTCGCGAGGGGATGTCGGAGAGCAGCACGAAGAGGGTGCGCCCGCCCGGCTCCTCGAGGCTCTTGAGCAGCGCGTTGGAAGCCGCCACGTTCATCGCCTCGGCCGGGGCGATGGTGATCACCCGATAGCCGCCCTGCTGGGCGGTCTGGGCGACGAAGGCGTTGACCTCGCGCACCGGGCCGATGCGGATCAGCCGTTTGCCCTCCTCCGGCGCCACCCGCAGCAGGTCGGGATGGTAGCCCGAGGCCAGCATGTGGCAGGCGTGGCAGCGGCCGCAGGCGGTCTCGCCGGGCGAGGCGCAGAGGGTGCGGGCGACCAGCGCCTCGGCCAGCGATTGCTTGCCGATGCCGTGACCGCCCGAGATCAGCAGGGCGTGGGGCAGTCGCCCGGCATCGGCCAGTTGAACGAGCTCGCGCCAGCGCGTCATCAGCCAGGGCAGCGGGCGCGGCACCTCGACGGGGCTCATCGCCATGCGCCCATCCGCGCGTCCAGGCGGGCCAACAGCTCGGCCTTGACCTCGTCTAGCCCGGCCCCGGCATCGATCACCACCACCCGCTCGGGGGCGGCCTCGGCACGCGCGAGGTAGGCGCGACGCACCGCCTCGAAGAAGTCGTCGCGCTCGCGCTCGAAGCGGTCGCGCTCCTCGCCCTGCCCCGCGAGGCGACCGTCGAGTCGCCGCTGGGCGGCGTCCATGGACATGTCCAGCAGCAGCGTGAGATCGGGCTCGAGGCCCTGCTGAACGAAGGCCTCGAGCTCGGCGATGCGCGCGGCGTCGATGCCGCGCCCGCCGCCCTGGTAGGCGTAGGTGGCGTCGGTGAAGCGGTCACAGACCACCCAGGCACCGCGCGCGAGGGCCGGCTCGACCACCCGCGCCAGGTGCTGGGCACGGGCGGCGAAGACCAGCAGCAGTTCGGCATCCGGGTCGAGGGGCTCCTCCTCGACCGGATCCAGCAGCAGCCGGCGAATGTCTTCCGCCCGGGGGGTGCCCCCCGGCTCGCGAGTCGCCACCACCTCGTGCCCGCGGGCCCGAAGATGCTCGACCACCAGGGCGAGGTTGGTGGACTTGCCCACGCCCTCGCAGCCTTCCAGGGTGATGAATCGTCCGCGCTCGGTCATGTTCGATGCCGCTCCATGGTCAGCGATTGCGGATATACCGGTTCACCGCGTTGTTGTGCTCGCGCAGGGTGCGCGAGAAGTGGTGGGTGCCATCCCCGCGCGCGACGAAGTAGAGCGTCTCGCCCTCGGCCGGATGTACCGCCGCCTCGAGGGCGTCGCGTCCCGGCAGGGCGATCGGCGTCGGCGGCAGCCCGTCGATCACATAGGTATTGTAGGGGGTCGGCTCGCGCAGGTCGGCCCGGGTGATGTTGCCCGCATAGCGCTCGCCCATGCCATAGATCACGGTGGGGTCGGTCTGCAGGCGCATGCCCCGCTCCAGGCGGCGCTTGAACACGCCGGCGATCTCGGGCCTTTCCTCGGGCGCACCGGTCTCGCGCTCGATCAGCGAGGCCATGATCAGCGCCTGATAGGCACTCTCGAGCGGCAGGTCCTCATCGCGCGCTTCCCAGACGCTCTCAAGGGTCGTCTCCATGCGCTCGAGGGCCTGACGCAGGATCTCCAGGTCACTGAGCCCCTTGTGATAGCGATAGGTATCGGGGAAGAACCAGCCCTCGGGGTGGCGCTGCTCCCGGTCGAGCAGCGCCATCACCTCGCCGTCACTGAGCCCCGCGGTGCGGTGTTCGAGCTTGGGCGCCTCGTCGAGGGCCTCGCGCATCTGGCCGAAGGTCCAGCCCTCGGGAATGGTCAGCGAGTAGGTGACGACCTCGTGGCTCCCCAGCAGCGCCAGCAGCTCGCGTCCGCTCATCCCGGGCTCGAGGCGATACTCGCCGGGGCGCAGGTCGGGCAGGCTCTCGGGCTCCAGGCGCGCCAGCAGGCGAAAGGCCCAGATCTTCTCGAGGATACCGCGCTCGGCCAGCTCGCCAATCACGCGATGGTAGCCGGCGCCGGCCGGCACCTCGTAGAGCGTCGACGCCTCGAGGGCGATGGGCGCCTCGAGGCGCGACTGCCAGTAACGGTGGCCGGCGAGTAGCGCCAGGGCCGCCAGCACGGCCAGCACCAGCAGGATCTTCAGCAGACGCAGCATGCGTGTCCTCGTTCAATCATCACGTGATGGGGGGATAGCCCAGCGCCTCATGGGCCAGGGCCTGCAGGCGGCGATGCCCCGGCCCGAGGCGCCAGTGCCGAATGGGATTGCCCTCGGCATCGTCGAGCCTCGCCACCGGCCAGAGCCCCTGCAGCGAATTGCCGAGCCACAGCGCCTCGACCCCATCGAGCACCGAGGGGCAGGCGTCGACCTCATGGATCGACGCCCGCTCGAGGAGTGCCGCCCGCAGCGTGCCGGCCACGCCGCAGCGGTCGAGCCGGGGCGTCTCCAGCTTGCCATCGCGCTGCCAGAACAGGTTCATGCAGGTGGCCTCCACCAGACGCCCCTCGCTGTCGCAGAGCAACCCTTCCGCCGTGTCGGCATCCGTCCACTCGGCACGGGCCAGGACGTTCTCGAGGCGATTGAGGTGCTTGAGGCCGGCGAGCAGGGGCTGGATGCCCAGGCGCAATCGGCAGTGGCGCACCCGCACGCCGTGCCGCCAGCGCTCGGCGTCGGGCGCGAACGGCCCGAGCCGCCAGCGCAGCTGGGGATCGGGGGGGCTCGGGAGCGCATAGCCGCGTCCCCCGCTGCCGCGGGTCAGGATCAGCTTGAGCACCGAGAGCCCCTCGCCGGCCTCGGCCAGCGGTGCCTCCAGCCGCGCCCGGTCGGGCGGCGGGATGTCCAGCACCCGGCAGCCTCGGGCGAGGCGCGCCAGGTGCTGCTCCCACAGCACGGGGCGGCCGTCACGCACGAGGACGGTCTCGAAGAGACCGTCCCCGTAGGCGACGCCGCGATCCTCCAGCGGCCAGTCGCTCATGGCCGCCTCTGCCGCCACGACGCGCCGCTTGCTCACACCCTGCTGAAGATCAGCGTGCCGTTGGTGCCGCCGAAGCCGAAGGAGTTCGACAGGCTGACGTCGATCTTCATCTCGCGCGCGGTGTGCGGCACGTAGTCGAGCCGGCAGCCGTCCTGGGGGTTGTCCAGGTTGATCGTCGGCGGCGCGACCTGATCGCGAATCGCCAGCACGCTGAACACCGCCTCCACGGCACCGGCCGCCCCCAGCAGGTGACCGATCATCGACTTGGTGGAGCTGACCGCCACCGACTGGGCGGCCTCGCCCATCACCTTCTCGACGGCCCGGCTCTCGGCCAGGTCGCCGGCCGCGGTCGAGGTGCCGTGGGCGTTGATGTAGTCGACGGCGGAGGGATCGATGCCGGCATCCTGAATGGCATTGCTCATGGAGCGCGCCGCCCCACGACCATCTTCCGGCGGCGCCGTCATGTGGTAGGCGTCATCGCTCATGCCGAAGCCGGTGAGCTCGGCGTAGATGGTCGCCCCGCGGGCCTTCGCCTGCTCGTACTCCTCGAGCACGATCACCCCGGCGCCGTCGGAGAGCACGAAGCCGTCGCGATCCCGATCCCAGGGACGGCTCGCCGCCTCGGGATCATCGTTGCGCGTGGACAGCGCCCGGGCCGCCGAGAAGCCGCCGAGGCCCAGCGGCGTGGTCGCCATCTCGGCGCCACCGCAGACCATCACGTCGGCGTCGCCGTAGGCGATGGTGCGCGCGCTGTAGCCGATGTTGTGCGTCCCGGTGGTGCAGGCGGTGGTGATCGCGATGTTGGGGCCGCGGAAGCCGTGCTGGATCGCCAGGTTGCCGGAGATCATGTTGATGATCGAGCCCGGCACGAAGAACGGCGAGATCCGGCGCGCCCCGCCCTTGTTGAGGGCGTTGTGGTTGTGCTCGATCATCGGCAGGCCGCCGATGCCCGAGCCGATGGCCACCCCGATGCGATCGGCATTCTCTTCGGTGCACTCGATCCCGGCATCGGCGATCGCCTGGCCGCCCGCCGCCATCCCGTACTGGATGAACAGGTCCATCTTGCGGGCGTCCTTGGGATTGAGATAGGGACTGATGTCGAAGTCCTTCACCGACCCGCCGAAGCGCGTATTGAAGGCGCTGACATCGAAGTGTTCGATGGGAGTGATACCGCTCTTGCCGGCCAGGATATTGGCCCAGCTCTCCTTGACGGTATTCCCCACCGGCGTGACCAGACCGAGCCCGGTCACCACAACCCTTCTACGAGCCATCAGCTTTCCTCCAGACAACCTTGGTGACACGACCCCGTCACGGGGTCGTCATTGCGCGCATTATACCCGAGTCTCCCCGACCTGTGCGGGCTCGGCAAGTTCCCGTCGCGCATAGCACGAGAGCCGTCCTGCCACGGCAGGACGGCTCTCCTCGGGGCGCAGCCCCGGACGCTTCAGAAAGCGGTATCGACCGCCACCTTACTGGTGGGCGTTGACGTAGTCGATGGCTTCCTGAACGGTGGTGATCTTCTCGGCTTCCTCGTCGGGAATCTCGGTGTCGAATTCTTCTTCGAGCGCCATCACCAGCTCGACGGTATCCAGGGAATCCGCGCCGAGGTCCTCGGTGAAGGAAGAGGAGTTCTGGATGTCTTCTTCCTTGACGTTCAGACGCTCAGCCACAACCTTCTTAACGCGCTCTTCGATGGTGCTCATTATGACTACTCCAGTCGTTCACATTGGCCGTTCGGAAACCAGCCGTTAAAGATCCAGATCCGCTAGCCGGAAGCTGCGGGGTAGTTTATAGACGCCCCGGGGTCGGCGCAACCGCCTCCCCCCGATGGCTTCAACGCATGTTCATGCCGCCGTTGACATGCAGGGTTTCGCCGGTGATATAGCCCGCCGTCTCGCCGGTCAGGAAGCCCACCGCCGCCGCGATTTCCTCGGGATCACCGAGCCGCGACAGGGGGATCTGGCCGAGCAGCATCTTGTGCTGCTCCTCGGGCAGCGCCTCGGTCATGTCGGTGGCGATGAACCCCGGCGCCACCGCATTGACGGTAATGGCACGCGAGGCCACCTCACGGGCCAGCGCCCGGGTGAAACCCTCCATGCCCGCCTTGGCGGCGGCATAGTTGGTCTGGCCCAGGTTGCCCATGGTGGCCACCACCGAGCTGATCGAGACGATGCGCCCGAAGCGCGCCCGGGTCATGCCGCGCAGGCAGGCCTTGCTGACGCGATAGACGGACTTGAGATTGGTGTCGATCACCGAATCCCACTCGTCCTCCTTCATGCGCATCAACAGGTTATCGCGAGTGATGCCGGCGTTGTTGACCAGAATGGTCGGCGCCCCGAACTCCTCGGTGATCGCCTTGATCAGGGCATCGACGCTGTCCTGGTCGGTGACGTCCAGCTTGCGGCCGGCACCCTCGATGCCCGCCGCGGCGAGATCGGCATCGATCCGCTCGGCGCCGGCATCGCTGGTGGCGGTGCCGATCACGATGCGACCCTGGCGCCCCAGCTCGTGGGCGGTGGCGCGGCCGATGCCGCGACTGGCCCCGGTGATCAGGGCGACTCTACGCTCGGTTGTCATGGTCTCTTCCGTCTACGTCCTGAAGATGGATCAGCCATTGGCCGACGGCGACTGGCCGGCGGCTTCCCTGGCCAGTTCGAGGGCCGCGGAGAGGCTGTCCGGGTCATTGACCGCCAGCCCCTTGCTGCCCCGTGCGATGCGCTTGTTGAGGCCGGTGAGTACCTTGCCGGGCCCGCACTCGATGAGCACCTCGGCGCCCTGCCCGGTCATGGCCTCGATGCATGAGGTCCAGCGCACCGGCTGATAGAGCTGCTCGATCAGCCGGGTGCGAAGGGTCTCCACATCGGCATGGGCCTGGGCATCCACGTTTTGATACACCGTGTAGCGCGGCGCGCGCAGCTCGATCTCCTCCATCGCCGCCGCCAGGCGCTCGGCGGCCGGGCGCATCAGATCACAGTGCGACGGCACCGATACCGGCAGCGGCATGGCACGCTTCGCCCCGGCCTCCTGACAGGCCACGATGGCCCGCTCGACCGCCGCCTTGCTGCCGGCGATCACCACCTGACCGGGGGCATTGTAGTTGACCGCGGCGACCACGTCGCCGTCCGCGGCACGGGCGCAGGCCTGCTCGACGGCGGCATCGTCCAGGCCGAGGATCGCCGCCATGGCGCCCTCGCCCACCGGCACGGCCGCCTGCATCGCCTCGCCGCGCAGCTTCACCAGCCGCACGCCCTCGGCGAACGTCAGGGCCCCGGCACACACTAGGGCGCTGTACTCGCCGAGGCTGTGACCGGCCATGGCCACGGGCCTCGGGCCCTCCAGCTCCTGCCAGACGCGCCAGATCGAGACGCTGGCGGTGAGCAGCGCCGGCTGGGTGCAGGCCGTGGCGTTGAGCGCCTCGGCCGGGCCTTCCTGAACCACCTGCCAGAGGTCGTACCCCAGGGCGTCAGAAGCCTCCTCGAAGGTGGTGCGCACCACGCTGTAGCGCTCCGCCAGCTCGCGCAGCATGCCGATCTGCTGCGAGCCCTGCCCGGGAAAGATGAGGGCAAGGGATTGTGTCATGTCGATCACCTTTGCGCTTGTTGACTGTCGTCGATGCCGGTCGCACCCGGCAGGATCGGACCTTGAGGCCCGGATCCGCTCTCGACTCGACCGACGGCGGCCGAATCGACAGAGGACCGTCGATGATCCAGTTCAGCGGCCAGCCGACTCGGCAGGTCGTGACTGACTTCGTTGGCCGCGCGCTGGACCGCGTAGCGAAAGCCCGTGGCATCGGCGCCGCCATGACTCTTGATCACGATCCCGGCGAGCCCCAGCAGGCTGGCCCCATTGTAGCGAACGGGATCGAGCTCCCCCCTGAGGCGCCGCAGCGCCGGCCGGGCCAGGAGCCCCACCAGCCGACTGCTCCAGTGGGCCTCGAAGGTCGCCTGCACCCGCTCCACCAGCAAGCGTGCCAGGCCTTCGCTGGCCTTGAGCACCGCGTTGCCGACGAAGCCGTCACAGACCACCACGTCGGCGGCACCGCTGAAGACCCCGTCGCCCTCGACATAGCCGAGGTAGGTGATGCCGGGATACTGCCGCAGCCAGGCATCCGCCTCACGCACGCTGGCGGTACCCTTGGTGCCCTCGACGCCGACGTTGAGCAGCGCCACCCGAGGAGCGGCGAGGCCGTCCACGTGGCGCGCCATGACCTCGCCCATCAGGGCGAAGTCGACGAGACGCGCCGCGCTCGCCTCGACGTTGGCACCGAGGTCGAGCAGATAGCAGCGGCGCCGATCGCGAGTGGGGATGGCGGTGCTGATCGCCGGCCGCGGAATGCCCGCCACCGTGCCCAGGGCACGCCGTGCCAGGGCCATCAGGGCGCCGGTATTGCCGGCACTGACCCCGGCCAGGGCGTCACCGGAGGCGATGCTGTCGAGCATCCTGGCCATGCTGGTCTCGGCCCCGTGGCGCAACGCCTCGCTGGGGCGCTGCGCCTGACGGATCACGCCGGGCGCATCGCTGATCTGCAGACGCGCCGCCGCCGCGGCCAGCGGCCGCGGCAGGCGGGAGATCTCATCGCCGAGCCGCTCGGCGGGGCCGAACAGCTGGAGTTCCAGATCCGGGTCGGCGTTGACCGCCTGAGCGGACCCCATCACGACCGGGCGGGGACCGAGGTCCCCGCCCATCGCGTCGATGGCGATCCGCACGTCAGCGGCCAGCCACTACCACTCGCGTCGTCGTCTTAGACTTCGACGACCTTGCGGCCACGGTAGAAGCCGTCCGGCGCCACGTGGTGACGCAGGTGGGTGGTACCGGTCTCCTTGTCCTGGGACAGGGCCGCGGAGGTCAGGGCGTCGTGGCTACGACGCATGCCGCGCTTGGAACGGGTCTTGCGGTTCTGTTGAACTGCCATGGGTTATCACTCCAGAGTGAAACGAGGGTGTATCAGAGTTTGCCCTTGATCTGCCGCAGCACATCGAAAGGGTTCGCCGGGGCGTCGGCCGACGCGTCGGTCGCCTCCCCGCTGGTCAGCTGGTCGCGCGAGACCGGGCACTCGGCCTCGTCGTGGTAAACCACCTGGGGCAGACTGAGAATGATCTCATCCTCGACCACCGCCATCAGGTTCAGCTGTTCGTTTTCCACCAGCACCGGTTCATGGGTGCTCGGCAGCTCCGCGGCCAGGGCATCGCTGGTGACCATCCCCAGCCGGAAATCGCTCTCGACGCGCTGCGCCATGGGCTGGAGGCAGCGCCGACAGGGAATCTGCAGCTCGGCTTCCAGGTGGCCGCGAATCTCCCGGCGCCCCTGGGGATCGATGGCGAAATCCAGCCACACTTGGCCGTCGCCGGACTGGGCGCCGACTTCGTCTTCGAGTCGGGCCAGTTCGGCGAGCGCCACCAGGCCTTCCAGGTGTTCGGCACGGGCCGCGAGCTTGTAGGGCTCGACCCTGCCGGGGAGTCTTGAGGTCAACATAGGCGCGCAATGATAGGCACTCCCCCTCCCCCTGTCAAAGCCACCATCGCGCCGGGTTACAATGGCCGAGCGACGCGTTCGGCGTCATCGCGCGTTTCGCTCATTCGCCCCACCGCAGAGGAAGCCTTCATGCCCCGCCTGGTCCTTGCCTCGGGCTCTCGCTGGCGCCGCCAGCTGCTCGACCGCCTCGCTCTCCCCTATGCCTGGGAGAGCCCCGACATCGACGAGACGCCGCGCCCCGGCGAGACGCCCGAATCGCTGGTGCATCGCCTGGCGCTCGCCAAGGCCGAGCGGCTGGCGACGACCCACCCCGACCACCTGATCATCGGGGCCGACCAGGTGGCGTTGTTCGAGGGCGAGATCCTCGGCAAGCCCAGCGATGAAGCCGCGGCCCGCACCCAGCTGACGCGCTTCTCCGGCCGACGGGTGCGCTTTCTCACCGGCCTGGCCCTGATCGACACCGGCCATGGCCGGCATCGCGTCTGCCACGAGAGCTATGAGGTGGTGTTTCGTCGACTCGACGCGCAGGAGATCGCAACCTATGTCGCCCGGGAACAGCCGCTGGACTGTGCCGGCAGCTTTCGCATGGAGGGTCTGGGCATCACGCTGTTCGAGCGCCTCGAGGGCGACGACCCCAACACCCTGATCGGCCTGCCGCTGATCCGGCTCTGCGCGATGCTGCGCGAGGCAGGCCTCGACCCGCTGGCCTAGCACCGGGACCGACAGGGAAGAGCCGGTGACGCCTAGAGGATGCGCTGGCGCCCCCTCCTGCCGGAGGGGCCGGCCATCCCTCAGGGCAGCTGGTAGCGCACCGGAGCCGCGGCCTGGGGGAGCCCCATCAACTCGGCGGCGACCCGGCCGAACTGACGGGAGATCCGCTCCAGGGGATCCAGGCGCGGAGTGTAGTCCTGCAGCCGCGCGCCGTCGAAGCGTCGCGCCAGGGTATCCAGGCTGCCCAGCTCATCCACCAGCCCAAGCTCACGGGCCTGCTCGCCCGTCCAGATCAGCCCGCTGAAGAGCCGCTCGTCATCGCCCAGCCGGTCGCCGCGCCCATTGCGGACGTCGTCGATGAACTGCTGATGGGTGGTGGCCAGCACTTCCTGCCAGAACTGACGCTGGGAGCGGGAGATGTCGGAGAAGGGGTCGAGGAAGGCCTTGTTCTCCCCGGCGGTGAAGACGCGCCGCTCCACCCCGAGGCGCTCGATGGCCTCCTCGAAGCCGAAACCGGCATGGATCACCCCGATCGAACCCACCAGGCTGGCCGGGGCGGCGACGATCTCGTCGGCCGCCGCCGCCACGTAGTAGGCGCCGCTGGCCCCGATGTCCTCGACCACCGCGATGATCTTCTTGTCGCCCTGCTCGCGCAGCCGCATCACCGCATCGAAGATGCGCTGGGACTGCACCGGGCTGCCCCCGGGGCTGTTGAGGTGCAGCACCACCGCCTCGGCCTGATCGGCCTTCCAGGCCCGCTCGAGCCCCTCGATGACGCGCTGAGCGCTGGCCGGCGACTCGCTGTCGATCACGCCCTTGACCTCGACGACGCCGAGGTGACGCTCGGCGGGCGCCGACGGCCCCGACGCCATGAAGATCCCATAGAAGGTGGTGGTGAGCGAGGCGAGGATCAGCAGCGCGAAGAAGAAGCGGAAGAACAGCTTCCAGCGCCGCGAGCGGCGCTGCTCGACCAGCACGCCGTCGATCCAGCGATCCATCATCGCCAGTTGAGCCAGGCGCTGGCGCTCGCGCAGCGTCTCGGCATCCTCGTCGCCGGACGACGCGGCACCGGCCGGCGCGGCATCGGCCGGCGCACCCTCACGCGCCTGGCGCGCCTGCTCGGGCGTCAGCTCCGGGCCCGTCGTCCAGCGGTCGTCCCGCTTGTCGTCATCACTCATGGCAATTCTTCCCTTGATAGGCGGGTCGTGAACGGACTGGTCGTGGCCGACGGGACATCACGGCCCTAGCCGTGCAGCCAGTCGAAGAGCTCGGGCACCGTCTCGGCGGTAAGCACCGGGCGACTGGCGGCCAGCCGGTCCGGGGCATGCACTCCCCAGGTCACCGCGATGCGGTCCATGCCCAGCGCCCGAGCCATCTCCAGGTCGTATTCCGTGTCGCCGATCATCACCGCCTCGCCGACCTCGATCTCGAGTTCGGCGAGGAGCTCCTCGAGCATGCGCGGGTGAGGCTTGGAGAGGGTCTCGTCGGCGGTGCGGCTGGCGTGGAACCAGTGGCCGCTGGCGCTCTCGCGGAAGATACGATCGAGTCCGCGGCGGCTCTTGCCGGTGGCCACCGCCAGCTGCTGCTCCTCTCGCCCGCGCAGTCGGGCGAGTCCCGCCTCGACACCCGGATAGAAGCGCATCGGTGTGGCGTCCCCCTCGACGAAGTAGTAGGCGTAGCGGGCCCTGAGCAGCTCGGCCCGTTCGGCATCGATGCCGGGACAGAGCGTGGCGATGGCCTCCGGCAGGCCGAGGCCGATGATGTTGCGCACTGCGCCTGGTTCGAGCTCGCCCCAGCCGGCATCCCGGGAGGCCGCCTGCATGCAGGAGACGATGCGGGCGATGGAATCCATCAAGGTGCCATCCCAGTCGAAGATGGCCAGTCGATAGCGCATGAGGTCTCCTGTCAGCGAGCGTGGCGCGCTCGGGCGAGCGCCGCCTCGAGATCGTCGGGAAGCGGCGCCTTGATCTGCACGGGACGACCGCTGGTGGGTTCGGGAAAGGTCAGCGAGGCGGCATGCAGGAAGAGCCGGGAGACGCCGAGCCCCGCCGCCAGGCGCTGGCTCTCGCGGCTGCCATACTTGTCGTCGCCGAGCAGCGGATGCCCGGCATGGGCGGCATGCACGCGAATCTGGTGCGTCCGCCCGGTGACCGGCTCGGCCTCGACCAGGGTCACCTTGTCGAAGGTCTCGCGCACCGCGAAGCGGGTGCGGGCCACCTTGCCGGCGGTGTCCACCCGCACCCGCCGCTCGCCGTTACCCAGCTCGAAGCGATCGAGCCGGGCGCTGACGAAATCGCGACGCGCCGGCCAGCGTCCGGCCACCAGAGCCAGGTACTGCTTGTCCATGCGATGCTGCTTGAGCGACTCGTTGAGCGCCAGCAGCGCCGGGCGCGACTTAGCCAGCAGCAGGCAGCCGGAGGTGTCACGATCCAGGCGATGCACGAGCTCCAGGAAGTCGAGGTCCTCCCGCACCTGGCGCAGCGCCTCGATCAGGCCGATCTTGACCCCGCTGCCGCCGTGCACGGCGAGTCCCGAGGGCTTGTTGATCACTAGCCAGTCGCGCCCCTCCACCAGCACGCTGCCGGCCAGCAGGTTGCGCAGGTTGTCACTGACCTCGCGTACCGCCTCGCGGGGCGTGAGACGCAGCGGCGGGATGCGCACCAGATCCCCCAGCGCCAGGCGAGTATCCGCCTTGACGCGCTTCTTGTTCACCCGCACCTCGCCCTTGCGCACGATGCGGTAGATCAGCGCCCGCGGCGCCCCCTTCATGCGCGTCAACAGGAAGTTGTCGACCCGCTGGCCGACCTGACCCTCGGTCACTTCCACCCACTGCACGTCGCGCCCTTCGGCCATGCCGCCACTCCACTGAAAACCCGCTCGAAAGGCGCATTCTAACGCAGTGTGCACCATCCTGCGCCAATTGCTGGTCACCCCCGTTACTGGTATATTGCCAACTCGTCTCAATGGGTCTTGATGGCCCGTTAGTGCGCCTGCACGACAGACACGCAGGCCGAGGCGAAAAGATCAGGCCGCGACGATCCTCGCCAATCCGAGGTCCCGCCGCCGACAAGCAAACGATACTACGCCACGCCCGGCTCCGATCGCGCCCGCAGCGGCACGACCGGGGACCAAGGGATACGTACAACAACGTGCCGGAGGCCGGCGTTGGCGAATCGATGAATGCCAGGTGTTGGCGGTGACCGCAGAACCGGATGGGCGATGTCCCACCGTGACATGTCCTGCCACCGCCCCGTACTCAACATGATCATGCCGTGTCGGATCCATTGTGCAAGGATGCTCCGGGGCGGCCGGGCGCTATACCGCATCCGCGACATGCGCTGAGCACAGGCACGCTGCAGCCAGCGGTTCGCCTCCGTCGTTGACCGTCATCCGGCACGTCCATATTTGTGAGACGACATGAAACGGATGCTCATCAATGCGACCCAGCCGGAAGAGCTGCGCGTCGCGCTGGTCGATGGACAACGCCTCTACGACCTGGACATCGAGTCCGGTGCCCGGGAACAGAAGAAAGCCAACATCTACCGCGGCAAGATCACCCGCGTCGAACCCTCCCTCGAAGCCGCCTTCGTCGACTTCGGTGCCGACCGCCACGGCTTCCTGCCCCTCAAGGAGGTCTCCCGCGACTACTTCCTGAAGGAGCCGTCCGGCCGCCCCAGCATCAAGGAAGTGCTCAAGGAAGGTCAGGAAGTGATCGTCCAGGTGGACAAGGAGGAGCGCGGCAACAAGGGCGCGGCGCTGACCACCTTCATCAGCCTGGCCGGCCGCTTCCTGGTGCTGATGCCCAACAACCCCCGGGCCGGCGGCATCTCGCGTCGCATCGAGGGCGAGGAGCGCAGCCAGCTCAAGGAGGCCATGGGCCAGCTGACCGTGCCCGACAAGATGGGCCTGATCGTGCGCACCGCCGGCATCGGCCGCTCCCCCGAGGAGCTGCAGTGGGACCTCGACTACCTGGTCCAGGTGTGGGAGTCGATCACCGAAGAGGCCGGCAAGCGCGCCGCGCCCTTCCTGATCTACCGCGAGTCCAACGTCATCATCCGCGCCATGCGCGACTACCTGCGCCAGGACATCGGCGAGGTGCTGATCGACAGCGAGGCGATCCACCAGGAGGCACTGGCCTTCATCCGCCAGGTGATGCCCTCCTACCAGCAGAAGATCAAGCTCTACGTCGACGAGGTCCCGCTCTTCTCGCGCTTCCAGATCGAGTCGCAGATCGAGACCGCCTACGAGCGTGAGGTCAAGCTGCCCTCCGGCGGCTCCATCGTCATCGACCACACCGAGGCGCTGGTCTCCATCGACATCAACTCGGCGCGCGCCACCCGCGGCAGCGACATCGAGGAGACGGCCCTGCAGACCAACCTCGAGGCGGCCGACGAGATCGCCCGCCAGCTGCGCCTGCGCGACATCGGCGGCCTGGTGGTCATCGACTTCATCGACATGAGCCCGGCGCGCAACCAGCGCGAGGTCGAGAATCGCACCCGCGACGCGCTGAAGCTCGATCGCGCCCGGGTGCAGATCGGCCGCATCTCGCGCTTCGGCCTGATGGAGATGTCGCGTCAGCGCCTGCGCCCGTCGCTCGGCGAGACCAGCGGCGTGGTCTGCCCGCGCTGTGACGGCCAGGGCACCATCCGCGACGTGCGCTCCATCTCGCTCTCCATCATGCGCCTCATCGAGGAAGAGGCCATGAAGGAGCGCAGTGCCCAGATCCGCGCGATCCTGCCGGTGCCGGTCGCCACCTACCTGCTCAACGAGAAGCGCAGCGTGCTGGCCGAGATCGAGCGCCGCCAGGACGTGCGCGTGGTGATGCTGCCCAATCCCGACATGGACACGCCCCACTACGACGTCCAGCGCCTGCGCGACGACCATGTCGACGAGGAAGGCACCGCCAACCTCTCCAGCTTCGAGCTCTCCACCGAGAGCGAAGTGGGCAAGGAGCCCGAGGCAGCCTTCGGCAAGCCGGTCCAGCGCGCCGAGGCCGCCGTTAAGACGGTGATCCATCACGAGCCGGCGCCCGCCTCCCTGCAGAAGGAGGAGGAACAGGCGCCGGCGCCGGCCGCCAAGGCGCCCGCGGCCAGCAAGCCCAGTGCTCCCAAGGCCGCCAGTGCCAAGGCACCGTCCGCCGCCAAGGCGCCGAGCGCGCGGCCGGCCGCCGAGCCCGAGGGCGGCGTCCTCGGTCGCCTGGTCAAGGGGCTGGCCAAGCTGCTCGGCGGTGAGGACACACCCGCCGAGCAGGAGAAGACGCCCGCCACTCGCCGCAGCGAGTCATCCACCGCCAGCGACCAGACGGCACGCAAGCCCGCCCCGCGTGACGAGGATCGCGGCAGCCGTGGCGGTCGCCAGCGTCGTCAGCGCAATGACGAGCGTCGCGGCAATGCTCGCCAGGAAGGCGGGCGCGATGAGGGCAAGGCCACCGGCACCGAGGGTCGCGGCAACCGTGGCGGCCGCGGACGTGGCCGCCAGGACGACAATCGCTCCGCAGCGAACCAGCAGGAAGCGCCCAAGGGTCGTGATGACAAGCCGCGTGACGACAAGTCCCGCGAGGAGAAGCCCCGCGAAGACGCGCGCCGCCAGAAGCCGAGCGACAAGCCGTCCGAGAAGGTCGCCGACAAGCCGAGCGAGAAACGCGCCGACAAGCCAGCGGCCAGCGAACCGGTCGATGATGGCAAGCCGAAGCGGACCCGCAACAATCCGCGCAACCGCACGCGCAAGCATGCCATCAACCCCAAGGCCGAAGCCGAGCAGCAGCGCCTGCAGGCGGAAGCCGCCGAGGCGCCCAAGGCCGAGCCGGTAGCGAGCGACGCCAAGGCCGAACAGCCGGCCAAGCCGGAGCAGAAGTCTGCCGAGGCCAAGGCCGAGCCGAAGCCGGCCGCGCCGAAGCCTGCTGAAGCCAAGCCGGAGCAGCAGCCTGCCGACGCCCAGGCCGAGCAGAAGCCTGCTGAAGCCAAGCCGGAGCAGCAGCCCGCCGAGACCAAGGCCGAGCAGAAGCCGACCGAGGCCAAGGCCGAGCAGAAGCCGACCGAGGCCAAGGCCGAGCAGAAGCCTGCTGAGGCCAAGCCGGAGCAGCAGCCCGCCGACGCCCAGGCCGAGCAGAAGCCTGCCGAGGCCAAGGCCGAGCAGAAGCCTGCCGAAGCCCAGGCCGAGCAGAAGCCTGCCGAGGCCAAGGCCGAGCAGAAGCCTGCTGAAGCCAAGGCCGAGCCGAAGCCCGCCGAGACCAAGGCCGAGCAGAAGCCCACCGACGCCAAGGCCGAGCAGAAGCCTGCTGGAACCAAGCCGGAGCAGCAGCCCGCCGAGGCCAAGGCCGAGCAGAAGCCTGCTGAAGCCAAGCCGGAGCAGCAGCCTGCCGAGGCCCAGGCCGAGCAGAAGCCTGCTGAAGCCAAGGCCGAGCAGAAGCCCGCCGAGACCAAGGCCGAGCAGAAGCCCACCGACGCCAAGGCCGAGCAGAAGCCTGCTGGAACCAAGCCGGAGCAGCAGCCCGCCGACGCCAAGGCTGACGCGAAGGTTGAGGAAAAGGCTGAAGAGAAGCCCGAGCCGAAGCCGGCCGCGCCGAAAGCCGCCGAGGCCAAGGCCGAGCAACAGCCGACCGACGCCAAGGCCGCGCCGAAGCCCACCGAGGCCAAGGCTGATGCGAAGGTTGAGGAAAAGGCTGAAGAGAAGCCCGAGCCGAAGCCGGCCGCGCCGAAGGCTACCGAGTCCAAGGCCGAGAAGCCGGCCAAGGCCGAGGCGAAAGACGAGTCTCAGCCTGCCGCCAAGGCCTCTCGTCGCCGGGGGCGTCGCGCGCATAACGATCCGCGCGAGATCCGTCGCCGCGAGCAGGAGGCCAAGGCCCAGGAGGGCAAGCAGGGCTGATCACCCCCACCCTGCCCCAACGACAACGCCCGCAGCCATGGCTGCGGGCGTTGTCGTTCAGGGGCGCCGTATCCGGGTGCCCTCCCGATGGCGTTCGCCTACTGCCCCCGGGCGCCGGCCCAGCGAGGCTCGCGCTCGAGGCTCACGCCGAAGCGCTCCTCCACTCGGGCGGCCACCTCGCCGGCGAAGCCGAGCAGCTCGTCGGCGCTGCCGCCTCCGAAGTGCACTAGCACCAGGGCCTGGCGGTCATGCACGCCGAAGTGGCCCTGGCGCCACCCCTTCAGCCCGCAGCGATCGATCAGCCAGCCGGCCGCCAGCTTGACGCGTCCGTCGGGCTGAGGAAAGTGCGGCATGGCGGGATGCTCGGCCAGCAGTCGGCGGGCGCGCTCGCCATCGATCAGCGGGTTCTTGAAGAAGCTGCCGGCGTTACAGAGCGTCGCCGGGTCGGGGAGCTTCTCGCGGCGGATCGCGCAGACCGCCTCGGCCACCGCCAGCGCCGTCGGCGCGGCGTCGAGCCGGCTCGCCAGGTCGCCATAGCCAAGCCGGGGACGCGGCGTGTGCGACACGCGCAGCACCAGTCGTGTGATCACCACCCGCTCCGCCAGCGCGCCCTTGAAGATGCTGTCCCGGTAACCGAAGGCGCAGTCGGCCGCCGACAGCACCGCCTCGCGGCCGTCGTCGAGATGCACCAGGTGCACCGCCTCGAGCAGGTCGCTCAGCTCGACCCCGTAGGCGCCGATGTTCTGGATCGGCGCCGCCCCGCAGTGGCCGGGAATCAGCGCCAGGTTCTCGGCGCCCCAGAGCCCACGCTGTGCCAGGGCCATCACCAGCGCGTGCCACTCCACCGCCGCCTCGGCATGCACGAGCGCGCCGTCATCCTGCTCCTCGAGCCACCACTGCGCCATGGCCGGCTGGATCACCAGTCCCGGCAGCCGCTCGGGCAGAATCAGGTTGCTGCCGCCGCCGAGTACCGTCAGCGGCCAGTCGTGCCGCCTTGCCAGGGCCAGCGCCTCGCGCAGTTCGGCCAGGGTCCCCGGCGCCGCATGACGCTCGGCGACGCAGGGCAGCCCGAGGGTGTTGGCCCCGGTCAGGGGGTGATCGGCGTGGACCGCCAGGCTCAAGGCTTGGCCTCCAGGCGCGAGGCGATCTCGGTCACGAGCCCCCGGGAGGCCGCCTCGACCAGATCCAGCACCGTCTCGAAGCCGCCCTCGTCCCCGAAGTAGGGATCGGGCACCGCGCGCTCGGGCCAGCCGGCGTAGGCGAGGAACAGGCCGACGACCGCCTCGCTCGATGCGGGGCGCCGCGCCTCGATGGCGGCGAGGTTGTCATGGTCCATGGCGAGCACGTAGTCGAAGCGCTCGAAGTCGTCGGCGGCGAGTTGCCGCGCCCGGAGTTCGGAGAGGTCGACCCCGCGTCGCAGGGCCGCCTCCCGGGCGCGCTCATCCGGTGCCTTGCCGACGTGCCAGGCGCCGATGCCGCAGGAGTCGACCTCGACCCGCGAGGCCAGGCCGGCCTGCTCGAGATGGGCGCGGAAGACCCCTTCCGCGGTGGGCGAGCGGCAAATATTACCCAGGCAGACGAAGAGCACGCGCATCAGGCACCTCCCGAACGGTCTTGGCCAGAAAGCAGTTCGCGCACCCGCGCCAGGTCCGCCTCGGTATCGACGCCGGCCGGGTGCGGCACCCGGGCCAGGGCGACCTGGATGGCGTGACCATGGTGCAGGGCGCGCAGCTGCTCGAGCTGCTCGAGCCGCTCGAGCGGCGACGGTGGCCAGTCGCGATAGTCGGCGAGAAAGCCCGCCCGATAGGCGTAGAGCCCGATGTGGCGCAGCCAGGCGTCGGTCTCGAGCAGCTCGGGACGCCGGGCGAAGGCGTCCCGATCCCAGGGGATGGGCGCCCGGGAGAAGTAGAGCGCCCGCCCGGAGAGCGCGCGCACCACCTTCACCGCATTGGGATTGAAGAGCGTCTCGACGTCACTGATCGGCTCGGCGAGGGTGGCGATGGAGGCCTCGGGATCGTCGAACAGCCTGGCGGCGACCTGGTCGATCAGTACCGGCGGAATCAGCGGCTCATCGCCCTGCACGTTGACCAGCACCGCGTCGTCGGCGAGCCCAAGGTGCTCGGCCACCTCCGCCAGGCGGTCGGTCCCGGAGGGGTGATCGTCGCGCGTCATCACCACTTCGGCGCCGAGGGGCTCGAGGACGTCGCGGATGCGCTCATCGTCGGTGGCCACCACCACCCGCGCGGCGCGACTCTCGCCGGCGCGCCGCCAGACGTGCGCCACCATGGGCTCGCCGGCGATCTCGGCCAGCGGCTTGCCAGGCAGGCGCGACGAGGCGTGACGCGCGGGGATCACCGCGATGAAGGCGTCGTCACCGCTCATCACGCTTCTCCCGCGCGTCCCGGCGAATCGTGCAGCGTCTCGTCGACGCTCATGGCCCGCGCCTCTTCCGGCAGCATCACCGGAATGCCGTCGCGGATCGGGTAGGCGAGGCCCTCGAAGCGGCACTCGAGCTCGAGGGCCTCGCGGTTGTAGGTAAGCTTGCCCTTGCACAGCGGGCAGATCAGCATTGCCAGCAGTTCCTTGTCCATGACTCCCCCTCGTGGTGATTCAGTTCGCCGCCCGGGCCTCGCCCGGCGTCGGATAAGATGATGACAGGGTGTCCAGCCGTTGCGCCAGCCAGGCACGGAAGGCGGCATCGGGGCTCGCCTCCACCTCGAGGACCCAGCTTTCGTCGGGCGCCAGGCCCCGGCACTTCACCGCGTCCTTGGCGGTCATCACCAGCGGCCGATCGTCGCCGAAGGCCAGGTCCTCGGCCGTGTAGCGGTGGTGATCCGCGAAGGCATGCGGCGTCGCCTCGACACAGAGCGCTGCCAGGGTCGCGAAGAAACGCGGCGGATGGCCGATGCCGGCGATAGCGTGCACCTCCCCCTCGAAGGGCAAGGGCGAGAGCGGGAAGCGCCGTCCATCGCCCAGGCGGCGCCAGGCGGCGGGTTCCAGGACCATGCTGTGAGCCCCGGAAGGAGGGTCGAAGGCCGGTGTGCCGTTGATCACCACCGCATCCACCTGGTCGAGCCGCGAGGGCGGCTCGCGTAGCGGACCCGCCGGCAGGCAGCGACCGTTGCCGAGGCCGCGCCGCCCGTCCACCACCACCAGCTCCAGGTCACGCCTCAGCGCCAGGTGCTGCAGGCCGTCGTCACTGATCAGGATATCGCAGCCCGCCTCGAGCAGGCGCCTCGCCCCTCGCGGCCGATCCGGATCCACCACCACCGGCAGGCCCGTCTGGTCGGCCAGCATGCGCGGCTCATCGCCGCAGGCGGTGACCGGCGTGTGTGCGTCGAGCAGCAGCGGATAGCGTTCGCTGTGACCGCCATAGCCCCGGGAGAGGATGCCCGGCGACCAGCCCCGCTCGGCCAGGTGGCGCGCCAGCCAGGCGACCAGCGGCGACTTGCCGGTGCCGCCCAGGGTCACGTTGCCGACCACGATCACCGGCACCGGTGCCTGCCACACCGGCTTGCGGCCCAACGCATAGGCCGCGGCGCGGCGGCGCACGGCCAGGCGGTAGAGCGCTTCCAGCGGCCGCAGGGCACACAGCCAGGCGTCGCCGCGATAGGCCGCCGTCAGCCAGCGCTCGCCGAGGCCGCTCATGCCGGCCCGGACTCCTGGAACTGCAGCCGGTGCAGCGCCGCGTAGGCGCCGTCGCGCGCCATCAGCTCGTCGTGGGAGCCCTGCTCGATGATCTCGCCCTGCTCCATGACCAGGATGCGGTCGGCCCGCTCGATGGTCGAGAGGCGGTGGGCGATGACGAAGGTCGTCCGGCCGCGACACACTTCCTCCAGGGCCGCCTGGATGTAGCGCTCGGATTCGGTATCCAGCGCCGAGGTCGCCTCGTCGAGCACCAGCAGCGGGGCGTCCTTGAAGATCGCCCGGGCGATGGCCAGGCGCTGGCGCTGGCCGCCGGAGAGCATCACGCCGTTTTCCCCCACCACGCTGTCGTAGCCGTCCGGCATGCGTTCGATGAACTCGTGGGCATGGGCCGCGCGGGCGGCGGCCTCGATGGCGGCGGGATCGGCGTCCGTCACGCCGTAGGCGATGTTGTCGGCGATGCTCGCGTTGAACAGGGTGACCTGCTGGGAGACCAGGGCGATCTGACGGCGCAGCGGCGCCAGGCGGTACTCGCCCTGCTCCACCCCATCGATCAACAGCCGACCCGCCGTGGGGCGGTAGAAGCGCGGCAGTAGGCCGACGAGGGTCGACTTGCCGCTGCCGGAGCGGCCGACGATGGCGACCATCTCGCCGGGTTCGACCTCCAGATCGATGCCCTTGAGCACCTCGGGCTGGTCGTCGCCGTAGGCGAAGCGCACCCCCTCGAAGCGGACCCGTCCCTCCAGTCGACCGGGATCATAGGTCCCGGTGTCGCGCTCGGGGGGCTCCTCGAGCAACCCGAAGAGCTCGCCGGCGGCGGCGATACCCTTCTGAATGGTGGCGTTGATCTCGGTGAGCTGGCGCACCGGTTTGGCCATCAGGGCGGCCGCGGTGATGAAGGCGACGAACTCCCCGGGGGTCATGTCCGCCATCAGCGCCGGTGACATGGCGAGCCACACCAGCACCGCCAGCGACAGCGCCACCAGCAGCTGGATCACCGGCGTACTGGTGGCCTTGGTCAGCGCCTCCTTCATGCTCTGGCGACGATTGATCTCGCTGGCCTGGGCGAAGCGGGCCTTCTCGAAGCCCTCGGCCCCGTGGGTGCGTACCACCCGGTAGCCGGACAGCGCCTCCGCGGCGACGTGGGTGACCTCGCCCATGGAGCGCTGGATGCGCCGGGAGATGCGACGGAAGCGCTTGCTGGCATAGCTGACCACGCCGCCGATCAGCGGGGTCACGGCCAGGAACAGCAGGGTCAGCATCCAGTTGGTCCACAGCAGGTAGAGCACCAGGCCGATCACGAAGAGCCCCTCGCGCAGCAGGATGGTGACCGCCTTGGTGGCGGCCCCGGTGACCTGCTCGACGTGGTAGGTGACCCGGGAGATCAGGTGCCCCGAGGAGTGGGCGTCGAAGAAGCGCCCCGGCAGGTGCAGCATGTGGTTGAAGACGTCGCAGCGCAGCGCATGGACCAGGTTTCTGGCCACGCTGCTCATGAAGTAGGTGCCGAGGAAGGTGCCGAGGCCCCGCGCCGCGAACATGCCCACCACGAATAGCGGCAGGAACAGCCGGAAGTCCGCGTCCGGGTTCTGGATGCCGTCGATCAGTCGCTTCATCATCTCGGCCAGCGCCGTGCTCGAGGCGGCGTAGATCACATAGCCGAGGATCGCCAGGGCGAAGGCGCGCCAGTGGGGCTTCACATAGGCCAGCAGGCGCTTGTAGAGGGTCCAGCCGGAATGTTCGATCACGGTGTCTCCGCTTGAGGGGTTGCAACGGCCTCGGTGGCGATGCGCACGTGCCGGATCTCGAGACCGGCGGCCCGGTCCAGCACGCGTACCACGTCGGCATGGGCGGCCCGCCCGTCGGCCTCGACCACGAGGCCGTGTTCCCGGGCCTGTTCGGCCTCTGCCGCCAGGGCATCGCCCAGGGTCCCGGCCGTATGGACCCGCTCGCCCAGGCGATACTCGCCCGCCGCCGTGACCACCAGCGTCACCGGCGCGGCCTCCATCGGCTGGCCGCTCGCGCTCTCGGGCAGCTCGAGCTCCAGCGCCTGTCGGGTCTCGAAGGTGGTCGAGACCATGAAGAAGATCAGCAGCAGGAAGACCACGTCGATCAGCGGCGTGAGGTTGACCTCCACCGGGTCGCGTCGTCGCCGGGGAAATCTCACGACGGCTTCACCCGCGGCGCGATGCGCCCGTCCGCCTCGCGACGCTCGTCGCCGCGCGACGCCGGGTGCGCCTCGTCGGCGTGGCGTTCGGCCAGCACCAGCTCGCCCGGATAGTGGGCCAGGTACTCGACCACCTGGCCGGCCTGCTCCTCCATGCGCACGGTGATGTCCTCGACCCGGCGCTGGAAGTAGCGGTGGAACATCAGCGCGGGAATCGCCACGGTGAGGCCCGCGGCGGTGGTCACCAAGGCGCGGGAGATGCCGCCGGCGAGATCCGCGGTGCGACTCGCCCCGTCGCCGCTGACGATCACCGCGAACACCTCGATCATGCCCACCACGGTGCCCAGCAGGCCGATCAGCGGCGTGATCGCGGCGATGGTACCCAGCGGGCTCAGGAAGCGCTCCATGTCGTGGATCACCGCGGTCGCCGCCTCCTGCAGCCGGGCGCGCACCTGCTCGTGACCGAGCCGGGCGTTGCGCAGTCCGGCGGCGAGCACGCCGCCCAGCGGCGAGTGCGCCTCCAGCCAGTAGAGGTTGACCTGCCCGCGCGCCACCAGCTGGCAGACCTCCTGGCCGAGCCCGCGGGGGGCGATGCGGCGCGCGCGCAGGGTCCACAGGCGCTCGATGATGATCACCGAGGCCAGCAGCGAACAGCCCAGCAGCGGCACCATCAACCAGCCGCCGGCGATCAGGGCATCCATCATGTCCATGGCACTCTCCCCGGGTAGGGCCGGCCCGCGGGCCGGCATCAGTGGCGCGATTCTAACGCAAGGCAGCCGCCTCCGACACCGCCGCGCCACCCGGCGGCCGGCCGCTCGGCGATGAGTTCCGGGCGTGCCGAGTCGCCGAGCCAGAGAGTCACGGCGCCGTCCTGGGCGGTGCTCCAGAGACAGCTGCCCACCGCGCGGAAGCGGCGCACGACGCGATCCGCCGGATGGCCGAAGGCGTTGTGGCGCGCCGCGCTGAAGATGACGTGGCGCGGGGCCAGGCGCCGCACCAGCTGAAGCCCGGAACTGGTGGCGCTGCCGTGGTGGCCCGCCACCAGCAGCGTGATCCCCGGCGCCACCTCGTCGAGAAAGCGTCGCTCGGTCTCGCGACCGACGTCTCCGGTGATCAGCAGCCGCTGGGCCCCCGCGCTGACCAGCAGGACGCAGGAGCGATCGTTGGCGGAGAGCCCGGCGGTCTCGCGAGGCGGCCAGAGGATGCGAAAGCCGACGCCGTCGCGCTGCCAGCGGCGCCCCGCCGTGCACGGCCTGGCCGGCAGGCCCAGGGCCTCGCCAGGGGGCGAAAGGACGCGCCCCACACGATGCGCATCGAGCAGCGCCGGCAGGCCACCGGCATGGTCCCGGTCGGCGTGGCTGACGATGAGGTCATCGAAGCGCTGGCCCGGCGGCCACAGCGCGGCCAGCGGCATGAAGCCCGAGGCGAAGCGCGGCCCGGTGTCATAGAGGGCGCGATAGCCGGCGGTGCGCAGCTCGATCAGCTGGCCCTGGCCCACGTCATGCACCCGGACCCGCAGCTGCCCCTCGGCGAGCACCGGCGACGGGGCAGGCAGTCCCAGCGGCACCAGCATCAGCGCCAGCGTGGCCGCCAGGCGCAGCCGCATCGTGAGGCCCGGCAACGCCCACGAGAGGCCGGCCAGGCCCAGCGCGAGGCCGAGCGGCACCACCCACGACGTCGCCGGCTGCCACAGTGGCAGCCGGGCGACCACCAGTTCGAGCAGCGCGGCCAGGGCCTCCACCAGCAGGGCGAAGAGATCCCAGCAGAGTGCCGAGAGCGGTGGCAGCCAGGCGGTGAGCCAGCCGAGCAGTCCCAGGGGCACCAGCACCGCGCTGACCAGCGGCACGGCGATCAGGTTGAGCAGCGGCGCCGCCGGGGCGAGCCGCTCGAAGGCCAGCAGCACGGCGGCCCCCATCAGCGGCGCCAGCAACAGCTGGGTGCGCACCAACGCCCACAGCCATCCTCGCAGTCCCCGCGGGCGGGGTCTGCCCTGCCAGATCAGGATCAGCATCGCCACGGCGGCGAACGACAGCCAGAGACCGGGGCGCCAGGCCGAGAGCGGGTCGACCGACAGCACCAGGCCCAGCGCCAGCCACCAGGCCTGCCAGGGGCCGGGCGCGTGTCGCCCACTGGCCACCCAGAGCCCCACCAGGGCCATGATCATGGCGCGCAGCGCGGGCGGCTCCAGGCCGGCCAACACGGCGTACCCCACCGCCGAGGCGGCGGCGACCCACCAGGGCCACACCACCAGGCGCCAGGCCGCGGGGGTCACCAGCCGGGCCACGCCGCGCGCGAGCCACAGGGCGAAGGTCGCCACCAGCCCGACGTGGAGGCCGGAGATCACTACGAGATGGGTGGTACCGCTGGCGTTGAGCAGCTCCCAGTCGGCCCGCTCCAGTCGCTCGCTGGCCCCCAGGGTCAGCGCCGCCAGCCAGCGCGCCTGGCGACCCGACGGCGCCTGGGCGTCGAGGTGCTCGAGCGCCTGGCGGCGCAGCGAGAGTCCGGCCTCGGCTAGCCTGACCGGTGGCGGGTCGCGACGTACGTAGCCGCTGGCCTGGATGCCCTCCCGCCTCAGCCAGGCGCCGAAGTCGAAGGTATCGGGATTGGCGAAGCCGGACGGCGGGCGCAGGCGCACCGTCAGCGCCCAGCGCTCGCCCGTCACCAGGTCGGGGGCCTCGAAGAAGGAGAGACGCACCCGCGTGAGGTCGTCACAGGCCGGGACGCCGCTCGACAGCGCACGGCATTCGTCTACCGCCATGACCACCCGGGCGAGATTCGCGTCGCGACGCACCGAGGCGAGGCGCCCCTCGAGGTGCAGGTCCTGGCGGGTCAGGCCGGCGGGGAGCTCACCGCCGCGCACCGTGAGCAGCTGCGCGGCGACCACGGCCAAGATCACCAGCCCCAGCGCGAATCGCGGGCGGCGCCCTGCCAGGGCCATTAGGAGGGCGAGGGCGAGCAGCTCGGCGCTTCCCGGCAGGGCAAGATGCCCTCCCAGCACGCCAACCAGAACGGCGAGCGCCAGGGGAATGGCCAGACCAAGCGACATGATGTCATCCCTGAACGGCGGGCGGACCCTCGCCCTCCGTCGCGTCGGCGAGACGCATCATGGCGAGGCAGGTGACTTCTATGGATAATAGCTCGGGTTTCGACGCCGCGAGCTCGTCTTCATGCCGCGCAGACTCCTGCAGCGCTACCTGCCCCATCCCGACGCCCTCCGGCGTCGGCGTTCCCTACGTATGGTCGGCCATCTGATCGGCAATCCGTCGCTGTGGGTGCTGACCCGGCGCAGCGTGGCCAACGCCTTCTCCGTGGGGCTGTTCAGCGCCCTGCTGCCGATCCCCTTCCAGATGCTGGTGGCCGCCATGGGCGCCTGGCTGGCGCGCTGCAACCTCCCGCTGTCGATCGGCCTGGTGTGGATCACCAATCCGCTGACCATGCCGCTGATCTTCTTCGGCAACTATCGCCTGGGCGCCTGGCTCTTGGACACGCCGGTACGCCCGGCCCCGGATCGCATCTCCACCCAGTGGATCGCCGAGCAGCTCGTGGAGATCCTGCCGGCACTGGCGCTCGGGTCGCTGGTCGCGGCGGTGGTCACCGCCGCCCTGGCCAACCTGGCGATCCGCCTGATCTGGCGCTGGCAGGTGTCACGCAGCTGGCGTCAGCGCACGCGCCGACGCCGCCGCTCGCGAGAGGCCCCCCAGGAATCGTGACGTGCAACGCAGGCGGCCGGCGCCAAGGCGCCGGCCGCTGCTGCATCGCGCCACCGAGCGCGTTCAGGCGTGGGGAGGCTCCTCGACCAGGCGCCCGCCGTCGAGCTTGAGCACCCGATCCTGGTGGGCGGCGAGCCCCGGATCATGGGTGACGATCACGAAGGCACAGGCCGCGCTGGCCGCCAGCTCATCCATCAGCGAGAGGATGCTGCCCGCGGTGGTCTGGTCGAGGTTACCGGTGGGCTCGTCCATCAGCATCAGGCTGGGGTCGGTGACCAGTGCCCGGGCGATGGCCACCCGCTGGCGCTCGCCCCCGGAGAGCTCACCCGGCTTGTGATCGGCCCGATCGGCCATGCCGACGCGGGTCAGCAACTCCCGGGCGCGCTCCTCGGCGTGGCGCTTGCGCTGGCCGCGCACGATCAGCGGCAGGGCCGCGTTCTCGAGCGCCGTGAACTCCGCCAGCAGGTGGTGAAACTGGTAGACGAAGCCGATATGGCGGTTGCGAAAGCGCCCCAGGTCGGCATCGTTGAGCGCCAGCAGCGACTCGCCGGCGATGCACACCTCGCCGCGACTGGGCTGATCCAGCCCGCCCAGCAGGTTCAGGAGCGTGGTCTTGCCGGAGCCTGAGCTGCCGACCACGGCGACCCGCTCACCGGCCTGCACCTGCATCTCCAGGCCGTCCAGCACGGTCAAGTCCCGCGGCCCCTCGCGATAGACCCGGGTCAGGTCGCGACACTCGAGCATCACCCGTCCCGCTCGGCTGGCCGCATCGGGGCGTGGCGTCAGGGTCGCATCACTCATAGCGCAGTACCTCGGCAGGCTGGACCCGGGCGGCCCGCCAGGCCGGATAGAGGGTCGACAGGAAGGTCAGGATGAAGGCCGCGGAGACGATGTTGCGCACATCGGACCAGATCAGGCGCGACGGCAGATCGCTGATGAAGTAGACGCCGGCATCGAGGAAGTGGATGCCCAGGGTGCTCTCCACCCAGCCGATCAGGTCCGACACGGTGAGCGCCAGCAGCACACCCAGGGTGACCCCGACCAGGATGCCGATCACGCCGATCGCCAGCCCCTGGACGATGAAGATGCCCATGATCGAGCGCGGGGTGGCGCCGATGGTGCGCAGGATGGCGATATCGGCCCGCTTGTCGGTGACCACCATCACCAGGGTGGAGACGATGTTGAAGGCCGCCACGGCGATGATCACCGTCAGCAGCAGCGCGATCATGCGCTTCTCCATCTGGATCGCCTGGAAGAGGTTGCCGTGGGAGTAGGTCCAGTCGAGCCCCCGGTAGCCGGCGCCGAGCTCGTTGATGATGGCGCGGGTCTCGCTGCCGGCGGCAAACAGGTCATCGAGCTCCAGGCGCAGGCCGCCCACGGCGTCGCCCAGGCGCGCCAGGGTCTGCATGTCCTCGATATGGGCATAGGCCAGGGCCGCGTCCAGGTCGGCGCCGACGCTGAAGATGCCGCTCACCGTGAAGCGCTTGAGCCGGGGGAACACCCCAGCCGGGGTGATCGAGGCCTCGGGCACCAGCAGGGTGACGCGATCCCCCACACCCACGCCCAGGCGGCGAGCCAGGATCGAGCCCAGCACGACGTTCCACTCACCCGCCTCCAGGTCGTCGAGGCTGCCCTCGCGCATGTTCTCGTCGACGATCGACACGCGACTCTCCCAGGCGGGGTCGATGCCGTTGACCATGGCACCCTCGTTGCGACCGCCCACCGAGAACATGCCCTGCTGCTCCACGTAGGGGGCGGCGCCGATCACCCGCTCGCGCTCGACGAGGCGCTCGGCCAGGGACTGCCAGCCAGTGAGACCGCCCGGCGACTCGATCTTGGTATGCGGCACCATGCCGAGCACCCGGGTGCGCAGCTCATGGTCGAAGCCGTTCATGACGGAGAGCACCAGGATGAGCACCGCGACCCCGAGCATGAGGCCCAGCATGGAGGTCAACGAGATGAAGGAGATGAAATGGTTGCGACGCTTGGCCCGCACGTAGCGCAACCCGATCAGAAAGGGGAGACGGTCGAGCATGAGAACGTTCCTTGTCAGCGGGCGCCCATGGTACGGTTTTTTGCCCGCGCCTGCATCGCCGCCATCGACCGCTTGCGTGATCATTGCATCATTGACGACGGCGGCCTACATTGCGCCGTCACGACCCGCACGAGACTCGCCCCATGGCCCATCGCATGCTCCCCGAATGGCATCCCCAGGATGCCGTGCAACTCACCTGGCCCGCTGCCGACAGCGACTGGGCGCCTCTGCTCGAGCGTATCGAGGCGACCCTGGAGGCCATGGTGGTGGCCATCGCCCGCCATCAGGCCGTGCTGATCGCCGTGCCGGACGCCGCCACCCGCACCCACCTGGCCCGGCGGTTCGACTGCCTGGGCGTCGACCCCGCCCGCCTGCGGCTGATCGTCGCCCCGGCCGATGACACCTGGGCGCGCGATCACGGACCACTCGCCGTGGCCGGGGGCGACGCGCTGCGGCTGCTCGACTACACCTTCACCGGCTGGGGTGGCAAGTACGCGGCCGCCCGGGACAACACCCTGACCCGGCGTCTGGCAGAGGCCGGCGCCTTCGCCTGCCCCGTCACCTCGAGCGAACTGGTGCTGGAGGGCGGCGCCATCGAGACCGACGGCGAGGGCACCCTGCTGACTACCGAGGCGTGCCTGCTCAACCCCAACCGCAATCCCGAGCTCGATCGGGCGGCCATGGAGGCGAGCCTCAAGCAGGACCTCGGCATCACGCGGGTGCTGTGGCTGACCAGCGGCCACCTGGAGGGTGACGACACCGACAGCCATGTCGATACCCTGGTGCGCTTCTGCGACCCGGCCACCCTGGCCTACGTGCGCTGCGACGACCCGACCGACCCCCACTATCCGGCGCTCAACGCCATGGAGGCCGAGCTCAAGGCTCTGCGCCGCACGAACGGCGAGCCCTACCGGCTGGTGGCCCTGCCCTGGCCGCGCGCCTGCCACGACCCGGTGGACGGCCACCGCCTGCCCGCCACCTACGCCAACTTCCTGATCATCAACGGTGCCGTGCTGGTCCCGACCTACGGCGACGCCGCCGATACCCGGGCGCTTAGCGCCCTGGCCGAGGCTTTCCCGGACCGAGAGATCGTTCCCATCGACTGCCTGAGCGTGATCCGCCAGCACGGCAGCCTGCACTGCCTGACCATGCAGCTGCCCCGCGGCAGCCTGGGGACCCAGGCGGCTGCCAACGCTTGAAACAAGAGGCGCCGGGGACAGGTTGTAGAGGGGTCCTACGCCAGGGGTGAGGAGCATTGCTCCGAACGGGCTGACCAGGGATGGTCAGCACCGGACCTGCAAGCGGAGCAGGATGCGAGAGCGTCGCAGGCGCTGGTAGCGTACAGGGAGGTATTCACAGCGCCCCTCGGAAAGCTGTCACCGGATCAGCCTCGAGAAACACCTAACGTGGAGAGTTCATCATGTCCCGTCATCTGAAGGTCGGCCTGGTCCAGCAGCCCGCCTGGCCCGACAAGGCCAGGAGCCTCGACGAGAGCGAGGCCGGCATCCGCGAGCTGGCAAGCGCCGGCGCCCAGCTGGTGATGCTCCAGGAGCTTCACGCCACCCACTACTTCTGCCAGACCGAGGACACCGACGTCTTCGACCTGGCCGAGCCCCTCGACGGGCCGACCGGCACCCGGCTGGCGGCGCTGGCGGAAGAGCTCGACATCGTGCTGGTGGGATCGCTGTTCGAGCGCCGCGCGCCCGGTCTCTACCACAATACCGCGGTGGTCTATGACCGCGATCGCGGCCGCGTGGGCCACTATCGCAAGATGCACATCCCCGACGACCCGGGCTTCTACGAGAAGTTCTACTTCACCCCCGGCGACCAGGACGAGGGCCGCGACCAGGGCTTCACGCCGATCGATACCTCGCTGGGTCGGCTCGGCGTGCTGGTCTGCTGGGATCAGTGGTACCCGGAGGCGGCGCGGCTGATGGCACTCGCCGGCGCGGAACTCCTGCTCTACCCCACCGCCATCGGCTGGCATCCGCCGGACGACACGCCGGAGAAACGGCGCCAGAAGGAGGCCTGGACCCTGATCCAGCGCAGCCACGGCGTGGCCAACGGCCTGCCGGTGATCGTCGCCAACCGGGTCGGCCACGAGGCCGACCCGTCCGGGGCCACGCCGGGCATCGACTTCTGGGGCGGCAGCTTCATCTGCGGCCCCCAGGGCGAACTGCTGGCCCATGCCGGCGAGGAGGCCGAGCGCATGCTGGTAACGCTGGACATGACGCGCAGCGAGGAGGTGCGACGCATCTGGCCCTACCTCCGGGACCGGCGCATCGATGCCTACGGGGACCTGGTGCGTCGCTACCGGGACTAGCCGCGCTTCCGCAGAACCGCAAGCTGACAGCCCAGCCGCATGGAGTCACGCCCAGAACCGCAGAGCCCGAGGCCATGGCCTCGGGCTCTGCGGTTCGCTTGGCGCTGGTCGTGCGGTGCGGGTAGCTACTTCCAGAAGTCGCGGATCGAGGCGATCCCCTGGGCGCCCACGGCGCGGGCATGATGAGCGTCGAAGCGGGTCATGCCGCCCAGCGCGAAGACCGGCATGCCGGCGTGCTCCACCAGCTGCTGGAAGTCGTGCCAGCCGATGGGGGGCACCTCGGGATGCGAGGGCGTGGTGCGCAGCGGCGACAAGGTCACGAAGTCGCAGCCGATGCGCCGCGCATGGTCCAGCTGCCGGCGATCATGGGTCGAGGCGGAGAGCCATTTGGCCTCGGCCACGGGGCGACGCTCCAGGCTCATCAGCCGATCGCTGGTCAGATGGACGCCGTCGGCGTCCACGGCCTCGAGCAGCGACGGCTCGCCGTTGAGCACCAGCCGTGCGCCCCGCGCCCGGCAGAGCTCGAGGGCCTGCTCGGCGCGCTTCAGGTAGTCCGCCTCACCCAGCGACTTGGCGCGCAGCTGCACCAGGCGCACCCCATCCTCGTCGAGGGCGCGCACCAGGCACTCCTGGAAGCGCGACTCGTCGGCCTCCTCGCCGGTGATCAGGTACTCCGTCGGCAGCATCACCGCCCGCAGGATCGGCAGGTTGGCCGCCGGGAAGGGATAGTTCACCAGCTCGCTCATCGGCACCCAGCGCACGGCCTGTCCCTCGCGACCGAACGGCTCGCCGGCGAAGTCGTGCACCTGCCAGACGTCCAGCAGGATGTGCTTGTCGGAATACTCATGGTGGATGCGAATCAGCGGCTGAGCGCGCCGGATCTCCACGCCCAGCTCTTCGTGGAGCTCACGCTTGAGCGCTTCCAGGCCGGTCTCGTAGGGGGCCAGCTTGCCGCCGGGAAACTCCCAGAGGCCGCCATGATCGACGTTGGAGGGACGACGGGCCAGCAGCACCTCGCGGCCGTCGGCACTGATGATGGCGGCCGCCGCCACGTGCACCCTTCTCTTCACCATTGCGTTCATTGACTCCTACCCGCTGTTCCGCGCGGCCGTGGGCCGCGGGGGATTTCTGTCTGACTGCCGACCGAAGGGTTCGGTCAGCTACGATAGTCGGCGTTGATGCTCACATAGTCGTGGGACAGGTCCGAGGTCCAGACCGTGGCGTGCTGCTCCCCGCGCCCCAGGGCGATGCGGATCTCGATCTCCTCGCGGGCCATCACCGCGCTGCCGGCCGCCTCGGCATAGCCGGGCGCACGACCGCCGTTCTCGACCAGGCGAACCTCGCCCAGATCGATGGTGACGCGGTCGACGTCGAACGCCTCGACGGGGGCCCGCCCCACCGCGGCGAGGATGCGCCCCCAGTTGGCATCGGAGGCGTAGAGGGCCGTCTTGACCAGCGGCGAGTGGGCCACGGTGAAGGCCACGTCCAGCGCCTCGCGACGGCTGCGCGCCTCCTCGACCCGCAGGGTGACAAACTTGGTCGCGCCTTCGCCGTCGCGGATCACCGCCTGGGCGAGCTCGGTCATCACCCGGAGGAGCCCCTCGCGAAAGCGCTCGAGCGCCTCGCCATCGGCCACCGCCGCGCCACGCCCGGTGGCGATCAGCAGGCAGGCGTCGTTGGTCGAGGTGTCGCTGTCCACGGTGATGCAGTTGAAGGAGCGCTCCACCGCCTCGCGCAGCAGCCGGTCGAGCAGCGACTGCTCGATGGCGGCGTCGGTGGCCACGAAGGCGAGCATGGTGGCCATGTCGGGGCGGATCATGCCCGAGCCCTTGGCGATGCCGTTGATGGTCACCGTCGCGTCGCCAAGCGACAGGGTGACGCTGGCGCCCTTAGCCCGGGTATCGGTGGTGAGGATGCCCTCGCCCGCCGCGCGCCAGGCGTCTGACCCGGCGTCGAGGGTCTGCACCGCGCCGGGCAGGCCCGCCAGCAGCCGCTCCATGGGCAGCGGCTCGCCGATCACCCCGGTGGAGAACGGCAGCACGCTCGTCTCTTCCACCCCGGCCAGCCGCGCCAGTTCGGCGCAGGTGGCCCGGGCATCCCGGAGCCCCGTCGCGCCGGTGCCGGCGTTGGCGTTGCCGGTGTTGATCACCAGGTAGCGCGCCCCCTCGCCGTCCGCGAGGTGCTCACGGGCCACCGTCACCGGCGCCGCACAGAAGGCGTTGCGGGTGAAGGCTCCCGCCACTCGGGCCCCCTCGGGGACCTCGATCACCACCAGGTCGCGGCGATCGGGCTTCTTGATGCCGGCCATGGCGGTGCCCAGCCGCAGCCCCTCGATCACCGGCATCTCGGGAAAACGTGTCTCGCCCACTGCCATCGTCTCGTCTCCTATAGCGGCCGGGGCGTGCCCGGCCGATCGCCTCAGCCCATCAGCTCAGCTTGCCGCAGCACTGCTTGAACTTCTTGCCCGACCCGCAGGGGCAGGGATCGTTGCGCCCCACCTTGGGGCCCTCGCGGCGCAGCGGGCGACCGTCGGCGCCCGGTGCCGGCGCAGCCGGCGCCTCGTCACGCGCGTCGCCGGCCAGGGCAGGCTCGTCATGGCGGCTCGCCGCCGTCGCCTTCTCGCGCTCCAGCGCCTCGCGACGCTGGCGCTCGAGTTCCTCGACCTCCTCGGGACGACGCACCTGAACGTGGCTCAGGATGCGTGTCACGTCGGCCTTGATGTTGGTCAGCAGGTGCTGGAACAGCTCGAAGGATTCGCGCTTGTACTCCTGCTTGGGGTTCTTCTGGGCATAGCCGCGCAGGTGGATCCCACGACGCAGGTGATCCATGGACTGCAGGTGCTCCTTCCAGCGGGTGTCGAGCACCTGGAGCATCGCCTGCTTCTCGAAGCGGCGCATCAGGGTCTCGCCGGCCTCGGCGACCTTGGCCTCGTAGGCCTCGCGATGCATCGCCTGGAGCCGCTCGCGCAGCTGCTCCTCGTGGAAGCGATCGTCCTGCTCGGCCCATTCGACGACCGGCGCCTCGAGGTTGAACTCGCTCTTCAGGTGATCTTGGAGGCCGGCCAGGTCCCACTGCTCGGGCAGGCTCTGGGGCGGCACGAAATCGCTGATGGCGAGATCCAGCACCTCCTCGCGGATGCCGGCGACGTTGTCGGAGATGTCCTCGGCGGCGAGGATCTCATTGCGCTGCTCGTAGATCACGCGACGCTGATCGTTGGCCACGTCATCGTACTCGAGCAGCTGCTTGCGGATATCGAAGTTGCGGCCCTCGACCTTCTTCTGGGCCCGCTCGACGGCGTTGGAGACCATCTTGTGCTCGATCGCCTCGCCCCGCTCCAGCCCCAGCGCCTGCATCAGCCGCTGGACCCGGTCGGAGCCGAAGAGCCGCATCAGGTTGTCTTCCAGCGAGAGGAAGAAGCGCGTCGAGCCCGGATCGCCCTGGCGGCCAGCGCGACCACGCAGCTGGTTGTCGATGCGCCGGGATTCGTGACGCTCGGAGCCGACCACGTGCAGGCCACCGGCCTCAAGCACCGCGTCGTGACGCGCCTGCCACTCCGCCTTGAGATGCTCGAGCTCCGACTCGGAGGGATTCTCCAGGGTGGCGGCCTCGGCCTCCCAGTTACCGCCGAGCACGATGTCGGTACCGCGGCCGGCCATGTTGGTGGCGATGGTCACGGCGCCGGGGCGGCCGGCCTGGGCGATGATCTGCGCCTCGCTCTGGTGCTGCTTGGCGTTGAGGACGTTGAAGGCCATGCCGGCGCGCTTCATCAGCTCGGCCAGGTACTCGCTGGTCTCGATGGAGGCGGTACCGACCAGCACCGGTCGACCGGCCGCGGTCTGGGTCTGGACATCCTCGATGATCGCCTCGAACTTCTCCTCGGCGGTCAGGTAGACCAGGTCATTGAGGTCCTGGCGGACCAGCGGCCGGTTAGTGGGAATGACCACCACGTCCAGGCCGTAGATCTGGCGGAACTCGAAGGCCTCGGTGTCGGCGGTGCCGGTCATGCCCGAGAGCTTCTCGTAGAGGCGGAAGTAGTTCTGGAAGGTGGTCGAGGCCAGGGTCTGGCTCTCGCGCTGGACCGTCACGCCCTCCTTGGCCTCCACCGCCTGGTGCAGGCCCTCGGACCAGCGCCGACCCGGCATGCTGCGACCGGTGTGCTCGTCGACGATCACCACCTGGCCATCCTTGACGATGTAGTCGACGTCGCGGTGATAGAGGTGGCGGGCGCGCAGCGCCGAGTGCATGTGCTGCAGCAGGTTGAGGTTCTGGGCCGCGTAGAGGGAGTCGGTCTCGCCGAGCAGGCCCTGCTCACGCATCAGCGCCTCGACCTTGTGGTGACCGCCCTCGGTCAGCTCCACCTGCTTCTGCTTCTCGTCGAGGGTGAAGTCGCCGCTCTCGGGGTCCTCCTCGTCGCTGCACTGCTCGAGGTGGTGGGCCAGCCGGTCGACCACCTGGTAGAGCTCGGTGTTCTCGTCCACCGCGCCGGAGATGATTAGCGGCGTGCGCGCCTCGTCGATGAGGATCGAGTCGACCTCGTCGATGATGGCGAAGTGCAGGTCGCGCTGCACCTTCTCCTCCAGCGAGAAGGCCATGTTGTCGCGCAGATAGTCGAAACCGAACTCGTTGTTGGTGCCGTAGGTGATGTCACAGCCGTAGGCGTGGCGCTTCTCCTCGGGCGTCTGGCCGGCGTAGATGACGCCCACCGACAGGCCGAGATATTCATAGAGCGGGCGCATCCACTCGGCATCGCGGCGGGCCAAGTAGTCGTTGACCGTGACCACGTGCACGCCCTTGCCCGGCAGCGCATTCAGGTAGACGGCCAGGGTCGCCACCAGGGTCTTGCCCTCGCCGGTCTTCATCTCGGCGATGCGGCCCCGGTGCAGGGTCAGGCCGCCGACCATCTGCACATCGAAGTGGCGCATACCCATGACCCGGCGGCTGGCCTCGCGCACCGTGGCGAAGGCCTCCGGGAGCAGCGCATCGAGGGACTCCCCCCCCTCGAGGCGCTCGCGGAAATGGTCGGTACGGCCCTTGAGGGCGGCCTCATCGAGGGCCTCGTGGTCGGCTTCCAGGGCGGTCACGTCCGTGACCTGGCGGTTCATGCGCTTGACGTCGCGGTCGTTCTTCGAGCCGACGACCTTGCGTAACAGGTTATTGATCATGAAGGATCCAGTGGCTGCGTATGATGTCGCATCGCGGGCAGCGGCCCGCGATCTCTCCGGGGCGGCAATTCAGCCGAGGGCGGGAGGGCCACGACGCGACAGGACGTCGTGGGCGGCCACCGGAACACTGGGGGGCGAAGGACGCGGAAAGATCCGTCTCGTCGCCAGCGGCCAGCCCATCCGGCGACGGACCCAGCGCCCCAGGGCGCGCCGGCGTGCCTGGAGGCGGGAGCGCACGCGCAGCAGCACGGGCACCAGCATGCTGACCTGGGCGGCCCGCTCGACGGGACGCAGGGATTCCAGCTGGGCGAGACCCGCCGGCAACAGGCAACCCACCAGCAGACCGGCCAGCCACCAACGCGTCGCGCGGCGCATGCGCCGCGAGCCCTGGGGGCCGGCGCAGTTGTCGGTGATGGCGGCGGGCATGCTGTCGAGGGCCTCCGGTGCGTGCTAGGCTCTGGCTGTTCAAGGTCCGCCTGGATGATGGCGGCCGACGGCTAACGTCAGGGCTTCGACCCCGAGAATCAAGCAGATGAGTATAAAGGTTAAGCGGTTCCGAGCACAGCCCATGTCCCGCCTGCTCGAAGGTCGCGGCGAGCTGGGCGCCTTGATGCGCATGGCCACCCTGGTCGAGCGCGCCCAGGCCCATCTTCGCGATCACCTGCCCGAGGAGATGCGCGAGCATCTCTTCGTCGGCGGCTTCCATCAGGGCAAGATCGCGCTGATCACCGACCGCGCCGTCTGGCTGACCCGGCTGCGCTACGAGCAGCCGCGACTGCTCGGCCTGCTGCACCAGCTGCCGGGGTTCGAGGCGGTCACCGGCTTCACCCTCAAGGTGCGCCCCGTGCGCCCGACCCGCCCACCCTTGCGCCAGGCCCGCCACCTGCCGGAGAAGGCGGCCGACGAGATCACGAGCTGCGCTGCCGACGTCGACGACCCCGGCCTCAAGCGCGCCCTGGAGCGGCTGGCCGCCCACGCCGAAAAACCCTGAGCGGCGCACCAGCAAGCCGCATACGAAGACGCCGCCATCCGGGGAGGATGGCGGCGTTTCAATGACTGCTCGGTGAGGGGCGCGACCTCAGGCCATGGCGGGCGCCGCGTAGGAGATCGGCGCCTTCTCGGCCTCACCCTCGAAGGTGACCAGCTCCCAGGCCTCCGGCTGAGCCAGCAGGGCACGGCACAGCTGGTTGTTCAGGGCATGGCCCGACTTCACGCCGCGGAACTCGCCGATCAGGCTATAGCCCAGCTGGTAGAGGTCGCCGATGGCGTCGAGGACCTTGTGCTTGACGAACTCGTCGTCGTAACGCAACCCGCCCTCGTTCACGATCCGGTAGTCGTCGACCACGATGGCATTGTCGAGGCTGCCACCCAGCGCCAGGTTGTTGGCGCGCAGGTACTCCAGGTCACGCATGAAGCCGAAGGTCCGCGCCCGGGACACCTCCTTCACGAAGGAGGTGGTGGAGAAATCCACCATCGCGGTCTGCGACTGCCCCTCGAACACCGGGTGATCGAAGTCGATGGCAAAGGAGACCTTGAAGCCCTGATGGGGCAGGAAGATGGCCTCCTTGTCGTCCTCACGCACCACGATCTCGCGCTTGATGCGGATGAACTTCTTGGCGGCGTTCTGCTCGGCGATGCCCGCCGACTGGATCAGGAACACGAAGGGGCCCGCGCTGCCGTCCATGATCGGCACCTCGGGCGCGCTGACGTCGACGTAGGCGTTGTCGATGCCGAGACCGGCGAAGGCCGACATCAGGTGCTCGACGGTCGCGACCTTGGCCCCGCCCGCGGAGAGCGCGGTGCAGAGCGTGGTGTCGGTGACGTGCTCGGCGCGCGCCGGGATCTGCACCTCAGGCTCGAGGTCAGTGCGCACGAAGACGATGCCGGTGTCGACCGGTGCCGGACGAAGCGTCAGGTAGACCTTCTTGCCGGAGTGCAGGCCGACGCCGGTGGCGCGGATGACATTCTTCAGGGTTCGTTGTCTGATCATGGGCGGTCGCCAGGCAGTCATTGGTTATCAAACACCGTTCACTATAACACCGAACGGCCGTTTCAACAAAGAAAGATCACCCGGCGCCCGCTATTCCCGCGATAGACCGCCTCAATCGGCCTGGCGGCGCAGAAAGGCGGGAATATCGAGATAGTCATCGAGCTCCTGAGAGGGACGCTTCTCCGGTTGCGCCTGGGGGCGCGGCGCCTCCTGGGGCTCCGGCTTGGAGGCCGTCGCGGCCTGGCCACGGCTGGCGGCCGCCGGGGGACGCTGGCGATAGCCGCTGGCTTCGGTCCGCCGCGAGGAGGCCTCGCGGGCGGCCGGCTTCTGGGCCTGACGACCGTCGAGACCAGCGGCCACCACGGTGACGCGAAGCTCGTCGGTCATGTCCATGTCGATGGAGGTACCGACCACGATGGTCGCGTCCTGGGAGGCGAACTCCTGGACGGTGGCGCCCACGTCGTTGAACTCGCCGATGGAGAGATCCGGGCCGGCGGTGATGTTGACCAGGATGCCGCGGGCACCGTGGAGGTCGATATCCTCGAGGAGCGGGCTGCGGATCGCCTTCTCGGCGGCCTCACGGGCGCGGTTCTCGCCGGTGGCGCCGCCGGTGCCCATCATCGCCATGCCCATCTCGGACATCACGGTGCGCACGTCGGCGAAGTCGACGTTGATGATGCCGGGGCTGGTGATCAGCTCGGCGATCCCCTGCACGGCGCCAAGCAGCACGTCGTTGGCCGCGCTGAAGGCGGTCAGCAGCGTCGCGCTCTTGCCCAGCACCGAGAGCAGCTTCTCGTTGGGAATGGTGATCAGGGAGTCGACATGCTCGGAGAGCTCCTTCATGCCCTCCTCGGCGGCACGCATGCGCTTGGGACCCTCGAACGGGAAGGGGCGCGTCACCACGGCAACGGTGAGGATGCCCAGTTCCTTGGCCACCTGGGCGACCACGGGCGCGCCCCCGGTGCCGGTCCCACCCCCCATGCCGGCGGTGATGAAGACCATGTCGGCCCCACCGAGCAGTTCGGCGATGCGCTCCCGGTCCTCCATGGCGGCCTGACGGCCGACGTCGGGGTTGGCGCCGGCGCCTAGCCCCTTGGTGATCTCGCTGCCGAGCTGGAGCACGGTCTTGGCGGCGACTCGCTTGAGCGCCTGAGCATCGGTATTGGCGCAGATGAACTCGACGCCCTCGATGTTGCTCTCGACCATGTGGTTGACGGCATTGCCGCCACCACCCCCGACACCGATGACCTTGATGACTGCACTGCTGGAGGGTGCGCTATCTACCAGTTCGAACATAAGTCCCGTCTCCTGGACCGCGACCGCGGCCCTGTCAGAAATTTCCTTTGAACCAGCCCTTGATCCTTGCCAACGCCGGAGTCCCTTCCCCTGCGTCACGCCGGGTATTGTCGTCACGTCTGGGTTGCGCCGACATGCTACCCCCGGCCCCCTGGCGGCCATGCCCTTGACGGGTTTCCAGTAGAGCGTAATGCAGCAGGCCGACACCCGTCGAATAAATCGGATTGCGCACCACGTCGGCCAGTCCACGCACATTCTGCGGACAGGCGATGCGTACCGGCATATGGAAGATCTCCTCGGCCAGCTCGACCACGCCCTCCATGCGGGCGGTGCCGCCGGTCAGGACCACACCTGCGGCGACGAGGTCCTCGTAGCCGCTGCGCCGCAGCTCGTCGCGCACCAGGGTGAAGAGCTCCTCGTAGCGGGGCTCCACGACCTCGGCCAGTGACTGGCGAGAGAGGTCCCGGGCCGGCCGGTCACCGACGCTGGGCACCTTGATCATCTCGTCGCTGGCGGCCAGTTGGGTCAGCGCGCAGGCATACTTGACCTTGATCTCCTCGGCATGCTGCGTGGGCGTGCGCAGTGCCATGGCGATATCGTTGGTAACCTGGTCGCCGGCGATGGGAATCACCGCCGTGTGGCGAATCGCGCCCTCGGTGAACACGGCGATATCGGTGGTGCCGCCGCCGATGTCCACCATGCAGACGCCGAGCTCCCGCTCGTCCTCGGTCAACACCGCATGGCTGGACGCCAGCTGCTCGAGGATGATCGAGTCCACCTCGAGCCCGCAGCGTCGCACGCACTTCTCGATGTTCTGCACGGCATTCAGGGCGGCGGTGACCAGATGTACCCGCGCCTCGAGGCGAACCCCGGACATGCCGAGCGGTTCGCGGATACCGCCCTGGGTATCGATGGCGAACTCCTGGGGAAGCACGTGCAGCACCCGCTGCCCTTCCGAGATCGCGCGAGCACGGGCGGAATCGATGACGCGGTCGATATCGGTGGAGGCGACCTCGCGCTCCTTGATCGCCACCACACCATCGGAATTCATCGAACTGATATGACTACCGGCGATGCCGACATAGACCGAGTGGATATCACAGCCGGCCATCAGTTCGGCCTCTTCCACGGCGCGCTGAATCGACTGCACCGTGGATTCGATATTGATCACCACGCCTTTCTTCATTCCGCGTGACGGATGTGAGCCGATACCGGCGATTTCGATCCCGCCATCGTCGGTGGGCTGACCCACGATCGCCACGACCTTGGATGTTCCGATATCCAGCCCGACTACCATATTGGACGCATTGGATGGACCTGCCATGAGTCGGGAAGTCTCCTAGAACCTGACCCCGAAGGGGAAGATTAATCCTGAAAAGTTAGTCTGGGGCAATTATAGGAACAACATCGCGTGTTCCACCAGCCCGATTGTTAAAACACCGGACACGATACGGCGATTTTGCCGCGAAAGAAACACCCCAAATACCGCCAACATGGGCGAGTCATTTCATCGATCGATCACCCTTCCGTTGTCGACTCACCCTCGAGCGGTTCAGTTTCGCCATGCCACGCCACGGCGACACCATTGGGATAGCGCAGATCAATGTAGCGAATATGCGACGCCAGAGGTCCCAGCTCGCGCTCCCAGGCGGCGACCAGGCGCCCCAGACGAGAGGCCCGATCGTTACGCCCCAGCATCACCCAGACGCCGCTATCGAGCTGGAAGCGCCAGGCGCCGCGCGGCTCGAGGCGCAGCTGGCGCACCTCGAGCCCCAGAGACGCAAACTGCACGGCGAGCCGAGCCCGGTAGTCCAGGACCTCGGCCCCGCTGTCGGGTGGGCCGGCCAGGTCCGGCAGGTCGGCGGGCGGCGACACCGGGCCGGCGGCGAAGGGTTCGCCCTCGGGATTGAGCAGCCGCCCGTCGCTCCAGCGCGCCACCGGCACCTGCTCGACCAGTTCGAAGGTCAACGCATCGGGCCACTCGCGGCTGACGCGCACCTCCTTCAGCCAACCGATCTCCCGCGCCTGACGGCGCAGCGCCGAGAGGTCGACGGAGAGCCAGCTCTGGCCCTGGATCAGCGGCGCCAGGCGGCTGCGCAGGTAGTCGGCACTGACATGCGTAAGCTCGCCCCGCACCGAGACCCGCTCGATGGGACGGTCCAGCCATACCCACAGCGCCCGCCCCCCGGCGCCCAGCAGGAGCGCCAGCAACAGCACCCCGACGAGGCTTCCACGCGCGGCCATGGGCTAGCGACGCTCCCCGGCCGTGGCGAGGATGCGCAGCACCAGGGCATCGAAATCGATGCCGGCATGGGCGGCCGACAGGGGGACCAGGCTGTGGTCGGTCATGCCCGGCACGGTATTGACCTCGATGAGCCAGAAGCGCCCTGCTCCATCGCGCATCACGTCGATGCGCCCCCAGCCCTCCGCGCCGATCGCCGCGAAGGCATCGCGACAGAGCACGGCGAGTTCGGCCTCTTCGTCCGCGGAGAGGCCGCACGGCAGGTGGTAGCGCGTGTCGTCGGAGACGTACTTGGCCTCATAGTCGTAGAAGCCGCCGGGTACCTCGACGCGGATGGCCGGCAGGACCTCGTCGCCAAGCAGCGACACCGTGTATTCCGCCCCCGTGATGAAGCGTTCGGCCATCACTCGGGCATCGAAGCGGGCCGCATCGCGGTAGGCCGCCTCCAGGGCATCGCGGCTATCGACGATGCTGATGCCTAGGGTCGAGCCCTCGTGCACCGGCTTGACGATGAGCGGCAGGCCGAGCCGTTCGATCACCGCCTGCCAGTCGGCGTCGGGGCCGAGCATCACGCTCTCCGGGGTCGGCAGTCCCAGGGCCTGCCAGACCAGCTTGGTGCGCTGCTTGTCCATGCCCAGCGCCGAGGCCAGCACGCCACTGCCGGTATAGGGAATGTCCAGCAGCTCAAGCGCCCCCTGCAGGGTGCCATCCTCGCCCCCGCGGCCGTGCAGGGCGATGAAGACGCGATCCGGCGCCAGCGCCTCGAGGCCCACCAGCCCGCCGTCGGCGGGGTCAAAGCCGATGGCGTCCACGCCCTGGCGCTCCAGGGCCGCCAGCACGGCCGCCCCACTCTTCAACGACACCTCACGCTCGGCGGACGCCCCGCCGAAGAGCACCGCCACGCGGCCCATGTCGCCACTCATAGCGTCACCTCATCGAGATTCAGGGCGGCATCGCTCAGCCGCTGGGCGATGCCGCCCACGTCGCCGGCGCCCTGGGTGATCAGGATATCATCGGGGCGCAGCACGCGCGCCAGCAGCCCCGGCAGCTCGCTCTTGTCCTGGACGAAGATCGGATCGACCGCGCCGCGCTGGCGGATCGAGCCGGCCAGGGTACGACCGTCGGCGCCGGCCAGCGGCGCCTCCCCGGCGCTGTAGACGTCGAGCAGCAGCAGGGTGTCGACCCCCGCCAGCACACGCACGAAGTCCTCGTAAAGGTCGCGGGTGCGCGAGTAGCGGTGCGGCTGGTAGACCATCACCAGGCGGCGGTCGGGCCAGCCCGCCCGGACCGAGTCGATCACCATCTCCACCTCGCGGGGGTGGTGGCCGTAGTCGTCGACCAGCATCACCTGTCCCTCGCCCTCGGGCGCGAGGTAGTGGCCATGCACCTGGAAGCGCCGCCCCACGCCGGCGAAATGCCGCAGGCCGCTGAGGATGGCCTCGTCGGAGACGCCGGCGTCGCTGGCCACCACGATCGCCGCCAGGGCGTTGAGGGCGTTGTGGCGACCCGGCATGGCCAGGCGCACCTCGAGGGGCGCCAGCCCCTCGGGCCGCACGGCGGTGAAGCGCACCTCGCCGGCCCGCTGGTCGAAGTCCTCGATGCGGTAGTCGGCATCCTCGCTGAAGCCGTAGGTCACGAACCGCCGGCTGACCTGGTCGAGCAGGCCGCGCACGTGGGGGTCGTCGATGCACAGGATCGCCAGGCCATAGAACGGCAGGTTGTGCAGGAACTCGATGAAGGTGCCCTTGAGCCGCTCGAAGTCGCCGCCGTAGGTGGCCATGTGGTCGGCGTCGATGTTGGTGACGATGGAGACCATGGGCTGCAGGTGCAGGAAGGAGGCATCCGACTCGTCGGCCTCCGCCACCAGGTAGTCGCCCTCGCCGAGCCGCGCGTTGGTGCCGGCGCTGGTCAGCTTGCCGCCGATCACGAAGGTGGGATCGAGGCCGCCCTCGCCGAGCAGGGTCGCGGTGAGGCTGGTGGTGGTGGTCTTGCCGTGGGTGCCGGCCACGGCGATGCCGTGGCGGAAGCGCATCAGCTCGGCGAGCATCTCGGCGCGGCGCACCACCGGCACGCGGTGCTCATGGGCCCAGCGGATCTCGGGGTTGGTCTCGTCCACCGCGGTGGAGACCACCACCACGTCGGCGCCCGCGGCGTTGTCGGCGGCGTGGCCGAGGGCCACGCGGATGCCGCACTGCTGCAGGCGGGCCACCACCGGCGAGGCCTTCAGGTCGCTGCCGCTGACCGCGTAGCCCTGGTTGGCCAGCACCTCGGCGATGCCGCACATGCCGGCCCCGCCGATGCCGACGAAGTGGATGCGTCGAATCCGACGCATGCCCAGCCCGCGACCGGGATGCGGGGGTGTCGCCTGACCGGGAACCGGCCCGAGGGTCTCATCACTCAAAACCTGTCTCCATGCAACCGGCCACCAGGCGCTCGACGGCGTCGAGATGGGCACCGGCACGGGCCCGTGCCGCCATGGTGGCGAGAGTGTCGGGGTCCAGCAGCGTCGCCAGGCACTCGGCCAGCGCCGCTGCGCTCATTTCCTGCTGGGGCATCAGCCGGGCTGCCTGCTGCTCGACCAGCGCCCGGGCGTTGGCCGTCTGATGATCGTCCACCGCGTGGGGGAAGGGCACGAAGAGTGCCGGCTTGGCCGCGGCGGCGAGCTCGGCCACGGTCAGGGCACCGGCCCGGCAGACCACCAGGTCGGCCCAGTCGTAGGCGCCCGCCATGTCGTCGATGAAGGCCGTCACCTCGGCCGCAACACCCTGGGCCTCATAGGCCTCGCGGGTCGCCGGATCCTTGTCGCGCCCGGCCTGGTGGCGTACCGCGGGGCGACGCTCCTCGGGCAGGGTGGCCAGCGCCTCGGGCAGGCGCTCGTTGAGTGCCTTGGCACCCAACGAGCCGCCCACCACCAGCAGGCGCAGGGGCCGCCCCGCCATCTCCGCGGCGCTCCTCGGTACCCGGCCGAGCGCCGCGATCTCGGCCCGCACCGGGTTGCCGATCACCTCGGCCCGGCCGGGAAAGGCCTGGGGAAAGGCGGCGTAGACGCGGCGCGCCAGGCGAGAGAGGGCGCGATTGGTCAGGCCGGCCACGGCGTTCTGCTCGTGGATCACCAGCGGACGGCGCATCAGCCAGGCGGCGAGCCCCCCGGGGCCGCTGGCGAAGCCGCCCAGGCCGACCACCAACTGGGGGTCGGCCTCGCGGATCACCCGCCGCGCCTGCCAGACCGAGCGCACGAGATTCAGCGGCGCCAGCAGCCAGCCGGTCAGGCCGTTGCCACGCAGGCCGCTCACCGCGATGCGCGACAGCGGAATGCCGGCCTCAGGCACCAGGCGATTCTCGATGCCCCGCGGGCTACCGAGCCAGGTGACCTCGACGCCCTCCGCGGCCAGCCCGCGGGCCAGCGAGAGCGCGGGAATGACGTGGCCACCGGTGCCGCCGGCCATGATCAGGACACGACGTCCTGGCTGTCGACTCATGGGCTACTTCCTTGTGTCTTGCCGGCACCGGGCGTCTTGTCCGAGGAAGCCCGCCGAGCCGTGGGGCGCGCCCGCCGGCGGACCTCGCGGGTCTCGATGTCGGCGCGCAGCAGCAGGGCGACCATCGCGCTGCTCACCACCAGGCTCGAGCCCCCGTAGCTCAGCAGCGGCAGGGTCAAGCCCTTGGTGGGCAGCATGCCGGTGCTCACGGCGATGTTGATGAAGGCCTGGGCGCCGAGGACCAGGGCGAAGCCATAACTCACGTAGGCGGCGAAGGCGAGGCCGGCGAGCTCGGCCCGCCGGCCGACCGCCATGGCCCGCCAGATCAGCAGGGCGAAGAGCCCCACCACGGCGATCGCGCCGACCAGACCGAGCTCCTCGGCGAGCACCGCGAAGACGAAGTCGGTATGGGCCTCGGGCAGGTAGAAGAGCTTCTGCACGCTGTTGCCGAGCCCCATGCCCAGCCAGTGGCCGCGCCCGAAGGCGATCAGCGCCTGCGTCAACTGGTAGCCGCTGGCGAACTGATCGGCCCAGGGGTCGGCGAAACTCGTCAGGCGCGCCATGCGATAAGGCTCGGCGACGGCGGCCAGGGCGCCCAGCGCTCCTACCAGCAGCAGGATCACCAGGAAACGCCCCCAGGGCGCGCCGGCCATCAGCAGCATGCCCATCACCGCCCCGGTCATCACCACCACGGCGCCGTAATCGGGCTCGAGGATCAGCAGGCCCGCCACCACGGCCATCACCGCCAGGGGGCGCAGGAAGGCGCCCCACTCGCGGCGCACCTGGGGCAGGAAGCGCTCCAGGTAGCCGGCCATATAGATGATCAGGCAGAACTTGGCGACCTCGGAGGCCTGCAGGTTAAAGGGCACGCCGGGCAGCGACAGCCAGCGACGGCTGCCGTTGACCTCCCGCCCCACCAGCAGCACCAGCGCCAGCAGCGAGAGCCCTACCAGCAGCAGCAGCGGGCCGTTGGCCTTCCACCAGGCCAGCGGCACGCGCAGGGCCAGCGCCCCGACGGCCAGCGCCGCCAGCAGGAAGGTGCCGTGACGCAGGCTGAAGTACCAGGCGTTGCCGGTCAGGCTCGAGGCGACCTCGCTGGAGGCCGAGGTGACCATCACCCAGCCGATCAGCAGTAGCGACAGCGCGGCCAGCACCAGCCAGCCGTCGAAGGGCTGGTCGGCGGTGCTCAGCCGCTTGCGAAGACGCGCGAGCCGGCTCATGGCGTCGCCTCCGCCAGCCGCAGGACCGCCCGACGGAAGGCCTCCCCGCGGGCCTGATAGTCGCGGAACTGGTCGAGGCTCGCGCAGGCCGGCGAGAGCAGCACGCAGTCGCCCGCCTCGGCGATCTCGGCCGCTCGCACCAGCGCCGCGCCCAGGTCGTCGACCCGCGTCGTCCCCACGCCGCCCGCCAGATCGGCCTCGAGGCGCGAAGCGTCCTCACCGAAGAGGATCGCCTCGCGCCCGTAGCGGGCCAGCGGCGCCGCCAGCGGCCGGAAGTCGGCGCCCTTGCCCACCCCGCCGGCGAGCAGGATCAGCCGTCCCTCGAGGGTCGGCCCCAGGCCCGCGATGGCCGCCAGGGTCGCCCCGACGTTGGTGCCCTTGGAGTCGTTGATCCAGCGCACGCCGTCGACCTCGGCCACCAGCTCGCCACGGTGGGGCAGCCCGGGAAAGCGCCGCATCACCGCGAGCATCGCGGCGAGCGGCAACCCCAGCCGGGTGCCCATCGCCAGGGCGGCCAGGGCGTTGGCCTGGTTGTGGCGACCGGGCAGGCGCATCTCGGCGGCGGCCATCAGCGGCGTGTCGCCGTGCATCAGCCAGTCGGCTCCCTGGTGGCGCCCGACCCCCCACTCCCCCGGCCCGGGCACGCCGGTGGTGAAGCGGTCCTCCGCGGGCAGCGGGGTGGCCGGCCAGGTCATGGGATCCTCGGCGTTGATCACGCCGTGACGGGCCCCGCGAAAAATGCCCCGCTTGGCGTCTCGGTAGCCTGCCATGTCGCCGTGGCGGTCGAGGTGATCCTCGGAGAGGTTGAGGAAGGCCGCCGTCTCGGCGCCGAGCGAGGGGGTGGTCTCGAGCTGGAAGCTGGAGAGTTCCAGCACGAAGAGCTCGGCCTCGGGCACCTCGACCAGCAGGTCCAGGGCCGGGGTGCCGAGGTTGCCACCCACGGCGACGCGGCGGCCGGCTTCGCGGGCCATCTCGCCGACCAGGGTGGTGACCGTGGACTTGGCGTTCGAGCCAGAGATGGCGGCGATGGGCGCCCGGGCCGCGCGCACGAAGAGCGCGATCTCGCCGACCAGCAGCGGCTCGCCGGTGGCCTCGCGGGTGCGCCCGGCGAGCGCGGCGAGTCCGGGCGTCGCCGGGTCGACCCCCGGGCTCAGCACCACCTCCTCGACCTCGGTGAGGTCCAGCTCGGTGAGCGGCCCGCCGTGGAACGCGACGCTCGGATGGGCGGCGCGGAAGTCCTCCAGCCCGGGCGGCGCGGCGCGGGTGTCGGCGACCATGTACGGCACGCCGAGCCGGCTGAGGTGGCGACAGATGGCGCGCCCGGAGAGCCCGAGCCCGACCACCAGCGTCACTCCCTTCGGCACCTTGAGCATGTTGCGCTCCTTGCGAATGGCGATCGGCGGATGGCGATCAGCGGACCTTGAGGGTGGCCAGGCCGATCAGCACCAGCACCACGGTGATGATCCAGAAACGCACGATGACCCGCGGCTCCGGCCAGCCCTTGAGCTCATAGTGGTGATGCAGCGGCGCCATGCGGAAGATACGGCGCCCGGTGAGCTTGTAGGAGCCCACCTGCAGGATCACCGAGACCGTCTCCATGACGAAGATCCCGCCCATGATGAACAGCACCACCTCCTGGCGCACGATCACCGCCACCACGCCCAGGGCCGCGCCCAGCGCCAGCGCACCCACGTCGCCCATGAAGACCTGGGCCGGGTAGGTGTTGAACCACAGGAAACCGAGCCCCGCCCCGGCGATGGTGGCGCAGAACACCGCCAGCTCGCCGGCACCGGGAATGAAGGGGATCTGCAGGTAGTCGGAGAACACCGTGTTGCCGCTGGCATAGGCGAACACCGCGAGCCCCATGGCCACCAGCACGGTGGGCATGATCGCCAGGCCGTCGAGGCCGTCGGTGAGGTTGACCGCGTTGGAACTGCCGACGATGACCAGGTAGGTCAGCACCACGTAGAAGACGCCCAGCGGCAGCACGAACTCCTTGAACACCGGCACGATCAGGCTGGTCTCCACCGGCGAGGCCGCCGTGACGTAGAGCAGCACCGCCGCCGCGAGGCCGATCAGCGACTGCCAGAAATACTTCCAGCGTGCCGGCAGGCCCCGCGGGTTCTTCTCCACCACCTTGCGGTAGTCGTCGACCCAGCCGATGGCACCGAAGCCCAGCGTCACCCCCAGCACCAGCCACACGTAGTGGTTGGTCAGGTCGCCCCACAGCAGAGTGCTCACCGCGATGGCCATCAGGATCATCGCGCCGCCCATGGTCGGGGTACCGGCCTTGGAGAGATGGGACTGGGGGCCGTCGTCGCGCACCGCCTGGCCGATCTGGCGCTCCACCAGGCGGCGGATCATCAGCGGACCGAGCCACAGGCAGAGCACCAGCGCGGTCAGGGTTCCCAGGATCATGCGCAGGGTCAGGTAGTCGAAAACGTTGAAGGCGCTCTGGAATTGCGCCAGGAAGTCAGCCAGAAAGAGCAGCATGTAGTGCGTTCACCTTGAAGCATCCGCGCGCAGGGCGGCCACGACGTGTTCCATGCCGGCACTGCGCGAGCCCTTGACCAGCACGCTGGCCCCGGGCGGTAGATGGTGGAGGACGTGGCGCGTCAGCGCCTCCCGATCGTCGAAGTGGGTCCCGCCTTCACCGAAGGCCTGGCTGGCCGGCCGTGCCGGCTCGCCCAGGGTACCCAGGAAGTCGATGCCCCGTTCCCGCGCATAGTGCCCGAGCTCGGCATGCAGCCGGTCGGACTCGCCCCCCAGTTCTCCCATGGCGCCGAGCAGGCACCAGTGCGGCTCGGGCAGCGTCACGAGGACATCGAGCGCCGCCTTCACCGCGCCGGGGTTGGCATTATAGGTATCGTCCAGCAGCCGGGTGCCGTTGAAGCCCTCCACGGCGCTCAGTCGGCCCGGCATCGACGCCACCGCCGCGAGCCCGGCCAGCACCTCGGCCTCCGGAAGCCCCATGGCCAGGGCCGCGGCCGCCGCAGCCAGGGCGTTGGCCACGTTGTGGCGCCCCAGCAGGGCCAGCTGGACCCGGCCGATGGCGTGACCGTCCCGGACAAGCGTGAAAGCATAGCGTCCGAGGGCGTCGCAGGCCAGCGCCTCGGCGCGCACGCGCGCCCGCGGCCCCAGCCCGAAGTCGAGCACCTCCCGGGGCGCGGCGAGGCTCGCCCAGGCGGCGAAGAAGGCGTCGTCGCGATTGAGTACCGCCACGCCGTCGCTCGGCAGGCCGGCGAGGATCTCGGCCTTGGCCTGGGCGATGCGCCCCGTGCCGCCGAACTCGCCGACGTGGGCGCCGGTGACGTTGGTGATGATCGCCACCCGGGGCGCGGCCAGGGCCGTGGTCCAGGCGATCTCGCCCAGGTGATTGGCGCCGAGCTCCACCACCGCCTGGCGATGATGGGGTTCGAGGGCCAGCAGCGTCAGGGGCGCGCCGATGTCGTTGTTGAGATTGCCCTGGGTGGCGAGCGTCGAGGCGCGCCGCCCCAGCAGGGTCGCCAGCATCTGCTTGACCGTGGTCTTGCCACTGTTGCCGGTGACGGCGACCAGGCCCCCGCCCCAGGCCTGGCGCCGCGCCCGGGCGAGGAGCCCCAGGGCGAGCCGGGTGTCGGGCACCACCAGCTGGGGCAGCGGGTCATCCACCGGGCGCTCGACCAGCGCCGCCACGGCGCCGGCCTCGCGCGCCTGGGCCACGAAGTCGTGGGCATCGAAGCGCTCGCCGACGAGCGCCACGAAGAGCGCACCAGGGGCGAGGCGCCGGGTATCGGTGACGATCGCGCCGACGGCCGGGTCCGCGTCGAGCCGGGGCAGCCCGAGGGCGATCGCGACCTCGGCCAGGGTCCGCAGGCCGACGCCGCTCATCCCGCGCCCTCCTCGACCCGGCGTGCCAGGCCGCGCTCGGCCTCGGCGAGATCGGAGAAGGCGTGGCGCACGCCCGCTACCTCCTGATAGTCCTCATGGCCCTTGCCGGCGATCAGGATGACGTCGTCGGGGGCGGCCTCGACCAGCACCCGGGCGATGGCCGCGCCGCGACCGTCGACCTCGAGCACCTCGCGTGACGGCGCCTCGTTCAGGCCCGCGAGGATCTGGGCGCGAATCGCCTCGGGCGCCTCGCCGCGCGGGTTGTCGTCGGTCACCACCAGCACGTCGGCCTGGCGCGCCGCGGCCTGGGCCATCAGCGGTCGCTTGCCGCGGTCGCGATCGCCGCCGCAGCCGAACAGGCACCACAGCCGCCCGTCGCCGGGCAAATGTGCGCGCAGCGCCGTCAGGGCATTGTCCAGGGCGGCCGGCGTGTGGGCGTAGTCGATGACCACGGTGGGCGCGCCCGGCCGCGAGAGCGGCTCCATGCGTCCCGGCACCGGGGCGAGCCTGGCCGCCGCCGCGAAGAGCGCCTCGAGGGGGTGCCCGAGGCCATGCAGGGTGGCGATGGCCAGCAGCACATTATCCAGGGTGAAGCGGCCCATCAGCGAAAGCTCGAGCTCGCGCTCGCCGTCGGGGGTGGCGATCAGCGCGCGCTGGCCATCGCCATGGGCGAGCCAGTCGACGACACGCAGGGTCACCGCCTCGTCCTGACCCACCGCCAGCACGCGCACGCCGCGGTGGACGCCAGCGAGCATCAGCCGTGCCAACGGATCGCCACCGTTGACCACCGCGAGTTCGAGCTCGTGGCGACGGAATAGCCGCGCCTTGGCGGCGGCGTAGGCCGCCATGCTGCCGTGGTAGTCCAGGTGATCGCGACTCAGGTTGGTGAACACCGCCGCCCGCACGCTCGCGCCATCGAGACGCCCCTGCTCCAGGGCATGGGAGGAGGCCTCCATGGCGACGCGCGTCACCCCGTCGGCGGCCATCTCACCCAGCGCCGCCTGCAGGGCCAGGGGACCGGGCGTGGTCAGGCTGCCCGCCGTCAGGGCGCCGGGGCGGCCATGGCCCAGGGTGCCGATCAGCCCGGCCTCCACGCCGAGGGCCTGGCTCAGCGCGGCCAGGTAGTGCGTGACCGAGCTCTTGCCGTTGGTGCCGGTCACGCCGATCAGCGCCAGCGACCCGGGGACCTCGAAGAGCACCCGGCCCAGTTCGCCCTGGGCCTCACGCAGCCCCGCCAGCCACAGCACGCGTTCATCCTGCGGCCCGGGCCGGCCATCGTCGTGGGCCAGCACCAGCGCCGCCCCGGCGGTCAGCGCCTGGTCGATGAAGTCGCGTCCGTCGACGGCCACGCCGGGCACCGCGACGAAGACATCGCCCGCACCGACCCGACGACTGTCGAGGGTCAGGCTCAGCGTTTCGGGCAGGCGTAGATCTGCCAGGGCGTGGCGGCAGTCGGGCCAGAGACCGACCAGGCCCGCCTCGAGTCGCTCGGCACTCAGCTGCATCTCGTCTCTCCTGGTGTCGCCATCATGGATCCTGTGCCCGGGCATCCGGGGGTACGTCGAGCAGGCGCAGGGCGTTGCCGGCGACCCGCGAGAAGACCGGAGCCGCCACCGCCCCGCCGTAGTAGCTGTCGCCCCGCGGGTGGTCGATCATCACCACGGTGACGATCCGCGGATCCGAGACCGGGGCGATACCCACGAACAGGCCGCGATAGGCCTTCTCCTGATACCCGCCGGCGGCGGTCTTGCGCACGGTACCGGTCTTACCGGCGACCTGGTAGCCCGGCACCAGGGCCCGGCGGGCCCCGGTGCCGGGTTCGACGACCTGGTCCATCATGGCCAGAACGCGACGCGCTATCTGCGGGTCGATCACCGGCTCGCCAGCCGGCGGCTCGCCAAGCTTGAGCAGCGAGGGCGGCAGGCGACGCCCGTCGTTGGCGATCGCCGTGAAGGCGCTGGCCAGCTGCAGCGCCGAGGTCGACAGGCCGTAGCCGTAGGAGAGCGCCGCCCACTGGCTGCTCGACCAGCGCACCGGGGCCGGGATGCTCCCGGCGGCCTCGCCGGGAAAGCCGGTGCCCGGGCTCTGCCCCAGCCCCAGGGCGCGATAGGTGGCCGGAATCACCGGCTCCTCCAGCCGCAGCGCCAGCCTCGACATGCCGACGTTGGAGGACTTCTCGAGGATGCCGGCCAGGTCCAGCTCTCGGTAGTTGCGGATATCCTTGATCGTGAACCCGTCGATGACCATCCAGCCCGGCGAGGTGTCGACCACCGTGTCCGGCGCCACATCGCCATGCTCGATCATCGCCGCCATCGCCAGGGGCTTGACGACCGACCCCGGCTCGTAGGTGTCGACGATGGCCCGGTTGCGCAGCCCCTGGGGATCGAGTCCGGCCCGGTCATTGGGGTTGTACGAGGGCTGGTTGGCCATGGCCAGCACTTCCCCGGTACGCGCGTCGAGCATGACCACGCTGCCGCCGTCGGCATCGTGCTCGGTGACCGCGGCCTTGAGCTCACGATAGGCCATGTACTGCAGGCGCTGATCCAGCGCCAGGGTCAGGTCGCCGCCGGGCTGTGCCTCCTGCAGCAGCTCCAGGTCACGCACCAGGCGGCCGCGACGGTCCTTGAGCACCCGGCGCTTGCCGGGCACCCCGGCGAGGTAGGGCTGGTAGGCGAGCTCCAGCCCCTCCTGGCCCAGGTCGTCGATGTTGGTCACCCCCAGCATCTGGGCGGTCACCTCGCCGGCCGGATAGTAGCGCTTGTACTCCTCGCGAGCGTGCACGCCGGGCACCCGTAGGGCGAGCACCCGCTGGGCCGCCTCGGGGGTCATGCGCCGCCGCAGGTACATGAACTCGCGCTGGGCGTAGCGCGCGATGCGCTCGTTGAGGGTGTCGAGTTCCTGCCCCAGGGCGTTGGCCAGCATCAGGCGCTGGATATCATCGTCCGGCAGGTCCTGGGGATTGGCCCAGAGGGTCACCACCGGCGTGGAGATGGCCAGCGGCTCGCCGTGGCGGTCGGTGATCATGCCGCGGTGGGCGGGGATGGTGTCGGTGCGCAGGGTGCGGGCATCGCCCTGCCCCTGCAGGAAGGGGCGGTCGAAGACATGCAGGTCGACGATGCGCCCGGCCAGAAGCATCAGCCCCAGCAGCACCAGGGTCATCATCACCCGGTAACGGGCCTTGCCCATGGGAGCCGTGGGCGGGGGGCGACGCGGCGTCACGCCGCTGCGCGCGTCGGCGCTCATGGCTGGATGACCTCGACCTCGTCGATATCGGGCAGGCGCATCTCCAGACGCTGCTGGGCGAGGCGCTCGATGCGCGCCGGGGAGGACCAGGCGCTCTCCTCGAGCAGCAGCTGGCCCCACTCCGTCTGCAGCTGCTGCTGCTCGCGCTCGAGCTCCTGCAGGCGGGCGTACTGATCGCGCGTCAGGTGGCTGGTGGTGATCACCCCCAGGGCCGAGGCCAGGCAGGTCGCCAGCAGCAGCATGACCAGCAGCAGCGCTCGCGACGCGCCGAGGCGCAGGGGCCAGCCGAAGGAAGAGGTTACCGCAGAGCGTCCCTGTGCCATGGCGAACCTCAGTATCGCTTGCGCGCTACACGCATCACCGCACTGCGCGCCCGGGGATTCTCCTCCACCTCCTCGGCGGAGGGCCGGCGCGCCTTGCCCAGCGACTCGAGGCGCCGCTTCAGCTGATCGTCGCGGACCGGGATGCCCCGCGGCAGGTCGGTGTCGCCGCGAACGTGGTCGCGGATGAAGCGCTTGACCCGGCGATCCTCCAGCGAGTGGAAGCTGATGACCACCAGGTGCCCACCCGGGGCGAGGGCCTCGAGGGCCGCGTCGAGGGCGGCATCGAGCTGCTCCAGCTCGCCGTTGACCTGGATGCGCAGCGCCTGGAAGACGCGCGTCGCGGGGTGCTTGCCCTTCTCCCAGGCGGGATGGGCGGCCTTGACCACCTCGGCGAGATCCGCGGTGCGCTCGAAGGGGCGCTCGGCGCGCCGCGCCACGATGGCGCGGGCCAGGCGGCGGGCGAAACGCTCCTCGCCATAGCTCTTGAAGACCCGCACGATCTCGCCCTCGCCGGCGCGGGCCAGGAAGTCGGCGGCACTCTCGCCGTGCTCGGGATCCATGCGCATGTCCAGCGGGCCGTCACGCAGGAAGCTGAAGCCGCGCTCGGGGTCGTCGAGCTGGGGCGATGACACGCCGACGTCCAGCAACACCCCGTCGAGCCGGCCGTGCAGCCCGCGGCGCTCCGCGATCTCGTCGAGGCGGGCGAACTCGCCGCGCTCGATGGCGAAGCGAGGATCGGTGATGGTGCCGGCTTCGGCGATCGCCTGCGGGTCGCGATCGATGGCCAGCAGCTGGCCCGCGGGACCGAGCCGTTCGAGGATGGCGCGGGAGTGGCCGCCGCGACCGAAGGTGCCGTCGAGGTAGACCCCGTCGGCATCATGGATCAGCGCCTCCACGGCGCCATCGAGCAGCACGCTGGCATGACGAAAGCCGCAGACGGGCTGTTCAGGGGCGGATGGCGGCATGCGCTTCTCGATGGCAGGGACATGAAGGGCCGTTCGCGACGGCAATGTTCGGAGTGGGAGTCGGCCGGTAAGCCGGGTTCTGTCGTGGACAGTCATTCCTCTAGGAGCCGCGTCACCACGGCCCTCCAGCAACCTACCCGAACCCAGCGCGGGCCACGCCATGGGGTTCCTATTTGGTCTTGCTCCGAGTGGGGTTTACCGTGCCACGCACTGTTGCCAGGCGCGCGGTGCGCTCTTACCGCACCCTTTCACCCTTACCGGCCTCCCGAGGGAGACGTAGGCGGTCTACTCTCTGCTGCACTTTCCGTCGGCTCGCGCCGCCCAGGCGTTACCTGGCACTCTGCCCTGTGGAGCCCGGACTTTCCTCCCCCACCGCCGACCCGTAGATCGGCGATGGCGGCGACTGTCTGGCCAACTCCCGCGGCAAGGATACCAGCGCCCGGGCGCCGCCTCAATCACCGTCCTTGAGCGCCTGGGCCCTGGCGTACCACTCCTTCTTCACGCCGCCCAGCACTCGTGAGGCCACCGCGGCGACCTGCTTGACCCCCACCCCCTCGGCGAGCAGCGCCGCGAGCAGCGCATCGGCCTCCACCGCCGACTGCTCGGCATCGTCACGGCGGGCGGCCCCGGCCACCATCACCACGAACTCGCCGCGAGCCTGGTCCGGGTCTGCCTCCATGCGGGCGAGCAGCGCCCGGGCGCTGCCCTCGAGGAAGGTCTCGAAGGTCTTGGTCAGTTCCCGGGCCAGGACCACCCGACGCTCGCCGAGCACGCTCTCCAGATCGGCCAGGGTGTCGCGGACCCGATGAGGCGACTCATAGAACACCAGGGTCTCCTCGCGGGCGGCGAGCGTCTCCAGCCGGGCGCGCCGCGGGCCGCCCCTGGCCGGCAGGAAGCCCTGGAAGAGGAAGCGGTCGGTGGGCAGGCCCGCGGCAGAGAGGGCCGCGACCAGGGCACAGGGGCCGGGGAGCGGGACGATACGGCGCCCCCGGGCCCGGAGCTCGCGCACCAGCACGAAGCCCGGGTCGCTGATCAGCGGCGTGCCGGCGTCCGAGACCAGGGCGACGTCCTCGCCGGCCGCCAACCGGGCGTCCAGGGTATCGACCCGCGCGGCCTCGTTGTGCTCGTGCAGCGAGAGCATCGGGCGCGACAGGCCGAGATGGCGCAGCAGTCGGCCGCTGTGGCGGGTATCCTCGGCGGCGATCAGGGCCACCTCGCCGAGCACCCGGGCGGCCCTCGGGCTCAGGTCGTCCAGATTCCCAATCGGTGTGGCGACCACGTACAATGAACCGGCAGGCGTATCGGACATCTCGACTCCTGGATGCTGGGGATGTTCTGGGTCATGGAAACAAGGGAAGGAATCATGAAGATCTCGTTACGCGGCCCGCTGGCCGTTGCGCTCACGGCGCTGCTCCTCGCGGGCTGCGGTTTCCAGCCGGGCATCATCGAGCGACAGCCCGATGTCGACCCAGAGCGGCTGCTCGAGCAGGCCGAACAGCAGGCGCCGGAGCAGGCGGCCCTGTCCCGCCTGGAAGCGGCCGACATCCTAGCACGCCGGGGCGATCGCACCCAGGCGCTGGAGGTCGCCAAGCAGGTCGACGACAGCCGCCTGGAGCGCCAGGCCCGCGTGCGCTGGGCCCTGCTGCTCTCCGAACTGGGCGAAGCCGAAGGCGATCCCTGGGCGGTCATCCAGGCCGGTCAGCTGCTCGACGAGATCGAGCTGCCCCGCGAGGCCTCGCTGACCCTGCGCGAGCGCCTCGGCCTGGCGCTGGCCGAGGTCGACGAGCCCCTCGCCGCCGCACGGGAACTGATCCGCGTGCAGGCCGAGACCGAGCGCGAGGCGCTCAACGCTCCGATCTGGGCCCAGCTCTCTCGACTGGACCGTCGCGAGCTGAGTGCGCTGCGCGACGACGGCGACGACCTGACCGAGGGCTGGGCCGCCCTGGCCGAGCTGGTGCGCTCCACCGGCAGCGACATCCAGCGCCTGTTCGCGCGCCTCGACGACTGGCGCGAGCGCTATCGCGGCCATCCGGCGGCCCGGCGGCTACCCGCCGAGATCACCGCCCTGGGCGAGCTGCGCGGCCAGCGCGTCGATCATATCGCCGTGCTACTTCCGGAGTCCGGCCCGCTCTCGAGCATCGCCGAGGCGACGCGCCAGGGCATCCGCACCCATCACCTGGCGGGCGTCGACAGCGGCGCCCAGCTGAGCTTCATCGACAGCAGCAGCGGCAACATGGAGGCCCTCTATCAGGAAGCCGCCGCCCTCGGCGCCCAGGTGGTGATCGGTCCGCTGGACAAGGATATCGTCAGCCGACTCGAACAGCGCGACCGGGTACCGATGCCGACCCTCGCGCTCAACTATGGTCGCGGCGAGCGCAACCGGGCCAAGGGACTGTTCCAGTACGGCCTCTCGGCCGAGGACGAGGCCCGCCAGGCCGCGCAGCGCGCCTATAGCGACGGCCATCGCCTGGCCTCCCTGCTGGTCCCGGACAACGGCTGGGGACGCCGCGTGGGCGAGGCCTTCGCGGACGGCTGGCAGGACCTGGGCGGAGAGATCGCCAGCGCGGTGCGCTACAACCCCGGCGCACCGGCCACCGAGAGCGCCAAGCGGGCGGCCACGAACCCCAAGCCGGACATGCTGTTCCTGCTGGCCCTGCCCGACTACGCCCGCCAGGTGCCGCCCAACCTGGACTACGCCTACAGCGGCGACCTGCCGATCTACGCCACCTCACACCTCTTCGAGGGGCGCCTGCAGCCGCGCCTGGACGCCGACCTGAACGACGTGATGTTTGTCGACATCCCCTGGCAGATTCCCGACGCGGCGGTAGGCGGGGTGGAGGCCCTGCCCTTCCTCGCCAGCTATCGCGAGCTGCGCAATGAGTCCAACTCGACGATGTTCCGGCTGATGGCCATGGGCGTGGACGCCTATGAACTCGCCCTGCGCATGCCGCAGCTGCAGGCGATCGGCGGGACCGAGCTGTTCGGCGCCACCGGCACGCTGAGCGCGGAAGCGGACGGCCGCATCCAGCGCCGCCTGCCCTGGGCCCGCTTCGTCGACGGCGTGCCCCAGCCCGTGCTCGCACCCAACAACGTGTTCGGCGATGACCGGGCCCCGTGACGCCCGCGCTCGCGGCGGCGCCATCGAGCGCCTCGCCGCCCGCTGGCTCGTCGCGCGCGGACTGACCCTCGAGGCGAGCAACCAGCATGCCAAGGGCGGCGAGATCGACCTGGTGATGCGCGACGGCGAGGTCCTCGTCTTCGTCGAGGTGCGCCACCGCGCCGACAGCCGGCACGGGCATCCGCTCGAGACCATCACCCCTACCAAGCAGCGCCGCCTCATCCGGGCGGCGCGTTTTTATCTCCAGCACAACCGGCTATCATGTGCCTGCCGCTTCGACGTGCTAGCCGTGACCGGCACGCCGCCCGACCTCGAGATCGACTGGGTCGCGAACGCCTTCGAAGCGCCCTGACCGGTCAAGCCACTTTGCCAAAGGACCCGGAACCCGCATGGATTTCCAGCAGCGCATACTCGGCCACTTCAACGCCAGCATCGACACCAAGACCTACGCCAGCGAAGTGCTCCCCCCCTTCATCGAGGTCGCCAGCCAGATGATGGTCCAGTGCCTGGTCAACGAGGGCAAGATCCTGGCCTGCGGCAATGGCGGCAGCGCCGGCGACAGCCAGCACTTCTCCTCGGAGCTGCTCAACCGCTTCGAGCGCGAGCGCCCCAGCCTGCCGGCCCTGGCCCTGACCACCGACACCTCGACGCTGACCTCCATCGCCAACGACTACAGCTACAACGAGGTCTTCTCCAAGCAGATTCGCGCCCTGGGCCAGCCCGGCGACATCCTGCTGGCGATCTCCACCAGCGGCAACTCCGCCAACGTCATCCAGGCCATCCAGGCCGCCCATGACCGCGACATGACGGTGATCGCCCTGACCGGTCGCGACGGTGGCGACATGGCCTCGCTGCTGGGCCAGGACGACTGCGAGATCCGCGTCCCGGCGACCTCCACGGCGCGTATCCAGGAGGTCCACCTGCTGGCCATCCACTGCCTCTGCGACCTGATCGACGAGCAACTCTTCGGCACAAGCGAGTAACCCCATGACCAAGATCTCCCTGCTCACCCCCCTGCTGCTCAGCCTGGCCCTCGGCCTCACCGGCTGCACCACCATGACCGGCGTCACCAATCCCGGCACCATCGACGAGAACTACGGGGAGCGCACCTTCGGCACGCAGGTCGAGGACCAGAGCATCGAGACCAAGATCGCGCACAACCTCGGCCGCACCGATGCCCGGCTGAGTGATGCCCGCATCAACGTCGACAGCTTCAACGGCGTGGTGCTGCTCACCGGCCAGGTGCCCAGCGAAGAGCTCAAGAGCGAGGCCGAACGGGTCGCCGGCGCGGTGCGCAACGTCCGCGAGGTGCACAACGAACTCTCCATCGCCGCCAACCTGCCGGCCAGCCAGCGCCTCGCCGATACCTGGCTGCGCACCCGCATCAACTCCCACCTGGTCGCCAACCAGGAGATCGACTCGGGGCGCCTTCAGGTGATCACCGAGAACGACAGCGTCTACCTGATGGGCATCGTCACCCGCAACGAGGCCGAACGCATCGTGCGCTCCGTCGCCGACCTGGGCGGCATGCAGCGCATCGTCAAGGTCTTCGACTACCTCGACTGAACGCCCCGAATGACTCGGCATGAAACGCAAGACGGCAGGCCCATGGCCTGCCGTCTTGCGTTGCATCTGACTTCTGGCGTCCTCTGCAAGCCCTGCCTGCGCTGACGGATCAACCGCCGCGCATGGACGAACGGCCTACTTGACGACGCGCAGGGAGGGACGCCCCTTGCGCGGCCGGGACCCGTCCTCCTGCTCGGCCGGGTCGCCGCCCTCCTCTTCGCCGGTCTCGACCGACGCCTCCACTTCGCTGAGGGGTGAGGCATCCTCCGCCTCATCGGTCTCGACCGGCATCACCGGCTCATGACCGAACACCATGCCCACGCCGTTCTCGCGGGCGTAGATGGCGATGAGCGCCTCCATGGGCACCATCACCTGCATGGGCTGTCCGCCGAAGCGGGCCGAGAAGCTGACCGCCGCGTTCTCCATGGCGAAGTCGCGGATGGCGCTCGGCGCCAGGTTCAGCACGATCTGGCCGTTCTGGACGAACTGTCGCGGCACCTCGACGCCCTCCTGCTCGGCATCGACGACGATATAGGGCGTCAGCTCGTTGTCCAGCAGCCACTGGTACAGGGCCCTGGCCATATAGGGACGGCTCGACTGCATATTTGGCCCTCCTGGGGAGTGGCCCCCGGACGCGCCGGGGGAGACAGGGTAGATCAGGCGCGCATCTCGCGCTCGTTCTCGCTGAGGGCGGCCTTGAAGCCGTCGCGATCGAACAGCCGCTCCATGTAGCCCAGCAGCGGCTTGACCTGCTTCTCGGGCAGCTCGATGCCGAGCGCCGGCAGGCGCCAGAGGATCGGCGCCAGGCAGCAGTCCACCAGCGTGAACTCGTCGCTCATGAAGTAGGGCATGTCCTCGAAGATCGGCGAGATGCCGACCAGGCTCTCGCGCAGCTCCTTGCGGGCCTTCTCCACGTCCTTCTTGGCGCCGCTCTGGATCTGTTCGACCAGCGGGCACCACTCGCGCTCGATGCGATGCATCCACAGCCGGCTCTTGGCACGGGCCACGGGATAGACCGGCAAAAGCGGCGGATGCGGGAAGCGCTCGTCCAGGTACTCCATCATCACCTTGGATTCGTAGAGCACCAGATCGCGATCGAGCAGCGTGGGCACGCTGTTGTAGGGATTGAGGTCGGCAAGCTCCTCCGGACGCTGCTCGTCGCTCACCTCGACGATGTCCACGGCCACGCCCTTCTCGGCGAGCACGATGCGGACACGATGACTGAAATGGTCATCCCCTCCGGAGTAGAAAATCATCGACGACCGCTTGGCCACTACACCCATGAAACAATCCTCGCATCAGTTCGTGCCGGGATGATAACACGACCGCCCCCACCTTGAGGGCGATCGTGGGGCCCGGTATCGGGCAAAAAGCATCGGGGCGCATGGCCACTGGCCATGCGCCCCGCGGTGCACTGTCGCTGGCGGATCAGTGAATGTCGCGCCAGTACTCACGCTTGAGCAGGTAGCCGATGACACCGAAGATGAAGATGAAGATCAGCACCTTGGGCCCCAGCGACTGGGCCTGCAGCTTGGACGGCTCGCCGGCATAGGCCAGGAAGTTGGTGAGGTCGTAGATCGCCTCCTCGAACTCCTCGGGCTCCATCTGACCGGGCTTGGTCACCTGCAGCGTCTCGCAGGACTGGTACTTGCCGGTCAGCGGATCGAGCTCGGCCCCGTCGACCGGCTTGTCCGTGGCGGCACAGACCTTCTCCTGCACCCCCTGCAGCGGCTCCAGCACGTTGGGCATGGCCACCAGCGGGAAGACCGCGTTGTTGACGCCGGTGGGGCGCTCCGGATCCTTGTAGAAGCTCAGCAGGTAGGTATAGATCCAGTCCGTGCCGCGCAGGCGCGCCTCGAGGGTCAGGTCCGGCGGCGGCGCGCCGAACCAGCTCTCGGCGTCGCCGCTGTCCATGGCGATGTGCATCTGGTCATTGAACTTCAGGGCGTCCGAGAAGATCAGGTTATCCTCGACCAGCCCCTGGGGCATGTCCAGATCCTGGGCCGCGCGGGAGAAGCGCTGATGCTCCATGGAGTGGCAGCCCATGCAGTAGTTCACGAAGAGCTTCATGCCATTCTGCAGCGACGCCTTGTCCTCGAGGTCCGGATTCATCTCCTCCAGGTGGACGCCCCCGCCCCCGGCGGCGAACCCGACCATCGGCACCAGCGCGAAGAGCAGTGCGAACAGTTGCTTTTTCATTAGCCAGTCACCCTTTCCGGAACGGGTTTGGTCTTCTCCAGCCGGGTGTAGATCGGCATCAGCAGGAAGAAGGCGAAGTAGAGCGCGGTGCACAGCTGGGCGACCAGGGTCCGCGTCTCGGTGGTCGGCAGCACGCCGAGCACGCCGAGGATCACGAAGCTGATGGCGAACAGCAGCAGCATCACCTTGGAGATCCACCCCTTGTAGCGCATGGAGTTCACCGGGCTCTTGTCGAGCCAGGGCAGCACGAACAGGATGGCGATCGCCGCCCCCATCACGATGACCCCGAGGAACTTGGCGTCGAGACCGAACAGGCTGAAGGTGATCGCCCGCAGCATCGCGTAGAAGGGCGTGAAGTACCACACCGGCGCGATGTGATCCGGCGTCTTCAGCGGGTTGGCCGGCTCGAAGTTCGGCTTCTCGATGAAGTAGCCGCCGCCTTCCGGGAAGTAGAAGATCACCACCGCGAAGACGAACAGGAACACGGCCACGCCGACGATATCCTTCACCGTGTAGTACGGGTGGAAGGGAATGCCGTCCAGCGGCTTGCCGGTCTCGTCCTTCTTCTTCTTGATGTCGATGCCGTCGGGGTTGTTGGAGCCGACCTCGTGCAGGGCGATGATGTGCAGCACCACCAGCGCCAGGATCACGATGGGCAGCGCCACCACGTGCAGGGCGAAGAAGCGGTTCAGGGTGATGCCGGAGATCAGGAAGTCACCACGCACCCACTGCGCCAGGTCCGGGCCGATGGCCGGGATGGCGGAGAACAGCGAGATGATGACCTGGGCACCCCAGTAGGACATCTGGCCCCAGGGCAACAGGTAGCCCATGAAGGCCTCGGCCATCAGCGCCAGGTAGATGGTCATGCCGAAGATCCACACCAGCTCGCGGGGCGCCTTGTAGGAGCCGTAGAGCAGGCCGCGGAACATGTGCAGATAGACCACGACGAAGAAGGCCGAAGCCCCCGTGGAGTGCATGTAGCGGATCAGCCAGCCCCACTCCACATCGCGCATGATGTACTCGACGGAGGCGAAGGCGCCCTCGGCGGAGGGGTTGTAGCTCATGGTCAGCCAGACCCCGGTGAGGATCTGGTTGACCAGCACCAGCAGGGCCAGCGAGCCGAAGAAATACCAGAAGTTGAAGTTCTTCGGCGCGTAGTACTTGGACAGGTGCTCCTGCCACATCTGGGTGGCGGGGAAACGGTCGTCGACCCAGCGCATCACGCCGCTTTCCGCCTTGGCCTTGTTCGGATTACCCATCAGGCAGACTCCTCATCTTCGCCGACAGTGATCAGCACATCGCTGTCGAAGCGGTAAGGTGGCACTTCGAGGTTGGTCGGCGCCGGCACGTTGGCGAAGACGCGCCCGGCCAGGTCGAAGCGTGAGCCGTGGCAGGGGCAGAAGAAGCCGCCGGGCCAGTCCCCGACATCCACGCTGCCAGGCTCCGGCCGGAACAGCGGCGAACAGCCCAGGTGGGTGCAGATACCGATCAGCACACCGATCTCAGGCTTGATGGAGCGCAGCGGCCCCTCCACGTAGTCCGGCTGCTGCGGCACGCTGGAATCCGGATCCGCCAGTTCCGAGGCCTCGATCGCTTCGGTGCGCTCGATCATCTCCGGCGAGCGGTTGAGGATCCACACCGGCTTGCCGCGCCATTCGACGGTCATGCGCTGCCCGGGTTCGAGCTTCGACACATCCGCCTGAACGGGCGCGCCCGCCGCTCTCGCCCTGGCGCTCGGCTGCCAGGAAGCTACAAAGGGGACCGCAACCCCGACGGCACCCACCGCACCCACGACGGTGGTGGCACCTACGAGGAAACGGCGCCGACCCTTGTTTACGCCGTTATCTGCCATTTTCAGATTTCTCCCATCGACTTACCCGCTGTTCCATCACGAGCAGTGAATCCCCCGCGACCACGGATATCAAATGCGCACTATGTTAAAAAATCGCGTCGCCCCGCACAAGGAAAGGTTCCCCGTACGCGGCGCAATCCGACGACAAATTCTTGATCCGAAACAAAAAACGCCCAGGTCGCAGGACCTGGGCGTTTTCGAGCGGCAATACGTGCGTATCAGCGCTTGGAGAACTGCGGGCGACGACGCGCCTTGCGCAGGCCGATCTTCTTACGCTCGACCTTACGGGCGTCACGGGTGACGTACCCGGCTTCGCGCAGCTGACCGCGGAAGTCCTCGTTGTAATCCATCAGGGCACGGGTGATGCCGTGACGGATAGCGCCGGCCTGGGCGCTGCCGCCGCCGCCCTTGACGGTGACGTAGACGTCAAACTGGCCGAGGGTCTCGGTCAGCTCGAGGGGCTGACGGACCACCATGCGGCCGGTGACGCGACCGAAGTACTGGTCCAGATCGCGGCTGTTGACGGTGATCTTGCCGGTGCCCGGCTTCAGGAAGACGCGCGCGGTAGAGGTCTTGCGGCGCCCGGTACCGTAATACTGCTGTGTCATGGCGAAGACTCCCTCAGATGTTCAGTTCTTGCGGCTGCTGGGCAGCGTGCGGATGCTCGGTGCCGGCGTAGACCTTGAGCTTCGAGTACATGGCACGACCCAGGGGACCCTTCGGCAGCATGCCCTTGACGGCGGACTCGATGACACGCTCCGGTGCGTGGGCGATCATCTTCTCGAAATTCATGGAGCGCAGGCCGCCCGGATAACCGGTGTGGCGGTAGTAGGTCTTGGCGTTGACCTTGTTGCCGGTGACCTTCACCTTCTCGGCATTGATCACGACGATGTAATCGCCGGTATCGACATGCGGGGTGAACTCCGGCTTGTGCTTGCCACGCAGGCGGCGAGCGATCTCGGTGGCCAGGCGACCGAGTGTCTTGTCCGCAGCGTCGACGACGAACCAGTCGCGCTGGACGGACTGCGGCTTGGCAGTGAACGTCTTCATGGGTGAATCACCATTAGGATGTATTGGGTTCTGTTGCCGGATGGCCGGCATCGAACCGTCCCTATTCTTCTTGGTTGCCTCGCCCCGAGGGGACGCTGCAACGGTCGAGCGAGCGCGCATTCTACACGACCCGCGCCCCACAGGGGAAGAGGCATCAGGGCTTGTGCGGCAGCGCCAGATAATCGTGGGACTGCATCTCCTGCAGGCGCGAGAGCGTGCGCTGGAACTCGAACTCCAGGCGCCCGTCGCGATAGAGCTCCTCGGCCGGCACCTCGGCGGACATCAGCAGCTTGACGCCCCGGTCATAGAACTCGTCGACCATGTTGATGAAGCGCCGCGTGCGGTCGTCGGTCGCCCCGCTCATGCGGGTGACGTTGGAGACCAGCACGCTGTGGAATTCCCGCGCCAGTTCGATGTAGTCGTTCTGGCTGCGCGGCCCGTCGCAGAGCTCGGTGAACTCGAACCACACCACGTCGTCGTGCAGCCGGCGGGTGTGCAGCACGCGGTGGTTGATCTCCAGCGGCGCACCCTCCTCGCCCTCGTGGCCGGCGATCTCGCGAAAGCTGCGGGCGAGCTCCGTCTCGGCCTCGGCATCGAGCGGGGCGTGGAAGATCTCGGCGCGCTCCAGCACGCGCAGCCGGTAGTCGACGCCCGAGTCGACGTTGACCACCTCGCAGTGACGCTCGAGCAGGTCGATGGCCGGCAGGAAGCGCGCCCGCTGCAGGCCATCCTTGTAGAGCTCCCCGGGGACGATGTTGGAGGTCGCCACCAGCACCACGCCGTGTTCGAAGAGCGATTCGAGCAGGTTGGCCAGGATCATCGCATCGGTGATGTCCTTGACGAAGAACTCGTCGAAGCAGATCACCCGGACCTCGGCGGCGAACTTGGCGGCGATCAGCGCGAGCGGATTCTTCTCGCCCTTGTAGTGCTCGAGCTCGTTGTGCACCCGCTGCATGAAGCGATGGAAATGGGTGCGCATCTTCTCGGGAAAGGGCAGCGTCTCGAAGAAGGTGTCCATCAGGTAGGTCTTGCCACGCCCCACGCCGCCCCAGAAGTAGAGCCCGTTGACGGCCGGCAGCGCCGGCTCGGCGGGCGCGTCGCTCCTGCCCCGCCCGAACAGCCCCGCCACCCGCGAGGCGAGCCCGCCGCCGCGCCGCGGCGGTGCCACCCGCGAGGGCGGCGTGTTCACCAGGTCATCATAGAGACGCTGCAGGTGCGCCACCGCCTGCTCCTGGGCGGCATCGTGCTTGAAGTCACGACGTTCGAGATCGGCTTGGTAGCGGCTCATCGGCGTCTCGGGCCGGCGCGACTCGCGGGAGGCCGCGGGGGGGTGCGTCTCGCTCATGGGGATTCCTGATGGCCTGTCCTCGGGCTTTGGCGTCGGCATTATACGCATCCCGTCGGTCATTGGCATGTGCGCCCTCGCGCATTGACCCGGCACACGGGCTCGCCTCTATAATGGAATCCCGGCCACAAGCGGCCTCACGACGGCACCGGCGGCCGGCACGCCACAGGGCCATTGTTCCAGGGAGACGTACATCGTGGATGAGACCAACATCAGCTGGGTGCTGGCCGCCGCCTGCCTGCTGGCCGGCATCGGGATCGGAGCACTGGGCTACCACCTGCTCAACGCCAGCGACGGCAATACCCAGCGCTTGCGCCAGCGCCTCGCCGAGCGCGAACGAGCCCTGGCCGAACTCAAGGATGGCTTGGGCGACAGCCTGGAGCGCATCGGCCAGCTGGCCGAGAGCCTGCGCCGGGAGAGCCAGAGCCTCGAGCAGGAGGCCGAGACGGCCAGCACCACCCTGGGGGCCCCGTCCCTGCGCCGCCAGGCCATGGATGCCGCCACCCCCGCCCCCGCCGAGGAGGCCGACGCGCCGGCCGTGCCCCGCGACTACGCCGACGGCAACCGCGGCACCCTCTCTGAGGACTTCGGCCTCAAGCAGAGCGAGGAAGGCGCCACGCCGCAGCCGCCACGCTACTGAGCCGCTGCACCATCCCTGTCCCGTCGCACGCCCCGGCCCATGGCCGGGGCGTTGTCGTATGGATCAGGCCGGATTATCGATATCGACGAAGCGGTGCTCGATCCCGCACTCGGCCGCCAGCCGCTCGCCCAGCGCCTGCACCCCGTAGCGCTCGGTGGCATGGTGGCCCGCCGCCAGGTAGTGAATGCCCAGCTCGCGGGCCAGGTGCGTGGTGCGCTCGGAGATCTCCCCGGAGATGAAGGCGTCGGCGCCGGCCTCCCAGGCGGTGGCGATCATGTCCTGGGCGCCGCCAGTGCACCAGGCGACCCGACGAATCTCGCCGCCATCCGGCGCCTCGATCAGCAGCGGCTCGCGCCCCAGGCAATCGCCCACCTTGCGGGCCAGCCCCCGGGCATCGAGGCCGGGCGACGGCTCGCCGAGCCACACCAGCCCCTCACCGAGCGCGCCGTCGGCGCAGCCGGTGACGGTGAACCCCAGCCGCCGGCCGAGCTCGGCGTTGTTGCCGAGCTCGCGGTGGGCGTCCAGCGGCAGGTGGTAGGCCAGCAGGTTGATGTCGTGAGCCAGCAGTGTCGCGAGGCGCCGGCGCTTCATGCCGGTGATGGCGACCGGCTCGTTCTTCCAGAAGTAGCCGTGATGGACCAGCAGCAGATCCGCTTGCCAGGCCACGGCCTCGTCGAGCAGCGCCTGACAGGCCGTCACGCCACTCATCACCCGAGCCACCCGGTCACGGCCGGCCACCTGCAGGCCGTTCAGGGTGTAATCCTTGAAACGCTCGGGCTCGAGCAGGCGATCACAGGCGGCGACCAGGTCGTCTCGATTCGTCATTCAGCCTCCAGGCGCGGTCGAGTTGGCAATGTTACAATCCGCACAGTGTAACCAGCGGGCGGATGCCCCGCGACCCAGCATCGTCGACAAGGACCCCCGCCGCATGCGACGCACCCTGCTCCCCTACCTCTGGCCCGTGCTCATCGGCGTGCTGGGGGCCATCGTGCTGCTCAACGCCTTCCCACAGCTGATCGGGCGCCAGGCGCCCTCGACTCCGGCACCCTATGAGCTCGCGCCGAGCGCCCCCGAGGAGCCGGCCGAATCCCGCGATGCCCCGGAGGTGCGCCAGGCAGAGCCGCTGACGCGACAGCAGGGACCGGTGAGCTACGCCCAGGCGGTGGCCCGCGCCGCACCGGCCGTGGTCAATATCTACTCCTCGCGGGTGGTCGAGCGGGAGGAGCACCCGCTGATGTCAGATCCCTTCTTCCGACAGTTCTTCGGCGACGAGACGCCCCGCCGACAGCGCATGCTGTCGAGCCTCGGCTCCGGGGTGATCGTCAGCGAGGACGGCTACGTGCTGACCAACCATCACGTGATCCGCGGCGCCGACCAGATCCAGGTCGCGCTGCGCGACGGGCGCGAGACCCTCGCCGAGGTGATCGGCACCGACCCGGAGAGCGATCTCGCCGTGCTGCGCATCGAGCTCGCCTCGCTGCCGGTGATCGAGCTGACCGACACCACCCAGATCGCCATCGGCGACGTCTCGCTGGCCATCGGCAATCCCTTCGGGGTCGGCCAGACCGTCACCATGGGCATCATCAGCGCCACCGGCCGCAGTCACCTGGGACTCAACGCCTACGAGGACTTCATCCAGACCGATGCCGCCATCAATCCCGGCAACTCCGGCGGCGCCCTGGTCAACGCCGAGGGCGCGCTGATCGGTATCAACACCGCGATCTTCTCGCGCTCCGGCGGCTCCCAGGGCATCGGCTTCGCGATTCCCGCCAACCTGGCCCGCAGCATCCTCGAGGAGCTGGTCGTCAAGGGGCGGGTCATCCGCGGATGGATGGGCGTCGAGGCCCAGGAGCTCAACCAGGAGCTTGCCGCCTCCTTCGGCCTCCAGAACCCCATCGGCGTGGTGATTGCCGGCGTGGTGCCGGGCGGGCCCGGCGACCGCGCCGGCCTGCAGCCCGGCGACGTGCTGCTGGAGGTGGACGGCGAACCGGTGCTCGATCCCCGCCAGACCATGAGCGACATCGCCGCGGTGGAGCCCGGCACCCGCCTGCCGCTGACACTGGTGCGCGGCGGCGAGCGCCGCGAGGTGACCATCGAGCTGGGCGAGCGGCCGACGCCGAGACTGCCCCGGCCCGAGCAGCGCTGAGGCGACATTCCCGATCGCGCGACGAATCGCGCGATGAGAAGGGCCTCGCCAAGCCCGCGACAGCAGCGCACCGCTACCCCTCACCGACAGGCCGCAAACCAAAGGGCCCCGCCAGCCGGCGGGGCCCTTTCGTTGATCCCGGGTCATTCTGGGCCGATCCATGGAGGCCGCGTCTCGCCCCCTGCACTGCCCTGCCGGGAGGTCGAGCTAGGGCGTCAGGCGATACTCCGCGGAGCGCGCATGGGCGGTCAGCGACTCGCCCCGCGCCAGGGTCGAGGCGATCTTGCCAAGCTCGCCGGCGCCCTCGGCGGAGCAGTGGATGATCGAGGAGCGCTTCTGGAAGTCGTAGACCCCGAGCGGCGAGGAGAAGCGCGCCGTGCCCGAGGTCGGCAGCACGTGGTTGGGCCCGGCGCAGTAGTCGCCCAGCGCCTCGGCGGTGTAGCGCCCCATGAAGATGGCGCCGGCGTGGCGCACCTCGGGAAGCCAGCCCTCCGGGTTGGCCACCGAGAGCTCCAGGTGCTCCGGGGCGATGCGGTTGATCAACGCCGCCGCCTCGTCGCGGTCCCGGCAGCGGATCAGCATGCCGCGACGCGCCAGCGACTCGCGCACGATCTCCGCCCGTTCAAGGGTCGGCAGCAGCCGGGCGATGGAAGCCTCTACCGCCGCCAGGTGCGCCTCGTCCCAGCTTACCAGGATCGCCTGGGCATCCTCGTCATGCTCGGCCTGTGAGAAGAGGTCCATGGCCAGCCAGTCGGGATCGGTGCCGCCGTCGGAGACCACCAGGATCTCCGAGGGGCCGGCGATCATGTCGATGCCCACCTGGCCGAACACCGCCCGCTTGGCGGTGGCGACGTAGATGTTGCCCGGCCCGACGATCTTGTCGACCCCTGGCACCGTCTCGGTGCCGTAGGCCAGCGCCGCCACCGCCTGGGCGCCGCCGAGGGTGAAGACGTGATCGACGCCGGCCAGGTAGGCCGCCGCCAGCACCAGCTCGTTGAGCACCCCGTCGGGGGTCGGCACCACCATGACGATCTCGCGCACACCGGCCACGTGGGCGGGAATGGCGTTCATCAGCACCGAGGAGGGATAGGCGGCCTTGCCGCCGGGTACATAGATGCCGGCCCGGTCCAGGGGCGTGACCTGCTGGCCGAGCACGGTGCCGTCGGCCTCGGTGTACTGCCAGGAGGCCGGCTTCTGGTGCTCGTGGTAGACCCGGATGCGCTCGGCGGCCGCGGCGAGCGCCTCGCGCTGATGCGCCGGCAGGCCCTCGTAGGCCTCGCGCAGGCGGGGCTCGCCCAGCGTCAGCTCGGCCATGGAGGCGACGTTCAGGCGATCGAAGCGATTGGAGTACTCGACCAGTGCCACATCGCCCCGCGCCCGCACCTCGGCGAGGATCTCGTCGACGCGCTGCTGGATCGTCGCATCGGAGACCCCTTCCCAGGCCAGCAGATGATCCAGGCGGGCATCGAAGTCGTCCTGCTCGGTCGACAGACGGGCGATGTCGACGCCGTCGGTGGGGGATTCGCTCATGGCAATGCTTCCTCTCGCATCAAGGTTCGTCGCATCAAGGGGACGTCGTCGGAAACCGGCGCGCTACGACGCCGACAGCGCCGCGTCATCGCGACGCGCCGCCACGGCCTCACCGAGACGGGCCAGCAGCGGCTTGAGCCGGGCGTGCTTCATGGTCATCGCGGCCTTGTTGACCACCAGCCGGGTACTGACCGGGGCGATCAGCTCGCGGGGCTCCATGCCGTTGGCGCGCAGGGTATTGCCGGTATCGACGATATCGACGATCTCGTCGGCCAGGTTCATCAGCGGTGCCAGCTCCATGGCGCCATAGAGCTTGATCACCTCGGCCTGGATGCCCTGCTCGGCGTAGTAGCGGCGCGCCACGTTGACGAACTTGGTGGCCACCCGGCGCCGCGCCCGGGCCGGCTCGGCGCCGGTGATGCCGGCGGTCATCAGCTTGCAGCGGGCGATCTCCAGGTCGAGGGGCTCATAGAGCCCCTCGACGCCATGTTCGAGCAGCACGTCCTTGCCGGCCACACCGAGATCCGCCGCCCCGAGCTGCACGTAGGTCGGCACGTCGGTGGCACGGATCACCACCAGCTTGACGTCCGGCAGGTTGGTGTCGAACAGCAGCTTGCGGCTCCTGCCCAGGTCCTCGGCCGGAGTGATGCCGGCATCGGCCAGCAGGGGCAGGGTCTCGTCGAGAATGCGGCCCTTGGAGAGGGCCAGGATCAGTTGCTTGCTCATGGGTCTCGCCTGTTGTCGGCTCAGCCGGGCACGCGCCGGATGCGCGCGCCCAGCAGCTGCAGTTTTTCCTCGATGCACTCGTAGCCACGGTCGATGTGGTAGATGCGGTCGACCAGGGTCTCGCCCTCGGCCATCATCGCCGCGATCACCAGCGAGGCCGAGGCCCGCAGGTCGGTGGCCATCACCGGCGCGCCGGAGAGCGCCTCCACGCCGGTGATCACCGCCGTGTTGCCCTCCAGGGCGATGTCAGCGCCCATGCGGTTGAGCTCCTGCACGTGCATGAAGCGATTCTCGAAGATGGTCTCGACCACCCGGGCGGTGCCTTCGGCGACGGCGTTCATGGCCACGAACTGGGCCTGCATATCGGTGGGAAAGGCCGGATAGGGCGCCGTGCGCAGGTTGACCGCCTTCGGCCGGCGCCCCTGCATGTCGAGCTCGATCCAGTCGTCACCGTGGCGGATGGTGGCGCCGGCCTCCTCGAGCTTGGCTAGCACCGCATCGAGGATGTCGGCGCGGGTCCGGCGCACCTTGACCCGCCCCCGGGAGAGCGCCGCGGCGACCAGGAAGGTGCCGGTCTCGATGCGATCCGGCATCACGTCGTGGTAGGCGCCGTGCAGGCGCTCGACGCCCTCGATGACGATGGTGTCGGTGCCGTGGCCGCGGATGTTCGCGCCCATCTTGATCAGGCACTCGGCGAGGTCGACGACCTCGGGCTCCCTGGCCGCGTTCTCGAGCACCGTGGTGCCCTCGGCCAGCGTCGCCGCCATCAGCAGGTTCTCGGTGCCGGTCACGGTGACCGTATCGAAGAAGATGGTGGCGCCGTGCAGCCGGCCGTCGACCCGGGCACGGATGTAGCCGCCCTCGACGCTGATCTCGGCGCCCATCGCCTGCAGGCCGTGGATGTGCAGGTCCACCGGGCGCGAGCCGATGGCGCAGCCGCCGGGCAGCGAGACGTCCGCATGGCCGAAGTGGGCCAGCAGCGGCCCTAGCACCAGGATCGAGGCGCGCATCTTCTTGACCAGCTCGTAGGGCGCGTGACAGTCGGTCACCTGGGAGCCGTCGAGCTGGATGCACATCTTGTCGCCCATCACCGGCTGCACGCCCATGTGGCCCAGCAGCTCCAGGGTGGTTGTGATGTCCTGCAGGTGCGGCAGGTTGCCGATGGTCACCGACTCGTCGGCCAGCAGGGTCGCACAGAGGATCGGCAGGGCGGCGTTCTTGGCGCCGCTGGCCCAGACCTCGCCGTCGACGGGGCCGTTACCGGTAATGATCAGCTTGTCCATGGGCGCTCGCCTTCAGGCCCCCTGCTGGTCAGTGGCGGCCTGCCACTGCTGCGGCGTGTAGGTCTTGATGCTCACGGCGTGAAGGGCACCGGAGGCGATCTCCTCGGTCAGGGCACCGTAGATCATCTGCTGGCGCTTGACCGGCGAGAGCCCCTCGAAGACCTCGCCCACGGCGACCACCTGGAAATTGCAGCCTTCGCCCTGGATATGAAACTCGCAGCCGTCGAGTCGGTTCTCGAGCAGCGCCTTGACGTCACTGGGTTGCATGGAACCGGCACTCCTGTAGTTCATCGAATCGTCGCGGACACGCCCGCCGGGCCCGTGATAGCAGGCCGGGGCGTCCCGTCATGGCAGGACATGGTAAAGAAAAGCACCGCGCTTGGCGATGGGGTGGCGACCGGGAGGCGCGGGCCGCCTTCAGGCGGCCTCGGCGGCCCCCAGCGGCAGCAGGGTATCGAGCCCGGCGACCCGGGTCAGCCGCTCGAGCGGCGCCGACAGGCGAACGCCCGCGACCCTCACGTCCGCCTCACGGGCCCGACGCGTCCACTCCAGCAGCACGCTGAGCGCCGCGCTGCTGACGCGGCCGACGCCGCTCAGGTCGAAGGTCACCTCGCTGCCCGCCGGCCGGGCCGCCAGCCAGTCGCGGCCGGCCTCGGCCATCGCCGAGGCCACCCCGAAGCCGACCTCCCCGGTCACCGCCAGGCGCCGCTCGTCGGCCTCCAGGCGCGAGCCGTTCCGTTCGAGCAGCACGCTCATGCGCTGCCGCCCTGCTCCAGCTCCTCGACCGCGAGGTCGGGCGACCAGCCCTCGATCACCGCGTCGTAGTCGCGGCCCTCGTCGCGCATGGCCTGATCGAACTGGTTGCGGAAGGTCAGCCCGAGGTTGATGCCGTTGACGATCACGTTGACCACCTTCCACTGCCCGTCGTCCAGGCGCAGGGAGTAGCTGACCGGATAGACGGTGCCGTCGTTGGCCACCACCTCCATGGCCACGCTGGCCTGGTCCTCGTAGCGCGAGGCCTGCTGATTGTCGAGCACGCGAATCTCGCGGTAGTCGAAGGTCACCAGTCCCTTGGAGTAGGTATCGATCAACGTCTTGCGGAAGGTCTCGACGAAGCGCGAGCGCTGCTGCGGCGAGGCGTTGCCGAAGTAGCGACCCATCACGCTGGCGCCGATGTAGCGAAAGTCGGCCACGTCCTCGAGGCTGTCGTCGACGATGGCCTCGAGCTCATCGAGGTGATCGGCGAAGTAGGCCTCGCGCCCCTCGATGCGCGTCATCAGGTCGTCGATGCTGTCGCGGATCATCTGCTCGGGACGCTGGTCGGCTTGGGCGGCCATCAGCGGCAGGGCCATCAGCAGCAGGCAGAGCCCGGCGAACAGGGCACGTAGGTTCATCGTCTTCATGTCGTTACTCCTTGACCATGCTGGTCACGAACTGCTGGATGAGCTCTTCCAGCACCAGGGCCGATTGGGTGTCGCGCAGCGTGTCGCCATCGCCGAGGGTCTCGGGCGCGCCCCCCACCGAGAGGCCGATGTACTGCTCACCCAGCAGGCCCGCGGTGAGGATGGCCGCGGTGCTGTCCTCGGGCAGCTGCCCCTCCAGCTCACCGTCGAGCTCCATCACCACCCGCGCATCGTACCAGTCGGTGTCGAGCTCGATGCTCTCGACCCGCCCCACGGTGACCCCGGCCATGGTGACCCGGGCGCGAGGCTTCAGGCCGCCGATGTTGGCGAAGTTGGCCTCGAGCCGGAAGGTCTCGCTGGGCACGGTCAGGCTGAGCCCGCTGACACGGAGCCCCAGGAACACCAGGCCCAGGATACCGGCCAGCATGAACAGGCCGACCCCGAGTTCCATCGTCTTGCTGCGCTTCATCCGTTTGCTCCGAACATCAGGAAAGCTCTCCGAACATCAGGGCGGTGAGCAGGAAATCCAGGCCCAGGACCGCCAGAGAGGAATAGACCACCGTGCGCGTGGTGGCGCGCGAGATGCCCTCCGAGGTGGGAATCAGGTCGTAGCCCTGAAAGACCGCGATCCAGGTCACCACCAGGGCAAAGACCACGCTCTTGATCAGGCCGTTGCCGACATCATCGAAGAACTCGACGCTGGCTTGCATGTTCCCCCAGTAGGAGCCCTCGAACACCCCCAGCCACTCGACACCGACCAGCTGACCGCCCCAGACCCCCACCACGCTGAAGCCGATGGTCAGCAGCGGCAGCGCCACGAAACCGGCCCAGAGCCGCGGGGCGATCACGCGGCGCAGCGGGTCGACGCCGATCATCTCCATGCTGGTGAGCTGCTCGGTGGCCTTCATCAGGCCGATCTCGGCGGTCAGGGCGGAGCCGGCGCGCCCGGCGAAGAGCAGCGCCGCCACCACCGGGCCCAGCTCACGCAGAAGCGACAGGGCCACCATCTGCCCCAGCGCCTGCTCGGCGCCGAAATCGACCAGGATGGTGTAGCCCTGCAGCGCCAGCACCATGCCGATGAACAGCCCCGAGACCAGCACGATGGCCAGCGACATCACGCCGACGAAGTGCATCTGGCTCACCCAGAGGCGAAGGCCCTCGCGGCTCGGCACGCCCACCGCCGACTGCCCGAGGAAGATCCCGGCCCGCCCCAGCGACTCCATCACATCGCAGCCGCGTCGTCCCAGGCGGCGAATTCGCTCGATCATTGCGGCCCCCCGGCGCCCAGGATGTCGGCGTGGAAGTCCATCGCCGGATAGTGGAACGGCACCGGACCGTCCGGCTCGCCGTGCATGAACTGGCTGACCCGCGGGTCGCGGTCCGCATCGAGGCTCGCCGGCGTGCCGTGCGCCATCACCTGGCCGTCGGAGATCACGTAGACGTAGTCGGCGATGCTCAGGGTCTCCTTGATGTCGTGGGAGACCACTACCGCCGTCAGCCCCAGCGCATCGTTCAGGCGCTTGATCAGCTGTACGAGCACGCCCATGGAGATGGGATCCTGCCCGGCGAAGGGCTCGTCGTAGAGGATCAACTCCGGGTCCAGGGCGATCGCGCGGGCCAGCGCCACGCGCCTCGCCATGCCGCCGGAGAGTTCCGACGGCATCAGCCCGCGGGCGCCGCGCAACCCCACCGCCTGCAGCTTCATCAGCACAAGATCACGGATCATCGTCTCGGGGAGATCGGTATGCACCCGCAGCGGAAAAGCCACGTTCTCATAGACATCCAGGTCCGAGAACAGTGCCCCGCTCTGGAAGAGCATGCCCATCCGCCGGCGCAGGCCGAACAGGTCCCGGCGCGACAGCGCATGGACGTCCTGACCGGCGATGCGCACACGACCGGCATCGGGCGTGAGCTGGCCGCCGATCATCTTGAGCAGGGTGGTCTTGCCGGTGCCGCTGGGGCCCATGATGGCGGTGATCCGCCCTCGCGGGATGGTCAGATCGACGCCACGGAAGATCTCCTTCTCGCCACGGGAGAAGTGCAGGCTCTCCACTTCCACGAAGGGGGAGTCCGTCATTGCATCAGCTTCCTTCGCAAAATCAGCATCCTTCGCAAAATTGTCGAACATCGTATCCTAACCGTGACCCGGCGCGCCAGCGCCCCGAGGGGCCCCTTGCACCGCCGGTGCCTGCCATGTTCAATGTGCGCCCTTCATTCCCCGCTCCGGATCTCGCCATGCTGGTTCCCCTGCTGATCGTGTCGCTCGGTTTCATCGGCCTGCTGTGGAGTGCCGACCGCTTCGTCGGGGCCGCCGCCGCCACCGCCTGGCAAGCCGGCATGAGCACCCTGCTGGTGGGCATGACCATCGTCTCGCTGGGCACCTCGGCGCCGGAGATCGTGGTCTCGGTGATGGCCTCCCTGGACGGCGCGCCGGATCTCGCCATCGGCAACGCACTGGGCTCCAACATCGCCAACATCGCCCTGGTACTGGGCGTGACCGCCCTGGTGGTGCCGATCCCGGTGCGCTTCTCCATCGTGCGTCGCGAACTGCCGCTGCTGCTCGGCGCCACGGGCCTGGCCGGCTATGCGCTGGCCAACGGCCACCTCGACCGCCTCGACGGCGTGCTGCTGCTGGTGCTGCTGGTGTTCAGCCTGTGGTGGCTGTTTCGCGCCGACACCCCGGACGCCGAGAGCGGTGGCGAGATACCCGGCATGCCGCTGGGCCAGGCCCTGGCCTGGCTGGTCGGCACCCTGGTGATCATGGTCGCCAGCTCCCGCGCCCTGGTGTGGGGCGCCAGCGAACTGGCCCGCGGGCTCGGCGTCAGCGAGCTCACCATCGGCCTGACCGTGGTCGCCATCGGCACCAGCCTGCCGGAGCTCGCCGCCTGCGTCGCCAGCGCGCTGAAGCGCCACCACGACCTGGCGATCGGCAACGTCATCGGCTCCAACCTCTTCAACATGCTGACCGTGCTGCCCGTGCCCGCGCTGCTGGCGCCAGGCGCCACCGATCCCGCGGCGGCCGGCCGCGACTACCCGGTGATGCTGCTGCTGACCCTGGCGCTGGGGGCGCTGCTGCTGTGGAATCGGCGCGGCCACCTGGGACGACTGCCCGGGGCCCTGCTGCTGACATGCTACCTCGCCTACCTGGCCTGGCTGGGGAGCGCCGGCTTCTCCCCCGCGGCCTGACCCCTTGAGTGAAACCTCACAACGGGCAACAATCACTGCCATGACCAATGACACCCCCTCCGTGGCCGGCACCTCCCTCCTGCGCGACAGTGCCCGCCGCACCCTGGAACTGGAACAGCAGGCCGTGGCGGCCCTGTCCGAACGCCTCGACGAGGCCTTCGACCATGCCTGCCGGCTGATCCTGGCCTGTCGCGGGCGCGTCGTCGTCACCGGCATGGGCAAGTCGGGCCACATCGCCGGCAAGATCGCCGCGACGCTGGCCAGCACCGGCACCCCGGCCTTCTTCGTGCATCCCGGCGAGGCCAGCCACGGCGACCTGGGCATGATCACCCGGGGGGATGTGGTGCTGGCGCTCTCCAACTCCGGCGAGACCGCCGAGGTCACCGCCCTGCTGCCCCTGCTCAAGCGCCTGGGCACGCCGCTGATCAGCATGACCGGCCGTCCCGGCTCGACCCTGGGACGCCATGCCGACGCCCATCTGGATGCCGGCGTCGAACGCGAGGCCTGCCCGCTGGACCTGGCGCCGACCTCCTCCACCACGGCCGCCCTCGCCCTGGGCGATGCCCTCGCCGTGGCACTGCTCGAGTCCCGCGGCTTCACCGCCGAGGACTTCGCGCTGTCTCACCCCGGTGGCAGCCTCGGCAAGCGCCTGCTGCTCAAGGTCGCCGACCTGATGCACCAGGGCAATCGGCTGCCCGCGGTGCCGCTGGGCAGCCCCCTGCGCGATGCGCTGCTGGAGATCACTCGCCAGGGACTGGGTTTCACCTGCGTGGTGGGTGAGGACGGCCGCCTGGCCGGGGTCTACACCGACGGCGACCTGCGCCGCACCCTCGATCAGCACAGCGACCTCTCGGGGCTCACCGTCGACGACGTCATGACCCGTCCCGGCAAACGCATCGCCCCCGACACCCTGGCCGCCGAAGCGGTCCGCCTGATGGAGGACGGGCGCATCTCGGCGCTGGCCGTGGTCGACGCCGACGGTCGCCCGATCGGCGCCCTGCACATGCACGACCTGCTCTCGAGCGGCGTCATCTGATTCCTTGCGACCATCCGCTATCGCCCGACCCTCGACCGGAGACACCATGAGCCTCGATTCCCCCCTGCTCGACAGCCAGCTCGTCGACCGCCTGCGGCGCGTGCGCCTGCTGGCCCTCGACGTGGACGGCGTACTCACCGACGGACGCCTCTATTTCCAGGCCGATGGCGTCGAGATCAAGGCCTTTCACACCCTCGACGGCCACGGCATCAAGCTCCTTCAGCGCGCCGGCATCGTGGTGGCCCTGATCACCGGGCGCGACTCGCCGATGGTCAGCCGTCGTGCCGCCGCGCTGGGCATCCGGCACGTCTTCCAGGGGGCCGAGAAGAAGCTGACCGTGCTGCGCGAGCTGTGCGCCCGCCTGGAGCTGGAGCTCGATCAGGTCGCCTACTGCGGTGACGACATGCCCGACGTGGCCGCCATCCGGCGCGCCGGGGTCGGCATCAGCGTGCCCGGCGCGCCGAGCTATATCCGCAAGCATGCCGACTGGGTCACCGAGGCCGTGGGCGGCCATGGCGCGGTGCGCGAGATCTGCGACACCCTGCTGCAGGCGCAGGGGCACTGGGACGCCGTGCTCGACACCTACCTGCACGGCACGACCTGATCCATGAGCCTGCCGCGCCCCGGCTTTCGCACCGGACTGTTGCTGCTGCTGCTCGCCCTGGGCGGCGGACTGGCCCTGCTCGACCTGCAGGAGGCGCCGCTGCCCGGCCCGGTGCCGGGGAACGCGTCGGGCGAGCCCGACTACTACCTGGAGAACGCCCGCCTGACGCGCTTCGATGCGACGGGCGAGCCTCATCAGCGCCTCGACACCCCGCGCCTGACCCACACTCCCCATGACGACGTCACCCGCCTCGAGCAACCCCGGGGACGGCTCTACGACTCGTCGGGCCGGATCTGGCTGGCCAGCGGCGAGCATGGCACCCTGGGCGCGGGCGGCAACCCGCTGACCCTGACCGGCGAGGCGCGCCTGCTGGCCCCGGCCGAGCGCTGGCAGCTGGACACCGAGATCCTGCACTTCGACGCCGACAGCGGCCACGCCTGGAGCGAGACCCCGGCGCTGCTGCGCCAGCCGCCCCAGCGGATGCGCGGCGAACGCTTCGATGCCTGGATCGATGACAACCGCGCTCGACTGACCGACAATGTGCGCGGCCACCACCCGCCCGACACCCGCGAGGACCCCGAGTCATGATGCGAGCCTCCTTCGCCCCCCTGCTGACCCTCGGCGTCATCGGCCTGCTGCTCGGCAGCACCCCGACCCTGGCCCTGGAGGGTGATGCCAGCGCCCCGATCCAGGTGGAGGCCGACCGCCTCGACCTCGACGATCGCGCCGGCACCGCCGTCTACACCGGCGACGTGGAGATCCGCCAGGGCAGCATGCAGCTGACCGGCGCGCGGGTGGAGATCCGCCGCAACGATCAGGGCCAGCTTACCCTCGCCACCGCCACCGGCGAGCGCGCCTACATCGAGCAGAAGCCCGCCCCGGACGAGCCGCTGGTGCGCGGCTGGGGACGCACCGTGGTCTACCACGTCGCCGAGCGGCGCATCGAGCTGATCGACCGCGCCGAGCTTCACCAGGGCGGCGACACCTTCGACGGCGGCTACCTCGAATACTTCCTCGACCGGCGCGTCGTCCAGGCGCGCTCCGAGGCGCAAGGCGTCGAGGAGAGCCAGCGCGTGCGCATGACCCTCGAGCCCGAACAGCAGGATGGCCCGTGATGAAGACCCTGAGGGCCGAACACCTGGCCAAGAGCTACAAGCGGCGCCGGGTGGTGCAGGACATCAGCCTCTCCATCGAGCAGGGCCGGATCGTCGGCCTGCTCGGACCCAACGGGGCCGGCAAGACCACCTCCTTCTACATGATCGTCGGCCTGGTGCGCGCCGACGCCGGCGCGGTGCATATCGACGAGCTCGACCTGTCCAGGGCCGCCATGCACGAGCGCGCCCGGGCCGGCATCGGCTACCTGCCCCAGGAGGCCTCGATCTTTCGCAAGCTGTCGGTCGCCGACAACATCATGGCGATCCTCGAGACACGCCGCGATCTCGACCGCGCCGGCCGCGAGCGCCGGCTCGAGGAGCTGCTCGAGGACTTCCACGTGACCCACATCCGCGACAACCTCGGCATGAGCCTCTCCGGGGGCGAACGGCGGCGAGTCGAGATCGCCCGGGCGCTGGCCACCGAGCCCGCCTTCATCCTGCTCGACGAACCCTTCGCCGGGGTCGACCCGATCTCGGTGGGCGAGATCAAGGGCATCATTCGCCAGCTCAAGGCGCGCGACATCGGCGTGCTGATCACCGACCACAACGTCCGCGAGACCCTCGACATCTGCGACACCGCCTACATCGTCGGCGACGGGCGGATCATCGCCGAGGGAGATGCCGAGGCGATCCTTGCCAACCAGCGCGTCCGCGACGTCTACCTGGGCCAGGACTTCCGCCTCTGAGCGCTTCCTCGATCGCAATACACTGATATAAATATCGTTATTCGCCGGCGGCACGCCGTTTGATCCTGGCACGATTGTTGCTATTTCTTCGGTTGCACCCCCCGCGTCCAGCGGCTAGGGTGGGATCTTTCGGCACGTCGAGGGAACTCCTCTCATGGCCATGAAGGCTTCCCTGCAGCTTCGGGTCGGCACCCAGCTGACCATGACGCCCCAACTGCAGCAGGCCATCGCCCTGCTGCAGCTCTCGACCCTGGACCTGCGCCAGGAGATCCAGCAGGCGCTGGAATCCAACCCCCTGCTGGACGTCGAGGAAGAGTTCGGCGAACAGGCGGTGAGCGAGACGCCCGACGACGACTGGGCCAGCGAGATTCCCGACGAGCTCGCCACCGACAGCGACTGGTCCGACACCTACCAGGACCTCGGCAGCGCCCCCGCCGGCGGCGAGGCGCCCGACTTCGAACGCCAGGCCGCGGGCCAGAGCCTCCAGGGTCATCTGGCCTGGCAGCTGGCGATGACCGACCTGGACGAGCGCCAGATGCGCATCGCCGAGAGCCTGATCGACGCCGTCAACGGCGACGGCTACCTCACCCAGCCCCTGGACGAGATCCGCGACGGCCTCAAGGCCCAGGGCCTTACGGGGCTCAGGAGCCGGGAGGTCGAGCAGGTGCTGCTGCGCCTCCAGCAGTTCGAGCCCACCGGCGTCTTCGCCCGCGACCTGCGCGAGTGCCTGATGCTGCAGCTCGCCACGCTGCCCGACGACACCCCGCTGCTGCCCCAGGCCCGCCGGTTGGTCCGCCAGTTCCTCGAGGCGCTGGCCGGCGACGATCGCCGCCTGCTCAAACGCCGCCTGGGCCTCGACGACGAGGCCCTCGACACGGCCATCGGCCTGGTACGCTCGCTGGACCCGCGCCCCGGCAGCGCCTTCGGCGAGGGCGACAGGGACTACGTGATTCCCGACCTCGTGGCCCGTCATACCCGCGAGGGCTGGCAGGTGGAGCTCAACCCCGAGGCCATGCCGCGCCTGCGCATCCAGCCGGACTACGCCGCCCTGATTCGGCGCGCCGACAAGAGCGCGGACAACCAGTTCCTCAAGGACCACCTGCAGGAGGCGCGCTGGCTGATGAAGAGCCTCTCCAGCCGCAACGACACCCTGCTGCGGGTGGGTCGCGAGATCATGGTGCGCCAGCTCGACTTCCTGGAGCGCGGCGAGGAGGCCATGAAGCCGCTGATCCTGGCGGATATCGCCCAGGTCGTGGAGATGCACGAGTCGACCATCTCGCGGGTCACCACCCAGAAGTTCATCCACACTCCGCGCGGCATGTTCGAGCTCAAGTACTTCTTCTCGAGCCAGGTGGGCGGCAGCGGCGATAGTGACGCCCACTCCAGCACCGCGATCCGTGCGCGAATCCGCAAGTTGATCCAGGACGAACCGCCCCGCAAGCCCCTCTCGGACAGCCGGCTGGTTGCCCTGCTCGACGAGGCCGGCATCAGCGTGGCGCGACGCACGGTCGCGAAATATCGCGAGGGGATGGGCATCCCCTCCTCCAGCGAGCGCAAGCGCCTGCGTTGAACGCCGCGAATGGCGTCTCGACGCGCCCGAATCCCGGCCGTCGACGCACGCGCAAGCGATTGAATTGACGCCTTTCGACGAGAGTCTTGTCGCCCCCGACCGAGGGGGTATGCAGGACGCTAAAAAGGGTTACAATCGACTCACACCCCGTAAGAGCAAGGAGCGTGTCATGCAAGTCAACATCACCGGCCATCATGTGGAACTGACCGACGCACTGCGTGACTATGTGCAGGAAAAACTGACCCGCGTCGAGCGTCATTACGACAACATCACCAACGTGCAGGTCACCCTCTCCGTGGAGAAGGAGCGCCAGCAGGCGGCCTGCACCCTGCATGCCTCCGGGGCCGACCTCCATGCCGAAGCCATGGAGAATGACATGTACGCCGCCATCGATGCCCTCGCCGACAAGCTCGACCGTCAGCTGGTCAAGCACAAGGAAAAGGCCCAGGCCCGCGCCCAGGGCGCCGGCGCGCGCTGACTCCGTCATGACACTGGACGCCATCCTGCCCCCCGAGCGCACCCTCTTCGATGTGCCCGGGGGAAGCAAGAAGCGGGTGCTGGAGTTCTTCAGCACCTTCATCGCTCAGAACACGCCCAGCCTCGACAGCCAGGAGGTATTCAGCCGACTGATCGGCCGTGAGCGACTGGGCAGCACCGGCATCGGCCACGGGGTGGCCATTCCGCATGCCCGAAACCCCCACTGCAAGGCGCCCATCGCCGGCTTTCTCAAGCTGGCCGAGCCGGTGGATTTCGATGCCATCGACGGCGAACCGGTGGACTTGGTCTTCGTGCTGCTGGTCCCCGAGGAAGCCGACGAGGCACACCTCGCCCTGCTGGGCCAGGTCGCTGGCATCATGAACGATGCCGACACCCGCGGCCGATTGCGCCACAGCGCGAGCCAGCGCGAGCTTCATGAGTATCTCATGGAGGCGATACGACAACAGGCCCCGAGCGGCCGCCAGGGCGGCTGATCCCTCTCGGGGCGCCGCCCGCCCCCTTTCTCGACCAGGAGACCCGCATGCAGCTCGTGATCATCAGTGGCCGGTCGGGTTCCGGCAAATCGATCGCGCTGCAGGCGCTGGAAGACCTGGGCTACTACGCCATCGACAACCTGCCGGCCATGCTGCTCGGGCCGCTGGTGGACGAGCTCCAGCAGGGGCGCAGCGTGCGCTCCTCGGTCGCCGTCAGCATCGATGCCCGCAACCTGCCCGACGCCCTGGCGCGCTTCCCGGAACTCCTCGACGACCTGCACACCCGCGACCTCGAGTGCCAGGTGGTCTACCTGACCACCGATGCGCGGATCCTGCTGGAGCGCTACTCCCACACCCGCCGCCGCCACCCGCTTACCCGCGATAGCGACATGACCCTGGCCGAGGCCATCGATACCGAGGAGCAGGCGCTCTCGGAGATTCGCGACCTCGCCGACCTGGTGATCGACACCACCCGGCTCTCGGTGCACGAGCTGCGCGGGCGCATCACCGATCAGGTGGCGGGCCATCGCGCCGAGCAGATGACCCTGACCGTGGAGTCCTTCGGCTTCAAGCGCGGCGTGCCGCTGGATGCCGACATCGTCTTCGACGCCCGCTGCCTGCCCAACCCCTACTGGGACCCGGCCCTGCGCGACGCCACGGGGCGTGATGCCAGCATCATCGCCTTCCTCGACGGCTACCCGGTCGTCGCCGAGATGCACGACGACATCCTCGCCTGGGTCGAGCGCTGGCTGCCGCGCTATCGCACCAGCCAGCGCAGCTACCTGACCGTGGCCGTCGGCTGCACGGGGGGCCAGCACCGCTCGGTCTACCTGGCCGAACGCCTGGCCGCCTACCTGGCCGAGCGACACGCCGGCATCAGGCTGCGCCATCGCGAGCTGGGCGTGCAGGTCGCCCTCCCCGATGCGCCGGCATCGATGGATACCGACGCACCCCAGGAAGGAGCCTGAGGCGTGCCGAGTCGCAAGCTGACCCTCACAAACCGACGCGGCCTGCATGCCCGCGCCGCCACCAAGCTCGTGCAGTGCTGCCAGCCCTTCGATGCGCGGGTCACCGTGCACCGAGGCAGCCAGCAGGCCGATGCCGGCAACATCATGTCGCTGCTGATCCTCGCCGCGCCCTGCGGCACCGAACTCGAGGTGCACACCCAAGGCGAGGAGGCCGACGCGGCCCTCGAGGCCATCTCCGCGCTCTTCGAGGCCCGCTTCCATGAAGACGCCTGAGCGAAGGCCGCCACGGGCATTGCTCGTCACCCTGCCACCCAGCGGCACTATTCACCCTGTTGAGCCCCATGATGGAACTGATCCAGAGCGGCAAGTACTCACTTGTCCACTATGATCCTGAGCGTGACCACTTCATCAAGACCTTTCACCCCAAGGCCGTCGATCGTCTGCGCTATGCGCTGCGCATTCGCCCCTACCCGGGCCACAATTTCGCCCTGATCGCCAAGCGGCTGGAGGCGCTCGGTATCGCCACGCCGACCATCGTCGAGGCGGACCGATATCGGCTGGTGACGGAGAACATCCACGGGGTACCGCTCAAGCAGCTAATCCTGACGTCGACGGATCTGCAGGAGCAATACCTCGAGGCCCTGATAGCCTACTATCGCCACGACATTCACTGTCGCGGCCTGCACACCGGCAACTTTCTCGTCAGGGAAGAAAAGCTCTTCGCCATCGATCTGGACGCCTACAAGGCTCCTAGTCTGTTCAAGTACTCCAAACGGGAGTACCTCGACTGCCTTAAACGCTCCCTAAAGGGCCAGGAGGCATTCCTTTTCATCCGCCTGCTAGAGCGGCTTGGCCTGGACGAGAACTACCAAGCGCTGGGCTGAACGCTTCCATGCCCCGTCCCGCCCAGCTCAGCTGCCGGCCACCATCACCTCGTCGATCAGCCAGCTGCCGGTGTGGATGCTGCCGCGGGTATCGGTATCGCTCCCCACCCCGACGAGCCCCTGGAACATCGTCTCGAGGTTGCCGGCGATGGTGAACTCCTCCACCGGGTGCTGGATCTTGCCGTCCTCGACCCAGAAGCCGGCCGCCCCGCGGGAGTAGTCACCGGTCACGCCGTTGACGCCTTGGCCCATCAGCTCGGTGACCAGCACGCCGCGCCCCATGTGCGCGAGCAGCGCCTCGCGAGGCTCGAGCGGCGCGGTGATGCGCAGGTTGCGCGCGCCGCCGGCGTTGCCGGTGGTCTGAAGCCCCAGCCGCCGGGCGCTGTAGGCCGAGAGCATGTAGCTCGCCAGGCGGCCCTCCTGGATGAAGACGTTGTCGCGGGTCTGCACGCCGTCACTGTCGAACGGCGAGCTCGCCATGGCACCGACCTCCATGGGACGCTCGCCGAGGCTGAACCACTCGGGGAAGAGCGGATCGCCCAGGCGATCGCAGAGGAAGGAGGCCTCGCGGAACAGCGCCCCGCCGGCGATGGCGCTCATCAGGTGGCCGATCAGGCCGCTGGCCAGGGTCGGATCGAAGAGCACGGGCATGCGCCCGGTCGCCGGGCGCTTCGCGCCGAGGCGGCTCAGGGTGCGCCGCGCGGCGCTCTTGCCCACCGCCTCGGCGGCGAGCAGGTCGCGGGGGTCGCGGGCGCTGGTGTAGTCGTAGTCGCGCTGCATGCCGCTGCCGTCCTCGGCGATCAGCAGGCAGGAGAGCGAGTGGCGGCTGCCGCGCTGGCTGCCCAGGAAACCGTGGCTGTTGGCGTAGACGCGGACCCCCTCACCGCTGGAGAGGCTCGCCCCGTCGGAGCTCTTGATGCCCGTCACGCCGCGCCCGGCCGCCTCGCAGCGCAGGGCGAGCTCGGTGGCCTCGTCGATGGAGAGCGGCCAGGGGTGGTGGACCTGGAGGTCGGGCAAGTCGGTCGCCATCAGCGCCGCCTCGGCCAGGCCCGAGGCCGGATCCTCGCCGGTATGGCGGGCGAAGGACAGCGCCTTCTCGACCGCGGCGCGCACCGAGGCCTCGCCGGCATCGCTGGAGGAGGCGCTGCCCTTGCGCTGCCCCACGTAGACGGTGACGGCGATCCCCTGGTCCCGGGACAGCTCGACCGTTTCCACCTCGCCCTCGCGAACGCTGACGCCGACGCCCTGGTCGACGCTGGCCCCCACCTCGCAGGCCTCGGCCCCGAGCTGGCGGGCCAGGTCCAGGGCCATCCGGGCGCGACTCTCCAGCAGGGTCTGCTGGGCGGCGGCATCGAAAGCCTGTGTCATGTACGTCTCTCCTTACTCGGCCGGCCTGTCGCCGGCCCTCAAGATGGTGCATTGTCCAGCCCCGTGCCGCGGGCTGATATACTGGCGCGATTCGACCCCGACGAAGTGGAACCGGCATGACCCAGGATGACCTCTCCCCGGCCGACGAACGGCCCAGCAAGTCCCAGCTCAAGCGCGAGATGCAGTCCCTGCAGCAGCTCGGCGAGCAGATCATCGCCATGAGCGATGCCCAGCGTGCGCGCTTTCCCCTCTCCGACGACCTGCTGGCCGCCGTCGAGGAGACCGGGCGCATCAAGGCTCGCGAGGCTCGCCGCCGCCACATGCAGTACGTCGGCAAGCTGATGCGCGGCGAGGACCTTGACGGCATCCAGGCGGTATTCGACGAGATCGAGCACGAGAAGCTGCGTCGCGATCACGCCTTTCACCGCCTCGAGACCTGGCGCGACCGCCTCATCGACGAGGGCGACGACGCCGTCGAGGCCTTCGTGACCGAGTTCCCCGACATCGAGCGCCAGGCCCTGCGCCAGCTGATCCGCAACGCCCGCCGCGAGCGCGAACAGGGCAAGCCGCCGACCAACGCGCGCCGGCTGTTCAAGCTGATCCGCGACGGCGCGGGACTCTAGGCCCGCGCCGCTGGGGCGGCCTCAGGACTGGGTGCCGCCCACGGTCAGCTCGTCGAGCTTGAGCGTCGGCTGGCCGACGCCCACCGGCACGCCCTGCCCCTCCTTGCCGCAGACGCCGATGCCGGTGTCGAGTTCCATGTCGTGGCCGATCATCGAGACGCGCCCCATGGCCTCGGGACCGTTGCCGATCAGGGTCGCGCCCTTGACCGGGGCGGTGATCCTGCCGTCCTCGATCAGGTAGGCCTCGCTCGCCGAGAAGACGAACTTGCCCGAGGTGATGTCCACCTGACCGCCGCCGAAGCTCACCGCATAGAGGCCCCGCTTGACGCTGCGAATGATCTCGGCGGGGTCGTCGCTGCCCGCGCGCATGTAGGTGTTGGTCATGCGCGGCATCGGCAGGTGGGCGAAGGACTCGCGCCGCGCGTTGCCGGTGGGCGCCATGCCCATCAGCCGGGCGTTCAGCTTGTCCTGCATGTAGCCGGTCAGGATGCCGTCCTCGATGAGCGGGGTACACTGGCCCGGCGTACCCTCGTCGTCGACCGACATCGAGCCGCGACGGTCGGCCAGGGTGGCATCGTCGACCACCGTGACGCCCTTCGCGGCGACTCGCTCGCCCATGCGTCCGGCGAAGGCCGAGCTGCCCTTGCGGTTGAAGTCGCCCTCCAGGCCGTGCCCCACCGCCTCGTGGAGCAGGATGCCCGGCCAGCCCGGGCCCAGCACCACCGGCATCTGCCCGGCCGGCGCGTCGACGGCCTCCAGGTTGACCAGCGCCTGGCGCACGGCCTCCCTGGCATAGCGCTCGGCGACGTTGTCGTCGCGCAGTCGCGCCATGGGGAAGCGCCCGCCGCCGCCGGCGCTGCCGCGCTCGCGGCGGCCGTTCCTGGCCGCGATCACGCTGACGTTGAAGCGCACCAGCGGGCGGATGTCCGCCGCCAGGGTGCCATCGCTGGCCCGCACCAGCACCACCTCGTGGACGCCGGTGAGCGAGGCGCTGACTTGGGCCACCGAGGGATCCGCCGCCCGCGCCACCCGGTCGGCCAGCTTGAGCATGGCGATCTTGTCCTCGGCGCTGAGCCCGGAGAGCGGGTCGATCCCGGCATAGCGGACCGCGGGGGCGATGGCCACGCCCGGCGCCACGCGCTGGCGGGCGCCCGAGCGCACGATGCCGGCGGCGGTGCGTCCGGTCTCGGCCAGGGCGTCGGCGGTGATCTGGTTGGAGTAGGCGAAGCCGGTCTTCTCACCGGCCAGGGCACGCACGCCGACGCCGCCGTCGATGTTGTAGCTGGCCTCCTTGACCTCGCCATCCTCCAGCACCCAGCCCTCGTGCCAGGTGCGCTGGAAATAGAGATCGGCATAGTCGATGCCCCGGCCCATGGCGTGGCCGAGTCCGGCATCCAGGGCCGCCAGGTCGAGGCCGCCCGGCGCCAGCAGCAGGTCAGAAGCGTCGTCGAGCATGTCGTGAGTCTGTGATGTCATTCGGCACTTTCCAGAGCGATCCGCGGCGAGGTCCAGGGACCCTGCACGCGATAATGGATTCGGGTCACGCGGTCGATGGCATCCCCGAACAGCTTGTCGGCGATGAACAGGGCACCGCCGACCATCGGCGCACCGGCCAGCACCGCCGCCAACGGCAGGTTGTTGCTGACCGGTACCGTGACCGACAGACGCTGATCGAGTTCCCGGCGCGCCAGGTCGACGCTGCCGTTCAGGGTGAAGTGGGTCGCCGGCCCCTCGATCTCCACCGGACCACGGGTTTCGAGTACCCCACCATACAGGGTGGCGGCACCGGTGACACGATCGAAGGCGGTGCCCCGGCCGGTGACATCGGAGAAATCCAGGCGCAGGCGCCGCAGCAGGTTGTCGACGTTGAGCAGCCCGACGACCCGCGCCGAGGGCGATTCCAGATTGACGAAGCGCCCGTCGCGCATCATCACCTCGAGGCTGCCCCGGGAGCGCGGCAGGGCGAACTGCCAGGGCGCCCCCGGCCAGGCGAGCTGGCTCTCCACCCGGGTCTCGGTGCTCTCCACGGCGACCGGCTGATCGAGCGCCGCCAGGGCGCTGCCCAGGTCGCCGCCTTCCAGGTCGAGCCGGGCGCGGGTCAGGCTATCGCCGGCCCCACTCGCCTCCCAGATCAGCTGGCCGCGGGCCTCGATCTCCCCGAGCGTGAGAGCCAGCGGATCGATCACCAGGCGATCGCGCGTCGACCGCCAACGCCCGTCGAAGGGGCCGAGCCGCGCGCCGCGCCAGGCGATGTCGGCGATGCGCAGGCGACCGGCCGGCAGCGCGGCCAGTCCCGCCGGCAGCGGGGCCGCCTCGACGGGCAGCGCCACTTCATCGAGCAGCTGGCCACCGTCGGTCGCCGGGGGCACCAGCGCATCCAGCGAGAGCCGATCCAGCGCGATGTCCAGCGGCTCCACCAGGTCGGGCCGATAGGTGATCCGCCCGCCGGCGAGGCTACCGCCCAGGGCGAGCCGCCAGCCGCCGTCACCGGCGCCGCCCTCCACGGCCAGCGAGCCCAGGCAGCGCTCATCGACCTGCAGGCAGTCGGTCTCGAGGGCCAGCGCGGAGAGCGCGGTCGACGCGCCGCCGGCCGAGGACGGCTCGGCCGCCGCCATCAGCGGCGACAGGGCGCGCCCCCAGGGCGCCACGGCCAGGCGCGGCAGGTAGGCCGACACCGCCCAGCCCGGCCGGCCGGCCCAGTCGGGCGCCGACAGGTGCCCCAGCCACACTTGTCCCCGGCCTTGGCCGGTGCCGGCGGGGGCCCGCCAGCGCAGCCCCAGGCGGTCGCCCAGGCGGCCCTCTAGCCGCCCCTCGGTCAGGTCGACGGTCAGCCGCAGGGGCCGGCGGGCCTCGCGGGACTTGCCGAGGGGGGCCGGCAGGTCGATGGCGAGTCCCTCCAGCCGGCTATCCAGGCGCAGCGAGACGTCCGCGTCGCCGATCGACAGGCGCCCCTGCCAGGGCAGTCGACCGTCGATCAGGGTATCGAGGGCCGGCACGCCGCTCCAGGCGGTCAGGGCCGCGGCCTCGGCGGTGCCGGAGAGGTCGAGCCCGCCGGCCAGCGTATCGACCTCGGCGACCACGGGCCCGTCCAGCGCCCGGCCGCTCACCCGCCCCTCGAGGCCCCCCTCCTCGCCGCGCTGGCGCCAGGCGAGCGGGCCCTCGATACCCTCGATGACGAGCCCGAGGGGCTCATGCACGAGGCGCGAAAGATCCGCCCGGGTCTCGATATCCAGTGCCAGGGAGGCGGGGTCGTCGAGGTTCATGGCCAGATCCAGGGTGCCGCTCGCCAGGCCCTCGGCCCGCCAGGCCTCCAGCGCCTCCATGCCCTCGACGGGCAGCGCCAGTAGATAGCGACGCAGGGCAGCGCCCTCGGCCCGGAGGTCGCCGGTGACCGCCAGCCGCTCATCCTCGAGGGACACTTCCCCCGCCGAGGCCTCGATCCCGAGGCTCTCGGCCGTGTCGACACCCGCCGTCAGCGACTCGTCGACCATCGCCAGGTGGCCGCTGATCCCCTCGAGGCGCGGCCAGCCGGGGGCGATGGGCAGGCGCCCCTCGACGACATCGAGATCCAGCGTCAGGGCGGGCTCAACCGTTTCCTCCTCGGGGGCCACCGGCACATGGAGGCGCAGCGCGCCCTCGGTCACCCGGCCGGCGGCGCCGTCGGCCAGCCACTCGGTCAGTGCGGGGGGCAGCACGCCCACGGGCAGCCAGTCGGTGAGCGGCGTGTCGACGGCGTCCACGTCCGCGAAGTCGAGCTGCAGCCCGAAGCCGCCGCGCCGCTCGCCGCCGATCGAGAGCCCGAAGCCGCCCTCGACCCGCGCCCCGTTCCACTCCACCTCGAGGTCCCGGCCACTGACGAAGCTGCGCGGGCCGTCGTAGGCCCAGTCGATCATGCCCCGGGCGCGGGTCAGCGCCATCGGCGCGCCGAACACCTCCGGGAAGTGCAGCCGCGCGTCACGGCCGACGAACTCGACGTGTCCCGACAGGTCCTCGGACTCCACCCAGACGTCCAGCGGCCCGCCGCCGGGCGCCTGCTCCCAGGGCGATACGGCCACCTCGGTGGCCGCCGCCCGGGCCCGCCAGTGGCCCTCCTCACGGCCCAGCCCCAGCGCGGTGACCCGTCCCCGCGGGTCGAGGCTGTCGATCACCCGGGCCAGGGCCTCGGGCAGCGGCAGCCGGTCGCGCCAGGCGGCCAGGGCCCCCAGGTCGAACTCGCTGGTGGTGAGCCACCAGCCGTCGTCCTGGCTGCGCACCTGCCAGTAGCGCGGCACCGCCGGCCCGGCGTCATCTCGCTGCGCTTCGGGGCGGGCCCAGTCGGCGCTCTGCGCATCGGTCTCGATCCAGGCCTGCCAGCCCGCTTCCTCGCGCAGCCACTGGGCGCTCGCCGAGGCCTGCTTGAGCACGATGGCCTGGGGCACCTCCTCGACGCTCGATGTCGGCTGGCGCAGGGCCAGCAGGGGCGCCTGAAGGTCGAGGCGCAGGTCGGCCAGGGCACCGCGATGCCAGCGCCCCCAGAGCCGCGCCTCGCCGCTGACGGTCTCCAGGCGCAGGGCGCGCCCGTAGCCCAGCACCTCGGAGAGTCCCAGCAGGCTCTTCAGGCGCATGTCGGCCTGCAGGGCGGCACTGAAATCCCCGAGCCCCGAGGGCCCGGGCTGAAGCTCCATCACCGCGCGGATGGCATGCGCCTCCTGCCCCTCGACGAACACCTCGCCCTCGAGATGGGTGCGGCGCTCATCGCCGGTCATCACCAGGCGGGGCGCCTTCAGCACGGCGCGCTGCTTGCGACCGTGCAGCACCAGGCTGACGTCCTCGGCCCAGGCGCTCTGGCGCAGCAGCATGCCGACCCAGAAGTCGAGCCGCTCGAGATCGAAGGTGCTGTCGGGGATCAGTTCGGGGGGCAGCTCCGCGGGCTTTGGCCACTGCCAGCGCCCGGCCGGATCCTGATAGAGGTGCACGGTCACGCCCTCGACCCGCGCCGCAGCCACCCGCGGCAGGCCGGCGGCGAGGCTTGCCCCGCTATCCAGGCGCAGCTTGGCCCGCTCCACCTCGAGCAGCGGCACGTGGCCGAGCCCCTCGCGGGAGCGGATGGTGAGGCCCTCGACCTCGAGGTACGGATCCAGCCGGGCGAGCCCCGCCGTCACGTCGTCCAGCGCCACCACCGCATTGAAGCGCGCCGAAAGCAGCCGCTCCAGGGGGGCGGCCTGCTCGTCGAGCAACCACGGCAGCAGCCGCAGCACCACTACCAGCACCGCCAGCAGCCCCAGCGGCACCGCCACCAGGGTCAACAGCCAGCGAAGGATCAGGCGCGCCGCGGACATGGGCTCACATCAGCACGATGTCGTACTGCTCCTGGGAGTAGTGGGTCTCGACCTGGAAGCGGATCGTCTTGCCGATGAACTCCTCGAGGTCCGCCACGGCGGACGACTCCTCGTCGAGCAGGCGGTCGACCACCGGCTGGGAGGCCAGCACCGCATAGGTCTCGGCGCTGTAGGCCCGCTCCTCGCGCAGGATCTCGCGGAAGATCTCGTAGCAGACCGACTCCGGGGTCTTCAGGGTACCCCGCCCGGCACAGGTCGGGCAGGCCTCGCAGAGCGTCTGCTCCAGGCTCTCCCGGGTGCGCTTGCGGGTCAGCTGGACGAGCCCCAGCTCGGTGACACCGGTGCACTTGGTCTTGGCGTGGTCACGCTCCAGCGACTTCTCGAGCATGCGCAACACCTGGCGCTGGTGCTCGGGCTCGTCCATGTCGATGAAGTCGATGATGATGATGCCGCCGAGGTTTCTGAGCCTGAGCTGCCGAGCGATCGCGGTGGCGGCCTCGAGGTTGGTCTTGAAGATCGTCTCCTCGAGGTTGCGATGCCCCACGTAGCCGCCGGTATTGACGTCGATGGTGGTCATCGCCTCGGTGGGATCGATGACCAGATAGCCGCCCGACTTGAGCTGCACCTTGCGGCCGAGCGCCTTCTGGATCTCGTCCTCGACGCTGAACAGGTCGAAGATCGGTCGCTCGCCGGCATAGTGCTCGATGCGCTCCGCCGCCGTCGGCATGAACTCCTTGGCGAACTCGATCAGCTTGACGTAGTTCTCCCGTGAGTCGATGCGCACCTTCTCGATATCGTCGCGCATCACGTCGCGCAGGGTGCGCATGAACAGCGGCAGGTCGTCGTAGACCACGCTGGGCGCCGCCGCCGTCACCTTGCGCTCACTGACCCGGCGCCACAGGCGCAGCAGGAAATGCATGTCGGCGGAGAGCTCCTCGAGGGTGACGCCCTCGGCGGCGGTGCGCACGATGAAGCCGCCGGCGACCTCCAGCTGCTGCTCGCCCGCGGCCGCCTCGACCAGGCCGCGCAGCCGTTCGCGCTCGGTCTCGTCCTCGATGCGCTGGGAGACCCCGTGATGGGGCGAGTCGGGCATGTAGACCAGGTAGCGCGAGGGCACCGAGAGATGGGTGGTCAGCCGTGCCCCCTTGGAGCCGATGGGGTCCTTGGTGACCTGCACCACCAGCGCCTGCCCCTCGTGGAGCAGCTGAGCGATGGAGACCTGCTCGTCGGCCGGCGTGCCCGGCGGCATCACCTCGTGGGCGTGAATGAAGGCGGCGCGGTCGAGGCCGATGTCGATGAAGGCCGCCTGCATGCCCGGCAGCACCCGCACGACCTTGCCCTTGTAGATGTTGCCGACGATGCCGCGTCGCCGGGCGCGCTCGATGAAGGCCTCCTGCAGCACGCCGTTCTCGACGACGGCGACGCGGGTCTCCATCGGTGTCAGGTTGATGAGTACTTCACCGCTCATGCGGATATCCTTGTCCGGTAAGATCTGGCGCCATTATGACATAGCACGCCACGCCGTCCTGCGCCGCGGTCAACGTCCCGGGGCTAGGCCGTGTGCCACAGCGGCACGCCCTGGCGAGCCAGTAGCGCCGCCGTCTCGAAGAGCGGCAGCCCCACCACCGCCGAGTGGCTCCCCTCGATGTGCTCGACGAACACCGCGGCCAGGCCCTGGATGGCGTAGCCGCCGGCCTTGTCGGCGGGCTCGCCGGTGGCCCAGTAGGCGGCGAGCTCGGCCTCCTCGAGCTCGCGCATGAAGACCCGGGTGGTCACGCAGGCGCTCAGCACGCCGGCGGGGCCGGTGACCGCCACCCCGGTGAGCACCTCGTGGCCACGCCCGGAGAGCGACCGCAGCATCGCCAGCGCCTGATCGCGGCCTGCCGGCTTGCCGAGGATCTCGCCGTCGCGCACCACGGCGGTGTCCGAGCCCAGGGTCGGCAGAGGACTCAGCCCCGCGCCGGCCAGGGCCTTCTCCCGCGCCAGGCGCACCACGTAGTCGTCCGCCGGCTCCGAAGGCCGCGGCGTCTCGTCGATGTCCACCGGGCGCACGTCCACCGCCACGCCGATCGAGGCCAGCAGGTCACGACGGCGCGGGGAGGCCGAGGCCAGGCAGAGCACGGGGTCACGGGTCATGGCGGCTCCAGAGCGAGTGACAGAGGGCGAGTGAAGAAGGATCAGTCGCGGGCGTGTCGCCGGCCCAGCGCCTCGAACAGGGTGGTGAGCCAGGGCCACAGCAGCGCCCCGATCAGCGCCGGCACCAGGAAGGAGAGGTGCATCAGGAAGGGCCCGAACAGGGTGCGCAGCCACTGCTCGGCCAGCTGGACCATGCCCAGCAGCACGAAGATCAGCACCGCCTGCTGGACCAGCGAGTAGGCCCGGAAGCGCGAATAGACCAGCGCACAGAGGAAGGCCAGCAGCGACAGCAGCAGGGCGTTCTGACCGAGCGGCGCGCCCTCGATCAGATCCACCAGCAGGCCCAGCACGAAGCCATGCAGGACGCCGACCCGCAGCGGGTCGCGCATGCACCAGTAGATCAGCATCAGGCCGAGCCAGTCGGGGCGCCACACCTGCCAGCCATCGGCCAGCGGCATCACCTGCAGGCACAGCGCCAGCAGCAGGGTGAACCAGACCCACAGCAGGTTGGCGGGCGGGGACGTGGCCATCAGCGCGCCTCCTCGTTGGCCAGGGCGCCGCTCACGGCCCGGGCCGCCTCGAGGGCCGGGGCGGTGAGCTCGCCCTCGGGCGGGGCGCTGGGCCTGGCGGGGGGAAAGAGCAGCAGGAAGTGGCGCGAGCGCTGCAGCTGGGCCACCGGCTCGGCGGTCACCCGGGCGAAGGGCTCGCCCGGGTCATGGATCACCGACGAGACCCGCGCCACCGGGTAGCCCGCCGGAAAGCGGCCGCCGAGCCCCGAGGTGGTCAGCAGGTCGCCCTCGCGGATATCGGCCGTATCGGGGGCATGCTTGACGTTGAGGGCCTCGTAGCTACCCGCCCCCTGGATGACGAAGCGCAGGCCGTTGCGGTTGATCTGCACCGGCAGGGCATGGCTGGCATCGGCCAGCAGCAGCACCCGGCTGGAGTAGGCCGAGGTCGCGGTGACCTGGCCGACCAGCCCCGAGGCGTCCAGCACCGGCTGACCCACGTAGGCCCCGTCGCGACGGCCACGATCGATCACCATCTGATGGGTGAAGGGATCGGGATCCAGCGACAGCAGCTCGGCGGTGATGTAGGGAATATCCCGCTCGCGGGTAGCCGCCAGCAGCTCGCGCAGCCGCACGTTCTCGGCCGTGAGGCTGGCCATGCGCTGCACCCGGTGCGAGAGCGTCAGAATCTGCTCGCGCAGCCGACGGTTCTCGTCCACCAGGGCGCGCTGATCCGAGAGCGCCAGCGCCCCCCAGTTGAGGACGTCGCTGGGCAGGCTGACCACCCACTGGATCGGCGCCACCAGGGTCGACAGCTGCGCCCGCACAGGCTCCATGCGGGTAAAGTGCGCGTCGGCGTACATCAGCGCGGCGGCCAGCATCGCACACAGCAGCATGCGATAGCCCGGCAGCGGTCCGTGCGAGAACAGCGGTTTAATGAGCGACCCCCTGCATCAGGCCAGCGCCTCCGTCAGTCGCTGGAGAGCAGCTCGAAGGTGTGCTGGTCGATCATTTCCAGGGCCTTGCCGCCGCCCCGGGCCACGCAGGTCAGCGGGTCCTCGGCGACGATCACCGGCAGGCCGGTCTCCTCGGCGATTAGCTTGTCGAGGTCGCGCAGCAGCGCGCCGCCGCCGGTCAGCACCAGGCCGCGCTCGGCGATGTCGGAGGCGAGCTCGGGGGGCGACTGCTCCAGGGCGCTCTTCACCGCGGCGACGATGGAGCCCAGGGTTTCCTGGAGGGCATCGAGGATCTCGTGGGAGTTCAGCGTGAAGCTGCGCGGGATGCCCTCGGCCAGGTTGCGGCCGCGCACGTCGATCTCGCGCAGCTCGCCGCCCGGGTAGGCGCAGCCGATCTCTTCCTTGATGCGCTCGGCGGTGGCCTCGCCGATCAGGCTGCCGTAGTGGCGGCGCACGTAGGCGATGATCGCCTCGTCGAAACGGTCGCCGCCGACGCGGATGGACTCGGAGTAGACCACACCGTTGAGTGAGATGATGGCGATCTCGCTGGTGCCGCCGCCGATGTCGACCACCATGGACCCTTGGGCTTCCTCCACCGGCAGGCCGGCGCCGATGGCCGCGGCCATGGGCTCCTCGATCAGGAACACCTCGCGGGCCCCGGCGCCCTCGGCGGACTCCTTGATGGCGCGCCGCTCGACCTGGGTCGACATGCAGGGCACGCAGACCAGCACGCGCGGGCTCGGCGTCAGGAAGGTGCTCTGGTGTACCTTGCGGATGAAGTACTGCAGCATCTGCTCGGTGACGGTGAAGTCGGCGATGACGCCGTCCTTCATCGGCCGAATGGCAGTGATGTTGCCGGGGGTCCGACCGAGCATGCGCTTGGCATCGGCACCCACCGCCGCCACGCTGCGCATGTTGCCGGACTGGCGAATCGCCACGACCGACGGTTCATCGAGCACGATGCCGCGGCCGCGGACATAAATCAGCGTATTGGCCGTCCCCAGGTCGATCGATAGATCGCTGGAAAACAGCCCCCTCAAGCGTTTGAACATGGAGTCGTTACCTAGTGCAGTCCGGGAACCCTGTGCGGACGCAAACGGTATCACCGAGCCCCCCCAGCAGCAAGCGGAACACCCGTGTGCCCCGGCTTTCTTGGGCCTGCCAGCCGGGCGGCGGATGTGGTACCTTCTGCGGTCATTTCCATGACCCACCCCCTCTCGAGGACATCCGATCATGGCGCTTGAACACGCAGACGTTCTCAGGGCCGCCCATCTGGCACGGCTCGGGCTGAACGACGACGAGGCCGCCCACTACCTGGACGACCTCGGCCGCATCCTGGCGATGGTCGACCAGCTCCAGACCCTGGACACCGAGGGCGTCGCCCCCCTGGCCCACCCCCTGGAGACCACCCAGCGGCTGCGCGCCGACGAGGTCACCGAGCCCGACCAGCGCGAGGCCTTCCAGCGCTGCGCACCCGCCGTGGAGCAGGGGCTCTACCTGGTTCCCCGGGTCGTCGAATGATCCGCGTCACTCCCATCCGTTACCGGCAAGCCATCACGGAGCCCAGGGCCCATGCATGACAAGACTCTGACGGAACTCGCCGCCAGCCTCGCGGCCGGCGAGTTCTCCAGCCGCGAGCTCACCGAGAACCTGCTCGCGCGCATCGACCGCTTCGACGGCGACCTCAACAGTTTCATCACCGTGACGCCCGAGCAGGCGCTGGCCGCCGCCGACGCCGCCGACGCCGCCCGCGCCCGGGGCGAGGCCGGGCCGCTCACCGGCCTGCCTCTGGCGCTCAAGGACATCTTCTGCACCACCGGCGTCAAGACCAGCGCCGGGTCGAAGATGCTCGACAACTTCGTGGCCCCCTACGACGCCACCGTGGTCGAGAAACTGCAGGCCGCCGGCACCGTGAGCCTTGGCAAGACCAACATGGACGAGTTCGCCATGGGCTCGTCCAACGAGAACAGCTTCTATGGCCCGGTGAAGAACCCCTGGGACGGCGCCGCCGTACCCGGCGGCTCCTCCGGCGGCAGCGCCGCCGCCGTGGCCGCGGGCCTGGTCCCCGCCGCCATGGGCACCGATACCGGCGGCTCGATCCGCCAGCCGGCCGCCTTCTGCGGCATCACCGGTCTCAAGCCCACCTACGGCCGCGTCTCGCGCTACGGCATCATCGCCTACGCCTCGAGCCTCGACCAGGCCGGCCCCATGGCGCGCACCGCCGCCGACTGCGCCCATCTGCTCGGCGCCATCGCCGGCCACGACCTGCGCGACTCCACCAGCGTGGCGCGTGGCGTGCCGGACTACACCGCCGAGCTCGACGCGCCGCTCGCCGGGCTCAAGATCGGCCTGCCGACGGAGTACTTCGGCGAGGGCCTCGACCCCGAGGTGGAGCAGGCCGTGCGCGAGGCGATCGGCGTCTACGAGTCGCTCGGCGCCACGGTGCGCGAGGTGAGCCTGCCGCACACCCACTACGCCATCCCGGCCTACTACGTCATCGCCCCGGCGGAGGCCTCCTCCAACCTGGCGCGCTATGACGGCGTGCGCTTCGGCCATCGCTGCGACGCCCCCGCCGACCTGACCGACCTCTACAAGCGCAGCCGCGCCGAGGGCTTCGGCGAGGAGGTCCAGCGACGCATCCTGATGGGCACCCACACCCTCTCCGAAGGCTTCTTCGACGCCTACTACAAGAAGGCCCAGCAGGTGCGCCGGCTGATCCGCCAGGACTTCCTCGACGCCTTCGACGAGGTCGACGTGCTGATGGGCCCGGCCTCGCCGACCCCGGCCTTCGACCTTGGGGCGAAGAAGGATCCGGTCTCGATGTACCTGCAGGACATCTACACCATCGCCATCAACCTGGCGGGCATCCCCGGCATCAGCGTGCCGGCCGGCATCGTCGGCGGCCGCCCGGTGGGCCTGCAGGTCCTCGGCACCCACTTCGCCGAGGCCCGCCTGCTCAACGTCGCCCACCAGTTCCAGCAGGCCACCGACTGGCACCTGCGTCGTCCCGCTCTCGCCGAGGAGTCCCTGTGATGCAATGGGAAACCGTGATCGGGCTGGAGGTCCACGTCCAGCTCGCCACCCGTTCCAAGATCTTCTCCGGCGCCTCGACCGCCTTCGGCGCCGAGCCCAATAGCCAGGCCTGCGCCGTCGACCTGGGCATGCCCGGCGTGCTGCCGGTGCTTAACGAGGCCGCCGTGGCCATGGCCGTGCAGTTCGGCCTGGGCATCCACGCCGAGATCCCCGAGGTCTCGGTGTTCGACCGCAAGAACTACTTCTATCCGGACCTGCCCAAGGGCTACCAGACCAGCCAGATGTATCACCCCATCGTCGGCCCCGGCGAGGTGGAGATCACCCTGGACGACGGCAGCACCAAGGCCATCCGGGTGCACCACGCCCACCTCGAGGAGGATGCCGGCAAGTCGCTCCACGAGGACTTCCACGGCATGACCGGCATCGACCTGAACCGCGCCGGCACGCCGCTGTTGGAGATCGTCTCCGAGCCGGACATGCGCTCGGCCAAGGAGGCCGCGGCCTACCTCAAGGCGATCCACTCCATCGTCACCTATCTCGGCATCAGCGACGGCAACATGGCCGAGGGCTCGATGCGTTGCGACGTCAACGTCTCGGTACGCCCCAAGGGCCAGGAGGCCTTCGGCACCCGTGCCGAGATCAAGAACGTCAACTCCTTCCGCTTCGTCGAGCGCGCCATCGCCTTCGAGGTGGAGCGCCAGATCGAGCTGCTCGAGGACGGCGGCGAGGTGGTCCAGGAGACGCGCCTCTTCGATCCCGAGCGCGACGAGACCCGCAGCATGCGCACCAAGGAGCAGGCCAACGACTACCGCTACTTCCCCTGCCCCGACCTGCTGCCGGTCGTGCTCGACCAGGCCTACGTCGATCACCTGCGCGACAACCTCCCGGAACTGCCCGCCGACAAGCGCGCGCGCTTCCAGGAGGCCCTGGGCCTCTCGGCCTACGACGCCGGGGTGCTCTCGGCGAGCCGCGAGATGGCCGAGTTCTTCGAGCAGGTCAAGGAGGTCTGCGGCGATGCCAAGCAGGCCGCCAACTGGGTGCAGGGCGAGCTTTCCGGCGCGCTGAACCGCGAGGGGCTGCCGATCCAGGACAGCCCGATCTCGGCGACTCAACTCGGCGAGCTCGTCGCCCGGGTCATCGACGACACCATCAACGGCAAGGCCGCCAAGCAGGTCTTCCAGGCGCTGTGGAACGGCGAGGCCGACAGTGCCGACGCGGTGATCGAGGCCAAGGGCCTCAAGCAGGTCACCGACACCGGTGCCATCGAGGCGATGATCGACCAGGTGATCGCGGACAGCCCCGCCCAGGTGGCCCAGTACCGTGACGCCGAGCCCGACAAGCGTGGCAAGATGATCGGCTACTTCGTCGGTCAGGTGATGAAGGCCTCCCGGGGCACCGCGAATCCCCAGCAGGTCAACGGCCTGCTCAAGGAAAAGCTCGACGCCCTGTGCTGAGCATCGGGGCGGGCCTCGCGCCCGCCCCCCGATTTCAAAGGACGACCCATGGCAGACGATGTCGGCGCGCGACTGCGTGCCCTGCGCACCCTGAGAGGCATTTCCCAGCGTGAGCTGGCCAAGCGCTGCGGCGTCACCCACTCCAGCCTGTCGCTGATCGAACAGGGCAAGGTCTCGCCCTCGGTGAGCTCGCTGAAGAAGATCCTCGATGCCATTCCGATGAGCGTCGGGGACTTCTTCACCATGGACCTGGAGAGCCGCAACCAGGTGTTCTATTCGGCCGACGAGCTGGCCGACGTGGGCACCGGGGACGTCATCTACAAGCTGGTCGGCGCCAACCGCGCCAGTCGCGCGCTGGCCTTCATGATCGAGACCTACCCACCCGACGCCGACACCGGCCGCGAGATGATCGCCCACCAGGGCGAGGAAGCCGGCGTGGTGCTGGAGGGGCAGATCGAGATCACCATCGGCGCCGAGACGCGCCTGCTCACGGTCGGAGAGGCCTACTACTTCGACACCAACGTGCCCCATCGCTTCCGCAATCCCGGCAGCGCCCCCTGCCGCCTGGTCAGTTGCGCCACCCCGGCGCGGACCTTCTGAACCGCCGGCTCAGGCCTCCTTCAGCTTCTCGATCTCCTCACGCAGCGCCTCCGCCTCCTCGGTCAGCGAGGCGTTGGCGCGCATGTCGCCATTGCGGGCGGCCAGCATCGCCTGCTCGAGCTTCTGCTCGTAGGCCTTCTGAAGCTTCTTCTGCGGGTCGGTCTTGAAGAGTCCGAACATGGGTCTGTCTCCTGATCGAGAGGGTCGACTCCCAGCCTACGCCATGACATGTACAAATACTATACAAACACTACATTCTGTACATGCATCTTTCCCTTCCCCTCAGGTCGGGCCTCCTCTCCCGGCGCCCTGCCCGCCCCTCTAAGAATGACACGTCGATCGCAGGCCCCCTGCCCGGCTCGGCCGTGCCGATATCGCCACTTTCGACCTAGCAATATGAGCCGCTGAGCCGGCGAGCATCCTCCAGACTTAGCACAGGACCCATTCCCACGATCCAGCGGACTCGCCTTCGGCTGCGCGCCCCGGCGACCGCCTGGCAGAGGAGGAACGCTTCATGACCGCGCTAACCTATCGCACCCTGGAGGGCGACCAGAACGCCCTGCCGAGCGAGGCCGTCGATGCCCTCGCGGCGAGTCTCCGGGGACGCCTGATCACCCCGACCGACGACGACTACCCGACGCAGCGATGCGTCTGGAATGGCATGGTGGATCGCCACCCGGCCCTGATCGCCTGCTGCCAGGGCAGCCAGGACATCGTCGAGGCCGTCGACTTCGCCCGTACCCGACGCATGTGCCTGAGCATCCGCGGCGGGGGCCACCATATCGCCGGCAACGCCATCGCCGAGGGGGGCCTGGTGATCGACCTCTCGGCGATGCGCAGCGTGCACGTGGATCCTCGCCAGGGCACCGCCCGAGTAGCACCGGGGGCGCTGCTCGGCGACATCGACCGCGAGACCCAGGCCTACGGCCTGGCCACGCCCCTGGGCATCAACTCCACCACCGGCGTGGCCGGCCTCGCCCTGGGCGGCGGCTTCGGCTGGCTGACCCGCCAGCACGGCCTGACCGCCGACAACCTGCTCTCGGCGGAACTGGTCACCGCCGATGGCCAGCGTCATCACGTCTCGGCCGAGGAGGACGAGGAGCTCTTCTGGGCGCTGCGCGGCGGCGGCGGCAACTTCGGCGTGGTCTCCTCCTTCGAGTTCCGCCTGCACCCGGTGGGCCCGGAGATCTACGCCGGCCTGGTGGTCTACCCGTATGACCAGGCCCGCGAGGTACTGACGGCCTGGCGCGACTTCACCGGCGGGGCGCCGGAGGAGCTCAGCGTCTGGGCGATCCTCCGCGAGGCGCCGCCGCTGCCCTTCCTGCCCGAGGCCATCCATGGACAGCGGGTCGTGGTGTTCGCCCTGATGCATACCGGCGATCCGGCCAGTGCCGAGCGCGACGCGGCGCCGGTGCTGGCGTTCGGCGAGCCGGCCGGCCAGATGCTCGGCCCCCAGCCCTACGCCGATTTCCAGGCGGCCTTCGATCCCCTGCTCGCGCCGGGCGCCCGCAACTACTGGAAGTCCCACGACTTTCGCGAGCTCACCGACGAGGCACTGGAGGAGGCCCTCACTGCGGCCGAGGCGCTGCCGGGTCCCGAGTGCGAGATCTTCCTGGCCCACCTGGGGGGCGCCATGTCGCGGGTCGACCCCACCGCCACCGCCTATGCCGGTCGCGATGCCCACTACGTGATGAACGTGCACGCCCGCTGGCAGGAGGCCCCCGAGGATGACCGCTGCCGCGACTGGGCGCGCGAGGTCTTCCAGAGGCTGGCGCCCTTCGCCACCGGCGGCGGCTACGTCAACTTCCTGACCGAAGACGAGGGCGACCGCGTCGCCAGCGCCTACGGCGTCAACTTCGCGCGCCTGCAGGCGGTGAAACGCCGCGTGGATCCGGACAACCTGTTCCGCGTGAACCTCAATATCCCGCCGGGCGCCGCCGAGGTCGCGGCCTGACCCAGCCTTGGCAGGCCCTCAACGCCGACCGGCGCCCCATTGGGGCGCCGGTCGGCGAATCGGATGAGGCCGCAAGAGCCCGATCTCAGGTCGCGAGCGTCACCCACACGCTCTTCAGGTCGGAGTACTCCTCCAGCGAGTGGTGGGACTTGTCGCGGCCGTTGCCCGACTGCTTGACCCCGCCGAAGGGCACCGTCTGGTCCATGTCCGCCCAGTTGTTGACGAACACCTGCCCCGAGCGCAGCCGGCGCGTGACGCGCATGATGCGATCGATGTCCTGACTCCACAGCCCCGCGGCCAGGCCGTAGTCGCTGTCGTTGGCGAGCCGCACCGCTTCTTCCTCGCTGTCGAAGCCGAACACCGCGAGCACCGGGCCGAAGATCTCCTCGCGGCCGATGGCCATGGTCTCGGTGACGCCGTCGAACACGGTCGGCGGGATGAAGAGCCCCCGGCCCTCGACCTCGGTCGCCTTACCGCCGACGCGCAGGGTCGCACCCTCCTCGACGCCGCGGCGGATGTAGTCGAGCACCCGCTCGTACTGGGCGCGATCGACCATGGCGCCCATGAAGCTCGCCGGGTCCAGCGGGTCGCCGGGCTGCATGGCCTCGGCGGCGGCCAGCACCTTCTCCACGAAGGCCTCGCGGATCGAATTCTCGACCAGCAGCCGGGAGCCGGCGATGCACACCTCGCCCTGGTTGTGGAAGATCGCCGCGGCGGCGTGCTGGGCCACCCGATCCAGGTCCTTGCAGTCGGCGAACACCAGGTTCGGGCTCTTGCCGCCGCACTCCAGGAAGACCTTCTTGAGGTTCGACTGGCCGGCGTACTGCATCAGCTGCTTGCCGACCCCGGTGGAGCCGGTGAAGGCCAGGCAGTCGACCTCCATGGAGAGCGCCAGCGCCTTGCCCACGGTGTGGCCGAAGCCCGGTAGCACCTGGAAGACGCCCCGCGGCAGGCCGGCCTCCTGGGCCAGGCTCGCCAGGCGCAGCGCCGAGAGCGGCGACTTCTCCGAGGGTTTGAGGATGACGCTGTTGCCGGCGGCCAGCGCCGGGGCGATCTTCCAGGCGGTCATCATCAGCGGGAAGTTCCAGGGCACGATGCAGGCCACCACGCCCAGCGGCTCGCGCAGCACCAGGCCCAGGGCGTTGTCACCGGTGGGCGCGACCTCGCCGTAGAGCTTGTCGATGCACTCGGCCTGGTAGCGCAGGCAACCGATGGCGCCGGCCAGGTCGCCCAGCGCGCTCGAGACCGGCTTGCCCATGTCCAGGGTGTCGAGCAGCGCCAGCTCGTGCTTATGCGCCGCCATCAGGTCGGCCAGCTTGAGCAGCACGGCCTTGCGCCTGCCCGGGGCGAGGCGCGACCAGGCGCCGCCATCGACGGCGGCCCGGGCGGCCGCCACGGCGACCTCGGCATCGGCGGCGTCGCAGCTCGCCACCTCGGCGAGCGCCGCACCGGTGGCCGGGTTCACGGTGGTCAGGGTCGCGCCGTCGGCGGCCTCGACGAAGGCGTCGTCGATGAAGGCGCGGGTCTCGAGCCCTTGCTCGACGGTCAGCTCGGCGGCCAGCGCCTGCCACTCCTCGCGGGTCGTCGGTTGACGTGTGAGGCTCATGCGCGAATCTCCTCTTGATGAAGGGCGGTGGACGGCGCCGCGGCATGCCGATCGGCCAGGCGGCGGGCGGTCTCGTCCAGGGCCTGGCGCGCCAGGCGCACCAGTTCGTCGATCTCGTCGCGGGTGATCACCAGCGGCGGGGCGATGATCATGGTATCGCCCACCGAGCGCATCACCAGCCCCGTGGCGAAGCAGATATCGCGGCACAGGTTGCCGGCCGACAGGGCCTTGTCGAAGCGCTCGCCGGTGGCCGGGTCGATCAGCTCCAGCGCGCCCATCAGGCCCAGCGAGCGAGCTTCGCCGACCACGGGGTGGTCGCCAAGCTCGGCCCAGCGCTCGGCCAGGTAGGGCCCCAGGTCGTCGCGGACCCGCTCGACGACGCCCTCGGCCTCCAGCAGCTCCAGGTTCTTGAGCGCCACGGCGGCGCAGGTCGGGTGCCCGGAATAGGTGAAGCCGTGGAAGAACTCGCCCCCCGCCTCGATCAGCGTATCCGCCACGCGGTCGCCCACCAGCACGCCGCCGATCGGCAGGTAGCCCGACGACAGCCCCTTGGCGATCGGCATCAGGTCCGGCTCGAGACCGAAGTGCTGGCTGCCGAACCACTCCCCGAGGCGCCCGAAGCCACAGATCACCTCGTCGGCGACCAGCAGGATGTCGTACTTGGCCAGCACCGCCTTGATCGCCGGCCAGTAGCTCGCCGGCGGCATGATGGCGCCGCCGGCCCCCTGCACGGGCTCGGCGATGAAGGCCGCGACCTTATCCTCGCCGAGCTCGAGGATCTTCTCCTCCAGGGCCGCGGCGCAGGCGCGCCCGAAGGCCTCCGGCGACTGATCCTGCCCTTCCCCGAACCAGTAGGGCTGTCGCACATGGGTGATGCCGGGCACGCAGGGGCCGCCCTGGTCGTGCATGGGCGCCATGCCGCCGAGGCTCAAGCCCGCCACCGTGGAGCCGTGATAGCCGTTCTCGCGCCCGATGATCCACTGCTTCTCGGGCTTGCCCTCCAGCGCCCAGTAGCGACGCACCATGCGCAGCACGGTGTCGTTGGCCTCGGACCCTGAGCCGGTGAAGAAGACGTGGTTGATGTGGGCCGGCGCCAGGTCGCAGAGCTTCTCGGCGAGGCGGGCGACCGGCGGGTGGGTCGTCTTGAAGAAGGTGTTGTAGTAGGGCAGCTCGGCCATCTGCTCCGTCGCCGCCTCGACCAGCTCGCGGCGCCCGTAGCCGAGGTTCACGCACCACAGGCCGGCCATGCCATCGAGGATGCGATGCCCCTCGCTGTCGTGGATATAGACACCCTCGGCACGGGTGATGACGCGACACCCTTCCTCGCCCAGCGCCTTGAAGTCGGTGAAAGGGTGAAGGTGATGGGCCCGATCCAGGGCCTGACACGCTTGAGTCTGCATGATGATTCTCCGGGGTCGCGGGCCCTCAGGCCGGCAGTGACGAGGGGCTGGCCTGGCGCTGCTGGCAGGCCTGGGCGAAGGCGGTGAACAGGGCGTCGTAGAGCGAATGCTCGCGGGGACGCCACTCGGGGTGCCACTGCACCGCCAGGGTGAAGGCCGGGGCGTCGGTGACCGAGATCGCCTCGATCAGGCCATCCGGCGCCACGGCCTCGGCGGTGAGGCCCTCGCCGAGTCGCTCAATGCCCTGCTGGTGCAGGGAGTTCACCCGGGTATGGCGCTCGGGGTGGAGGGCCGCCAGCCGACCGCCCGGGAGGATCTCCAGGTCGTGGCTGGGGGCGTACTGGGTCTCGCGATCGCCGGCCGGCTCACGGTGGTCGAGCCTGCCGGGCTGCTTCTGTACCGCCTGGTAGAGGCTGCCGCCGAAGGCCACGTTGAGCTCCTGGAAGCCTCGGCAGATGCCCAGCAGCGGCACGCCAAGGTCCAGGGCTACCGGCACCCAGGCCATGGCCGCGGCGTCACGGCTCGGATCGTCCCGGGTGTTCTCCGGTTCGCGCTCGGCGCCATAGCGCTGCGGCACCACATTGGTGTAGCTGCCGGTCAGCACCAGGCCATCCAGGCGCGCCAGAAGGGGCTTGATGTCCGCCCCCACGACGGATTCCCAGACCGGCAATAGGACCGGTTCGAGGCCATACTCCCGCAGGGCGGAGAGGTACTTGTCGGTCACCATGTGCGCGGGGTGGCCCTCCACCTCGCGGCGACAGGCGATCACCCCCACCAGGGGTCGAGTCTGCATGGCAGCCTCCTTGAAAGATTCAGCGTCGGGGTTGTTATGCTTTGCTCAACATAGCGCGGTTGATTAATCTTGCCAACCCGCGTGACGCCGACAAGTCGCGCCTCACAATCAGCATGCTGTTTTTAAAGGTCTTTATATAAAAAATCAGGAACGTCGCTCGCCAGCACCACCGCCGAATACGTAAATTATTTGACAACACTCAGCGGTTCGGCCAAAGATGACCACAACGCCAACATCCCAAGAAAACAGGTGTCATCATGCCGCCCCTTCCCGTCGACGAAGCCCGTGACTTCCTGGAACGTCACCCCGATATTGCCAGCATCGATCTACTGATCAGCGACCTCAACGGCGTGCAGCGCGGCAAGCGCATCCCGCGCGAGAACCTGGAGAAGGCCTATCGCGACGGGGTCAACCTGCCCGCCTCGGTGTTCGCCCTGGACATCCTCGGCAATACCATCGAGGAGACCGGGCTGGGACTCTCCAGCGGCGACGGCGATCGGGTCTGCCGCCCCGTCCCGGGCACGTTGATGCCGAGCCCCTGGCTGCGCAATGGCCGCCAGGCTCAGCTGCTGATGACCATGGTCGAGGTCGACGACACCCCCTTCTTCGCCGATCCTCGCCAGGTGCTGTCCCGCGTGCTCGAGCGCTTCCACCGGGCGGGCCTGACGCCAGTGGTCGCCGTGGAGATGGAGTTCTACCTGGTCGACCGCCAGCGCGACGAGCTGGGCATGACCCAGCCCCCCTGCTCGCCATCGAGCGGCGAGCGCGCCAGCCACAGCCAACTCTACTCGATCAGCGAGCTCGACGAATACGCGGACTTCCTCGAGGAGATCCACTCGGCCGCGCGCATTCAGGAACTGCCGCTGGATACCGCCCTCAAGGAGTGCGCCCCGGGGCAGTTCGAGATCAACCTGATCCACTGCGACGATGCCCTGGCGGCCTGCGACAGCGCCGTGCTGCTCAAGCGGCTGATCAAGGGCGTGGCGCTGCGCCACGGCTTCGAGGCCACCTTCATGGCCAAGCCCTATGGCGACGAGGCCGGCAGCGGCACCCATGTGCACATCAGCCTGCTCGACGAGGCGGGCCACAACGTCTTCGCGGCCGAGGATCAGAACCCACTGGGCACGCCTCGCCTCCGTGAGGCCGTAGCCGGGCTGCTTGCGCTGATGCCCGCCTCCATGGCGCTGTTCGCCCCCAACCTCAACTCCTTCCGCCGCTTCCAGCCGGGCCTCTACGTGCCCATGGCCCCGACCTGGGGCTACGACAACCGCTCGGTGGCGGTGCGCATTCCCTCGGGCCCCAACGAGGCGCGGCGCATCGAGCACCGGGTGGCCGGCGCCGACGTCAATCCCTACCTGCTGATGGCGACGCTGCTGGCCGCCATCGACCATGGCCTGCAGCACCGCGCGACCCCGCCGCCGGCGATCAGCGGCAACGCCTACGACCAGGTGGCGCCCAGCCTGACCAACAGCTGGTCCCAGGCGCTGGCCCTGCTGGAAGGCAGCGAGGTCCTCGCCGAGGCCCTCGGACGCGACTTCCTCCACGTCTTCCTGGCCAATCGCCGCGCCGAGCGCGACCGGGCCATGCAGGCGGTCAGCAAGCTGGAATACGACTGGTACCTGCGCCACGTCTGAGCCCCGGCGCGGCCCGTCGGCCGCTGCGCGCCCCACGAGCGACCCCACGACCGATGACCCCGGTGATCCCGCCGGCGGTCGTCCGGGACGCCCCGTGTCGGTCCGATGACTTCCTTCACCCCCCACGTCACCAAGCCCAAGCCACCAAGGGAGCCATGCAATGACAATCACAATCCCCCTTGCTCCGGCTCATGCCGCCCGACCCACCACCGCGCACCACGGAGGTCGCCCATGAGCCAGTCCACCCACCCCTTCGCCCCCTCGCTGCCCGCGCGGCGCGGCACGGGCCGCACCCTGCTGCTGATGCTGGCCGTGCTGGTCACGGTCGTCGGCCTGACGCTGACCCACCAGCCCGGCACGGACTTCGGCTGGATCAGCCTGGTGCCCTCGCTGATCGTGCTGGTGGTCGCCATCGCCACCCACCGCACCCTCGAGGCCCTGGCGATCGGCGCGATCTCCGGGCTGATCATGCTCCAGCCCCAGGACTTCGTCGGCGAGCTGGCCGACATCTCGCTCGCGGTGATGATGGACGAGACCATCGCCTGGCTGATCCTGGTCTGCGGCATGATGGGCGGCTTCATCGCCATGCTCGAGAAGTCGGGCTGCACCCTGAGCTTCAGCCACTTCATGACCCGCCTGGTCAAGACGCGCCGCCAGTCGCTGCTGAGCACCGCGGCCCTGGGCGTGCTGATCTTCATCGATGACTACCTCAACGCCCTGGCCACCTCGGCGGCCATGAAGCGCCTCACCGACCGCTTCGGCGTCTCCCGCGAGAAGCTCGCCTACATCGTCGACTCCACGGCGGCGCCGATCTGCATCCTGGTGCCGCTCTCCACCTGGGCGGTCTACTTCGCCGAGCTGCTCGAGACCAACGGCGCCACCGAGAGCTCGGGCATGTGGCTCTATATCCAGTCGATCCCCTTCATGCTCTACGGCTGGGTGGCCATGGGCCTGGTGCTGCTGGTGGCGATCGGCATCATGCCGGACATCGGGCCGATGAAGGCCGCCGAGGCGCGCGCCAGGAACGGCCAGCCGATCCCCGATGACGCCCCCGATGTCGCCCTCGGCGAGGATGACGTGCCCACGACCCGGCCATGGGTCGGCGTGATCAACTTCCTGGCCCCGATGGCGGTGCTGATCGGCGCCAGCGCCTGGTTCGAGATCGACCTGCTCAAGGGGGTGATCGTGGCGATCATGTTCACCATCCTTCTCTACATGATCCAGCGCCTGGCCACCTTCGCCACCCTGATGGACGCCATCATGGACGGCTTTCGCACCATGATGCTGCCGCTGGCCATCGTCGCGGTGGGCTTCGTGCTGCGCGAGATCAACGACCAGCTGGGCATGACCGCCTTCATGATCGACGCCCTGACGCCCCACCTGACGGTCGCCCTGCTGCCGGCCATCGTGTTCCTCTCCATGGCCGTGGTGGTCTTCGCCACCGGCTCCTCCTGGGGGGTGTTCGTGATCTCGATCCCCATCGTGGTGCCGATCGCCCAGAGCATGGGGGCCCCGATGCCGCTGGTCGTCGGTGCGCTGCTCTCCGCCTCGAGCTTCGGTAGCCACGCCTGCTTCTTCTCCGACTCCTCGGTGCTCTCCTCCCAGGGCAGCGGCTGCCAGCCGATGCAGCACGCCCTCACCCAGTTCCCCTACGCGCTGATCGGGGCCGGCGTCACCGCGCTGGGCTTCCTGGCGCTGGGCTTCCTGCTGACCTGAAGCGGCGCGGGCTCATCGCCCGCCCGTCACGACAGCGCCCCGGCCATCTCTGGCCGGGGCGCTGTCGTTGAGGCTGTCGTTGAGGCTGTCGTTGAGGATGGTGGCGTTGAGGTGCGCCGCGGGGGCACTCAGCCCTCCTGGGCGCCGCCCTGGGACGAGACCGCATCCCACTGGGGACGTCCCTCCTCGAGCAGCACCCGATCGCCCTGGGGCCGATGATCCAGGCGCGTGGTCTGGACCACCTCGCCGTGACGCCAGGTCACCTCATAGCCCGTGGTCTCCTTGCTGGTATCGACCACCGTCTCGCACTGGCGCTGCATGGTCGTGGTGGTCTGGCCGGACTCGACGCGCCGCTGGACCTCGCGGCCCGCAAAGCCCCCACCGATGGCACCCGCCACGGTGGCGATCTTCTTGCCGCTGCCACCGCCGACCTGGTTGCCGAGCAGGCCGCCGACGATGGCGCCGGCCGCCGTGCCGACCACGCTGTGCGGGTCGCGGGTCGGGGCCTGGGTCTGCACCGCCACGTCGCGGCAGACCTCGCGGGGCGTCTCCACGGTGCGGGTCAGGGTCTCGACGTTGGTGATCTGGGCGTACTCGGGCCCGCGCTGCGCGTCCTGGACCTGCCAGGCCCCGAGGGCGATGCCGCCCAGCCCCAGCACGGCCAGGGTGGAACCCACCACGATCGACTTGCTCATCTTTCACCTCCTGGAAGACGCGGCTGCGCCTCTTGACTGTCACGGTCACCGGGAGATGCGTGACGAAAAAAAAGGGTGCGATGGCGATGACGCCTCCTGCGTCACTCGCTGATCGCCCCCAGTATACGGCGCCGGCTCCGCGGTCTTCAGTACCTCCCCACAGGTTTCACAATCCCTGCCCCGCTGTCGGCAGGCGACGACAACGCCGACGCTGCCGCCTGGCTGGCGCAGTGGGTCGCACAGAGCGCCTCCAGCCAGGCGCGGGTCGCGCCGACCTGGTTGAAGGAGTAGACGTGCAGGCCGGCGAACCCGCCCGGCTCCTCCAGCGACGGCACAAGCCCGCGCGCGAGCCCCTCGGGGCGGTAGACGGCCGGCCGCAGCAGCCGCCCGAGCAGCCCCCGCTGGCGCCCCAGCGCCCGGGTCGAGGGCCCAAGGCCGATGCGCAGGGCCACCGACAATAGCCGGGCATGGGCGATGACGCCGGGAATGCCCGCGTAGACCGGCAGCGCCAGGCCACCCTCGCGCTGGCGGCGCAGCCAGTCGAGCAGCGGCGAGGACTCGAAGCACAGCTGGGTGACGGCGTAGTCGGCGAGCCTCGCCTTGGCCTCGAGGTCGCGCTGCAGCAGGCCGCGGTCGAGCTGCCGATGTCCCTCCGGGTAGGCCGGCACGCCGAGCCGTGCCGGCCGGGAAGCCGCGACAGGGCCTCCAGCAGGGCCAGGCCGTTGGCATAGTCGCCCGCCGGGCGGGGGGCATCGCCGCCCACCACGAAGGCGTCGTCGATGCCGGCGGCCGAGAGGCGCGCCGCGATCGCCTCCAGGTGGTCATGATCGCGGACCAGGCGCGCGGCGAGATGGGGCACCACGCAGAAGCCGTCACGGGACAGCCACTCCGCCGCCTCGAGGGTCCGCTCGATGCCGTGGCGTGGCGAGCAGGTCACGGTGACCCAGGCCCCGGGGGGCAACTGGTGGGCCGCCTCGGGAAGGTCGGCCAGGGGCAGCAGCTCGTAGCGAGGGCGAGCCAGGGCCAGGGCCAGGCACCCCCGGAGCCGCTGCTCCGGGGGCATCGCGCCGCACAGATCGTTCATGGGTCAGCCCTTGGGAATATCCTTGCGCGGATCATGGAACGGCTTTTGCACCACCACCGCCTCCTGCAGGCCGGTATTGGCCTCGATGCGCAGCGGCGTGCCGAGCTCGGCATGGGAGATCGGCACCATGGCGTAACCGATGTTGCGCTCCTGGCGCGGCGAGCGGGTCGCCGAGGTCACCTTGCCGATCAAGGTCCCGCCGCTGTCGTGGACGGGAAAGACGTCGATCATCGAGCCGTCGGTGAAATAGCCGATGCTCGGGCCGTCGATCTCCACGCCCACCAGCTTGCGCGAGACGCCCTCGGCCTTGATGCGCTCCAGGGCCGCGCGTCCCACGAAGTCGTCGTCGCCGCGCAGGTCGACCATCCAGTCGTAGCCCATGCCCACCTCGAAGGGGTTGGTGTCGTACCAGATGTCGCAGCCGAAGGCGAGGATCCCACCCTCGATGCGGCGAATATGGCAGGGGCCGATCACCTGCATGCCGTGCGGCCGCCCGGCCTCGAAGACACGCTGCCAGAGGGCCTCGCCGTAGCGGCTCGCCTCGCGCAGGTAGATCTCGTAGCCGATCTCGCCGGAGTAGCCGGTCCGCGAGATCACCACCGACATGCCGTCGAGCTCCGCTTCCATGAGGTGGTAGTACGGGATCTCCAGCACCCGCTCGCCGAACAGGTCGACCATCACCGCCTTGGCGTTCGGCCCCTGGACCTGCACCGGCGCCACGTCCACCTCGCGGATGGTGACGTTCAGGCCGGAGTGGTAGGCGAGCCCCTGGCACCACAGCAGCACGTCGCTGTCGGCCAGCGACAGCCAGAAGCGGTTCTCCTCGATGCGCAGCAACACCGGGTCGTTGATGATGCCGCCGTCATCCGCGGTGACGAAGACGTACTTGCACTGGCCGACCTGGCAGTGGCGCATGTCCCGCGGCACCAGCCGCTGGGTGAAGGTGAAGGCGTCGGGACCGCTGATCTCGATCTGGCGCTCCACGCCCACGTCCCAGAGGGTGACGCCCTCCACCAGCGCCCAGTACTCGTCGACGGGGTCGGTGTAGAGGCGCGGATGGTAGTGATGGTTGTAGACGCTGTACTTGCGCACCCCGTGGCGCCGCGAAGCGTAGAAGAACGGCGACTTGCGGATCCGCGGATAGAGCAGGATCTCCGGGGCCGGCTGGGTGTGGTCGATGCGTTCGATGACCTGGGACATGATCGTCTCTCCTGTGCTGATGCGAGGCCCTGCCAAGCGGCCTCGAGGCGAATGCCGAAAGGCCGTTCATGCCCTCGAAGCTAGTCCCCCGCGCCCGCTCCCATGGCACCAGCGGCGACCGCCACTTTGGTCTCAGCGACACTGCGCGCCGTTCGGGCGGGGCCACCGGCCGCGCGGCGCCGAAGACGGTCGCCGCGGGACAAGAACCGGTCGGCCAGAGCAAACGCGCGGCGCCGACCTGTCTTATGGTGAAGCCAGAAGCGGTGAGCACATCGGCATCGGAGAGCGGCCATGACAACACTACCCGAGCAGGCAGACGCGGTGATCATCGGCCAGGGCGGCATCGTCGGCGCCTCGGTGGCCCACCACCTGATCGAACTGGGCTGGACGAACCTGGTGGGGCTCGAGAAGTCCGCCATCCCCTCGGACATAGGCTCGACCTCCCACGCCTCGGACTTCTGCTACATGACCGCCCACGACAAGATGTCGTGCTACACCACCACCTACAGCCGGGCGTTTTACGAGCGCCGGGGGCACTACCAGCGGGTGGGCGGGATCGAGATCGCCCGGGTCGGTGACGAGGCACGCATGGCCGAGCTGGCGCGCAAGGTCGCCTCGGGCAAGGCCTTCGGCACCAACGCGCGGCTCATCGGCCCGGACGAGGTCGTCGAACGCTTCCCGCTGGTCGAGCGGTCGCTGGTGCTGGGCGGCCTCTGGGACCCGGACGCCGGGCTGGTGGTGCCCCGCTCGCAGCGGGTCGCCGGCGAACTGGTCGAGGAGGCGGTGGCCTCGGGCCACCTCCGGGCCTTCGCCGACACCCCGGCCATCGACATCGACGTCGAGGATGGCCGGGTGCGCGGCGTCATGACCGCCCGGGGCTACATCGCCACCCCGGTGGTGATCGTCACCTCGGGGATCTGGGGACCGATCCCCGCGGCCATGGCCGGTGTCAGCCTGCCGCTGATGCCGGTGGAGCACCCGCTGATGTTCTTCGGCCCCTTCGACGCCTTCGCCGGCACCGGGCTCGAGATCGGCTATCCGCTGCTGCGCGACCAGGGCAACTCGGCCTACCTGCGCGACACCGGCGATCCCAGGAGCACCGAGGGCGGGCAGCTCGAGTGGGGCTACTACGAGGCCACCTCGCCGCGCCTGGTCGCCCCCACCGACATCCTCGAGCGCGAGCAGGCCAGGCTCTCACCCTCCATGCGCGACCTGGAGATCGACCAGGTGATGGCCGCCTTCGAGCGGGCCGTCGAGCTGACCCCGGTGCTCGGCGAGCTGGGCTGGGACGAGAAGCACTCCTTCAACGGCCTGCTCTCGGTCACCACGGATGGCGGCTCGCTGGTCGGCGAGTCGCCGGAGACCCGCGGCCTGTGGCTGTGCGAGGCGGTCTGGGTCAAGGACGGCCCCGGCATGGGCAAGGTGCTGGCCGACTGGCTCACCCATGGCCGCCCGACACTCGACCCCCACGGCATCGACATCGCCCGCTTCTACCCGGTGCAGAAGACGCCGCATCACGTCGTCGGGCGCTGCCGGGAGATCGCCCAGAAGATCTACGATCCGCCGGTGCACCCGCGCGAGCCCTTCGCGACCGGCCGCAACCTGCGCCGCAGCCCCTTCTGGCCACGCGAGGAGGCCCTCGGCGGCCACTTCATGGAGGTGGTGGGCTGGGAGCGCGCCCACGGCTATGCCGCCAACGAGGCGTTGCTGGAGCGCTACGGCGACCGCGTGCCACAGCGCCCCGACGAATGGGACGCCCGCCACTTCTGGCGCGTCTCCAACGCCGAGCACCTCGCCCTGAGCGAGGGCGTGGGCATGATCAACCTCTCCCACTTCGCCATCTTCGACGTCACCGGCCCCGACGCCGAGGCGCTGCTGGAGTATCTCTCGGTGGCGCGGGTGGGCGGCGAGACACCGCTCGGCAAGGGGATCTACACCCACTTCCTCGACGAGGCGGGTGGCGTGCACTCCGACCTCACCATCGTGCGCCTCGCCGCGGACGGCTTCCGAGTGATCTGTGGCGGCGACACCGGCCATCGCGACCTCGTATGGATGACCCGGATGGCCGAGGCCCGCCGGCTGACGCGCCTGCACGTCGAGGATCGCACCGACAGCCTGGCCACCCTGGGGCTCTGGGGACCCGAGGCGCGGCGCACCCTGCAGGCGCTCGCCGACGACCCCGCGGCGCTGGAGGACGAGGCCTTCCCCTTCGCCACGGCGCGCGAGATCCGGGTGCGGGGCTTGCCGATCTGGGCCTTTCGCATCTCCTACGTCGGCGAGCTGGGCTGGGAGCTCTACCTGCCGTTCAGCTACGGGCTGACCCTCTGGGACCTGCTGTTCGAGCAGGGGGTGACCCCGGTGGGCATCGAGACCTACGCCAACAGCCGGCGCCTCGAGAAGAGCCTGCGGCTGCAGAACGTCGACCTGCTGACCGAGTACAACCTGGTCGAGGCGGGCCTGGCGCGCCCCAGGGTCAAGCCGGTAGAGTTCCACGGCAAGGCCGCCTACCTGGCCCAGCGCGAGCGCCATCAGCAGCCGGCCTACCTCTGCACCCTGACCATGACGGCGCACCACGACGCAGGGGGCGTGGCCCGCTACCCGGTGGGCCATTCGCCGATCCTCGACCCGCAGAGCGGCGAGGTGCTGGTGGACGCCCTGGGCCGGCGCTCCTACGTGACGAGCATCGCCTTCGGCCCGTCGGTCGGGAAGATCATCGCCCTGGGCTACCTGCCGGTCTCCCACGCCCGGGTCGGCCAGGCGCTGACCATGGAGTACTTCGGCGAGCACTATCCGCTGAACGTCGAGGCGGTCGGCTATCGGGCCCTGTATGACCCGGACAACCTGCGGCCCAAGGGCTGACGGGCTCTCCTAGGTTCGAGGCACTCAGATCTCCTCGAGCCGCGGAGTGTCCGGGCGTTCCTCGCCCGGCGCCAGGCCGCCCTCGCGATCGCTTCGCCGCAAGCGCTCGCGGCTCGGCGAGTGGCCGAAGCGGTCGTGATAGCACTTGGTGAAGTGCGGCGGCGAGATGAAGCCGCAGGCCAGGGCCACGTCGGTGATCGGCATGTGGGTCTGGCGCAGCAGCAGCCGCGCACGCACGAGACGCAGCTCCATGTAGTACTTCAGCGGCGGACAGCTCACGTAGCGCTGGAAGAGTCGCTCCACCTGGCGACGCGAGAGGTCGGCATAGCGGGCCAGCTCATCCAGGGAGAGCGGCTCCTGCAGGTTCGCCTCCATCAGCGTCGCCAGCTCCTCGAGCTTGGGATGGGTGCGACCGAGGCGCACCCGCAGCGGGGTCCGCTGGCGATCGCCCACCTCGCGGATCCGCTCGTGGATGAACTCCTCGGCGATCGCCTCGGCCAGCGCCAGGCCCTGCTGGCGGCCGATCAGGGTCAGCATCATGTCCAGGGGCGCGATTCCCCCGGAGCAGGTGTAGCGATCGCGATCGATGACGAAGAGCTGCGGAGTGAAGGTCACGGCGGGAAACAGCAGCGCCTCGTGAATGCTCGAGATGTGCTCCCAGTGCAGGGTGCAGCTGTAACCGTCGAGGACCCCGGCCTGGGCGAGCACGTAGCCCCCGGTGCAGATCCCGCCCAGCGGGATGCGGCGACTCGCCAGCCGGCGCAGCCAGCCGAGGGTGTCGCGATCGCAGCAGTGCTGGACGTCCACGCCGGCACACACCAGCACGAGATCCAGCAACAGTCCATCCTCGATGGCGCAGTCCACCGCCATCTCGAGGCCGCTGCTGCTGCGCACGGGGCGTCCATCCCGACTCACCAGGTGCCAGGTATAGAGCTGCCGGTCGGCGAGGTGGTTGGCCATGCGCAGGGGCTCCAGCGCCGAGGAGAAGGCGATCAGGGAGAAGCCCGGCAGCAGGACGAAGCCGAAGTCGTGGTGCCCCTCCTTCGGGGCATGCCGGTTCGGGGAATGCAGGGATTCCATCGCTCGCCCTCCTCCATGGTCGCCTACCTCGACTCTAGTCGTCTCCGCCCCGTTATCGCAAAGCGCCGCGACTTGTGCGTCGACGACCTGCCTTTTGCTCGTGACGCCACGTCCCGCCCGGCGAGAGCCCTGACACGGCCTCGGCGTGTCGCTGCGACCAAGCCGGCCGGCGCCGATGAGCAAGTCCATGACGGGGCGGGCGCGAATACTGAGGCTATCGACGACTGAGGCGATCGACGCCCCGGTGGCTGACTCAGGTGGATGACCCAGGAGATGTGGCGATGACGAGCCAACCGCACGACCTCGGGCAGGCGCGCGCCTGCCCCCCCAGCAACCTGGCGATCGCCCGGGAGGCACGGCTGTGGCCCATCGAGGAGATCGCCCATCGCCTCGGCGTGCCCGGCGACACGGTGGAGCCCTACGGACGGGGCATCGCCAAGCTGGACCTCGCCGCCGCCAATGCCTTGGCCGAGCGCCCCCGGGCACGCTACGTGGTGGTCTCGGCGATCACCCCCACGCCGCTGGGCGAGGGCAAGACCACCACCGCCATCGGCCTCGTCCAGGGCCTCCAGGAGCTCGGTCACGGCGCCACCGTCACCCTGCGTCAGCCGTCGCTGGGCCCGACGCTTGGCATCAAGGGCGGCGCCGCCGGCGGGGGCTACAGCCAGGTGGTACCCATGGAGCGCATCAACCTGCACCTGACCGGCGACATCCACGCGGTCTCCGCCGCCCACAACCTGCTGGCGGCGATGATCGACAACCACCTCTATCATCGCCTGGGCAGCGACCTGGACCCGCAGACCATCACCTGGCCGCGGGTGATGGACATCAACGACCGCGCGCTGCGCCATGTCGTCACGGGACTCGGCCCGCCCGCCGACGGCCTCCCCCGCCAGAGTGGCTTCGAGATCACCGCGGCCTCCGAGGTCATGGCGATCCTCGCCCTGGCGACATCACTACAGGACCTGCGGCGCCGCCTGGGGCGGATCCGCGTCGGCACGACCCACGACGGCGAGCCAGTCACCGCCGAGGAGATCGGCGCGGCGGGCGCCATGACCGCGCTGCTCAAGGAGGCGATCAAGCCCAACCTGCTGCAGACCCTCGAGCACGCGCCGGCGCTGATCCATGCCGGCCCGTTCGGCAACATCGCCCATGGCAACTCCTCGATCGTCGCCGATCGCATCGGCCTGCACGGCGGCGACTATCTCGTCACCGAGGCGGGCTTCGGGGCCGACATGGGGGCGGAACGCTTCTTCAACATCAAGTGCCGCGCCTCGGGCATGACGCCGGATGCCGCGGTGCTGGTGGTCACGGTGCGGGCCCTGAAGTTCCACTCCGGGCGCTACGCCGTGACGCCCGGCCGGCCGCTGCCCACGGCGATGCTGGCGGAGAGCCCCGAGGACGTGCACGCGGGCGGCGCCAACCTCGTCAAGCAGATCGACAACCTGCGCGCCCACGGCGTCACCCCGGTGGTGGCGATCAATGCCTTCCCCTCCGACCATGCCAGCGAGCACGCCGCGATTCGCGACATCGCCGAGGCCGCCGGGGTCCGGGCCGCCGTCTCGACCCATGTACGCGACGGCGGCATCGGCGCGCTGGAGCTGGCCCAGGCCGTGGAGGAGGCGGCCGAACAGGGCAGCGACTTCCACCTGCTCTACCCCGATGAGCTGCCCCTGGACGCCAAGATCGAGCGCATCGCCACCCGCCTCTACGGCGCCGCCGATGTCGCCTTCAGTCCCGAGGCGCGCCGCCAGCTCGAGCGCTACCAGCAGCAGGGCCAGGGCCACCTGCCGGTGTGCATCGCCAAGACCCACCTGTCGCTTTCGTCGGACCCGACCCTGCGCGGCGCCCCCACCGGCTGGACCCTGCCGGTGCGCGAGGTGCGCCTCTCCGCCGGCGCGGGCTTCGTCTATGCGCTGTGCGGCGACATCCGCACCATGCCGGGCCTCGGCCGCGACCCGGCCGCCGCGCACCTCGACATCGACGAGCACGGCGAGATCACCGGCCTGTTCTGAAGCGCTGTTCTGAAGGACGGTGCCGAGCGTTCCAGACGGTCGTCCAGGCGGTGGCTTCGGGCAGGGAACCGGGAGGCGGACGCCCGCCTCCCATCGATCACATGCAGCGGTGGAACAGCGCCCTGAGATCCTCGACGGTCAGCGCCACCGGGTTGCCGCCGCAGCTGGGGTCCTGGATGGCCATCTCGGCCAGCTCGTCGATGCGCTCGGGGCTGGCCCCGAGCTCGGCGAGGGTGCGCGGGATGCCCATGCGGTCGTTGAGGTCCTGCACGAAGGCCTGGAACCCCTCGAAGCCGCCCTCGATGCCCAGGTAGGCGGCCGCGCTGTCGAAGCGCTCGCGGATCGCCTCGGCGTTGAAGGCGAGCACCGCCGGCATGCAGACCGCATTGGTGGTGCCGTGGTGGGCGTTGAACACCGCGCCGATGGGGTGGCTCAGGGCATGGATGGCCCCCAGTCCCTTCTGGAAGGCGGTGGAGCCCATCATCGCGGCGCTCATCATGTGGGCACGGGCCTCGAGGTCGGTGCCGTCGGCGTAGGCCCTTGGCAGGTACTCCTTGACCAGCCGCATGCCCTCCAGGGCGATGCCCTGGCTCATCGGGTGGTAGTGCGGGCTCGAGAAGGCCTCGACGCAGTGAGCGAAGGCATCGAGCCCGGTGCCGGCGGTGATAGCCCGGGGCATGCCCACCGTCAGCTCGGGATCGCAGATCACCACCCGGGGCAGCACCCGGGGATGGAAGATGATCTTCTTCTCGTGGGTGTCGGCGTTGGTGATGACGCTGGCCCGCCCCACCTCGGAGCCGGTCCCGGCGGTGGTGGGAACCGCCACGATGGGCGCGATCGCCTCGGCATCGGCCCGGGTCCACCAGTCGCCGATGTCCTCGAAGTCCCACACCGGGCGCGTCTGGCCGGCCATGAAGGCCACCATCTTGCCCAGATCCAGCCCCGAGCCGCCGCCGAAGGCGATCACCCCGTCATGGCCCCCGGCCCGGAAGGCCTCGACGCCCGCCGCCAGGTTGCGCTCGTTGGGGTTGGGGTCGACCTCGGCGAAGAGCCCCCGGCCCAGGCCCGCGGCCTCGAGGATGTCGAGCGCGGCGGCGGTGATCGGCAGGTCGGCCAGGCCGCGATCGGTCACCAGCAGCGGCCGCGCCATGCCCGCCTCCGCACAGGCCTCGGGCAGCTCCTTAATCCGCCCCGCGCCGAAGCGGATGGCGGTGGGATAGGTCCAGTTGCCGGTCAGCGTCATGTCGTCACCTTCTTCAAATAGTAGGACTTGGGCCGCGTGAGGTTGTGATAGCCGATCACCGAGAGGCTGCCGCCGCGCCCCGTCTCCTTGCAGCCGGTCCAGCACAGGCCGGGGTCCAGGTAGTCGGCGCGATTCATGAACACGGTGCCGGTCTCGATTCGGTCGCCGACGCGCTGGGCGCGCTCGATATCGGCGGTCCAGAGGCTCGCCGTCAGGCCGAAACGGCTGTCGTTCATCAGCCGGATCGCCTCCTCGTCGTCGCTCACCCGCATGATGCCGACCACTGGGCCGAAGCTCTCGTCGCGCATCACGCGCATGTCGTGGGTCACCTCGGTGAGGATCTGCGGCGTCAGGTAGGCGCCCCCGTCGTCGGCGGGCTTGCGAGCGATATGGGCCCTCGCTCCGTCGGCCAGGGCCTCGTCGATCTGGGCGCGCACCTCGGCGGCGAAGCGGACGTTGGCCATCGGCCCGATGTCGGTCCCGGCGTCCAGCGGGTCGCCCAGGGTGTAGGCCTCGACCACCGCCACGGCCCGCTCGACGAAGGCGTCATAGAGGCGCTCGTGCACGTAGATGCGCTCGATCCCGCAGCAGCACTGCCCTGAGTTGAACATCGCGGCATCGATCAGGGTCGCGACGGCGGCCTCGAGGTCGGCGTCCTCCATGACATAGCCCGGATCCTTGCCGCCGAGCTCCAGGCCCAGCCCGGTGAAGGTGCCGGCCGCCGCCTGCTCCATGGCGCGCCCGCCGCCCACGGAGCCGGTGAAGTTGACGAAGTCGAAGGCGCGCTCGGCGATCAGCCGTGAGGTGGTGTCGTGATCCAGGAAGACGTTCTGGAACACCGCCTCGGGCACGCCGGCCGCGTGGAAGGCACGCGCCATGCGCTCGCCGACCAGCAGCGTCTGGGTGGCGTGCTTGAGCAGCACGCTGTTGCCGGCGATCAGCGCCGGCGCCACGCAGTTGATGGCCGTCATGTAGGGGTAGTTCCAGGGCGCCACCACCAGCACCACGCCGTGGGGCACGCGCTTGATGTAGCGCTTGACGGTGGCGTCCTCACCGACCGCGATATCGGCCAGCGCCTCCTCGGCGATGGCCGCCATGTGGCCGCCGCGCTCCTCGACGCCGCCGAACTCCCCGCCGTAGCGCACCGGGCGACCCATCATCCGCGCCAGCTCCGGCACCACCTCGTCGTTCATCGCCCCCAGCGCGGCGATGCCAGCGCGCACCAGGTCGATGCGCTCCTCGAGGGGCCTGGCGGCCCAGTCGCGCTGCGCCGCGCGGGCCCGGTCGGCCGCCTCTCGGGCGGCCTCGTTCGAGAGCGCGTCGCGCTCGGCAAACACCGACCCGTCGATCGGCGAGATACAGCTCAGCGTATGACCCATGGTCCTCTCCTGTTGGTGCCCGTTCGCCGCCGGCCTCATGAGCGCTCGAAGCCGCGCGCCACCTCGTAGTCGGTGACCACGCGGGCGAAGTCCTCGAGCTCCACCTCGGCGGCCCGGGCGTAGTGATCGATCACCTCGTCGCCCATGGCCTCGCGCAGCATGGTCGACCCGTAAAGGGCCTCCCGGGCATCGCGCAGGGTCTGCGGAATCAGCCCCGACTCCCCCTCGTAGGTGTCGCCCTCGGCGGGCGGGGGCAGCGGCAGGCGCTCCTCGATGCCCTTGATGCCGGCGGCCAGCTGCCCGGCCATGGCGAGGTAGGGGTTGAGGTCCGAGCCGCCGATGCGACACTCGATGCGCACCGCCCGGGTGCCCTCGGCGCAGAGGCGAAAGCCCGCGGTGCGATTGTCCACCGACCAGACCGTGCGCGTGGGCGCGAAGGAGCCCTTCTGGAAGCGCTTGTAGCTGTTGATGTAGGGCGCCAGGAAGTAGGTGAAGTCGGGCGCATACTTCAGGAGCCCGGCCAGGTAGTGCTGCATCAGCGCCGACATGCCCCGCGCCTCGCCGTCGTCGTAGAAGGCGGGCACGCCCTCTCGCCACAGCGACTGGTGAATATGGGTGGAGCTGCCGGAATGGTCGTGGTGCCACTTCGGCAGGAAGGTCACCGCCCGCCCCTGCTGCCAGGCGACCTCCTTGGTCGCGTGCTTGGCGATGGTGTGGTAATCCGCGGTATCGAGGGCCTTGGCGTAGCGGATGTTGAGCTCTTCCTGCCCCGACCCGGCCTCGCCCTTGGTGCCCTCCACGGGGATGCCCGCCGCATAGAGGTGATTGCGCAGCGGGCGCAGCACGTGCTCTTCCTTGGTGGTCTGGAAGAGGTGGTAGTCCTCGTTGTAGCCGCTGATCGGCTGCAGGTCGCGAAAGCCCTCCTTGCGGATCTCGTCGAGGGGCTTCTCGAACAGGAAGAACTCCAGTTCGGTGGCCATGATCGCATCGAAGCCCATCCCCTCGAGCCGCTCGAGTTGACGCTTGAGGATGGCGCGCGGCGCGTGAGCCACCGGCTCATGGGTATGATGGTCCAGCACGTCGCAGAGCAGCATGACCGTGCCCTCGAGCCAGGGCACGGGCCGCAGCGTGGCGAGATCCGGCTTCATGATGTAATCGCCGTACCCCGCCCGCCAGGAGGTGCTGGCGTAGCCGTCGGGGGTCTCCATCTCGAGGTCAGTGGCCAGCAGGTAGTTGCAGCAGTGCGTCTCCTCCCAGCCGTGCTCCACGAAGTGACGCGCGTGGAGCCGCTTGCCCATCAGCCGTCCCTGCATGTCGACGAGGCACACGAGCACGGTGTCGACATCGCCACTCTCCACCCGGGCCCTCAGGCCCTCGAGGGCGTCCATAGCCTGCGCATTGGTCATGTCCGAACTTCCTCACTGATCACCACGACGGGGCCCGCGCTCGGCCGGGCCCCCTCCCTGAATGGCATGCCCCGACCGCGGCCGGAGCATGGGAGCGACTCACGCCTCGCCGTAGCGATAGGGTCGGCCGGCCTTGCGCATGTCGGCGTTGTACTGCTTGAAGATCTCGACCACCCGGGCCTTGGTCTCGGATTGCGCGGCGATCTCGTCCCAGAACTCCTGGGCCGCCTCCTCCACCCGGTCCCACTCGGCATCGGGAATCGTGGTCAGCTCGAGCTTCTCGCCGTGCACGCGCAGCCTCGCCTCGCCGCCCCAGTACCAGTGCTGGCGATAGTAGTGGGACTGTTCGCAGCACACCTCGAACAGCAGCTTCAGATCCTCCGGCAGCTCGTTCCAGCGGTCCATGTTGACGAAGAAGTGACCGATCCAGGCGCCCGAGATGTTGTTGGTCAGGAAGTAGTTGGTGACGTCGGCCCAGCCCACCGTGTAGTCCTCGGTGATGCCCGACCAGGCGATGCCGTCGAGTTCACCGGTCTGCACGGCCACCTCGATGTCCTCCCAGGGCAGGGTCACCGGCACCACGCCGAACTGCGACAGGAAGCGCCCCGCGGTGGGGAAGGTGAAGATGCGCTTGCCCTCGAGGTCCTGGAGGCTGCGGATCGGCTCCTTGGTGACGAAGTGGCAGGGGTCCCAGGCGCCGGCGCTGACGTGCTTGACGCCGACCTTGGCGTACTCCTCCTCCCAGATCTCCTTGAGCCCGTACTGGTGGAAGAGCACCGGCACGTCGAGGCTGTAGCGCGAGCCGAAGGGGAAATAGCCGCCGAAGACGGTGACCTCGGTGGGCGAGGCCATGGAGTCGTCGTCGGACTGCACGGCGTCGATGGTGCCGCGCTGCATCGCCCGGAAGAGCTCGCCCGTGGGCACCAGCTGATCGGCATAGTAGAGCTCGATCTGCATGCGATCCCCGGCGATGCGGTTGAACAGGTCGATGGCCGGCTTGGCGACGTGTTCGGCCAGGGCCGCGCCGGCATAGGTCTGCATGCGCCACGTGATGGCGGGCTCGGACGACGACTGGGCCATGACCCGGGAGGCCAGCGGTGCGATGGCGGCACCGGCCGCGGCATTGATCAGAAACTTGCGTCTTGTTGTCATTGTGTCGCTCTCCTGGTGGTGATACCGGATGTTGCGTGGATGCGGCCCCTGACGAGGCTCTTGTTGTTGTGGCTGGCGTCGGTGTCGCCGACTGCGGCCGTCGAGATCCCGGCCTCAGTGCCCATAAATGTAGCCCGGAAGCCAGAGGGCGATCTGCGGAAAGAGCATCACCAGGCTCAGGGCGACGGTCATCACCAACACGAAGGGCAGGATCGACCAGTAGATGTCGCGCAGCCCGATCTGGGGCGGTGCCATGGCGCGCATCAGGAAGAGGTTGTAGCCGAACGGCGGCGTCATGTAGGCGATCTGGGTGGTGATGGTGTAGAGCACGCCGTACCAGATCAGGTCGAAGCCCAGCGCATCGACCAGCGGCACGTAGAGCGGCGCCACGATCACCAGCATGGCGGTGTCGTCGAGGAAGGTGCCCATGACGATGAAGCTGAGCTGCATCAGGATCAGGATCATCCAGGGCGAGAGCCCCAGGCGCTCGGTGAACAGGTCCTCGATGGCCTTGACCGCGCCCAGGCCATCGAAGATGGCGCCGAAGGCGAGCGCCGCCAGGATGATCCACATGAACATGCAGGAGATGGCCAGGGTCTGGCGCACCGAGACCTCGAACACCCGACGCGTCATGCGCCCCTTGAGGGTGGCGGCCAGCAGCGCGGTGGTCGCCCCCACGGCCGAGCTCTCGACCAGCGAGGTCCAGCCCTTGACGAAGGGCACCATCATCACCGCGAAGATCACCAGCGGCAGCAGCCCCGCCCGCAGCAGGCGCAGCTTCTCGGCCCAGGAGACATCGCGCTCCGCCTCGGGCAGCGCGGGCCCCAGGGACGGCTGCAGGCGACAGCGCACATAGATGTAGATGATGAAGAGCGTCGCCATCATCAGCCCCGGCAGCACGCCGGCCAGCCACAGCTGCCCCACCGGCTGGCGGGCGATCATCGCGTAGAGCACCAGCACCACCGAGGGCGGGACCAGGATCCCGAGGCTCGATCCCGCCTGGATCACCCCGGTCACCATGATCTTGTCGTAGCCGCGCCTGAGCAGTTCGGGCAGGGCAATGGTGGCGCCGATGGCCATGCCGGCCACCGACAGCCCGTTCATGGCCGAGATCAGCACCATCAGCCCGATCGTGCCGATGGCGAGCCCACCCCGCACCGGCCCCATCCAGACGTGGAACATCCGGTAGAGGTCATCGGCGATGCGGCTCTCCGAGAGCACGTAGCCCATGAAGATGAACATCGGTAGGGTCAGCAGGGGGTACCACTTCATCAGCTTCATCGCCGAGGAGAACGGGATGTCGACCCCGCCGGTGCCCCACAGCAGCACCCCCGCCAGGGCGCCGACGAAGCCGATGGCGCCGAACACGCGCTGGCCGGTGAACAGCATCAGCATCATCGAGCCGAACATCACGATGGCGATCATCTCGTAGGGCATCAGTCGCTCACCCCGCGCAGACGGCCGATATCCCGGAAGAACTCGGCAAGGGCTTGAAGGATCATCAGGAATACCCCGAGGCACAGAATGGTCTTGATCGGCCACAGCCATGGCCGCCAGGCCGTCGGGCTGCGCTCCAGGAAACCGAGCTCCTCGCCGGCCGCCGACGGCCCCTGGGTCACGAAGGTGCCGATGAGGTCGAGGAAGAAGCGGAAGGGTTCATCGCCGAAGTAGCCGAGGGAGTAGGCCGTCGACACCAGTCCGCCATAGAGCAGCACGCCGAGGTAGAAGATCAGGAAGAACACCGTGATGGCATCGACCCAGGCCTTGGTCCGCGGGCTCCACTCGCCATAGAAGAGATCCATGCGCACGTTGGACCCCAGCTGGATCGAGTAGGGGCCGCCCAGCACGAAGTAGGCCACCATGACGAACTGCGCGGTCTCCAGGGTCCACATCGAGGGCGTCAGGAACACCTTGGAGGCCGACGACCACAGCAGCACGCCGATCAGCACGAAGATCAGGTACATCGCCATGCGGCCGATGGCACGGTTCATGGCATCGATGGCGCCGATATAGCGCAGGATGAGCCTAGGCATCGGCCGCGCCCTCCCTTGGGCTTGCCACGACGCCGAGGGTGGCAAGCGCAGGCTGGATCAAACGACAGAGCTCCTCGGCGATGGCCTGCTGGTCCTCGACGGTGGCCAGCAGGTCGTTGCGCACCTCGATCATCACGTTGGCCAGGCCCTGGCCGATGCCGTGCAGCTTGAGGGAGTGGGTGACGCCATCCTCGGGCCCGTAGGGATCGTTGCGGCGAACCTGTCGATGACCCAGGCGCGAGGCGAGCGCCAGCATCGCATCGGCCAGGCGTCGGTCGGCATCGTGGAGGATGCCGATTTCGACCTCGCGGCGCTCGCCGTGAAAGCTCGGCGTGAAGCTGTGGATGGTGATCAGCACGCTGGGAATGGCGCGCGCCCGCCGCTCGGCCAGCACCTCCGTCACGGCCTCGCAGAACGGCCGGTAGACCGCCTCGACCCGGGCGGCGCGCTCGGCCGCATCGAGGCCGCGATTGCCCGGCACCTCGATCACCTCCACGCGCGCCGGCATGGCGCTTTCCGCCTCGGGGGGACGATTGCAGTCGTAGACCAGCCGCGAGATGCGACTCGCCACCAGCGGCGCATCCAGCCGCTCGGAAAGCGACACGGCCACGCCGCGGGCGCCGGGGTCCCAGGCGGCGTGACTGCGCCGATCGGCGGGCGCGAGGCCAAGCCCCTGATAGTCGGCGGGGATGTGGTGCGAGGCGTGCTCGCACAGCAGCACCACGGGGCCTTGGCCGTGCCGATGGTGGATCTCGACGCTTGGGTTGGACGGGTCGCTTGCGCTTGACATCTGGGCTCCTCCACGCTCCTGTAAAGATATAGACGCGTGAAAGTCAGTGTGTCAATATTTCTTCAGAGCCCGTGTCAACGCGGCTTCGCCACGCGCAACGGCGCTTGGGGAAGGCGACAACGCAGGGCATATCGGGAAGGGAAGCGCCTTGACGACCATCGATTCCAGCGCCAGCGTGCGCGCACTGATCCGCCAGCACTATCCGGCGCTGACGCCGTCGGAGCGCAAGTTCGCCGATGCGCTGCTCGACAACTATCCCGCGGCGGGGCTGGCCTCGATCACCATCGTGGCGAGCAACGCGGGGGTCTCCTCCCCCACCGTGGCGCGGATGGTCAAGAAGCTGGGATTCAAGGGCTATCCGGAGTTTCACAAGGCGCTGCTGGGCGAGCTGGAGGCGAAGGGCGTCGGGCCCACCCAGCGACGCGACAACTGGTCGTCCGAGGCGCCGGAGACCCACCTGCTGAACCGTTTCGCCCAGGCGGTCACCACCAACCTCCAGCTGACCTTCTCGCATGTCGAGACGGCGAGGTTCGACGGGGCGACCCGCCTGCTGGCCGATGCCGAGCGGCGCCTCTACATCGTCGGCGGGCGCATCACCCGGGCGCTGGGCGACTACGCCTTCACGCATTTCCAGGCGGTGCGCCCCGGCGTCACCCAGCTGACCTCCTCGTCGGGCACCTGGCCGCACTACGTGCTCGACATGCAGCCGGGCGACACCCTGCTGATCTTCGACATACGGCGCTACGAGACCAACCTGCTGCGCCTGGCGGAGATGGTGAAGCAGCGCGGGGTGGCCATCGTGCTGTTCACCGATCAGTGGGGCTCGCCGATCTCGTCACTGGCCGACTTCACCTTCCACTGCTGGGTGGAGATTCCCTCGGGGTGGGATTCCAACGTCTCGACCATGATGCTGCTGGAGACCATGATCGCCGCCGTCCAGGAGGCGCGCTGGCCCGAGGCCCGGGAGCGCTACGAGCGCCTGGACGAGCTGTTCGACATGACCCATTTCTTTCGCAAGTTCACCTGAGCGGCGCCGCCGCTGCCTCTCGATCAGACGCCCAGGCGATCACGCACCTGGTAGTACCAGGCGCCGACGGCGGAGAGCGGCACCCGCAGCATCCGCCCGCCGGGGAACGGCAGGTGCGGCAGGTCGGCGAAGGCATCGAAGCGCGCCTCGCGGCCGGTCATCGCCTCGGCGATCAGGCGCCCGGCCAGGTGGGTGCAGGTCACGCCGTGGCCGGAGTAGCCCTGGGCGTAGTAGACGTTGTCGTTGAGCACCCCGAACTGCGGCAGCCGGTTGAGCGTCATCAGGAAGGTGCCGCTCCAGGCGTAGTCGACCCGCACGTCCGAGAGACCCGGGAAGGTCTTCTCCATCTTGGGACGGATCACCGCCTCGATGTCGGCCGGATCCTGGCCGCCGTAGTTGACGCCCCCGCCATAGATCAGGCGGTGATCGGCGGTCAACCGGTAGTAGTCGAGCAGGTAGTTACAGTCCTCGACGGCGAGGTCGTTGGGCAACAGCGCCCTAGCCCGCGCCTCGTCCAGCGGCTCGGTGGTGATGATCTGGGTGCCGCAGGGCATCGACTTGCCCTCCAGCGCCGGCATGATGCCCTGATGGTAGGCGTTGCCGGCCATCACCACCCGCTCGGCACGCACCATGCCGCGAGGCGTGGAGAGGCGCACCGGCTGGCCGTGCTCGACGGCCGTCACCGGGGTGTGCTCATGGATCACACCGCCCAGGGACTCCACCGCGGCGGCCTGGCCCAGCACCAGGTTGAGCGGATGCAGGTGGCCGCCGGAGTGGTCGACCAGCGCGCCCACGTAGCGCTCGGAGGTCACCTCGCGCTTGACCGCCTCCCCTTCCAGCAGTTCGAGCTCGCGGTGGCCGTAGCGCTCCCAGAGCGCCTTGTGCTCGCGCAGCCCCTTGAACTGCTTCTGGTTGCAGGCGGCGAAGAGGTTGCCGTCGCGCAGGTCGCACTCGATGCCGTAACGCGCGATGCGCTCGCGGATGATGCGATTGCCCTCGAAGGCCATGTCGCCCAGCGCCCGCGCGGTCTCGCCGCCATACCTCGCCTCGATCACGTCCATGTCGCGGCTGTAGCTGTTGACGATCTGGCCGCCGTTGCGTCCGGAGGCGCCGAAGCCGACCCGGGCCGCCTCCAGCACCACCACCCGATGGCCCTGCTCGGCCAGGTGCAGGGCCGCGGAGATACCGGTGAAGCCGGCGCCCACCACGCACACGTCGCAGGTGATCTCGCCCTCGAGGGCCGGACGCGCCGGGGCGGGATTGGCCGAGGCGGCGTACCAGGATGCCACGTGATCGGTGGCGGATGAGTCGCTCATGAAAGCCTCCAGAGTGGATGTTTTATTCAACCATTATCGCCATGATACGGGCACAGGCGCCGAAATGGCAATTTTATTGGTACTAAATAATCAACACAAAACGCCGGGGGCAGACCCCGGCGCTCCGGCCCACCACCCGGCAGATCTCAGCGACTGCGCGCCTCGCTCCACAGCTCCTGGAGCAGCTGCAGCTGATCGCCACTCACCGAGGGCGTGAAGTGCAGCCGCGCGCGGTCCGCCGCATCGGGCATGACCGGCGGCTGGCGCAGGGCCTCTTCCACCAACGGCAGCGCGGCCTCGTTGGGCGTGGTGTAGAAGTTGTAGTTGGCGAGCTGCGCGGCCACCTCCGGTCGCAACAGGTACTCGATGAAGGCACGGGCGGCCTCGGGATTGGGCGCACGCGCCGGGATCGCCAGCACGTCGACCCAGCGCTGGGAGCCCTCCTCGGGGATGAAGAACCCCAGCGAGCCGTAGGTCGCGGGATCCTCGGCGCGCTTGGCGGCCAGGTCGCCGTTGTAGGCGATGCCGGCCTCTATCACGCCGCTGGCGACCTGCTCGATGGCCGCCGTGGCGCCGACGAAGCCCACGAAGTTGTCCCGCTCCCGGGTCTCGATGACCAGCCTCGCCGCCTCCACCCAGGGCGCCTGGCCCACGCAGTCGAAGCCGGCGCCCTGGAAGGCGCAGGCGGTGCCGAAGGTGAACTGGGCATCGCCCTTGAGCAGCGCGAAGGGATAGTCGGCGTTGACCTGCGGATCATAGAGCAGGCCCCAGCTGGGCTCGGGCTCCGACCAGGTGTCGGTGTCATAGACGACGCCGGTCGCCCCCCACAGGTAGGGCACGGTGAAGTCGCCGCCGGGATCGAAACTCGGCGTGCGAAACTCCTCGAGGATGTGGTCGTGGCCCGCGAGGGTGTCGCCCTGTGCGGTCAGCGGCTGAATCAGGCCGGCATCGATCAGCCGCGGCACGAAGTAGTCGGAGGGCACGATCAGGTCGTACTGACCGTCCCCTCCCGCGGTCAGCTTGGCGAAGAGCTCGGCGTTGGAGTTGTAGTAGTTCTGTACCACCTCCAGGCCGCTCTCCTCCTCGAAGGCCTCGATGATCGCCGGATCCATGTAGCTGGACCAGTTGAACAGCCTGAGCTTGCCCTCGTCGGCCGCCGCGGCGGCGCTCAGTGTCAGCAGGCCCAGGCCGGCGAGCGCCATGACGTATCTCGGTTTCGGCATCGTCACTCTCCCTGATGGTCATCCCTGCGCGCCAGGCGGCGCGCCCATGTCCGACCCGGACGGCGCTCGATGCCGAGTGCCCGGCGAAAGCGTGCCCGGACCGCTCTCTCGCTTAGACCCGTAGCAGCAGGTGCTCGCGTTCCCAGGAGCTGATGACCTGGAAGTAGGCGCGGTGCTCGGCGCGCTTGACCGCCAGGTAGCTGTTGACGAAGCGCTCGCCGAGGATATCGGCCAGCGGCTGGCAGTCGTGGAGCATATCCAGCGCCGGGCCGATGTCGTCGGGCAGCTTGTTGCCGCCGGACCAGGCAGAGCCGACCATCGGCGGGCGCGGCTCGAGCCGGCCCAGCATGCCCAGGTAGCCGCAGGCCAGCGAGGCCGCCATCACCAGGTAGGGATTGGCGTCGGCCCCGGCCAGGCGGTTCTCCACCCGGGTCGCCTCGGGGGTGGAGACCGGCACGCGCAGTCCCACGGTGCGGTTGTCCATGCCCCACTCGACGTTGATCGGCGCCGAGCCGCTGGTCTCGGTGCGCATCAGGCGGCGATAGGAGTTGACGTTGGGGGCCAGCAGCGGCATCACCGAGGGCAGGTAGCGCTGCTGACCGCCGATGAAGGCATGGAACAGGCGGCTGGGCTGCCCGTCCTCGTCGGCGAAGACGTTGTGGCCCTCCTTGCTGTCGAGCAGGCTCTGGTGGATGTGCATCGAACTGCCCGGCTCACCCGCCATGGGCTTGGCCATGAAGGTGGCGTACATGCCGTGGCGCAGCGCCGTCTCGCGCAGGGTGCGCTTGAACATCACCACCTGGTCGGCCAGGGCGAGGGGATCGCCGTGCTGGAAGTTGACCTCCATCTGGCCGGCGCCCTCCTCGTGGATCAGGGTATCCAGATCCAGGTTCATGGCGTCGCAGTAGTCGTACATCTCCTCGAACAGCGGATCGAACTCGTTGACCGCATCGATGGAGAACGACTGGCGGCTGCTCTCCTGGCGCCCGGTGCGGCCGATCGGCGGCTCCAGGGGATAGTCGGAGTCGGTGTTGGTCTTGACCAGGTAGAACTCCACCTCCGGCGCCACCACCGGCGTCCAGCCGCGGGCGGCGTAGAGGTCCAGCACGCGCTTGAGCACGTAGCGCGGCGCCAGCTCCACCGGCTCGCCGGTCAGGTAGAAGCAGTCGTGGATGATCTGCGCGGTAGGATCCTCGGCCCAGGGCACCGGGTAGATGGCGCTCGGATCGGGCACCAGTTCCATGTCGCGCTCGGCGGGGTTCCAGAAGCGGATGTCCTCGTCATCGGGATAGCCGCCGGTGACGGTCTGGATGAAGATCGAGTCGGGCAGCCGCGGGCGACCACCCTTCAAGTACTTGGCGGCGGGCATGATCTTGCCCTTGAGGATGCCCGTCAGGTCGGAGACCAGGCACTCGACCTCGGTGATACCGTGGTTCTGGAACCAGTCGTTGAGGAGCGGCTGCTCCTGTCGGTTACTCATGGGATCTTCCTTGCTCTAGATGGCGAGTCCCCGGCCCGATGCCGGGGACCCTTCGCTCAACGCGACTGGACCTCGGACCACAGCTGCTGGAAGGTCTGCAGGGCGTCACCCTCGAGGCTCGGGGTGAAGCGCAGTCGCTCCATGTCGGCCTCGCTCGGCTGGACGGGGGGCTTGGTCAGAACCTCGTCGAGATAGGGCGTGGCGGCGGCATTGGGGCTGGCGTAGTAGTTGTAGTTGGAGAGCTGGGCACCGACCTCGGCTTCGAGGATGAAGTCGATGAACTTGTGCGCCATGTCCGGGTTGGGCGCCTCGGCGGGGATCAGCATCGAGTCGACCCACATCTCGGCGCCCTCGTCGGGAATCATGAAGTCGAGGGTGGCGAAGGTGTCGGGGTCCTCCTCCTTGAAGAACAGGTAGTCGCCGTTGTAGGAGAGCCCGACGTGGGTCACGCCGCGAGCCAGCTGCTGCAGCGCGGGGGTACCGTCGGTGAAGCCGCTGAAGGTCTCCCGGCCCTTGGTCTCGATCAGCAGCCGCGCCGCCTCCTTCCAGGCGTTCATGTCGGTGCAGTCGTAGCCGTGGCCCAGGTAGGCGCAGGCGCCGCCCATGCTGACCTGGCCATCGCCCATCAGCGCGAAGGGATGCTCGGGATTGACCTCGGGGTCGAACATCAGCGACCAGCTCTTGGGCGCGTCCGGGAAGGTCTCGGTGTTGTAGACCAGCCCGGTGGTCCCCCACTGGTAGGGGGCCGTGTACTCGGCGCCGGGGTCGTAGGCCGGGTCCTGGAACTGCTCCATGACGTTGTCGAGGTTCGCAAGCTTCGACTTGTCGAGCTTCTGCACCAGGCCGGTCTGGATCAGCCGCGGCACGTAGTAGTTGGAGGGCACGATGATGTCGTACTGGGAGACCCCGCCGGCGTTGAGCTTGGCGAACATCTCGGGCAGCGAGTTGAAGTAGTTCTGCACCACCTCGACGTCGTAGCGCGCCTCGAAGGCCTCGATGATCTCGGGGTCCATGTACTCGGTCCAGTTGAACAGATAGAGCTTGTTCTCCTGGGCCTGTACGCTGCCGGCGAGCAGCAGGCCGCCCAGGGACAGGGCCAGGATCTTCTTGTTGTTGGTCATGTCGACTCTCCTCGTTTCCCGCGGGAAGGTGCGCCGGCTCAGGCGGGCCGGCGACGGCTGAACAGCAGGCTCATGATGGCGGCGATGGCCACCGCACCGATCATCAGCGTGGCGATGGCGTTGATCTCGGGGGATACCCCCTTCTTGATGGCGCCCCAGATATAGATCGGCAGGGTCGCGCTCTCGGGGCCGGCGGTGAAGAAGCTGATCACGAAGTCATCCACCGACAGCGTAAAGGAGAGGAAGAACGCCGAGATCAACGCAGGCTTGATGGTCGGCAGCATGAAGTGCACGACCCGCTTCACCGGCGAGGCGTAGAGGTCCTTGGCGGCCTCGAAGAGCGTCGGGTCGAGGCCCACGAAGCGGGAATAGATGATCAGCGCCACGAACGGGATCTGGAAGGTCACGTGGGCGATGATCATGGTGCCGAGCCCCGGCTGCAGCAGCCCGGTCAGGCGATGGATCTGCACGAAGAAGGCCATCTCGGAGATGCCGAAGACGATGTCCGGCAGCACGATGGGCAGGTAGATCAGCACGATCAGCCAGCCGAGCTTGCGGTGGCGATGGCGATACATGCCGTAGCCGATCAGACAGCCGATGACGAGGGCGATCACCGAGGAGGTGATCGCCAGCACCAGGCTGTTGGCGAAGGCCGAGAGGATCTCCTCGTTGCCCATCAGCTGGTGATACCAGCGCAACGAGACGCCGGTGAAGCTGGCGGCGCTGTTGGCGGCATTGAAGGAGAAGAGCACCACCACCGCCAGCGGCAGGTAGAGAAACGCCAGGGTGAACCACCAGAAGGCGGTCAGGCCACGCTGCAGGGTCCGCTTTCTCATATCACCACCTCCTCGCCGCCACCCAGGCGCTTGCCGATGCGACGCATGGCGAACAGCCCGATGAAGGTGGCGATCAGCATCAGGATCGCGCCGGCCGCTCCGAGCGGCCAGTTGGCGCCGCCCGAGAACTGCGTGGCCACCAGGTTGCCGAGCATCATGCCCTTGCCCCCGCCGAGCAGCTCGGGGATCACGTACATGCCGAAGGCGGGAATCGCCACCAGCACGATGCCGGCCAACAGCCCCGGCAGGGTCTGCGGGAACACCGCGTGCCAGAAGGCGCGCACCGGCGAGGCGAAGAGGTCCTGGGCGGCCTCCACCTGGGCGGTATCGAGCTTCTCGAAGGCGGCGTAGAGCGGCAGCACCATGAAGGGCAGGAAGTTGTAGACCAGGCCCAGGGTGACCGCGAAGCTCGACGGATAGAGCCCCATGTTGGGCGCGATCAGACCCAGGCCCTCGGCGAGGCCGGAGAGCGGCGTGCCGGGGGCCAGCAGGTTCATCCAGCCGAAGGTGCGGATCACCTGATTGGTCCAGCTCGGCACCACCACCAGCAGCAGCATGATCGGCCGCCACTTCTCGCGGCAGGTGGTGATGTAGTAGGCGATCGGATAGGCCACCAGCACCACCAGGCCCGTGGAGACGGCCGTCTGCCACAGCGAGCGCAGCAGGGTATAGAGGTTGCCGGGACTCCAGCCCAGGAAACCGAAGCCCGCCAGGCGCTTGAACGACTCCAGCGACAGCGGCATCTCCGGCAGCCCATAGGGGCCGTTGGTCATGAAGGCCACGCCCATCAGGTAGGCGCCGGGCAGCACCAGAAAGATCACGATCCAGACCGCCCCGGGGGCCACGGTAAACAGCAGGTGGCGCGCCTCGCGCACCATGGCGCGGCTGCGGGCGGACGGCATTACGCCGGTATAGGCCATGCTCGTCTCCTCACTCACTCAGGGTGACCAGGTCGTCCGGCGCCACCGTGACGGTGACCCGGTCGCCCACGTCGGGCAGATGCCGACCGCGATTGTTGAGGGTCGCCTGCAGGGTGGTGCCGCCGACCTCCAGGCGATACTCGGCATGGCTGCCGCGGTAGAGGCGTTCGACGACCACCGCCGGCAGGTGGTTGTCGCCCGCCACCTCGCCGGGCAGCAGGTCCAGGGTCTCGGGGCGGATCAGCAGGAGCTCGCCCTCCCCCGCCTCGGCCATGGTGAGCTCCCCCAGCGCCGTGGCGAGCCGGCTGCCCTGCCGGCCGGTGACCGGGTAGAGGTTGTCATGGCCCATGAAGCGCGCCACGAAGGCGTTGGCCGGATGCTCGTAGACCTCGCGGGGCGGCCCGACCTGCTGGATCACGCCGCCGTTGAGCACGGCGATGCGATCCGACATCACCATCGCCTCGTCCTGGTCGTGGGTGACGAAGACGAAGGTCATGCCGAGGCGCTTCTGGACCCGCAGCAGCTCGACCTGGAGCTGGCTCCTGAGTCCCGCGTCGAGGGCCGACAGCGGCTCGTCGAGCAGCAGCACGTCGGGCTCGCAGACCAGGGCGCGGGCCAGGGCGATGCGCTGGCGCTGGCCGCCGGAGAGCTGGTCCACCCGCCGGTCGACGAGATCGCCGAGCTTGATGAAGTCGGCGATCTCGTCGACCTTGGCGTTGCGCGCCGCGGCGGCCATGCCGCGCATCTTCAGGCCGAAGGCCAGGTTCTCGCGCACCGAGAGGTGCGGGAAGAGCGCATAGGACTGGAAGACGGTATTGACGCTGCGTCGATGGGGCGGCACCTCGGTGATGTCCTTGCCGCCGATGGCCAGGCGGCCGTCGTCGGCCTCCTCGAGGCCGGCGAGGATGCGCAGCAGCGTGGTCTTGCCACAGCCCGAGGGGCCGAGCAGCGTGAAGAACTCGCCGGCCTCGATGGTCAGGTCGACGCCGTCCAGCGCCACGGTGGCCCGCCCGAAGCGCTTGTGCAGGCCCTGCATCTCGATGGCCGACGCCTGGCGTGACGCCTCGCCCTCGGCCGCCGCCCCGCCCGGGCGGGGATGGGAGGCGGCGATGGCGTCCGCCGTGATGGTCTCGTTCATGGGGTGCCCTCTCGGTTCTCGATGGCCCGGTTACAGCCGGTCCCGCAGTTGATAGTAGTGGGTGGCCAGCACCAGCAGCGGCTTGCGCAGCAGGCGGCCCCCGGGAAAGCGGCGATGGGGCATGGCCGCGAAGGCGTCGAAGCGCTCGCGCTGCCCGGCGATGGCCTCGGCCAGCAGCTGGCCGGCGAGCCCCGCCAGCGCCATGCCGTGGCCGGAGTAGCCCTGGGCGTAGTAGACGTTGCGGCCCAGCCGGCCGAAGTCCGGCGCCCGATCCAGGGTGATCGCCACGTCACCGCCCCAGCGATACTCGATGGGCACGCCCTCGAGCACCGGGAAGATGCGCGCGATCTTGTCGTCCATGCGGGTCGTGAGGTTGCGCGGCTCGCGGCCGTCGTAGCTGACCTCGCCGCCGAAGATCAGGCGGCGATCGGCGGAGAGTCGGTAGTAGTCGAGCACGAAGTTGGCGTCCGACAGGGCGTCGTTCTTCGGCAGCACCTGGGCCGCCTGGGCCTCGGTGAGCGGCGCGGTGGCGATCATGTAGTTGGCGGCGCGCATGATGCGCCCGGAGAGCTCCGGCACCAGGCCCGCCTGATAGGCGTTGGTGCCGAGCACCACGCTGTCGGCGATCACCTGCCCCTGGGCGGTGACCACGGTGGCCGGCTCGCCGCGGCGAATCTCGACGGCGGCGCTGTGCTCGTGGATGGCCACGCCGGCGCGGCGCGCCGCCCGGGCCAGGCCCAGGGTGTAGTTGAGCGGGTGGAGGTGGCCGCCCTCGGCATCGAAGAGGGCCGCCGGATAGGCATCGCTCACCACGTGCGCGCGCAGGGCATCGCCCTCGAGGAGGCTGAGGGCCGAGTAGTCATAGTCGCGGGCCATGCGCTCGCGGAAGTCCTCGAGCTCGCGGACGTGGCGGGGCTTCACTGCGGCATGCAGGTAGCCCCAGGCCAGCTCGCAGGGGATGGCGTGGCGCTCGATCAGCGCGGCCGTCAGGCGCACCGCCTCGCGGCTCATCTCCCAGATCTCCCGGGCGCGCTCGCGGCCCAGGGCCTTCTCGACGGTGGCGATGTCGGTGCCCAGGCCCGGCAGGATCTGGCCTCCGCTGCGCCCGGAGGCACCGTGGGCGATCTCCCCGGCCTCGAGCAGCACCACCGAGTAGCCCCGCTCGGCCAGATGCAGGGCCGCCGAACACCCGGTGATGCCACCGCCGATCACGCAGACATCCGCGCGTCGCTCACCCTGAAGCACAGGGCAGTCGCCGAGCTCGACGGCGATGGACGCGCGATACCAGGACGCCGGGTGCTCCGGCCGGGGCGGGATCGTCATACGAGAACCTGTCTGTTGTGCGCGGTGCGCTGATTATTGTTGGTGGGGACGCTCCATGGAGGAGCGCCCCGGCAGGCTCAGTGTGGCACCAGCACCACAATACCTGTCAAGTATTTGACACCTTTAAAAATGGAAAACCACACGCAACGCCACCTTAAAGAATCACTAAATTAAAGCAAATTACTGTTTATAAAGGGATAATAATGGGGCTTCGGGGCGAGTGCCGCTGGCGAAGCGAACGCCGGGTGACGCCTGAATCGTCAAGTAATCACCATCATGCTGCCGAACCCTCGGCTCGCCGGGGTCGAGGCCGCGCCGCGGGCGACACCCGCACAGGGGTGTCGCTACGGGCATCACCCCGGGCCGGGACAGGGCGATGGCCGAGGAAGGGCCGAGACTCGTCAGGGCCGGCAGAAAAAAGGCGGGAGTGACGAGCGGCATCGATCACGGATACCGCAGCGGGCGTCGGTCAGGTCGCGTGGCAGACCGGGCAGGCAGGGTCCCGCGGCACCCCGAAGTGTCGCCACTGGCCGGTGAGGCCGTCGAAGGTGGAGAGGCCGCGATGGGGGGTACCGGCGCCGCTGACGAGCTTGATCGCCTCCAGCGCCTGGAAGCTGCCGATCAGCCCCACCAGCGGCGCGATCACGCCGTTCTCGGCGCAGCGCAGCTCCTCGTCGCCCTCCTCCCCCGGCGGGTAGAGGCAGGCATAGCAGGGGGCGTCCGGGTCGCGCGGGTCGAAGACCGCGAGCTGACCGGAGAAGCGGATCGCCGCCCCCGACACCAGCGGCACGCCGGCCGCCCGGCAGGCGGCGTTGATGGCGTAGCGGCTGGAGAAGCGGTCGGTGCAGTCGAGCACCACGTCCGCCTCGGCGGCCGCCCGAGCCAGGGCTTCGCCATCGAGATGGTCGTCGATCGCCTGGACCACGCAGCCGGGATTCAGCGCGAGCGCCGCCTCGCGGGCCGACTCGGCCTTGTTGCGACCGATGTCCGCGGTGGCATGGGCGATCTGGCGCTGCAGGTTGGAGAGCTCCACCGCATCGGCGTCGGCCAGGGTCAGCCGACCCAGCCCCGCGGCCGCCAGGTAGAGGGCCACCGGCGAGCCCAGCCCGCCGGCACCGATCACCAGGGCATGACCGGCCAGCAGGCGCTCCTGGCCGTCGATATCGACCTGTTCGAGCATGATCTGCCGGCTGTAGCGCAGCAGGGACTGATCATCCATGGCGGGGCTCACTTTTCCTCGAACTCCTCGATGTCGGGCACATGGAGGCTGAAGCTCTCCTTGACCTCCTCCATCACCACGTAGCTCTTGGACTCCTTCACCCCGGGCAGCGTCAGCACCACGTCGCCGAGCAGCTGGCGGTAGGCGGACATCTCCGGAATCCGGCACTTGAGGATGTAGTCGAACTGCCCCGAGACCAGGTGGCACTCCTGGATCTGCGGCAGCTTGGCCACGGCGCGGCGAAACTCGTCGAACACCGCCGGCGACTGGGTCTCCAGGCTGATCTCGACGAACACCAGCAGGTTGGCCTTGAGCGCCCGCGGATCGAGCAGCGCCTTGTAGCCGCGGATGATGCCGGCACGCTCGAGGCGCTTGACGCGCTCCAGGCAGGGCGTGGTCGAGAGCCCGACCTGGGAGGCCAGGTCGACGTAGGAGATGCGGGCGTTGTCCTGCAGGCAGCGCAGGATCTTGAGGTCGATGCGGTCGAGCGAGCGGGTCTTGGCTTTCATTGTCGTTGGCATGCCAGTCTGGATGGGGCTTTCACGCCGTCGCGACAGTACGATCACCTGTAAAACACCCCAACTCGGGGGCCTCGGTGGGCTTCACGCATGCAAAGGCGACGAGACGTGGCGTTTTTTTCTGCTGAAACATGTACCACATCACGGCCGTTTGCCTCCAGTCCCATCGTCAACTCGACGCCCCTGGCTGACCCGCGGATGCCCCCCCAGGTCGACGCGACTCGCGACCTCGACGTAGCCCGCGGCCTCGAGCACCCCGCGCACCGCCTCGGCCTGCTCGAAGCCGTGCTCGAGCATCAGCCAGCCGCCGGGGCGCAGGTAGCGACCGGCCTCGCGCACCAGGTGGCGCAGGTCGGCAAGGCCCTCGTCGGCCGCCACCAGGGCGCTGTGCGGCTCGAAGCGCACGTCGCCCCGGGCCAGGTGCGGGTCGTCCGCGGCGATGTAGGGCGGGTTGGAGACGATCAGGTCGAAGCACTCGGCGTCGGGCGCCAGGGCGGCGAACCAGTCGCTCTCGCCAAAGGCGACGTTGGCAAGGGCCAGCCGCTCGGCGTTGTGACGCGCCAGCGCCACGGCCTCGGGGCGGATGTCGACCCCGAGCACCGACCAGCCGGGCCGTTCGCTGGCGAAGGCCAGGGCGATGGCGCCGGTGCCGGTGCCGAGATCCAGGAGGCGGCCCTCGGGGCGTGTGGCCCGGGCCAGGGCCGCCTCCACCAGGCATTCGGTGTCCGGCCGGGGGATCAGCGTATGCGGCGAGGTGGCGAGCGAGAGCCCCCAAAACTCCCGCTCGCCGGTCAGGTAGGCGATCGGCTGGCCCTGGGCACGGGCCGCCACCAGCGCCTCGAAGCGCGCGCGCTCGACGCTCGGCGCCTCGCGATCGCCCCAGGTATAGAGCCAGGTGCGATCCACCCCCAGCGCGTGGCAGAGCAGCACCTCGGCATCCAGCCGCGCGCTCGGCGACCCGGCGGCGGCGAGCCGGACGGCGGCCCGCGCCAGCAGGTGATCGAGGATCATCCGGCGTCCTGCTGCAGGGCCGCCAGCTGCTCGGCCTGGTACTCGTGAATCAGCGGCTCGACCACGTCGTCGAGCTGCTCGCCGCTGACCACCTCGTTAAGCTTGTAGAGCGTCAGGTTGATGCGGTGATCGGTGACCCGCCCCTGAGGGAAGTTATAGGTGCGGATACGCTCGCTGCGATCGCCTGAGCCGACCAGGGAGCGGCGCGCATCGGCCTGCTGCTGGCGCTGGCTGGCCACGGCCGACTGCTTCAACCGGGCGGCCAGCAGCGACATCGCCTTGGCCCGGTTCTTGTGCTGGCTGCGCTCCTCCTGGCACTCCACCACCACGCCGCTGGGCAGGTGGGTGATGCGAATGGCGGAGTCGGTGGTGTTGACGTGCTGGCCGCCGGCGCCGCTGGAGCGGAAGGTATCGACCCTGAGGTCGCTCGGGTCGATGTCGATGTCGCCGACCTCGTCGGCCTCCGGCATCACCGCCACGGTGCAGGCCGAGGTGTGGATGCGGCCCTGGGACTCGGTGGCCGGCACGCGCTGCACCCGGTGGGCGCCGGACTCGAACTTGAGGCGCGCATAGACGCCCTCGCCCTTGACCCGGGAGATGATCTCCTTGTAGCCGCCCTGCTCGCCGTGGCTGGCGCTGACCACCTCGACCTTCCAGCCGTGCTGCTCGGCGTAGCGGGAGTACATGCGGAAGAGATCGCCGGCGAACAGCGCCGCCTCGTCGCCGCCGGTGCCGGCGCGGATCTCGAGGAAGACGTTGCGACGATCGTCGGGGTCCTTGGGCACCAGCAGCTGCTTGAGCCGCACCTCGAGGGCCTCGAGCCGCTCACGACCCTCGTCACGCTCGAGCTCGGCCAGCTCGCGCATCTCGGCGTCGGCGTCGCCGAGCAGCTGCTCGGCGGAGGCGATGTCGGCCTCCACGCCCAGGTACTCGCCCCAGGCCTCGACCAGGGGTTCGAGCTCGGCGTATTCCCGCGAGTAGTCGCGAAAGCGGGACTGGTCGCTGATCACCTCGGGCTCGGCCAGCAGGGCGGCAAGCTCCTCGAAGCGCTCGATGAAGGCATCGAGGCGCTGGCGCAGGGTGGCTTTCATCGGCGCATCCTATCGGGAGTGGTCGGTGGATTCATCCAGCAGCAGGGTCGTGGCGGCCTGGAGCAGGTCGTGCTGCTCCGAGGAGGCCGCGTCGCGCATCGCCACGGTGGGGCGGTGCAGCAGGCGGTTGGTGAGCTGGTGGGCCAGCCGGCGGATCACCGCCTCGGGGTCCTCGCCGCGGGCCAGGCGCGCCAGCGCCTGCTGCTCGGAGAGCTCGCGCAGGGCCTCGCCGCGGGCACGCACGTCGCGGATCAGCTCGCCGCCGCTGCGGATGCGCCGCTCGTGCTGCCAGTTGCCCACGCCGTGCTCGATCAGCGATTCGGCCTGATCCGCCGCCACCTGGCGATGACGGCGATTCTCCTCGATGACCTCCTGCAGGTCATCGACGGTATAGAGGAAGACGTCGGCGAGCTCCCCCACCTCGGGCTCGATGTCCCGGGGCACGGCGATGTCGACCATGAAGACAGGGCGGTGGCGACGCTGCTTGAGCGCCCGCTCGACCATGCCCTTGCCGAGGATCGGCAGCGGCGCGGCGGTGGAGGAGATCACGATGTCGGCCTCGACCAGGGCATCGGGGATCGCATCGAGGGTGATCGCCTGGCCGCCCAGCGGCCCGGAGACCACCTCGGCGCGCTCGCGGGTGCGGTTGGCCACGGTGAGCTGGCGCACGCCGGCCTCATGGAGGTGGCGCGCCACCAGCTCGATGGTCTCGCCGGCGCCGATCAGCAGCGCCCGGGAGCGGCTGAAGTCGCCGAAGATGCGGCTGGCCAGGTTCACGGCCGCATAGGCCACCGACACCGGGTTGCGGCCGATGCCGGTCTCGGTGCGCACCTGCTTGGCCACGGCGAAGGTGTTCTGGAACAGGCACTCGAGCTCGCCGCCCAGGCTGCGCGCCCGGCGAGCCGACTGGTAGGCGTCCTTGAGCTGACCCAGGATCTGCGGTTCGCCGAGCACCATGGAGTCCAGCCCCACGGCCACGCGCATCAGGTGACGCGCCGCCTCGTTCTCACGATAGTGATAGGCGCAGCGGGTAAGGTCCTCCACCTTCAGGTCGTGGAAGCGTCCCAGCCAGTCGAGGATCTCGCCTTCGCCGCCGGCACCGGTGGCGCAATAGAGCTCGGTGCGGTTGCAGGTGGAGAGCACCGCCGCCTCGCTGACCTGCGGCAGGGCGCGCAGTTCGGCCAGCGCCGACTCCAGCTGAGTGGGCGAGAAGGCGACCTGCTCGCGCACCTCGATGCTGGCGGTCCGGTGGTTGATTCCCAGGGCAAGAAGCGTCATGCGTTCGGCATCTTCGCGAGTCGTGGTTCCGGCAAGGGCGACATGGTGATATCCGGCGGCGCGGACCGCCCATCCTCGAAGCGCCGCATTCTAGCACAGGCCTGCCGCCGGAGGCGCCCCGACATGCCGTGACGGGGATCACGCTTTGCCCGGGCGGGTCGAGCCGTTATGCTGGCGGCTCGGCCTCCAGCACGAGACGCGCATGCCTCGCGGAACACTCCTCCGACTCTCTCGCCACGCGCCCCTGGCCCCCCTGACGCTGGCACTGCTGCTCGCCGGCTGCCAGGGGCTGCCGGGGGCCTCGTCGGCCGCCGAACCCATGCGCGACCCGCTGACCGGGGCGCCCCCGGTCACCCGCGGCCTGGACGCCAAAGGGCTCGCCGGCCTGCTGGAGGCGGAGCTGGCCGGCCAGCGCAGCGACTACACCCGCGCCGCCCGGGGCTTTCTCGAGGCCGCCGAGCGGTACGACTCCGTCGACCTCGCCGAGCGCGCCACCCTGGCCGCCCGCTTCAGCGAGGATCCCGCGCTGCTCGAGGAGGCGGCGCAGCGCTGGCAGGGCCTGGCGCCGGGCAGCGACGCCCCCTCGCGGCTGCTGGCGAGCCTCGCCCTGCAGCGCGGCGACTGGGCCGCCGCCCTGGGGCACCGCCTCGATGTGATCGAGCAGGGCACCGACGAGCCGAGCGCGAGCAATGCGCTGCTCGGGCTCGTCGAGGGCGCCCTCGACGCCGGGGCCGATCCGGCCCCGCTGCTCGATCGCCTGCGCACCCACCTGGCGCGCTCCTCGGCGCCGGCCGCGAAACGCGTCGATGCCGAGCTCGCCACCGCCCTGCTGGAGGCCGCCGCGGGACAGCCGGCGGCGGCCGATCGCCGCCTGACGCGGCTCGCCCGCGAGGCCCCCGAACGGCCCGAGCTGTGGAGCCTGCGGGCGCGGCTCGCGCTCGAGGCCGACGCCTACGCTGCGGCGCGCCAGCACGCCCGTCGCGGCCTTGCGGTGTCCCCCGGCGATCCTCGGCTGATGCTGCTGCTGGCCCGGGCCGAGCTCGCGCTGGGCAGCGTCGCGGCCGCCGAGGACGCCATCGAGGCGCTGCTCGCCGACCACGGCGACGACCCCTCGCTGCGCCTGGGCCTCGCCCGGCTGTTTCTCGAGCGCGAGCACCTGGCGCCGGCGCGCCGCCTGCTGCTGCCGCTGGTCGGCGACGACGAGGCCCCGCCGATGGCCTTGCTGCTGCTCGGCGCCATCGCCGAGGAGCGCGGCGAGATCGGCAACGCCCTCCTCTATTACCGCCAGGTGCCGGAGGGCGAGCAGTTCCTGCCGGCGCGGGTAAGCGCGGCCACAATGCTGATGGAGGCCGACCGACGCCTCGACGCGCGAAGCTTCCTGCGCCTGGAGCGCCTGCGTCACGAGGCCTACCAGAGCGACCTGGCCGCCGTCGAGGTCGAGCTGCTCGACGAGGCGGGTCTCGAGGACCAGGCCGACGCCCTGCTCGACAGCGAACTCGCGCAGCGTCCCGACGACGAGCGGCTGCGCTACCAGCGCGCCATGCGCGCCTTCGCCGACGGCGACCTGGCGGCCATGGAGGCCGACCTGCGCCATATCATCGAACACGACCCGGAGAACGCCACCGCCCTCAATGCCCTGGGCTATACCCTCGCCGATGCCGATATCGAGGGTCGCCTGGACGAGGCGCGTACGCTGATCGAGCGTGCCTACGAACTCGCGCCGGACAACCCGGCGATCCTCGACAGCCTGGGCTGGGTGCACTATCGCCTGGGGGATCCCGCCCGCGCCCTGCCCTGGCTCAGGCGCGCCTGGTCGGCGATGCAGGACCAGGAGATCGCCGCCCACCTGATCGAGGTGCTCTGGGCGCTGGGCGAGAAGGCCCAGGCCCGCGCCCTGCTCGAGGAGGCCCGGGCGCGCTTCGAGACGCGCCCGCTGATCGATGACCTGCTGCGGCGACGGCCCGAACTGGACGCCACCCCCTGACGAACGACGCCTTCCATGGCGGAGTACCGACCACCGGTCCAGCGCTCTGCCACGCGGCTTCCCCCTTCCACGTCATTTCCCATCACGGAACGCCCCATGACGCACCTCACGCGACTGCTGGTCCCCCTGCTGATCCTCGCCCTGCTGGCCGGCTGTGCCGGCCGCCCCACGCCGCCCGAAGGCGAGCGGGCCGCCGGACAGTGGGCGGCGCAGCGAGAGCGCCTCAAAGAGCTCGACACCTGGCTGCTGGCCGGCAAGGTCGGCCTGCGCACCCCGGAGGACTCCACCAGCGCCAACCTGGACTGGAGCCAGCATCCCCACTACTACCGCCTGCTGATCAGCGGCCCCTTCGGCAGCGGCCGCAGCACCCTCGAAGGTCGCCAGGGGCGCTTCTCGCTGACCACCGCCGAGGGGCGCTTCGAGGCCGAGACGCCGGAGGCGCTGATGACCCAGCAGCTGGGCTGGTCGCTGCCGGTCAGCGCGCTCTCGGACTGGGTGCGCGGCCTGCCCTCCCCGCGGAGCGCCCATCGGCTGGAGCGTGACGCCCTGGGCTTCCCCCAGCGACTCGAGCAGGACGGCTGGGAGATCGCCTACCGCGACTGGACACGCACCGATGGCCTCTGGCTGCCCCGGCGGATGGTGATGACCTACGGCACGCTGCGCGCGACCCTGGTGGTCACCGACTGGCGCCCCGCCCTCGATGAGTGACGCCATGCCCCGCACCGCCCCCCTCTCTGCGACCTGCTCTGCGAGCCTTGCCGAGACCCAGACCGAAACCCTGGTGCTGCCCGCGCCGGCCAAGCTCAATCGCCTGCTGCACATCACCGGCCGCCGGCCGGACGGCTACCACGAGCTGCAGACGCTGTTCCAGTTCCTCGACGCCGGCGACACCCTCACCCTGCGCCGCCGCCCGGATGGCGAGCTGCACCTTTCACCGAGCCTCGACGGGGTCGCCTCCGAGGACAACCTGATCCTGCGCGCCGCGCGCCTGCTGCAGGCCGAGACCGGCCGCCGCCTGGGCGCCGACATCCACCTCGACAAGCGCCTGCCCATGGGTGGGGGGCTCGGCGGCGGCAGCTCGGATGCCGCCACCGCCCTGCTCGGCCTCGATGCCCTCTGGGGGCTCGGCCTGGAACTCAGCGAGCTCGCCCGCCTGGGTCTCGCCCTCGGCGCCGACGTCCCGGTGTTCGTGCATGGCCACGCCGCCTGGGCCGAAGGCATCGGCGAACGCCTGACGCCGGTAACCCTCGACACTCCCTGGTTTCTGGTCATCCATCCCGGCGTCACGGTCTCCACGCCGGCCGTGTTCGGGGCGCCCGAATTGACACGCCATACCCCCCCGATTACCATGGCGCGCGCACTGCAGGGGGGAGCGGGGAGCTGGCGCAACGACTGCCAGGACACCGTCCGGAGACACTATCCCGAGGTGGCGCGTGCGCTCGACTGGCTGGCCCACCGGGCACCGGCCATGCTGACCGGCACCGGCGCCTGCGTCTTTGCCCGTCTCGAGAGCGAGTCACAGGCAAATCGTCTCCTGGCCGAGGTTCCCGAGGGCTGGCACGCCTTCACGGCGCGCGGCCTGAACCGCTCACCTCTACATGCTGCGCTGGGTCGATGACCCTCGCCGCCCCCGGGCGTCGAGACATGTCCGACATGCCGGCGCGGAGCTGATCCTGGGGCATAGCCAAGCGGTAAGGCAGCGGTTTTTGGTATCGCCATGCGCAGGTTCGAATCCTGCTGCCCCAGCCATTCCGACCGGATCCCCGTCGACCCCAACCCCTGAAGACCCAACACAGCAAAGGTGGCTGCGCGTGTCAAAATTGATGGTTTTCGCCGGGAATGCCAATCCCGATCTCGCCCGTAAAGTCGCCGAGAGCCTGGATACCCGCCTGGGCAACGCCACGGTCGGCCAGTTCAGCGATGGCGAAGTCGCGGTCGAGATCAACGAGAACGTGCGCGGCAAGGATGTCTTCGTCCTGCAGCCCACCTGTGCACCGACCAACGACAACCTGATGGAACTGATCCTGATGGTGGACGCGCTGCGCCGCGCCTCCGCCACCCGGATCACCGCCGTGGTCCCCTACTTCGGCTACGCCCGTCAGGACCGCCGCGTGCGCTCCGCCCGCGTGCCGATCTCCGCCAAGATCGTCGCCGACATGATGGTCAAGGCCGGCGTCGACCGGGTCATGACCATGGACCTGCACGCCGATCAGATCCAGGGCTTCTTCGACGTGCCGGTGGACAACGTCTACGGCTCGCCGATCCTGCTCGACGACATCGAGCGCCAGAACTACGACGACCTCGTCGTGGTCTCGCCCGACGTCGGCGGCGTGGTCCGCGCGCGGGCCATCGCCAAGCAGCTCAATGCCGACCTGGCGATCATCGACAAGCGCCGCCCCTCGGCCAACCAGGCCCAGGTGATGCACATCATCGGCGAGATCGAGAACCGCACCTGCGTGGTGGTGGACGACATGATCGATACCGCCGGCACCCTGTGCAAGGCCGGCGAGGCCCTCAAGGAGCGCGGCGCGCGTCGCGTGGTGGCCTACGCCACCCACCCGATCCTGTCCGGCCCCGCCGTCGACAACATCTCGGGCTCGGTGCTCGACGAGGTGGTGGTGACCGACACCATCCCGCTCGGCGAGGCCGCGCGTCGCAGCGGCAACATCCGCCAGCTCAGCGTGGCCGGGCTGATCGCCGAGGCGATCCGCCGGGTCAGCAACGAAGAATCCGTCAGCGCCATGTTCCACTGAGGCCGATCCGCCGAGCAGCGCTCGGCGGATCGGCCCGGCGGGACGAGGCGTCGGAGCAGCGCCCTACGGGGCTCCCGGAAACGCCGCGGTCTGGTCGCGGGCCACGGCGCTTTCCTTACCTTCAGAAAGAGGCAATTTCATGTCCGATTACACACTCAATGCCAGCGTTCGCAACGACCTGGGGAAAGGTGCGAGCCGCCGCCTGCGTCGTGCCAACGCCCAGGTGCCGGCCATCATCTATGGTGGTGAGCAGGCGCCGCAGCCGATCGCCGTCGACAAGACCAGCTTCTACAAGGCGCTGGAAGACGAGGCGTTCTTCTCCTCCATCATCAACCTGCAGGTGGACGGCAAGGCCCAGCAGGTCGTGGTGCGTGACCTGCAGCGTCACCCGTTCAAGCCGCTGGTGACCCACGCCGACTTCCTGCGCGTCGACGCCACCCACGAGCTGACCCTGAACGTGCCGCTGCACGTGATCGGTGAAGACGCCTGTGTGGCCATCAAGGACCACGACGGCGAGCTGCACCAGCTGGCCTCCGAGGTCGAGATCAGCTGCCTGCCGAAGGACCTGCCGGAGTACCTGGAAGTCGACATCAGTGCCGTCGAGATGGGCACTACCCTGCACCTGTCCGACCTCAGCGTGCCGGCCGGTGTGACCCTGGTCGCCCTGACCCACGGTGAGGACCACGACAACGCCATCCTGAGCGTCACCAAGGCCAAGGTCCGTGGTAGCGAAGAGGAAGAAGGCGAAGAAGAGACCGGTGGCGAAGAAGCCGCCGGCGAGGGCGACGCCGAGTAATCGGCCTTGCCCGGCGGGCATGTCGGAGCCTCGACATGCCCGCTTCGTCGTCAGGAATCAAGCGCCCCGGCGCTTGATTTTTTTTGCCATCACGCCTCACGCGAGGAGACCGGCATGAGCCAGTTGAAAGCGATCATCGGTCTGGGCAACCCCGGCGCCGACTACGAGGCCACCCGTCACAACGCCGGCGCCTGGCTGGTGCACGCCGTGGCGAGGGCGGCCGGCGGAGAGCTGCGCCCCGAACGCAAGTTCCTGGGCCGCCATGCGCGGGTCCGGCTCGACGGCCGGGAGCTGCACCTGCTCGAGCCCACCACCTTCATGAACCGCAGCGGCGGCGCCGTGGCAGCGCTCTGCCAGTTCTTCAAGATCGCCCCCGATGAGCTGCTGGTCGCCCACGACGAGCTCGACATGCCGCCGGGCACGGCACGCTACAAGACCGGCGGTGGCCACGGCGGTCACAACGGCCTGCGCGACATCATCCGCGCCCTGGGCAACGACAAGGCGTTTCACCGCCTGCGCATCGGCATCGGCCACCCCGGCGAGGCCCGCCAGGTGACGAACTACGTGCTGGGGCGTCCCGGCAAGGCGGAGCGTGGCGCCATCGATGCCGCCATCGACGAGTGCCTGGCCACCCTGCCCCAGGCCATCGACGGCGACTGGGCGAAGGCCATGAACCGACTGCACAGCTTCAAGGGCTGAGCGCCCGGGCGGCGGTGCCGGCACCGACTCACCCCGGGCCGCTTACGGCACGCGGCCCTTTTCGCGTAGAATGCCGGCCATTCTCCATTCCCGAACTCGCTTTCCAGGATGCTCCCATGGGTTTCAACTGCGGTATCGTCGGCCTGCCCAACGTCGGCAAGTCCACCCTCTTCAATGCCCTGACCAAGTCGGGCATCGACGCCGAGAACTTCCCGTTCTGCACCATCGAGCCCAACGTCGGCATCGTGCCGATGCCGGACCCGCGCCTCGACAGGCTGGCCGAGATCGTCAAGCCTCAGAAGGTGCTGCCCACCACCATGGAGTTCGTCGACATCGCGGGCCTGGTGGCCGGCGCCTCCAAGGGTGAGGGCCTGGGCAACAAGTTCCTCGCCAATATCCGCGAGACCGACGCCATCGCCCACGTGGTGCGCTGCTTCGACAACGACAACGTCATCCACGTGGCCAACCAGGTCGATCCCGAGGCGGACATCGAGATCATCAACATGGAGCTGGCGCTGGCCGACCTGGACACCGTCGAGCGCGCCATCCAGCGCCTGGTCCGCGTGGCCAAGGGCGGCGACAAGGAAGCCATCGCCACCAAGGCGATCCTCGAGCGCATCCAGCCCCACCTGGCCGAGGGCCAGCCGCTGAGAAGCTTCGGCCTCGACGACGACGACAATCAGCAGCTCAAGAGCTTCGGCTTCCTGACGCTCAAGCCCACCATGTACATCGCCAACGTCAACGACGACGGCTTCGAGGACAACCCCTACCTCGACAAGGTGCGCGAGATCGCCGCCGCCGAGGACGCCGTGGTGGTGCCGGTGTGCAACCAGATCGAGGCCGAGATCGCCGAGCTCGAGGACGAGGAGCGCGCCATGTTCCTCGACGAGCTGGGCATGGAAGAGCCCGGCCTGGACCGGGTGATCCGCGCCGGCTACGCGCTGCTGGGCCTGCAGACCTACTTCACCGCCGGCGTGAAGGAGGTCCGCGCCTGGACGGTCAAGGTCGGGGCCACCGCCCCGGAGGCGGCCGGCGTGATCCACACCGACTTCCAGAAGGGCTTCATCCGCGCCGAGGTCATCGCCTATGACGACTTCGTCGCCCTGGGCGGCGAGCAGGGCGCCAAGGACGCCGGCAAGTGGCGCCTGGAGGGCAAGGAGTACATCGTCAAGGATGGCGACGTGATCCACTTCCGCTTCAACGTCTGAGCCGCCGGTGCGCCCCGAGGCCGCTCATGGGGCCGCCGGGGCTTGACGGGGGCGAAGCCCAGGCGTAAACTTCGCCCCCGTTGTTCGGCTACGTAGCTCAGCTGGTTAGAGCACATCACTCATAATGATGGGGTCCCCTGTTCGAATCAGGGCGTAGCCACCAGACACCGAAAAGCCCGCCTGGCTCGCCAGGCGGGCTTTTCTCGTTCCGGGGCGGAGGCCTCGGCGACAGCGGCGGCGCCATGGCCGTGGGGCCTCGCGAACGCGGCCCCACGGCGTCAGATCACTCAGGGCAGCTCGGCGCGGTTGACGAAGGCGGTCAGCGCCCGCACCAGGTACTCCACGTCCCGGGCGCCGGCGGTCTCGCGGATCGAGTGCATGGCCCACTGGGGCGCCCCCACGTCCAGCGTCGGCACCCCGAGCTCGGTGGCGGTGATCGGGCCGATGGTGCTGCCGCACCCCATGTCGGCCCGGGTCACGAAGGTCTGCACCGGCACCTCGGCCTCGCGGCACAGGTCACGGAACAGCGCGGCGGTCGCACTGTTGGTGGCGTAGCGCTGGCTGGCATTGACTTTGATCACCGGCCCGCCGTTAAGCGCCGGGCCATGGGCGGCGTCATGCTTGTCCTGGAAGTTGGGGTGCAGGGCATGGGCGTTGTCGCAGGAGATCAGCCGCGAGGCCTGGATCAGGCGGATGAAACCCTCCTCCCCCGCCTCGCCGAGCTGGGCATTGACCCGGCGCAACACGTCGCCGAGGAAGGGCCCCTGGGCGCCGCAGGCACTGGCGCTGCCGACCTCCTCATGATCGTTGGCCACCAGCACCGCCCCCTGGCGGCCATCGCTCTCGAGCAGCGCCTCCAGGCCGGCGAAGCAGGAGAGCAGGTTGTCGAGCCTGGCGCTCGCCACCAGCTCGCCCTCGATGCCGACCCGCGCCGGTGCCTGCATGTCACGAAACGCCAGTTCGAAGTCGAGCACCTCGACCTCGGCCAGGCCGTGCTGCTCCTCGAGCCACTGGGCGAGCAGCCGCTCGAGATCGGGCCGTCCACCGCCCTGCAGCAGCACCGGCGCCATCTCGGTCTGGGCATTCATCGCTCGGCCATTGTTGGCCTCGCGATCCAGGTGGATGGCGAGGCTCGGGATGATCGCCACCGCGCGCTCGACGTCGAGCAGCACGCCCTCGATGCGACCATCGCCATGGCGCACGTGGACCCGTCCGGCGAGCCCCAGGTCGCGGTCGAACCAGGGCGCCAGCAGCGCCCCACCGTAGACCTCGACGCCCAGCTGCAGCCAGCCCGCCGCACACTGGGCGGCATTGGGCTTGAGGCGCAGGCCGGGGCTGTCGGTATGGGCGCCGATCAGGCGCAGGGCCGCGAGCCTCTCGCGGGGCAGCTGCAGGGCGATGATCGAGGAGTCGTTGCGGGTCACGTAGACGCGTTCGCCGGGCGTGAGCCGCCAGGTGGCGGTCTCGTCGAGGCGCCGGTAGCCGGCAGCCTCGAGACGCGCGGCCATGTTGGCCGTGGCATGCCAGGGCGTGGGGGATCGATGCAGGAAGTCGAGCAGACGCTCGAGGCGGGCATCCTCGGACATGGAATTCCTCTATCGCGGGGCGTTTCGGGGGTCTTGACGACACGACCAAGCTGCTACAATGGCACGTCTGTCCATGCAACTCGACGGCCGGGTCGGGGTCTGGATGAAGAGGAAGTGTACACGAATCGGGGAGTGCTTCATCGATGAGCCTGTTAGTCACCCTTGGGCGTGCCGCGGCGCTGGGCCTGCTGCTGGCCACGCCGCCGGCCCTGGCCAGCCTTGAGCCGAGCGATGATCAGCGCCAGGCGGCCACCGAAGTGGCCGAGTCGCTGCGCTACGGCCACTACGCCGACGTGAGCCTCGACGATGCCTGGTCGCGGCGGGCCTTCGAGCGCCTGCTGGACATCCTCGATGGCCAGCGCGCCTACCTGCTCGACCGCGACGTGGCCGCCTTCAGCGACCTGCGAAACGGCATGGACGAGGCGCTGCTCGACGCCGAGTTGACCCGCCCCTTCGCCCTCTACCAGCGCTACCACGAGCGCGCCGAGGCGCGCCTCGAATGGCTGCTGGCGCGGCTCGACGAGGGCCTCGACTTCCGCTTCGACAGCGACCAGCGCCTGGAGCTGGAGCGTGAGGACAGCCCCTGGGCCGCCAGCGAGGCGGCCCTGGACGAGCTGTGGATGAAGCGCCTCAACAACGCCGCCCTCAGCCTCACGATCAGCGACCAGGATCCCGAGCAGGTGGAAAGCACCCTGCGCCAGCGCTACGAGGGGCAGCTCTCGCGCCTGCGCCAGACCAACGCGGCCGACGTCTTCGGGCTCTTCATGGCCGCGGTGACCGGCAGCGTCGATCCGCACAGCGAATACCTGTCGCCGCGCCAGGGCGAGTCCTTCGACATCCAGATGCGCCTCTCGCTGGAGGGCATCGGCGCCCTGCTGCAGGCCGACGGCGAGTTCGTCAAGGTCTCGAGCCTGGTGGCCGGCGGCCCGGCCGAGCGCGACGGCGCCCTCCAGCCCGCCGACCGCATCATCGGCGTGGGTCAGGAGGACGGCGAGATCGTCAACGTGGTGGGCATGCGCCTCGACGACGTGGTCGACCTGATCCGCGGCCCCAAGGGCTCGGTGGTGCGCCTCGACGTGGTGCCCGCCCAGGCCGTCGACATGACCCGCTCCACGGTGATCGACATCACCCGCGACACCGTGGACCTCGAGGATCAGGCCGCCCAGGGCGAGGTGATCGAGATCGAGCGCGAGGACGGCACGCACCGTCTCGGCGTGATCGAGATCCCGACCTTCTACGTGGATTTCGATGCCTGGCAGGCCGGCGAGGAAGACTTCCGCAGCACCACCCGCGACGTGGCCCGCGAGGTCGAGCGCCTCCAGGCCGAGGGCGTCGAGGGCATCGTGCTCGACCTGCGCAACAACGGCGGCGGCGCCCTGCAGGAGGCCAATTCGCTGATCGGCCTCTTCATCGATCGCGGCCCCACCGTGCAGGTCCGCGACGCCCGCGGGCGCATCAGCCTCTACGGCGACACCGAGAGCGGCGCCCTCTACGATGGCCCCCTCGCCGTGCTGGTCAACCGCCTCTCGGCCTCGGCCTCGGAGATCTTCGCCGGCGCCATTCAGGACTATGGCCGCGGCCTGGTGGTCGGCACCGACACCTTCGGCAAGGGCACGGTGCAGACCCTCAACGAGCTCAGCCACGGCGAGATCAAGCTGACCCGCGCCAAGTTCTATCGCATCTCCGGCGAGAGCACCCAGCACCGCGGCGTGGAGCCGGACATCGACTTCCCGAGCCTGATCGACCCCGAGCTGATCGGCGAGAGCAGCCTCGACAACGCCCTGCCCTGGGACACGGTGCGTGAGGTGCAGTACCGCAGCTACGGCGAGCCCCGCCGGTACCTGGACACGCTGCGCGCCCGCCACCTCGAACGCGCCGAACAGCAGCCGAACTTCCACTACCTCGAGCGGCGCTCCGAGCTCGCTCGCCAGCTACGCGCACAGCACACCAGCGTCAGCCTCAACCGCGAACAGCGACAGCGTGAGGTCGAGGCGCAGGAAGCGGAGCAGCTGGCTCTGGAGAACGAGCGGCGCCGAGCCCTGGGCCTGGAACCCCTGGAGGACTGGACCGACGCCCGCGACGGGGACGAGGACGAGACCGCGAGCGATGATACCGAGGACGAACCGATCGACCGCGCTCAAATCCTCGAAACCGCCCAGATCCTGCTGGACTACCGTCAGCTGGAGGACGGCTGGCACTACGCGGAACTTAACTGAGCGCTCAACTGTAGCGCGGCCTCACCCGCTCGCCATGACGACGACGCCGGCCCCTGGGGCCGGCGTCTTGCCATCAAAGGCATACCGCCGTCACCGCGCGGCGCTCACGAGCGCGATACGCTACGGCGCGACGACAACCTGGAGGAGCACGGGTACGGCGAAGGCAGCCATCGGCACGGCCCGGGCGCAAGAACAGAGCGGGCAAGCACAGAGAGGGCAACAACACGAGTGATCACGGCACGACAGGACGCGAACCACGGGCGAAACGGTGGCGACGAGAAAGAACAGAGCGATGAGAGAGAAGAGAAACGCCTAGGAAGGCGCGCAGCATCGCCAGACGAGACTGGCTCCCCGAACAGGACTCGAACCTGTGACCCAATGATTAACAGTCATTTGCTCTACCAACTGAGCTATCGGGGAACGATGCAGGGTGTTGCGAAGGGATGCGGCAGGCAGCTAGGAGCGGTTGGCTCCCCGAACAGGACTCGAACCTGTGACCCAATGATTAACAGTCATTTGCTCTACCAACTGAGCTATCGGGGAATGACCGCATGCCGCATGGTGTTCGTCGCGACGCGTACCGAGACACGCTGAGCGAAGTTGGCTCCCCGAGCAGGACTCGAACCTGCGACCCAATGATTAACAGTCATTTGCTCTACCAACTGAGCTATCGGGGAATGACCTCGAACACGGGGCGTAGTATACGGATCGGGCTCGCAAGGTCAAGTCGTGAATGGCATATCGGTGCCCGCCGAGCCGGACGAACGCCCAACGAAAAACGCCCGACGGGCCTGAGCCTGACGGGCGTTTCTGCATGTTCTGGTGGCTACGCCCTGATTCGAACAGGGGACCCCATCATTATGAGTGATGTGCTCTAACCAGCTGAGCTACGTAGCCTTATCAACAGGTTGCCCGACCTGGGTCGGGCAACGGGGATGAATTATGCACGCGGGCTCGCGCCATGGCAAGCCCGCGAGGCACTCAGCTCTCGATATCGAGCGCGTCCTTCACCGCCGGCAGCCCCGGCTCGCCCTCGCGGGTCGTGACACCCTCGAGCCAGGTCTCGAGCACCGCGGGGTTGGCCTGCAGATAGGCACGGGCCGCATCGCGGGGATCCTCACCCTGATCCATGATCTCACCCATCAGCTGGTTCTCCATGGTGAGGGTGAACTCGAGGTTCTCGAGCAACGCGCCGACGTTGCCGCACTCCTCGACGTAGCCGCCCCGGGTGTTGGTATACACCGTGGCCCCGCCCAGGTTCGGCCCGAAGTAGTCGTCGGCGCCCGAGAGGTAGGCCATGTCATAGTTGGTGTTCATGGGGTGCGGCTCCCAGCCGAGGAACACCATCCAGGTCTCGTCGGGGGTGCGTGCGCTCAGCTCGGCCAGCATGCCGGCCTCGCTGGAGTCGACCAGCGACCAGTCACCAAGGCCATAGGCGTCGTCGTCGATCATGTCCTGGATCAGCTGGTTGCCGTCGTTGCCGGCCTCGATGCCGTGGATATTGCTGTCGAACTTCTCGGCATGCGCGGCGAGATCGGTCACCGAGGTGACGCCGGCATCGTGCACGTACTGCGGCACCGCCAGGGTGTACTTGGCGCCCTCGAGATTGGCGCCCAGGCGATCGACGCTGCCATCCTCGACATAAGGATCGCTGATCGAGGCCATGGAGGGCATCCAGTTGCCCAGGAAGACGTCGAAGTCGTCGTTCTTCATGCCGGAATAGGCGATCGGCACCGAGACGGTATCGATGCGGGTCTCGTAGCCCAGCGCCTCGAGCACCTCGGTGGTCAGGGCGGTAGTGGCGGTGATGTCGGTCCAGCCGACCTCGGCGAAGCGCACCGACTCGCAGCTCTCGGGTTCGGCGGCCTGCAGCGGGGAGACGGCGAACCCGAGGGCGGCGGCGCCGACACCGAGGGCGGTACGGCGATTCAGGAGGGTCATGTTCATGGGAGCGTTCCTCTTGTTGGACATCCAGTATAGCCACGGCAGCATCGCCATCGACTGACGGGAAAGCGTACCAGACCTTTATTGATTGAACGTTCAATAAAGAAATGGCAAGCTACATGGTAACCACGCCTGATGCGTTGGGTGCAAGAACGACTTGCAAGATCAATTCACGGGAGAGGAGCCACAACGGTGCCCAAGGTCGGAATGGAACCCATCCGCCGCCAGCAGCTGATCAAGGCGACCATGGCGGCCATCGACGAGGTCGGCCTGGCCGACGCGACGGTGATGCGCATCGCCCGCCACGCGGGGGTCTCCGCCGGCATCATCAGCCACTACTTCGGCGGCAAGGACGGCCTGCTGGAGGCCACCATGCGCCAGATCCTGAGCGATCTCGGCGCGGCGGTCGCCGCCCGGCGCAACGCCCTGCAGACCTCGAGCCCGCGGGCCCACCTCGGCGCCATCATCGATGGCAACTTCGATGGCAGCCAGGTCACCGGGCCGGTGGCCAAGACCTGGCTGGCCTTCTGGGCCAGCAGCATGCACCGACCGACGCTGGCGCGCCTTCAGCACGTCAACGACCGGCGCCTCTACGCCAATCTGTGTCACCAGTTCCGCCGGCTGATGTCCCGACCCGAGGCGCGCGCCTGCGCCCGCGCCCTGGCCGCCCTGATCGACGGCCTGTGGCTGCGCGGCGCGCTGACGCCGGAGGGGCTGAACACCAGCGAGGCGCGTCGCCTCGCCCACGACTACCTCGACCGGCTGCTCGACACCCACGACCCCCTCTCCCCTACCTGAACGGAGGCCAGCATGGCATCTTCCGCCCCCCAGACTCTCTACATCGACGGCCGCCACGTGGCCGCCACCTCGGGCGAGACCTTCCCCGTGGTCAATCCCTTCGACGGCTCGCTGCTCGCCGAGGTGCCCCAGGCCGCCGAGGCCGACGTGGATGCCGCCGTCGACGCGGCGCGCCAGGGCCAGCGGGCCTGGGGCGCGATGAGCGGCATGGAGCGTGGCCGCATCCTCCAGCGTGCCGTCGTGCTCTTGAGAGCGCGCAATGACGAGATCGCCGAGCTCGAGACCCGCAACACCGGCAAGCCGATCAGCGAGACCGCGGCGGTGGACGTGGTCACCGGCGCCGACGTGCTCGAGTACTACGCCGGACTGGCCCCGGCCCTCGAGGGCGCCCAGATCCCGCTGCGCGAGGACTCCTTCGTCTACACCCGCCGCGAGCCGCTGGGCGTGATCGGCGCCATCGGCGCCTGGAACTACCCGATCCAGATCGCCTGCTGGAAGAGCGCCCCGGCGCTGGCCGCCGGCAACGCCGTGGTCTTCAAGCCCAGCGAGGTCACCCCGCTGACCACCATGATCCTGGCCGAGGTCTTCAGCGAGGCGGGTCTGCCCGACGGCGTCTTCAACGTCGTCCAGGGCGATGCCCGGGTCGGCGAGATGCTCACCGGCCACCGCGGCATCGACAAGATCTCGTTCACCGGCGAGGCGGGCACCGGCCGCAAGGTGATGGCGGCGGCCGGCGGCTCGACGCTCAAGGACGTGACCATGGAGCTCGGCGGCAAGTCGCCGCTGATCGTCTTCGCCGATGCCGACCTGGACCGCGCCGCCGACGCCGCGATGATGGCCAACTTCTACTCCAGCGGGCAGATCTGCACCAACGGCACCCGGGTCTTCGTCGATCGTAGCGTCAAGTCGGCCTTCGAGGCGAAGCTCAAGGAGCGGGTCGCACGCATCCGCGCCGGCGACCCGCTGGACCCGAACGTCAACTTCGGCCCGCTGGTGAGCTTCGAGCACCAGGCGAAGGTGCTCGCCTACATCGCGCTGGGCCAGCAGGAAGGCGCCCGCGTGCTGGCCGGCGGCGAGGCCTGGGATCAGGGCGATTATGCGCGCGGCGCCTGGGCCGCCCCGACCATCTTCACCGACTGCACCGATGAGATGCGCATCGTGCGCGAGGAGATCTTCGGCCCGGTGATGTCCGTGCTCGCCTTCGACGACGAGGAGGAGGTGATCCGCCGCGCCAACGACACCGAATACGGCCTGGCCGCCGGCGTCTTCACCGAGGGGCTCAACCGCGCCCACCGCGTGATCCGGCGCCTGGAAGCCGGCATCTGCTGGATCAATACCTGGGGCGAGTCCCCGGCCGAGATGCCGGTGGGCGGCTACAAGCAGTCCGGCGTGGGTCGCGAGAACGGCATCGAGACCCTGGCCCACTACACCCAGACCAAGTCGGTGCAGGTCGAGATGGGGCCCTTCGAATCGGTGTTCTGAGGCCACGTCGTGACCCCGGGAGCGAGGCGCTTCGCCGGGGACCGCTCTTCGAGGAGGCGCTGTGAACCCCTCCATGGGCGCTACCGACGCCATCCCTGGCGTCGGACCTCCTCTTCGAGCGATCCCCGGCGCGCCTCTCGCCCGGCACCGGAGACGTCCCCTCCGGCACCCTTAATCGCGCATAAACGGAACGCGAGGGTACTTGGCGTTTCCGACCGGCAAACGTCCCCTGCGCCGCTTGCAACGCGCCCCTTTTGACTGTTTCAGGGAGGCCCCATGTCCCCGTCCCGTGAATTCGATTACGTCATCATCGGCGCCGGCTCCGCCGGCAACGTCCTGGCCACCCGCCTGACCGAGGATCCGGACGTCAGCGTGCTGCTGCTCGAGGCCGGCGGTCCCGATCATCGCTTCGACTTCCGCACACAGATGCCGGCGGCCCTGGCCTATCCGCTGCAGGGCAAGCGCTACAACTGGGCCTTCGAGACCGACCCGGAGCCCCACATGGATGGCCGGCGCATGGAGTGCGGCCGCGGCAAGGGGCTGGGCGGCTCCTCGCTGATCAACGGCATGTGCTACATCCGTGGCAACGCCCTGGACTACGACGGCTGGGCCAAGCAGCCGGGCCTCGAGGACTGGACCTACGCCGACTGCCTGCCCTACTTCAGGAAGGCCGAGACCCGCGACATCGGGCCCAACGATTATCACGGCGGTGACGGCCCGGTCAGCGTGACCACCCCGAAGGAAGGCAACAACCCGCTCTATCACGCCTTCATCGAGGCGGGCCAGCAGGCCGGCTACCCGGCCACCGAGGACGTCAACGGCTACCAGCAGGAGGGCTTCGGCCCCATGGACCGCTTCGTCACCCCGAAAGGGCGACGCGCTTCCACCGCCCGAGGCTACCTCGACCAGGCCAAGGGCCGGGCGAACCTGACCATCGAGACGCGCGCCATCACCGACGTCATCACCTTCGAGGGCACGCGCGCCACCGGCGTGCGCTACGCCCGCCACGGCAAGCCCCAGGCGGTCAGCGCACGTCGTGAGGTGCTGCTGTGCGCCGGCGCCATCGCCTCGCCGCAGATCCTGCAGCGCTCCGGCGTGGGCCCCAAGGATGTGCTCGACGAATTCGGCATCGAGGCGGTCAAGGTCAACGACAACGTCGGCGCGCACCTGCAGGACCACCTGGAGATGTACATCCAGTACGAGTGCACCCAGCCGATCTCGCTCTACCCGGCGCTCAAGTGGTACAACCAGCCGAAGATCGGCGCAGAGTGGATGCTGCTCGGCACCGGCGTTGGCGCCAGCAACCAATTCGAGGCGGCGGGCTTCATCCGCTCGAGCGACGAGGAGGCGTGGCCCAACCTGCAGTACCACTTCCTGCCCATTGCCATCAGCTACAACGGCAAGAGCGCGGTGCAGGCCCACGGCTTCCAGGCCCACGTGGGCTCCATGCGCTCGGAGAGTCGCGGCCGCGTGCGCCTGACCTCCCGCGATCCCGAGGCCGCGCCCTCGATCCTCTTCAACTACATGTCCACCGAGAAGGACTGGCAGGAGTTCCGCGACGCCATCCGCCTGACCCGAGAGATCATCGCCCAGCCGGCCTTCGACGCCTACCGCGGCCGGGAGGTCTCCCCGGGGCCGGACGTCCAGACCGACGCCGAGCTCGACGCCTTCGTCAAGGCACACGCCGAGACCGCCTACCACCCCTGTGGCAGCTGCCGCATGGGCGAGGGGGACGACGCGGTGGTCGACGGCGTCGGCCGGGTCCACGGCCTGGAGGGCCTGCGGGTGGTCGACGCGTCGCTGTTCCCGGTGATTCCCACCGGCAACCTCAACGCGCCGACGATCATGCTCGCCGAGAAGATGGCCGACAAGATCCGCGGCCGCGCGCCGCTGCCGAGAAGCGACGCGCCCTACTACGTGGCGGGCGACGCCCCCGCCCAGCGGGAACCGCAGCGCCGCCTGGCCTGATCGGCCCGCCAGGCACCATCGTGCCGCCCCGCCCCTGTGCGGGGCGGCTTGCGTTGGCCTGTGAGAAACCGGGGCTCGTCGTCGACAAGCCTCGAGGAGACGCATGAATACCTCCCTGTAGCTACCGACGCCGTCCCTGGCGTAGGAGCTCCTCTACGGCTTGCCCCCGGAGCCCCTGACCGGATTATCCCAGCATTGGCCGAAAGGGGATTGGCCGCCGGGCTCGGGATGCGCTAGGCTGAGGGCATTCAAACAAGTGTTCGAATCCGTCGGAGCCCACCATGCTGACCCTGATCCTGCTCGTGCTGGCCGTCATCGGCCTGCTCATCGTGATGCGCCGGGAGGCCGGCGCCCTGCCCGCCCTGGCCGTGACCGCGGGGCTCGGCCTCGTCGGCCTGGTGGCCGGCGCGTCGATCCTCGGCGCGCTGCTGCTGATCGCGGCCGCGGGCATCGCCGCCTGCGGCCTGCCCGCCCTGCGCACCCGCTGGCTGACGCCGCGGCTGTTCGCGCTGTTCAAGAAGGTCGCCCCCCGGGTCTCGGACACCGAGCGCACCGCGCTCGAGGCCGGCAGCGTGGCCTGGGACGGCGAGCTCTTCACCGGACGCCCCGACTGGCAGATGCTGCTCGACTATCGCGACGAGGGGCTCTCGGACGAGGAGCGCGCCTTCCTCGATCACCAGTGCGGCGTGGCCGCCGGCATGTGCAACGCCTGGGAGATCGCCCGGGAGCGCGCCGACCTGCCCCAGGAGCTCTGGGACTACCTCAAGCAGGAAGGCTTCTTCGGCATGATCATCCCCAAGGCCTACGGCGGCCTGGGCTTCTCGGCCAAGGCCCAGTCCCTGGTGCTGCAGAAGCTCTCGATCAGCGAGACGCTGATGGTCACCGTGGGCGTGCCCAACTCCCTGGGGCCGGGTGAGCTGCTGCTCAAGTACGGCACCGAGCAGCAGAAGGATCACTATCTGCCGCGCCTGGCCGACGGCCGCGAGATCCCCTGCTTCGGCCTGACCGGCCCGCGGGCCGGCAGCGATGCCACGGCCATTCCCGACACCGGAGTGGTCTGCAAGCAGATGGTCGACGGCAAGGAGGTCCTCGGCCTCAGGCTGAACTTCGAGAAACGCTGGATCACCCTGGCCCCCATCGCCAGCGTCGTGGGCCTGGCCTTCCGGCTCTTCGACCCGGAGCAGCTCCTCGGCGAGGAGCAGGACCGCGGCATCACCCTGGCGCTGATTCCCCGAGAGACCGACGGCATGGAGATCGGCCGTCGCCACCACCCCATCGGCAGCCCCTTCCTGAACGGCCCGATCAAGGGCCACAATGTCTTCGTGCCGCTCTCTACCATCATCGGCGGGCCGGAGATGATCGGCCAGGGCTGGCGGATGCTGGTCGAGTGCCTCTCCATCGGGCGCTGCATCACCCTGCCCTCCGGCGCCACCGGCACCGCCCGCTACGCCCTGGGCTGGAGCGGCGGCTTCGCGCGGATTCGCCGTCAGTTCAACGTGCCGGTGGCCGAGATGGAGGGCGTCCAGGAGCCCCTGGCGCGCATGGCCGCGCTGGCCTATGTCTCTCGCGCCGCGGTCTACCAGACCGCCAACACCATCGACCACGGCGAGAAGCCGGCGGTGCCCTCGGCGATCCTCAAGAGCCAGCTCACCGAGTTCCAGCGGGTGATCCTCGGCGACGCCATGGACATCCACGGCGGCAAGGCGGTGACCCTGGGGCCGCGCAACTACCTCGGCATCGGCTACAGCGCCAACCCGGTGGCGATCACCGTCGAAGGCGCCAACATCATGACCCGCAACCTGATGATCTTCGGCCAGGGCGCCATCCGCTGCCATCCCTTCGTGCTCGAGGAGCTGGCCGCCAAGGATGCCGATGACGTGGCGGCCTTCGACCAGGCCTTCTTCGGCCATGCCGGGCTGATCTTCGGCAACGCCGCCCGCGCCCTCACCCAGGGCCTGGGGCTCGGCCAGCCGAGCGTGCCCTTCGACGAGATCGCCGCCCCCTATGCCCGGGACATCGCTCGGCTCTCGGCCGGCTTCGGGCTCTGCGCCGATGCCGCCATGGCGAGCCTCGGCTCCCAGCTCAAGCAGCGCGAGATGCTCTCGGCGCGCCTCGGCGACGTGCTCTCCAATCTCTACCTCGCCTCGATGACCCTCAAGCAGTGGCACGAGGGCCACAAGGTCGAAGGCGAGGCGGCCCTGCTGCACTACGGCTGCCGGTTCCTGCTGGGGCGTGCCGAGCAGGCCCTGGACGAGCTCTTCGACAACCTGCCGAGCCACGCCCTGGGCCGCGCACTGCGCGTCATCGTGATGCCCACGGGCCGGCGCTGGAAGCGCCCCGAGGACACCCTGACCCGTGAGATCGCGCAGGCCGTCTCCCGGGACTCCGTGCTGCGCCGCTACCTGCTCGATGCCACCTGGCAGGAGAACGACGGCAGCCGGGACAACCCGCTGGCCCGCTACAACGCCCTGCTGGCGAGCCAGGAGAGGGCCGAGGCACTCTATCGTAGGGTCAACAAGGCCTACGCCAAGGGCGAGCTGCCGGCCGATGCGCTGCATCCGGAACAGCGGGTCGAGGCCGCCCTGGCACAGGGGCTGATCGGCGAGGAGGACGCCACCTTCATGCAGGAGCGCGAGGCCGCGGTGCTGGAGCTGCTCACCGTGGACGACTTCGCCTACGACGCCTTCGTCACCGACAAGACCAAGGTGCTGCGCCACCAGCCGGCCTGACACGCCCCCTCGCCCACGACGACGCCCCGGCTACCCGCCGGGGCGGCTTTATAATCCCTCATTGATGTTTCCCCAGAGCGCCGCGGCAGGTCGACGAGAGGGCGCTGTGAATACCTCCCTGTACGCTACCGCCGACACGCACCGACGATCACTCGAGAGATCGCTACAGCGGCCAGACGATCAGGATCAGCGGGATCGCCACCGCCATCACCACCAGGGTCAGCGGCAACCCCAGTGTCCAGTAGTCGCCGAAGCGGTAGCCCCCCGGGCCCATCACCAGGGTGTTGGACTGGTGACCGATGGGGGTCAGGAAGGCGCAGGAGGCGCTGATCGCCACCACCATCAGGAAGGGATCCAGGGAGACGCCGAAGCCCTCGGCGAGACTCGCCGCGATGGGCGCCATCAGCAGCGCCGCCGCGGCGTTGTTGATCACGTTGGAGAGCAGCGTGCAGACCAAGAACAGCCCCACCAGGATGGCCACCACCGGCCACTCGCGCCCCATGACCAGCAGGGCATCGGCGATCAGGGTGGCCCCGCCGCTGGTCTCCAGCGCCTGACCCACCGGAATCATCGCCCCCAGCAGCACGATCACCGGGCCATCGATGGCCTGATAGCCCTCGCGCAGCGACAGCACGCCCACCATCAGCGATACCAGGGCGGCAGCGGTCAGCGCCACCGACGAGGGCACGAGGTCCAGCACCATGGCGATGACCGCCGCGGCGAAGATGGCCACCGAGACCGCCAGCATGCGCGGCCGGCCCAGGGTCAGGTTGCGGCTGGCCAACGGCAGGCAGCCCAGGGTGGTGAGGCTCTCGCCGATCTCGCCCTCACCGCCCTGCAGCAGCAGCACGTCGCCGGCCCGGAAGCGAATATCGCGCAGGCGCTGGTTGAGGCGGCCGCCGTCCCGGGCCACCGCCACCAGGTGCAGGCCGAACTGGTTGTGCAGGCGCAGCTGGGTGACGGTACGGTGGATCATCATGGAGTCGTTGCGCACCACCGCCTCGACCAGCTGCAGGCCCTCGGTATCCACCGCGGAGGGCTTCGCGTCCTCCTCCTCGCCCCGGGGCTCGTCATCCTGCGACTCGTCACCCTCTTGGGCCTCGCGAGTCGCGGCCGAGGCCTCGCGCTCCCGCGTCTCAGCATCCTGGGCCTCGTCGTCCGGCGGCGGCTCGGGGCCGACCACCAGGCCCGCCTTGTCCTCGATCAGCTTCATCTCCTCGGGACCGGCCTCCACCAGCAGGATATCGCCCTCGACCAGGGTGCCGTGGAAGGCGTGCCCGGCATGGCGCTTGTCACCGCGCACCACCGCCAGCACCGGGATGGTCTCCTCCAGGGCCTGGTGCAGGTCGCGCAGCGACCAGCCCACCGCCTTGCCGTCCTCGGGCACGCGCAGCTCCACCAGGTAGTGGGCGGTGTCGAACATCTCCTCCCGGGAGGCCTTGCCGGCCCGCTGGGGCACCAGGCGCCAGCCCAGCAGCACGATGAAGGCCAGGCCGACCAGGGCCACGCTGGCCCCCACGGGGAAGAAATCGAACATGCCGAAGCTCTCCCCGGTCGCCTGGGCACGATAGCTGGAGATGATGATGTTGGGCGGGGTGCCGATCAGGGTGGTGAGGCCGCCGAGCAGCGAGCCGAAGGCCAGCGGCATCAACAACAGCGACGGCGGGCTGTCATGCTCCCGGGCCATGCGGATCGCCACCGGCAGCATCAGCGCCAGGGCGCCGACGTTGTTCATCACCCCGGAGAGCACCAGCACGGTGCCGGTAAGCACCAGCATCTGGAGGATCAGGCGATCGCCGACCCTGAGGGCCTGCTCGGCGATCAGGTCGACGAGCCCCGAGCGCTCGAAGCCGCGACTGAGCACCAGCACCGCGGCGACGGTGATCACGGCGGGGTGGCCGAAGCCGTAGAAGGCCTCGTCCGTCGGCACCAGCCCCAGCAGCACCGAGGCCAGCAGCGCACCCAGCGCCACCAGGTCATAGCGGAACCGGCCCCACACGAAGGCCGCGAGCGTCGCGCCGAGGATCAGGAACACCTGGGTGCTATCGCTCATCGCCGATCACCTCCCTGTGCCGTCTGGATACCGTCAGCACAACAGCCGCGGCCAAGAAAAGCCAGCTTTTCCCACCCGCCCGCGCAACACGGCGCTGCCCGGTGCGAGGCCGCGGACGGCCAATCCAGGGTCGCGAGGCGATGGCCCAGGGCTCACTTCCTGGCCATCGTCTCCAGCATGGCGTGGACGGCCTCCAGGTGTTCCGGCTCGTTATGGCACATGCCCTGGAAACTCGCGCAGAGGTCGAGGAAGTCGGGCAGCGCCATGCGATCGGCCCGCTTCATCAGCCGCTTGGTCAGGCGGGTGGCCCTGGGCGGCTGGGCGGCGATCTGGCCGGCGAGTTCCTGAGCCCGTTCCATCAGCGCCTCGGGCTCGGTCACCTCCAGCACGATGCCGTAGTCGCGGGCCTGCTCGGCATCGATCACCCGCCCGGTGAGCGTCAGCTCGAAGGCCCGCTGGTAGCCGATCAGCCGCTGCAGGAACCAGGCGCCGCCGTCGCCGGGGATGATGCCGAGGTTGAGGAAGGTCTCGCCGAACCTGGCCTTGCGCGAGGCGATCCGCAGGTCCGCCATGTTGGCCAGGTCGAAGCCGGCGCCGATAGCCGGGCCGTTCACCGCGGCGATGATCGGCACCTCCACGCCCTCGAGGGCGAGCGGCAGGCGCTGGATGCCGCGGCGGTAGCGGTCGGCCACCTCGGCGACACTGCCTTCGAAATCGCCGCCGCGGCTGGCCATGTCCTTGACGTTGCCGCCGGCAGAGAAGGCACTGCCCGCCCCGGTGATCACCAGCACCGAGACCGCGTCGCAGGCGTTCACCCAGTCGGCGACGGCGAGGATGTCGTCGACCAGGGCGGTGCCGGTCAGGGCGTTGCGGACGTCGTGGCGGTCCAGGGTCAGGGTGGCCACTCGCCCCCCCAGGGAGAGGCGGGCATCGGTCAGAGTCGGCAGGGTCGGGCTCATCGGTCGGGTCCTTGTCGAGGGTTCGGTAACACGATCAAGGATGCCGCCCACACGGCCCTCGTTCCAGCGCGGGCGGCGATTCCCCTGCCCGACCGCCCCGTCAGGGCTCGGCGAACGGCAGCGGCTCACTGCCCCGGCGCACCTCGAAGACGTTGAGGGTCATGGCCACCAGGGCGTAATAGCCGAAGACGCCCACCAGTTCCACCACCGCCGGCTCGCCGAAGGCCGCCACCGCCTCGGCGTAGAGCGCCTCGTCGACGCGCCGGGTGGTGTAGAGCGTCCTGCCCAGGCGATAGACCAGCGCCTCGTCGTCGCGCTCGAAGGCCGGCTCGCGCCCATCCCGGAGGGCCTCGATCACCGCCTCGCCGACCCCGCCGTCGCGGGCGATGGGCGCATGGATCTGCCACTCGGCCTGGGACTGCCACCAGGAGGCGGTGAAGAGGATCGCGAGCTCGGTGAGCCGCAGCTCCAGGCGGGTGCCGTAGCGGCAGAAGGCGCCGAGGCGCTGGGCGTGGTCGGCCAGTGCCGGGCTGTGGATCCAGGCCAGGAAGGGGCCGTCCAGGTTGCCGCGGGGGCCGCTCAGGATGGCGTCCAGCACGCGGCGCTGGTCGGGCGCCATGGTGGCCTCGTCCAGGGCAGAGAGGCGGGAGTCGATCGACATCGGGCGAGGCTCCGTTACGAGTGGGTGAGGACGCGACGCAGGGCGGCGTCGAGCTTGTCGACGATCTCGTCCAGGTGGGCGTCGTCGAGGATGAAGGGCGGAGCCAGCAGGATGTGGTCGCCGCGGCGGCCGTCCAGGGTGCCGCCCATCGGGTAGCACATCAGGCCCTCGTCCATGGCCGCGCGCTTGATCGCCGCATGCAGCTTGCGCTCAGGATCGAAGGGCGTCTTGCCGTCGCGCTCGGCGACCAGCTCGAGCCCGCGGAAGAGCCCCCGGCCGCGGATGTTGCCGACGTGGGGGTGCTCGCCGAAGCGCGCCTCGAGGCGCTGCTGGAGCCCCTGGCCCAGACTCACGACCCGCGACAGCAGGCCGCGCTCCTCGACGGCGCGCTGGACCGCCAGGGCGGCGGCGCAGGCGGTGGCGTGGCCGATGTAGGTGTGGCCGTGCTGGAAGAAGCCCGAGCCCTCGGCGATGGCCGCGCGGATCCGTTCGCTGACCAGGGTCGCGCCGATCGGCTGGTAGCCGGCCCCGAGGCCCTTGGCCACGGTCACCAGATCCGCCGTCACGCCCTCCTGCTCGGCGGCGAACAGGCTACCGGTGCGGCCCATGCCACACATCACCTCGTCGAGGATCAGCAGGATACCGTGGCGATCGCAGATCTCGCGCACCCGCCTGAAGTAGCCCGGCACCGCGGGCACCGCGCCCAGCGTCGCGCCGACCACCGGCTCGGCGACGAAGGCCATCACGTTCTCCGGCCCCAGGCGCTGGATCTCGGCCTCGAGCTCCGCGGCCAGGCGCTCGCCGTAGGCCTCCGGGGTCTCGCCGGGGGCCTGGTCGCGATAGGCATAGCAGGGGCTGACGTGGCTCACCTCGACCAGCAGCGGCTCGAACTGCTGTCGACGCCAGGCGTTGCCGCCGGTGGCGAGCGCCCCCAGGGTGTTGCCGTGATAGCTCTGGCGGCGGGCGATCAGGTGCTTGCGCTGGGGCTCGCCGCGTTCGATGAAGTACTGGCGCGCGAGCTTGAGGGCCGCTTCCACCGCCTCGGAGCCGCCGGAGACGAAGTAGACCGAGGAGAGGCCCGCCGGCGCGCGCTCGACCAGGAAGTCGGCCAGCGCCTCCATCGGCTCGGTGGTGAAGAAGGAGCTGTGGGCATAGGCGAGCCGGCCGACCTGGTCCCGCACCGCCTCGATCACCTCGGCGTCGCTGTGACCCAGGCAGGAGACCGCGGCACCGCCGCAGGCGTCCAGGTAGCGCTTGCCCTGGGCATCGATCAGGTAGGGCCCGTCGCCGCCCACGGCGGTCGGGTAGGAGTGCTTCAGGTGACGATGGAAGACGTGGCTCATGCGTCCCTCTCTCGGGCAATATGCAAATACAAATGCCATCCTGATAAAACGGAAATATATTTGCAAATAGATTCGACAGTGGCCTGACGCTGCGCCCGACGAGCGCTACAATGCCCGCCTCGATCACCGCAGGCCTTACCGACACCCTCATGACTTCCCTCAAGCCCCAGCGACCGGACACCCTCGGCGACCTCGAACGCCTGCTCGCCACCCTCGAGCAGGGCGAGGGCGCGGTGCGCCTGGGCAAGCGCTCGCGTCGGGTGCTCGCGGCGATGGTCACCGCGCCCCAGCAGGCCGCGGTCTCGTCGATCAGCGAACTGGCGGAGCGCCTGGGCGTCAGCCCCTCGACCCTGTCGCGGCTGGCCCAGCGGCTGGGCTTCGACGGCTTCGCCGGCCTGCAGGCGGTGTTTCGCCGCCACGTCACCGAGGGCAAGAGCTTCTACAGCGATCAGGTCTCGCGGCTGCTGGACAGCGACGGGGATGACGATGCCCTCGGTCGGCTGGCCCGCCTGGGCCGTCAGGAGAGTGCCAATATCGCCGACACGGTGACGGGCATCGATGGCGAGGCCTTCACGGAGGCGGCGCGGCTGCTGGTGGAGGCGCGGCGTGTGAGGGTCCACGGCATGCGCCAGTTCGCCTCGCTGGCCTCGTTCCTGGCCTATGGCCTGGGCATGCTGCGCGCCGATGCGGCGCCGCTGGACGCCGTCCGCCACGGGGTGGCGGACGCCCTGGCCCAGCTCGAGGCGGGGGACGTGCTGGTGGTGGCGAGCTGCTTCCCCTATACCCCCAGCGTGCTGGCCACGGCCGAGGTGGCGGCGCGTCAGGGCATTCGCGTCATCGCCCTGACCGACTCCCGGGGCTCCCCGCTCGCCCGGGTGGCGCACCTCGCCTTCCCGGTGCCCGACCACAGCCTCTTCTTCAGCAACAGCATGTGCGCCTTCATGCTGCTGGCCGAGGGGCTGCTCTGCGAGGCGGCGAACCAGCTCGGCGACGAGGGGCTCGCCGCGCTCAAGCGGCGCGAGCAGCTGATCGGCGAGCTCAACGAGTCGCTGTAGGCGCCGCCCACGCAAGAGGCAGGGTCACGGCAGCAGGATGGTCGACCCGGTGGTCTGTCGGCCGGCCAGGGCCGCCTGGGCATCGCCCGCCTCGGCCAGCGGATAGCGGTGTGAGATATCGACCGTCACCTGGCCGCTCTCGAGCATCGCGAAGAGCTCGCCGGCCATCCACTCCAGCCGCTCGCGGGTGTCGGCGTAGCCGTTGAGGCTCGGGCGCGTGACGTAAAGCGACCCCTTCTGGTTGAGGATGCCGATGTTGACGCCCTCCACCGGGCCGGAGGCGTTGCCGAAGCTGACCATCAGGCCGCGCTTCTTCAGGCAGTCCAGCGACGTCTCCCAGGTATCCTTGCCCACCGAGTCGTAGACCACGTCGCACATCTCGCCGTCGGTCAGCTCGCGCACCCGCTCGACCACGTCCTCCCGGGTATAGTCGATGGTCGCCCAGGCGCCGTTCTTCGTGGCCAGCGCCGCCTTCTCCGGTGAGCTGACGGTGCCGATCAGCCTCACGCCGAGCGCCTTGGCCCACTGGCAGGCGATGGAGCCGACGCCGCCGGCGGCGGCGTGCCAGAGGATGGTCTCGCCGCCCTTGAGAGGAGCCGTCTGGCGCAGCAGGTACTGCACCGTGAGGCCCTTGAGCATGGCGGCCGCGGCGGTCTCGACATCGACCGCCTCGGGCAGCACCACCACCTTGTCGGCCGGCAGCACGTGCTGCTCGGCGTAGGCGCCCAGCGGGCCCTGGGCAAAGGCCACCCGGTCGCCCGGGGCCAGGTGGGTCACGCCCTCACCGACCGCCTCGACCACGCCCGCGCCCTCGGTGCCGAGGCCGGAGGGCAGCGACGGGGCCGGATAGAGGCCAGTGCGGAAGTAGATGTCGATGAAGTTGAGGCCGACCGCCTGATTGCGGACGCGTACCTCACCGGCGGCAGGCTCGGCCGGCGTGGCCTCGACGAGTTCGAGCACCTCGGGGCCGCCGGTGCGGGCGAACTGGATACGCTGGGCCATGGGGGGTTCCTTGTGACGTTGACGGATAGGCCCACCAGTCAAGCGCCCCGGCCCCCCGGGGGTCAAGGAGTGTTTATTAGAGCGTGGCGGGAAAGGACTCCAGCCCGCGCACGAAGCGCGCCTTGTAGTCGTCGAAGAGCGCGCGGTCGCGCTTGAACGACTGGATCACCGAGGCCTCGTCGAAGGTCAGCGCGCGGGGCAGCTCCGCCACGGAGGCGGCAGGATGCTTGGGGCCGAGCCCGATGCGCACGCCGGCCTTGCCGTCGAGCCAGCGGGTGATGCCCGCCTCGCGGAAGCGCGCCTCCTGCTCGGGGCCCACGGCATCCACGCGCAGCGGCGCCTTGAGGGCCAGTTCGGCGACCAGCCGCTCGGCGGGCCGGGTCACGCTCTCGCCGTCGAGCTCCGCCAGCAGCATCACGGTCATGCTGCTGCCGACCTCGTCGAGCACCAGCAGCGCCAGCGCCACCGGGCGCGACGCGTCATCCACCAGCGCCAGCACCCGCGCCGCCTCCTGCTTGACCAGCACCCCCAGGGTGCCGGCGAAGGTCGCCAGCGGCGTGAGCCCGGCGTCCTGGCCGTAGGCCTCGGCGCACAGCCGCGCCAGGCAGGCATCGCGCTGCTCGGGATTCTTGATGTGCACGACTCTCATCTCGGTGTCCTCGCATCGTCGTATGTCCGGCGCCAGCGCCAGGATCGAAAGCGCGCAGCCTACCACATCCTGGCGCGATCGCGCCGCGCCCGCGCTCCGGCGCGGGGGCGTTTCCCGTCGCCGGCCGATGACGCTACGCTGTCCCCTTCCGCCCCGCCGACCAGGAAAGCTTCCATGCCCGACGCCGCGCTCGCCCTGCCCCGCCTGATCGCCCATCGCGGGCTCTCCGCCCGCGCCCCGGAGAACACCCTGGCCGCGGTGCGTGCCGCCCACGGCGTGGGCGTGACCTGGGTCGAGCTCGACGTCCAGCTGCTCGGCGACGGCACCCCGGTGATCTGGCACGACGCCTCCGTGCGGCGCTGCTCCGATCGCCGCGGCCGGCTGGCCGACCTGGATCTCGCCGCGGCGCGACGCCTCGATGCAGGCAGCTGGTTCGGCGAGGCCTACCGCGGCGAGCCCATGGCCACCCTCGCGGAGATGCTGGCGCTGCTCGACGAACTCGAGATGGGCGTCAACCTGGAGCTCAAGGTCAATCGCGGCCGCGATCCCCGGGCGCTGGTCGAGGCCGCCCTGCCCGCCGTTATGGCGGCACTGCCGCCATCGCGCCGGCTGCTCTCCTCCTTCAACGACGCGGCCCTCGCCCACGCCCGCGCCCTGGCCGGGCCCGAGGCGCTCTCGCTGGGGGTGCTGGTCGAGGGGGTCGGCCGCGACTGGCGGCGCCGCTGTGAGGCGGTGGCGGCCTGCAGCGTGCATGCCGACTGGAAGCGCCTCAAGGCGGCCCGCGCCCGGGAGGTGAGCGAGGCCGGCTACCGACTGCTCTGCTACACGGCCAACGACCCCACCGCCTTCGCCCCGCGCTGGGATTGGGGGGTCGAGGCGGTGATCAGCGACGACCCGACACGCTTCATGAGCTAGCCCGGCACGCGGCGGGGACGAGCGCCCAGCAGCAGTTAGGCGCGCCCGCCGGCGCCCGCCATCACTCGCGGATAAGCGCGGGGATTGAAGCGCAGGGTCACCAGCAGCATCGCCGCGACGCCCAGCGCCAGCAGCACCCAGGCGGCCAGGAAGCCGCCGGTGGCCTCGCGCAGGGCACCACTGATCCACGGCGAGAGCGCATTGAGCATGAAGCCGAAACCCTGCATGAAGGCGGCCAGCCGGCCCGCCGCGCGGGGATCGGGCAGGTGATCCAGGGCCAGGATCAGGCCCAGGGAGAAACAGGCGCCGAGGCCGAAGCCGGCGATGGCCACCCAGGCGAGCGCGCCCTGGCCGGGCAGCAGGATCAGCCCCAAGTAGCCAGTGAGCTGGGCCAGCAGGCTCGCGCCCAGCAGCCAGCGGCGATCCGCGTGGGACTGGCGCTGGGCCAGGGCCGGCATCGCCAGGGCGGCGATCACCTGGAAGATCGTCATCCAGGCCAGCAGCAGGCCGCTTGACGACGCGCTCCAGCCGAGCTCGCGGTAGTAGACCGGCAGCCAGGTGACCACGCTGGAGTAGCCGGCGTTGATCACCCCGAAGTAGAGGGCCAGCAGCCAGGCGCGGGGCAGCCGCCACGGCCGCGGACCGGCCAGCGCCACCCAGGCGGGCTCCGGTGCACGGGGGCGGCGAGCGAGCCACATCCAGAACAGCAGCGTGATCAGCGCCGGCACCCACCACAGGCCCACGCCCAGCTGCCAGCCGCCGAGTCGCGCCAGCCAGGGGCTCGCCCAGGCGGCCAGGCCGCCGCCGGACATCAGCGCCGCGGCGTAGACGCCCATGGCGAGCGGCATGCGTCGCCCGAAGCGGCGCTTGGCGAGCCCCGGCACCAGCGCCTGGATCAGCGCGATGCCGGCGCCGCCCAGCAGCGCCGTGGCCAGCAGGGTCGTGCCGCTGCCGTCGACCTGGCGCAGGGCGCAGGCGACCGCGATGGCGACGAGGGACAGGGCAATGCCGCGCTGCTCGCCCAGCCAGGCCTGCAGGCGCCCGCTGGCGAGTGCCACACCGCCCATGCAGAGGAAGGGCAAGGTGGTCAGCCAGGCGAGCACCGTGTAGCTGAGCCCGGTCGCCAGGCGGATCTCCTCCATCAGCGGACTGGCGGCGGCCAGCAGCGGGCGCAGGTTCAGGCCCAGGGCCACCAGCAGCGCGAGTCCGCCGATGAACTGCCAGGTCGTGGAATCCTGCCGGGAAGTGCCGCTCCGTGCCGTCATTGCCGCCTCGCGTGGTCACATTGTGAGGAAGCTATTGTATATAAAACTAAAGATAATTGGATACAGGCCCGCTGCCGCCCACCAGCGCCTCGATGGCGGCCATGTCCAGGCTCGCCTCCAGGCCGTCGGCCAGGCGATCGAGCTCCCGCTCGCGGTGGGCGGCGAAGTCGACGGCGGCCTCCCCTTCCTCCCCCGCCAGGCCGAGCCGGGCGAGCAGCGACGCGCAGGCGCCCGCCTCGTCGAAGAGGCCGTGCAGGTAGCTGCCCAGCACCTGGTCGTCCTCGCTCACCGCGCCGTCCGGCCGCCCGTCGAGGAGCATCAGCGGCCGGGCCAGGGCCGGGCCGTCGCTCACGCCGTTATGGATCTCGTAGCCGCTCACCGGCACGCCCTCCCCGGCCGGGGTGCCCAGGAGGGTGCCGGCGACGTTGCGCAGCTGCTTGCCCGCCACCATCCGGGTGCGCATCGCCAGCACCCCCAGTCCCGGCACGCTGCCGGCCGGGCCCTCGAGACCGTCCGGGTCGTCGATCGCCTCGCCGAGCATCTGGAAGCCGCCGCAGATGCCGAGCACCCGGCCGCCGTAGCGCAGATGGCGGTGGATCGCCGCTTCCCAGCCCTGGGCGCGCAGCCAGGCGAGGTCGCTGGCCGTCGCCTTGCTGCCGGGCAGCAGGATGACGTCGGCGGGCGGGATCGCCCGGTCCGGTCCGACGATGGTCAGCGACACGCGCGGGTGCAGGCGCAGCGGATCCAGGTCGGTGTGATTGCTGATCCGCGGCAGCGCCGGCACCACTACGCGCAGGTCGGGCGTGCCCGCTTCGTGACCGGCGAGGCCCACGCCATCCTCGGCATCGAGGAGCAGGCCCTGGAGGTAGGGCAGCACGCCGTGCACCGGCTTGCCGGTGTGGGCGGTGAGCCAGTCGAGGCCGGGCTCGAGCAGGGCGATATCGCCGCGGAAGCGGTTGATGACGAAGCCCCGGGTACGTGCCCGCTCGCTCTCGGAGAGCAGCGCCAGGGTACCCACCAGCTGGGCGAAGACGCCGCCGCGGTCGATGTCGCCGACCAGCAGCACCGGGCAGTCGACGGCCTCGGCGAAGCCCATGTTGGCGATGTCGCCCTCGCGCAGGTTGACCTCGGCGGGGCTGCCCGCGCCCTCGGCGATGATCACATCGAAGCGGCTCGACAGTCGCCGCCAGGCCGCCAGCACGCTCTCCCGCGCCCGGCGCTTGAAGGCGTGATAGTCGATCGCGTCCATGTGGCCGTAGACCTGGCCGTCGAGGATCACCTGGGCGCCCCGGTCGCTTTCGGGCTTGAGCAGCACCGGGTTCATGTCGGCGTGGGGCGCGATGCCGGCGGCCGCGGCCTGCAGCGCCGTGGAGCGGCCGATCTCGCCGCCCTCCGGCGTCACGGCGCTGTTGAGCGCCATGTTCTGGGGCTTGAAGGGCGCCACCGAGATGCCCCGCCGGGTGAGCGCCCGGCAGAGCCCCGCGACCAGGGTGCTCTTGCCGGCATCGGAGGTGGTGCCCTGGATCATCAGCGTCGGCATGCAAGCGACCTCACTGTCGGGGGGCCAGGGCATCGACGGCGCGCGTCAGCGCCGCATCCGCCGGGGCGGTCTGCCAGCCGTTACCGTGCACGCGATCGGCCAGCGGCAGGCGCTGTCGCCAGCCGGCCCGGGCCAGTTCCGGGCCGTCGAGGAAGTCGTCGACGTAGCCGAGACACAGGTAGGCGAGCGGAGTGACGTGATCCGGCAGGCCCAGCACCTCGGCGAGCTCCTGCTGGTCGAGGATGCTGACCCAGCCCACGCCGATGCCCTCGGCGCGGGCCGCCAGCCACAGGTTCTGGACCGCCAGGCAGGTGCTGAAGAGATCCATCTCGACGATGCTCTGGCGGCCCAGCACGTGCTCGCCGCCGCGCTCCCGGTCGCAGGTGATGCAGAGGTTGAGCGGGCTCTCGAGGATGCCCTCGAGCTTGAGGCGGCGATAGAGCGCGCCGCGCTCACCGGCGTGGGCCTCGGCCGCCTTGGCGTTCTCGCGCTCGAAGATGGCGTGCACCCGACCACGCACCTCACGGCTATCGATCAGCAGGAAGTCCCAGGGCTGCATGAAGCCCACCGAGGGGGCATGGTGCGCGGCCTCGAGCAGCCGCGCCAGCACCTCCGGCGGGATCGGGTCCGGGCGGAACTGGCTGCGCACGTCGCGGCGCTCGAAGATGGCCCGGTAGAGGCCCTCGCGCTGCGCCTCGGGGAAGGCGTGATCGGGTCGTCCGCTGGGATCTGCCATGCGGCGGTCTCCTGGAAAGCTGGGGGGTGTGATAAGGCCTTGCAAGGATCGGGACCGGCCGATGAGCGCCGGGGACAAGGTGAAGCGAGGGTCCTACGCCAGGGATGGCGTCGGTAGCGCCCAGGGAGGGGGTTCACAGTGCCCTCGCGAAAGCTTGTCGCCGGCAACGCTCATCGCTTTCGTCGAGTTCCCAGAGATGCCCTAAAGTTCTACGCCCTTCTGGGCCTTGATGCCCTGATCCTTGAAGGCATGCTTGACCACCTTCATCTCGGTGACGGTGTCGGCCAGCTCGATCAGCGCCTCCGGCGCGTGGCGGCCGGTGACCACCGCGTGCTGCATGGGCGGACGCGCCTGCAGGTCGTCGAGCACGGCGTCGAGCTCCAGGTAGCCGTGGCGCAGGGCGATGTTGAGCTCGTCGAGCAGCACCAACGCGTAGTCCGGGTCGGCGAGCATGCGCCGCGCCTCGGCCCAGGCCGCCTCGGCGGCGCGCACGTCGCGCTCGCGATCCTGGGTGTCCCAGGTGTAGCCCTCGCCCATGACGTGGTAGTCCACTCCCGGCAGGTCGCGGAAGAAGGCCTCCTCGCCGGTGCTGAAGGCCCCCTTGATGAACTGCACCACGCCCACCTTCATGCCGTGACCCAGGGCGCGGGCGACCATGCCGAAGCCGGAGCTGCTCTTGCCTTTTCCGGGGCCGGTGAGCACCAGCAGCACGCCCTGCTCCTTGTCGGCGGCGGCAATCCGCTCGTTCATGATCTTCTGCTTGGCGGCCATGCGCTCGGCATGCCGCTGGGGGTCGATCGAGGGTCGGCTCATGTCGAGACTCCTGTAGATGAAGGGAAAAGGATGGAGCGCCTCGGCGTCGCTCGATCAACGCCTGGGCACGAAAACCGGTGCCCCGTCGACCTCGACGCGGGTCAGCGCCTGGTCATAGAGGCGCTCCAGGGCCGCGGGCACCAGCATCGCCTCCGCAGGGCCCCAGCAGGCCTCGCCGTCGGGATAGAGCAGCAGCAGGTGGCTGCACCAGCGCGCCGCCAGATTGAGGTCGTGCAGGCACATCATCACCGCGCCGCCGCCCTCGGCCTGTTCGGCGAGCAGGCCCATCACCGCCACCTGATGGTGGAGGTCCAGGTGGTTGGTGGGCTCGTCGGCGAGCCACACCCCCGGCGCCTGGGTCAGCACCGTGGCCAGGCTGACGCGCTGGCGCTCGCCACCGGAGAGGGTCGCGAGCTCACGCTCGGCCAGGTGCGACAGGTCCAGGCGCGAAAGCGCCGCCTCGGCGCGAGCATGATCCTCGGGACCCTCCTGCTGCCAGGGCGACAGGAAGGGGTGGCGGCCGATCAGCGCGGTCTCCCGCACCGTGGCCGGGAAGTCGTCGTGGCGCTCCTGGAACACCAGGCCCACCCGGCGCGCCAGGGCCCGCCGCCGCCAATCGGAAAGCGGCCGACCCTCGAGTCGCACCTCCCCCGAGCGCGGCGGCCGCAGCCCGGCCAGGGTATGCAGCAGGGTGGTCTTGCCGGCGCCGTTGGGCCCCAGCACCCCCCAGCGCTGGCCGGGTGCGACGACGAGATCGAGCGGCCGGCCGTCCGCGCGACCGGGGACGTCGATGAGCAGCCGATGCGTCGACAGGGCCTTCATCAGCGACTCCGGTAGAGCAGGTAGAGAAAGCTCGGCACCCCGATCAGCGCCGTGATCACCCCCACCGGCAGCTGCTGGGGGGCGATCAGGGTGCGCGCCAGGGTGTCGGCGAGGGTCAGCAGGATGCCGCCGGCCAGCAGGCTCGCCGGCAGGATGCGCCGCTGGTCGTTGCCCAGCCGCAGGCGCAGCATATGCGGCACCATCAGCCCCACGAAGCCGATGCTGCCGGCGGTGGTGACCGCCACGGCGGTGAGCAGGCTCGCCAGCAGGTAGAGGGTCCACTCCAGCGGGCGCACCGCGACGCCGAGCGCCGCGGCCTGCAGCCCGCCCCGGGCCAGCACGTTGAGGGTACGACCCAGCGGCAGAATAACGACCAGGGCCAGCGCGGCCACCACCAGCACCGGCCAGGGCGTGCCCGCATAGGCGAGATCGCCCATCAGCCAGTAGAGCATGCCAGGCAGCCGCTCCACCGGGCTCACCGCCAGCAGGAAGGTGATCACCGCCCCCCAGCCGGCGGCCATCACCACCCCGGTGAGCAGCAGGCGAGTCGGCGTCCAGCTGCCGGTCCCGTGGGCCAGGCCGAAGACGATCAGCGTCGAGGCCAGCGCCCCGGCGAAGGCCGCCCCGCCCACCAGGGCGGCGCCGAGGCCCGCCAGCATGGCGGCAAGCGCCGCCACCGAGGCGCCGCCGGAGAGCCCCAGCACGTAGGGGTCGGCCAGCGGATTGCGCAGCAGCACCTGCATCAGCGCCCCGGCGAGCGCCAGCAGCGCGCCGGTGCCGAAGGCGGCGAGCGCGCGAGGCAGGCGCAGCTCGAGCACCAGGGTGCGATGCAGCGTCTCGCCCCCACCGGTCAGTACCCGAAACAGCTCATCCGGGCCGAGCGACACGCTGCCCAGCGCCAGCGCGACGCCCTGAGAGAGCAGCGCCGCCAGCGCCAGCCAGGCCAGCGGCGTGGGACGCCGCCCGAGGCGGTCGAGCACGCCCCTAGCGCCGCTCACGGGCGGTCTCCAGCCGGGCGCAGAGCGCCCTTGTTCCCTCGAGCAGCCGCGGCGTGGCGCGCTGCACCAGGTCCGGGTCGATGAAGAAGAGGTTGTCACGGCGAACCGCGGTCATCTCCGGGTAGTCGCGCCAGGCCTCGAGCCAGGAGGAATCGGGCTCGCCCATGCCGCCGGTGAGGATCACCTCCGGGTCGCGGGCGAGCACCGCCTCGACGCCGATGCGCGGCACCAGCGGTCCCTCCTCGGCGAAGAGGTTCTCGCCCCCGCAGAGCGCCAGGGCCTGGCTGATCCAGTGTTCGCCGTTGACGGTCATCAGCGGCTGCTCCCAGACCTGGTAGAAGACCGGGACCGGCGCGGCGGCGGCATGCTCTGCACGCAGCGCGGCCACCTCCTCGCGCAGCGTGCGGGCCGCCTCCTCCGCCACCGCCGCGCTGCCGGCCAGCGCGCCGAAGCGCTCGAGGCTTCTCGCGATGCCGGCGAAGTCGTTGACGTCGGAGTAGAAGACGGGAAGGCCGAGACGGGGCAGCCGGTCGACCTGCTCGCGGGGATTGCCGCCGGCCCAGGCCACCACCAGGTCGGGCGCGAGGGCCAGCAGCGCCTCCAGATCGAGGCGGTCGTAGCTGCCCACCCGGGGCAGCCGCGCCGCCTCGGGCGGGTAGTCGCTGAAGCTGACCGCCCCGACGACTGAGTCGCCGGCCCCGGCGGCATAGAGCAGCTCGGTGACGCCCGGCGAGAGCGCGACGATGCGCCGCGCCGGGGCGTCCAGGCAGACCTCGCGCCCGGCGTCGTCGGCCACGCAGACCTCCTCCCCGGCCTGGGCGGCCACCATCGGCGGCAGCATCAGGCCGGTCAGCAGCGAGCGAGAGAGCCGACGCAAGATCACTGGCCGAAGTTCACGCTGAGGAAGGCCGTGCGGCCGGCATTGAGGTAGTCACGGCCGTCGAAGTAGCGGGTCGTGGCATACGCCTTGTCGAAGACGTTATCGACGCTCAGCCGCGCCGACCACAGCGGGGCGAACTGCCAGCCCGCGCGCAGGTCCAGCTGGCCGAAGCCGCCGAGGCGCTCCTCGTTGGCCGCATCGTCGAAGCGATCGTTCTGGGCGATGAACGAGCCGCCCAGCGACCAGTCACCCAGCTCGCGATCGAGGTCCAGGCGCAGGCTCTGGCTGGCCCGGCGCGGCAGTCGATGGCCGGTCTCGCGATCCTCGGTGTCGGTCAGGGTCAGGGCCGCCTGCAGCGTCCACTGGTCCAGGTCGAGGCCCGAGGCCAGTTCCAGGCCGCGGATGCGCGCCTCATCGATGTTCTCGTTCTGGCTGCCCGTCGAAGCGATGAAGTCATCGACCCGCGTCTCGTAGGCCGCCAGGTCCCAGAAGAACCGCGCGTACTGGCCTCTCACACCCAGCTCGACCGTCGCCGAGGTCTCGGCCTCGAGGTCGGGATTGCCGGCGAAGTAGCCGAGATCCGGATAGTAGAGCTCGTTGAAGGTCGGGGCGCGATAGGCGGTGCCGTAGCTGGTACGCAGGGTGTGGTGATCGTCGAGCGCATAGCCCAGCGCCAGGTGGCCGGTGAGCTCCTCGCCGAAGGCCTCGTTGTCATCGTGGCGCAGCCCGGCCTGCAGGGTGAAGGGAGCAAAGTCCATCAGCGCCTGGGCGAAGACGGCCACGTTGTCGCGGCTCTCCTCGGCATAGGTGCCGGAGCCGGTGTCGCTGCCGGCGATATCGTCCTCCTGGTATTCGGCGCCGGCCACCAGCTCGTGGGGCCCGAACCAGGCGGTGTTCTCCCAGCGCAGGGTCTGGGTCGTGGTGTCGAAGAGGCTGTCGAAGGCCGCGGTCTCCGTCTTGTCCCGGGCCTCGCTGAGCGTCAGGCGGCTCTTCCAGGCATCGGTCACCGGCAGCTCGCCGTACAGGCCGGCGACCTGCTGGACGAAATCGGTATTCCCGCCGACGAACTCGGTGTTGCCCCGGGCGCGCAGGGCCAGCACGCCCACCTCGGCGCCGTTATCGAAGCCGTGGGCGAGCCGCACCAGGCCGGAGGTGTTGTCGTAGCCCTTGTCGCCCTCGCCCTCGACGATCTCATAGCCGTCGGTCTCCAGGCGGCTGGCGGCGACATGGTAGCGGGTGCCGCCCTCGGCTCCGGAGAGCGAGGCGCTGGCGCGCCGGGTGTCGAAGCTGCCGCCCCCCACCGAGATGCGCGGCGTCGGCGCCCCTTCCCCTTCCGGGGTGAACAGCTGCACCACGCCACCCACGGCGTCGGCGCCGTAGAGGCTGCCCCGCGGTCCGCGCACGACCTCGACCCGCTCGAACTGGCGCGGATCGAGGAACTGCCAGGCGGGCGCCCCATCGGTGGCGGAGCGCAGGCGAATGCCGTCGATCATCAGCAGCGTGGACTTGCTGCTGGTCCCCCGCACGTAGACGCTGCTGGTCTTGCCGAAGCCGCCATTGGACGAGACGTCGACACCAGGCTGGCCGCGCAGCAGGTCGGTGATGTCGGTGGGATTCTGGCGACGCAGCGTGGCCTCGTCGATCACGGTGACCGAGGCCAGCGTCTCGTCGGCGGTGCGCGGTGCGCGGGTGGCGGTGACCGTCAGCGGGTTGAGGGTCTCGGCGACGACCCCGTTGGAGTCAGAGGTCGACGACGTGCCCTGGGCCTGGACGGCCAGCGGCAGCGCGGCCAGGGCGAAGGCCGCCAGGCCACGGGAGGCGTGAATGGTGTTCATGTGGGTCCCTTGCCGCCGTGCTCACCCGCACGGCGCCTTGCGTTTTTTCTGGTGGGCCGGCGGAAGGGAGCGAGAACACGGGCGCCCGCGGCCTGGTGCCGGGAGACCCGCCTCGTGATCGCCCTCCGCGATCCGGCATGTGCTCTCAGGCCGGTCTCCGGGCTGACGAACGAAGGGCCTGGCCGAGCCAGGGAGACACCTTCCGGACCGCCGCCTTCCCATGCCGCGGGGGCACAGTGGCCTACCAGTGACGGTAGTGGCGGACCTCGATTCGATCACCGTTGCGGGGGCAGCGTCGGACTCGCCCTGGGGGGCACCGACTTCCCGTTTACCCGGTGGAGCTCGCTCCACCGGCACCTGAGAGTGCGGGTAAGCTAGCAACCGGCCCCAAGGGCGTCAACGCGAATCACCGACGCCGTTGACGCGGCTCATGCCAAGATCAGGCAAATTTCAGACAATGGTCAGGCAACGAGCCAACCCATGGCGCACGTACCAGATCTCGTCGGCACGCGCCGCCGCGTCCTGGCCCAGCCAGCCGGCGAGGTCGCGCAGGCGCCGATCCGCCGGGTCGACAGGCACGATGCCGCGTCCCACCTCCGGCAGGATCAGCACGATCTCGCCCTGCCCTCGGCGCTCGGCCTCGACCATCGCCTCGAGCTCGGCGGCGAGCCGGGCGCGGAGCCGATCGTCGTCGGGCTCATCGACCAGGGCCGCGGCGAGCCCGTCGAGCCAGCCGCTGATCACCAGGCACTGCCCCGGGGCGAGCCTTCCCCGCCAGCCATCGGGGAAGGCGCCCTCACCCGCCCGCCACCAGGTCGCCGCGGGGTAGCGGTGCGCTACGAGGTCGCGCTTGCCGGCGCAGGCACCGCCGATGAACAGCCGCATTGCCACCCCTCCTCGCCGTGGGTGAAGACGAATCGCCGGCCCTGGGCCTGACCCACCACGCCGGCCCAGAAGTCGGCGCCCTCCAGGCGCCGGGAGAGCTCACGGATGGCGCCGCTGTGGCTGACCGCCAGCACCCGCCGATGGCCGTGGATACGGGCCTCGGCCAGCACCTCGTCGAGCCAGGCGGCGAGCCGCGCCCAGAGGTCGTCGGCGGATTCGCCGCCGGGCGTGGCCCGCATGCCGCGGCTGTCGACCCAGGCTCGATAGCCCGGGTCGTCCTTGAGCGCCTCCCAGGTACGCCCTTCGTAGTCGCCGAAGTCCAGCTCGCGCAGGCGGCGGTCGAAGCGCGGCGCCTCGGGATGATTCGCCCAGGCGCTGCCCTCCCGGATATGGTCGAGAGTCTGGCGACAGCGGGTCAGGTCGCTCGCGTGCACGGCATCGAAGCCGGTCTCGGCCAGCGCCTCGCGCAGGCGTTCCAGATCGGGCAGCGCCTCGGGCAGCAGCAGCGGAATGTCGCGCTGGCCCTGGTAGCGTCGCTCGCGGTTCCAGCTCGTCAGGCCGTGACGAACGACCACCAGCTCCAGGCGATCAGCAGCAGCCATAGTTCTCCTCCTTCGATGGCGGCCCCGACGATATCGCCGTTGATGCCGCCGAAGGCCCGGCGCGTCGCCAGGCCGTAGCCGATGATAAAGACGCCGAGCCCGGCCGCCATCCAGGCGCCGCCGGGCCACCAGAGCGAGAGCGCCAGCGGCGCCACGGCGGCCAGCGCCAGGTCGCCGCGGGTCAGGCTCTGCTGCCAGGCGTGGGCCATCCCCTCGGGGCGGGCCGCCGGCACCAGGATCAGCAGGCCGACGCCGCCGAGCCGCCCCAGGGCGAGCAGCGCCACCAGCCCCCAAGAAGGCGCGCCGGCATCGAGCAGCGCCCACAGCAGGGCGAGCTTCCAGGCCAGCAGGAAGACGAGTGCCAGCACGGCGAAGCTGCCCACCTGGGGGTCCTTCATGATCGCGAAGCGCTTCTCCCGCGGGGCGTTGCTGCCCAGGGCGTCGGCCAGGTCCATCAGGCCGTCGAGGTGCAGGCCGCCGGTCAGCGCCACCCACAGGCTGAGCAGCGCCAGGGCCAGCAGCGGAGAGGGCAGCAGCGGCTCGAGCAGCGTGCCCGCCGCGGCTACCAGGGCCCCGAGCAGCGCGCCGACCAGCGGATAGGCCCGGGCCGCCCAGCGCCGGGTGGCCGGCGTCCAGGGGCACGCCAGCGGCACCGGCAGCCGGGTCAGGAACTGGATCGCCAGCAGCACGCCGAAGGCCGCGCTCTTCATGGGGTCGCTCCTCTCACACTCTCGCCCTTCCCCTCGATGTCTTTCCAATCGATGACCTGGCCGGCCACCACCTCGACCACCCGGTCCGCCTCGGCGGCCAGGTCGCGATGCAGCCGCTGCAGGAAGGCCAGGTAGCGCCACACCATCTCATCCCGGGGCGGCAGGTCCTCGTTGAGGTCGTTGGAGACCACCACCAGGGCGATCTTTCGGCGTCGAACCATCGCGATCAGCCGCCCGAGCATCGCCCGGCCCGCGGCCTCGTCGCGCCCGGCCTCGAACAGCCACTGGCCGGCCCACAGGGTCAGGCAGTCGAGCAGCACGCTGCTGCCCGCCTCAAGGCCATCCAGGGCGCCGACGATCTCCAGTGGTGCCTCCCGGGTCAGCCAGCCCTCGCCGCGCTCGCGGCGATGCCGGGCGACCCGAGACGCCATCTCCTCGTCGCCGACCCGCGCCGTGGCGAGATAGACGAGCCTGGCTCCCTCCCGCCCCTGCAGGCACTCGAGGGCCAGGGCCTCGGCCACCGCGCTCTTGCCCGAACGCGCCCCGCCGGCGACGAAGGCGATCATGGGCGCCTCCCGGCCGCGAGTGCCGCGAGCAGGCGGGCGTTGTCGGGCCCCTCACGCAGGGCCAGGCGCAGCCAGCGGCCGTCGAGGCCGGGGAAGTTGTGGGTATGGCGCGCCAGCAGGCCGCGGCGCAGCAGGAAGGCGAACAGCGCCTCGGCCTCCACGGCGTCGCGGCCGCCGCGCAGCAGCAGGAAGTTGGCCGCGCTGGGCGCCACCGCATAACCCAGCGCGCGCACCCGCTCGGGCAGGTCACGCTGCTCGGCCAGCCAGGACCGGGTGCGCGAGAGGTAGTCGGCATCGGCGAGCAGGGGTTCCACCAGCGCGAGCGCCAGGGCGTTGACGCTCCAGGGCAGCTGGCGCGCGGCGAGCCGCGCCACCGTCTCGGGCGTGCCCAGCAGATACCCAAGCCGCAGCCCCGGCAGGTCATAGAGCTTGGTCAGTGAGCGCAGCAGCAGCAGGTTCGGCGCCTCACGAAGCAGGGGCGTCAGCCGCTCGTCCTGCGCGGTGAAGTCGACGAAGGCCTCGTCCACCACCAGGGTGGTGCCGGTCTCGCGCCCCCGGGCCAGCAGGCGCTCGATGGCCAAGCGGGGGGTCAGGGTGCCGGTGGGATTGTTGGGACGGCAGAGGAACAGCACTTCGGCCTCCCCCATGGCCCGCTCGGCGGCGTCGACGTCGAGGGTGAAGGCCTCGCCGCCAAGCGCCAGAGACGTGACACCGAGGCCATAGTGGGCGCAGGCGCGGGCATATTCGCTGAAGGTGGGCTGCACGATCAACGCACGGCCGCCGGCATGCAGGCCCGCGGCGAGATGGATCGCCTCGGCCCCGCCGGCCGTCACCAGCACCCGCTCGGGGTCGACGCCCTCGTGCTCGGCGATGGCGCGGCGGGCGCGGTCGTCGTCGGGGTCCGGGTAGCGGCTCAGGCAGTCGGCGGCGCCGGCCAGCCAGTCACCGAGCCAGGGCGGCGGCCCCAGGGGATTGAGGTTGGCACTGAAGTCGATCAGCGGGTGCTCCGCCGGCAGGCCGTAGCGCGCGAGCAGCGGCGCGGCGCGCCCGCCGTGACCGGGCCAGGACGAAGCGGTCCCCAGGCTCATGACAGGAGCTCCCACGCCAGGGTTGGCAGGCTCATCAGCAGCAGGAAGGCCAGCCAGCCGCCGTGCATGTGCCGGATGGCGCGGCCGATGTGGCCCACGGCCAGGGGCTCGAGGGCCGTGCCCAGGGTGGCGCGGTGCGAGGGGCGCCCGGCGTAGTGGTTGAGGCCGCCGAGGCGCACCCCCAGCAGGTTCGCCACCATGGCCTCCGGCCAGCCGGCGTTGGGGCTGGGGTGGCGGGGCGCCTCGCGGCGCGTGGCGGCGAGCACCCCGGCCCGGCGGCTGCCGGGGATCGCCCAGGCGGCCAGCCACAGCGCCAGCGCGGTGAGCCGCGCCGGCAGCCAGTTGACGGCATCGTCGAACCTCGCCGCAGCGCGCCCGAAGTCGAGGTGGCGGGGGCTTCGGTAGCCGACCATGGAGTCCAGGGTGTTGGCCGCCTTGTAGGCCAGGGCCAGGGGCGCGCCGCCGACCAGCGCCCAGAAGAGCGGCGCGGTGATGCCGTCCACGGTGTTCTCGGCCACGGTCTCCACCGCGCCCCGGGCAAGCTCGCCCTCGTCGAGCGCCTCGGTGTCGCGCCCGACGATCATCGCAAGCGCCCGCCGCGCCTCGACGCGATCGCCGCGAGCCAGCGGTGCGGCCACCGCCCGGGCGGCCTCGGCGAGCCCCCGGGCGGCCAGGGTGGTGGCGAGCAGGCCGAGCTCGGCGGCGAGCGCCAGCCAGGGGCTGAGCCAGGCGAGCATCGCCAGCACACCCCAGGCGAGCGCCCAGCTGCCGCCCACCACGACCAGCACCAGCCAGCGGCCGCGACGCCGGCGCACGGCGGCGGGCCCGTAGTTCCAGGCCCGCTCGAGCCGGGCGATCACCCGCCCCATGCCCACCACCGGGTGCGGCAGCCAGGGCGGGTCGCCAAGCAAAAGGTCGAGCAGCAGGGCCGCGATGACCAGGCCCAGCAGCGCCAGAGAGAAGGGCTCGACGAGCGGGTTCATCACGCGCCCTCCGTCATCGCCAGGGAGGCCAGGACGCCCCGATATACGGCGTCGGCGATGGCGCGCCCGAGCCGCGTGCCGGAGCCCGCATAGGGGGTGGTGGCACCGCGCTGGGTGGCGGCGACCGCCAGGCAGTCGGTGGAGGTGCCGCTGGCCGGAGTACCGGTGTGCGGGTCGCGCACGCCCCGGGCGCGAAGGGCCTGCACCTTGGCCTCGGTGATCGACTGGGCGGCGTTGACCATCGCGCCGTCGTCGAGATGGCCGTCGATGAAGACCAGGATATTGATCGTGCCGACCACCGGGCGCGGATCGCCCCGAACCGGCGCGGTGATGTCCACGGCATTGCCGACCCCGGCGGTGACCGCGGCCAGCACCGCACGCTCGCCGGCGTCGGCCGCCTCCAGCGCCAGGTGGGCCGGCGAGACCGCGGTCATCATCGCCACGCTCTGCTCACCCTCGAGGCCGCGCCGGGCGAGCCAGTCGAGCAGGTCGGCCCGGGGCTCACGGCCGGCATAGCCCTTGTCGACGTGGAAGTTGCAGAAGTGTCGCGCCCGGCCGAGCCCCGCGCCCACCAGGGCGCTACTCAGGGTGCGCAGCGGGGTGGCATGGGCGAGGTGCACGGCGTGCTCGTCCACCCTCAGCGTCAGGCCGGCGCCGAAGGCCAGCTCGCGGCCCCGGGGGCCCACGGGGGAACGCGCGGCGGGAGAGAGCGGGATCGCCACGGCTCAGGGCGCCTCGCGGTCGTCGATGCCGGCATCGGCGAAGGTCGCCATCTCGGCGAGCATCGCCGTGGCCGCCTCGAGCAGCGGGAAGGCCAGCACGGCCCCGCTGCCCTCGCCCAGGCGCAGCGCGAGGTCGAGCAGCGGCTCGGCGTCGAGCGCCTCCAGGGCCAGGCGGTGGCCGGGCTCGTGGGAGCGGTGGCCGAAGATCAGGTAGGGGCGCAGGGCGGGCTCGAGCCGGCAGGCGGTCAGCGCGGCCACCGTGGCGATGAAGCCATCCACCAGCAGCGGCAGACGCCGCTCCGCGGCCTCCAGGTAGGCCCCGACCATGGCGGCGAGCTCCAGCCCGCCGAGCGCGGCGAGGATCGCCAGAGGATCGTCGGGATCGGGGGCACGATCAGCGAGGGCCGCCTCGATCACCGCTCGCTTGTGGAGCAGGGCCTCGCCCGCCACGCCGGTGCCGGCCCCGACCAGCTCGCTCACCGGGGCACCGGTCAGGGCCGAGAGCATGGCGCTGCTGGCCGTGGTATTGGCGATGCCCATCTCGCCGGCGATCAGGCAGCGGCAGCCGGCCTCGGCGGCGCGGCGGGCGGCGCGGCGGCCCACCGCGATGGCGGCCAGTGCCTCGTCGCGGCTCATGGCGTCCTCCCGGGCCAGGTTGGCGGTGCCGGGACGGACCCGATCGCGCACGATGCCGCCCGCCGGCAGCTCGCTGGCCACGCCCACGTCGACCACCTCGAGGCGCGCACCGATGCGCCGCGAGAAGACGTTGATCGCCGCGCCGCCGGCGACGAAGTTGGCCACCATCTGCGCCGTGACGGCCTGGGGAAAGGCCGAGACCCCCTCCTCGGCCACGCCGTGATCGGCGGCGAACACCACCACCGCGGGCGGCGTCACGACCGGGAAGTCCTCGCCGGTCAGGCCGGCCAGGGTCACCGCCAGCGCCTCGAGACGCCCGAGGCTCCCGGGCGGCTTGGTGAGGGTATCGAGGTAGCGGCCGACCCGTTCGGCACAGGCCGCGTCGGGCACGGCGATCGACGGCGCGGGATCATTCACGGGTCGCTCTCCGGCATCTTGATGAGGCCGCACATGCTACCAGAGCCGCGGTCTTCGCACCGCCGTCTACCTCATGACGGGAGTGCTACGCTTGAGGATGGCAGCACAATCACAACAAGGCCCGGCCGAGCGCCCGTCAGCCGCTCGCCGGGTATGCCAGGAGACTCGTCATGACCCGACAGCCCCCCGATCACAGGACGCGCGGCATTCATGAGCTCTACGCCGAGGACCCAGAGGCCGCGGACAAGAAGCTCTGGGACCGCGAGGTCGACCCCGTCACCCGCCGCGGTTTCCTGAAACGCTCGAGCCTGCTCGCCATGGCCGCCGCGGTGGGGGGCTCGATCCCCTTCGCCGATCGCATGCCCGGCGGCCTGATTCCCGCCGCCCTCGCCCAGAGCGACGAGCCCTTCACCCTCAAGGGCAAGGAGGGCCTGACCGTCCTCAACGATCGCCCCATCAACGCCGAGACGCCGCCGCACCTGCTCGACGACGACATCACCCCCGGCCGCGTCATGTTCGTGCGCAACAACGGCATCCCGCCGGCCCTGGAGAACATCGACGCCGATACCTGGCAGCTCGAGATCGGCGGGGAGTCCTGCGAGAACCCCCAGAGCTTCTCGATCGCCGAGCTGAAAGAGCGCTTCGAGCACCACACCTACCAATTGCAGGTGGAGTGCGGCGGCAACGGCCGCAGCGAATACGTGCCCTCGGCGAGCGGCAACCAGTGGACCACCGGGGCGGTGGCCTGCCCGACCTTCACCGGGGTACGCCTGCGCGACGTGCTCGAGGCCTGCGGCATCAAGGACGACGCCGTCTATACCGGCTACTACGGCGCCGATGCCCATGCCAGCGGCGATCCCAACAAGGATCCGATCTCCCGCGGCGTGCCCATGGAGAAGGCGCTGGAGGACGAATCGCTGATCGCCTGGGCGATGAACGGCGAGGACATTCCCTACCTCAACGGCTATCCCCTGCGTGTGGTCTGCGGCGGCTGGCCGGGGTCGGTCTCCGGCAAGTGGCTGCAGCGCATCGTGATTCGCAACCAGAAGCACGACGGCACCAAGATGGGCGCGCCCTCCTACAGCGTGCCCAGGCACCCGGTCGCGCCGGGCAGCAACGTGCCCAAGGAGGATTTCGTCACCATCCAGTCGATGCCGGTCAAGTCGCTGGTGACCCATCCCCGCTCCGGGATCGATCACGCCCTCGGCGAGGCCATGACGGTACGCGGCCACGCCTGGGCCGGCGATTTGTCCGTCAAGGAGGTGCATGTCTCGATCGACTTCGGGGCGACCTGGCAGAAGGCCGAGCTGAAGGATCCGCCCAACCGGCTGGCCTGGCAGCGCTGGACGACCCAGGTGGAGTTCCCCGAGCCCGGCTACTTCGAGGTCTGGGCCAAGGCCACCGACGAGAACGGTCGCTCACAGCCCATGGTGGTGCCGGGCTGGAACCCCAAGGGCTATCTGAACAACGCCTGCCATCGCATCGCGGTCCAGGTGGCCTAGGAGGTCGTCATGAAACGCTTGCAAGTGCTGGCCATGACCGCCCTGGGCGTCGCCTTGATCTGCCTGCCGCTGGCGGCAGGCGCCCAGGAGGGGGAGGCCCCGCCCAAGGACCCGGAGACCGGCCTGATCAAGGCGGAGGGATGGGAGACGGTGCGCAGCAACTGTACCGCCTGCCACTCGGCCAAGCTGGTCACCCAGAACAGCGGCTCGCGCAACCACTGGCAGTACCTGATCCGCTGGATGCAGGAGACCCAGGGGCTCTGGGAGTTCGATGCCGAAACGGAGTCGACCATCCTCGACTACCTGGCGGAGCACTACGGGCCCAAGGAGGGTGCGCGACGGCCGCCCATCCCGCGCGCGCTGATGCCGGACAATCCCTACTCGACGATGGCCGAGTCGGGCTGAACCGACGCCTGCTCCACCGCGACGGGCCCCTCACGAGGGGCCCGTTCTCTTTTCGGGCGAAGGCGTCCAGGGACCGGTTCGGCCCATCCTGGCCTCAGGGCATCAGCACCGCCGCCCCGGAGAGCCGTCCCTCGCGCAGGTCCTCGAGCGCTTGATTGGCCTCCTCCAGCGGATAGGCGCGCGTCTCGGTGCGAATCGGCACCCCGGGCGCGAGGGCCAGGAACTCCTCGCCGTCGCGACGGGTGAGATTGGCCACCGAGCTCAGGCTGCGCTCCTCCCAGAGCAGGCGGTAGGGAAAGGCGGGAATGTCGGACATGTGGATGCCCCCGGAGACCACCGCCCCGCCGGGGCGCACCGCGGCCAGCGCCGTGGGGATCAGCGCGCCCACCGGGGCGAAGAGCAGCGCGGCGTCCAGGGGCTTGGGCGGCGCCTCGTCGCTGCCGCCGGCCCAGACGGCGCCGAGCCTGCGCGCAAACGCCTGGGCCTGGGTATCGCCGGGCCGGGTGAAGGCATAGACCGCCTGCCCCCGGGCCACGGCGAGCTGGGCGAGGATATGCGCCGCGGCGCCGAAGCCGTAGAGGCCGAGGCGTCGGTTCGTCTCGCCCCCGGCCAGCCGCCAGGTGCGATAGCCGATCAGCCCGGCGCAGAGCAGCGGCGCGGCGGCCTGGGCATCCTCGGCCGGCAGGGGAAAGCAGTAGCGGGCGTCGGCCACGCAGTACTCCGCATAGCCGCCGTCGCGGGTGTAGCCGGTGAATTCGGCCCGTTCGCAGAGGTTCTCGCGACCGGCGCGGCAGGGATCGCACTCGCCGCAGGTCCAGCCCAGCCAGGGCACGCCGACCCGCTGCCCGATGGCCAGGTCGGTCACGCCCTCCCCGCGCGCCGCCACCTCGCCGACGATCTCGTGCCCGGGGATCAGCGGCAGACGAGGCTCGCTGAGTTCGCCGTCGAGCACGTGGAGGTCGGTGCGACAGACTCCGCAGGCCAGCACCCTGACCCGCACCTCGCCGGGGCCCGGCTCGGGCAGCGGCAGGCGCTCCAGTCGAAGCGGCTGGCCGGCGGCGTGCAGCCGCATGGCGCGCATCTCGCTCATCGGGCTCTCCTCCTGTGGCGCAGTGATTCGCTGCCCGCAGGATAGCCCAGGGCTCAGGCGGAGACCCGCACCTCATAGCCGGTGAACTTGCGCAGGTTGATCACGCCGCTGTCCAGTATCAGGTATTGCCCCTTGATCCCCAGCAGGGTGCCGTCGACGCGCGGGTGCTTGTCGAGGTTGTGGGAGACCACCTTGGTGGGGAACTCGAGCACCGGATAGTCGAAGCTCAACGGCGCCTCGTCGAGGACGCGAATGGCGTCGGCGCCGAAGCGTTCGCGCAGGTTATCGAGGCCGCTGCCCAGGCGCTCCAGCAGGCGATCGCGCTCGGCGGCGAGATCGAGCGGCTCGGTGGTGCCCTTGAGCATGGCCCGCCAGTTGGTGCGATCCGAGACCTGCTCCTTGAACAGCACCTCGACGAAGCCCGACTGCTGACGGGTATCGACCTCGAGGATCGGCAGGGCCTGCACCGCGCCCTGGTCGAGCCAGCGCGTCGGCATCTGGCTGGCCCGGGTGATGCCGACCTTGAGCCCCGAGGCGTTGGCCAGGTAGACCACGTGGGGCTGGAAGCAGTGGCGCTCGGCCCAGTCCGGCTCGCGGCAGGTGCCCTCGAAAAAGTGGCAGAGCTCCGGCTTCATGATGCAGGTGTCGCACTGGGCGAGCTTCTTGAAGCAGGGGTAGCAGTGCCCCTGGGCGAAGCTCTTCCTGGTGGCTCGGCCGCAGTGTGTACAGGCGATGGCGCCGGTCCACTCCAGGCTCAGCGGCTTGCCGAGGCAGGCGTTGAGGTCGAGGCGGGCCTCGCCGGCGCGCAGCACGTAGCGCGCCGGCGAGCCGGGCTCGATGGCCATCTTGGTCAGGCAGCCTTGGTGCACCTGAGTTGCGTCGATCGACTCAGTCACTGCCGACGTCCCGGGCCAGGCCGGCCAGTTCGGGGGGCACGTCGGCGCCGCTGCTGGCGCTGCCGCAGGTGCGGCGCTGCAGGTAGCCGACCCGCTGCTCCTCGGGCACCCGGTTCTCCACCTCGTAGCGCATCACCGCCTCCAGGCAGAGCTCGGTCTGCTCGGCGGTCAGCATCCGGCCATCGGGCCACTTGCGCAGCGAGACGGCCTGCTTGAGGCTCTCGTAGATGGACGGGGTCATCTGCTGGATCATGCGATCGAAGGACATTTCGCTCATGACGGGTTCTCTCAGGGATGGGACCTCAGGATGGGCGGCGGGCACGGCCGGAATGATACCAGCCCAGCGCCAGCCCCACGACCAGCCCGCCGAGGTGCGCCTCGTTGGCCACGTTGCCGAACCCCACCATGGCCGCCATGTCGGTCATGGCGAAGACCAGCCAGCCGAGCATGAAGACCACCAGCATCTGGGGCACGAAGAAGCCGCTGCGCGGCGCGCGGCGCGACATCAGCCAGACGTAGCCCAGCAGCGCGAAGTCGACGCCGGACATGCCGCCGAACAGCACGGTGCCGGCGGCGTACTGGGCCAGGTTGGCGCCGATGCCGGCGACCAGCAGCAGCATCAGCATGCGCCGGCTGCCCTGCAGCGCCTCCACCTGGCGGCCGAAGTACCAGAGCCAGAGCATGTTGAAGATCAGGTGCATCCAGCCGAAGTGCAGGAAGGCCGGCGACAGCAGCCGCCAGACCTGCCCCGACGCGAGGGCCTCGCCGAGCCCGCCGAAGGCCAGCCCGCCCTTGACCACGATCACCGGCACGATGGTCAACGCCGCGACCACGCGATCATCGAGCAGGCTCATCAGGGCGAAGACCGCGAGGCAGAGCGCCAGGGTAAGCGAGGTCACCGGCACCCGCCGGAACGGCGCCAGCCACTGACTCGCCGGAATAGCCCCGGCCCTCGGCGCGTCGGGCATCAGCGGCTCGCCCCGCCGCCAGCGCTCAAGCAGGGAGAGCATCGCCTCGTGCTGCGCGGGGTCGACCAGCCACAGCACCTGCCCCTCGCCCTCCTCGGTGATCCGATGCCCGATACGGTGGGCCCACAGCGCCTGTCGCAGCGCGCGGGTATCGACATCGTGGGGCAGCAGGATTACCCGGTGCATGGTCTCTCCAGTGGGGCTGTTGCAAGCGCGGCTCTCTCACGCATGGGTCGCTTGAGCCGTGTCCATGTCGGCCGTGACGGCGCCGGCCGGCCATGCAAAGAAAAAGTCCGGCGGAGGGGGCCGCCGGACAAGAGCAAGGGATCATTCAAGGGAACACTTACTCTGATGGCGTCGGTCAACAAGAGTTCATCCCGATGACGCGCTTTTCGCGTAACAAATTGTATCAATCGAAATCGATCTCCCAGGGCTGCGGCCGGGCCTCCTCCTCCCGGGGCACGCGGATCCACACGAAGTGGTTGGCATCGAGCCGCGCCTCGCCGCTCCAGCGGTAGGCCACCAGGCGACCGAACTTGACGGCGCTGTAGTCCAGGCAGGCGATATTGCCCGCCGGCAGGGCCGGGATCCCCTCGCACCAGTAGTGGCCGATGAACAGCGGCGGCTGCTCGGGACCATAGTAGCTGAGCCGCGCGCACTCCTCCTCGGTGAGGGCACGCCGCTCCAGGTCGCCCGGCAGGTTGTCGGGCTGGAACACCACGTCGCCCCAGGTGCGCGGATGGTGCGCCCAGAAGTGGGCGCGGAAGCTGCGCCGGGTGAAGCCGTCCCCCGAGTGGATCGCCACGCCCTCGGGCAGCGGCACGTGGGTGCCGCGGGTCAGGCGATCGAGGATCCGGAACTCCCGGGTCCCGGGCACCACCGAGGCGGCCAGGAACTCCTCGTCGATGCGCCCGTCCGGATGGTCGCGGCGCAGGTCGTCGATCAGCGCCGGGTCCCAGCAGGCGTGCACCACCCGCAGGCCGTCGAGCTCGAGGAACAGCGGAATGTCCATGAACCAGGCCAGCGCCTCCTCCCACTCCTGGGGATGGTCGCGATACTGCTCCAGGGTCTCCTTGATGATGCGGTTGTGACGCGGCGTGTGCTCGCGGAGCCAGTCCCGCCCCATGCCAGGCGGCGCGCGGTGGCAGTAGGCCAGGGCGTTGAGCTCATGGTTGCCCATGACGATATGCGCCTCTCCCGCCTCGACCATGCGCCGGGCGATGGTGACGGCCAGGCGGATCCGCGGGCCGCGGTCGATCAGGTCGCCAAGGAAGATCACCTTGCGGCGAGGATGACGATAGACCCCGCCGCGCTGATGGTAGCCCAGGCGCTCGAGCAGCGCGCCGAGGGTCGCCCCGCAGCCGTGAACGTCACCGATCAGGTCGTAGCCTTCGAGGGCGCCCGGGTGAGTCCGGTGGCTCGAGGGAGTCGGTTCGAGAGTGCCTTGCATGCTCACCTCAGTCGCCCAGGCGATTGCTCCAGCCCAGCTTGCTGCGCAGGACCTCGAAGAAGTTGTGGCCCAGCGGATGGACCAGCTGGACCCGACGCGGCTTGCGGCGGATCACCAGCACGTCGTCGGGCTTGGCCACCGCCCGCGTCTGGCCGTCGCAGCTGATGTGTGGATAGGTCTGGTTGGTCTCGCCGATATGGATGCGGATCTCGCTGGCGGCATCGATGACGATGGGGCGACTCGACAGGGTATGCGGGAACATCGGCACCAGCGTGATGACGTCGAGCTTGGGGTGCATGATCGGCCCGCCACCGGAGAGCGCGTAGGCCGTGGAGCCGGTGGGCGTGGCGATGATCAGGCCATCGCTGCGCTGGCTGTAGACGAACTGGCCGTCGATGAACAGCTCGAACTCGATCATGCGCACCGCCTTGCCCGGGTGCAGCACTACCTCGTTCAGGGCATCGCCGTTGCCGACCTGCACCCCGTCGCGGTAGAGCTCGGCATCCAGCAGGAAGCGCTCCTCGAGTTCAAAGCGGCCCGCGAGGACCTCGCCGACCCGCGCCTCCAGCTCGTCCGGGGAGATATCGGTGAGAAAGCCCAGTCGACCGCGATTGACGCCCAGCACCAGGGTGCCGCTGTGGCAGAGAGTACGCGCGGCGCCCAGCAAGCTGCCGTCGCCGCCGACCACGATCACCAGGTCGCAGAGCTCCCCCAGCAGCCGACGGCTGGCCTCGGGATGGCCATGGTCGAGCAGCACCGTGGCGGTCCGGTCCTCGATGATGACGTGATAGCCGCCGTCTTCGAGAAAGCGGATCAGCCGCTTGAGGGTATCGACCACCTTGGCGCTGCCCAGACGACCGATCAGACCGATGTTCTTAAAGGTTGTCATGCACGGGCCTCTCGCTTCGCGGCCGGCCATTATGGCGATTGGCCGTGAGGCGAGCAAACGCCCTCAGGCGGCGCTCAGGCGCCGGCGCTTCAGCCACCACTCGTTGAGCCACAGCGAGCCGACGATGATCGCCCCGCCCACGCCCAGGCGTATGAGGTCGGCATCGCGATTCCAGATCAGCAGGTTGACCAGCAGCCCCGCCGGGATCAGCAGGTTGTTCATGACCGCGAGCGCCCCGGCATCGACGCGGGTGGCTCCGAGGTTCCACAGGAAATAGCCGAGCCCCGAGGCCGCCAGGCCCAGCCACAGCAGCACGCCCCACTGCATCGCGGTGGTGGGCAGGCCCGCGGCGTTGCCCAGCAGCGCGAAGGCCGGCACGGCCACCGCCAGGGCGCCGAGGTAGAACCAGGCGAAGACGCTGTGGCGGGGCAGCGAGTCCGGCAGGCCCGCCGACAGCCGGCGATAGCCCACCTGACCCAGGGCGAAGCAGAGGTTGGCCCCCTGGACGACCAAGAAGCCGGACCAGAAGCCGCTGTCGAGCCCCTGGTAGCGGATCACCGCCGCCCCCAGCACCGCCAGCGACGCGGTCAGCAGATAGAAGGGGGTGAAGCGGCCGAACAGGGCGTCGTCGAGCAGCGCGATATAGAGAGGCGTGAAGATGGTGAAGAGCAGCACCTCCGGCACGGAGAGCAGCAGGAAGGACTGATAGAAGAAGATGTACATCACGCCGAGCTGCACCGCCCCCAGCCCCATGAGGGCCAGGCGTTGCCCGCCACGCAGCCGCGCGGGGCGCAGGAACGGCAGGAAGACCAGCGTCGCCAGGCCGATGCGCATCAGCACGGAGAAGTAGCTGTCCACCTGACCGGCCAGGTAGACGCCGATCAGCGAGAACGAGAATGCCCAGAGGACGGTGACGCCGACGAGAAGGCCCAAGGTAAACTCCCGGAGGATGAATGGTTGACGGCGATTATACCCAGCCCGGCCGCAGAACCAAGGCCCCGTCGCCCCGCCCCGTCAGGGCGACGGTCGACGCAGCCACCAGAGCGCGTAGACCACCCCGGGCAACCAGCCGAGCAGGGTCAGCGCCAGGCTGAGCACCACCCGCATCGCCCCGCCTCCCGCGAGCCCCACGGCCAGCGGCGGCAGCAGCACGGCCAGGGCGTAGAGGGCCACCCTGGATCCGGCGGTGGGCGGCAGGGACTGCGCCTCGGGCGCCGCCTGGTCAAGAGCCTCGCCCGACGCCTGATCCTCGCCCGGCGACGCGGTCGCTCGCCCCTCGTCGACCTTGACGCGCTCCCCGGCGGCCGGCGTGAAGTGCCCGACGCTCGAACTCGCCTCATGCTCGAGGGCGCGACGGTGGGCCTCGTGATCGATCTTCTGCTCCAGCGACTCCGCGCCCTCGGCCAGGGTGTCGTGATAGCGCTCCCAGTCTTCCCAGTCGAAGGGCGTGCCGGCGCGAGGAGGTTGCTCCCCCGCCTCGATGGCACGCGACCAGGCCTTCTCCTCCAGGGTGTTGGGGCGCTCCTGGTCACGCCCCGCATCCAGCCCCTTGCGGGCCATGTACTCCCGAGCATCCATGATGCGACTCCCTCGGTCGGTCACCGCCGGCGACACCGACGGCTGGTGTGCGTGAGTGTGCCATATTGGAGCCGGCAAGCGTTGTCGGGTTCCTGATCGAGCGCCGGACGCGGCGACGCACGCCGCCAGCGTTAACAGGCCCCCTTCGCCGCGCGTGGGGGGTGTCGACTATGCTGGAGGCGAGACGAGGACGCGCCGCGAGCCGCCTTGGCCGTCACTTTGAAAGTCGCGGCGTCGCCCCGGTCATCATTGCCCGGCACAAGGAGCTATGCCATGCCCAACAAGGCCCCCACCATCGTGCGTGAGATCATGTCCCGCGACTGCTACCGGGTCACCGGCCAGGCCTCGGTAGCCACCCTGGCCGAGGGCCTCGCGCTGCACCGCCTGCCCGGCGTGCCCGTGGTCGACGAGCGGGACCACCTGATCGGCTTCATCTCCGAGCAGGACGTGATGGGCAAGGTGCTGGAGAGCTCCTACCTCGGCGACGAGCCGCCGCTGGTGCGTGAGATGATGCGCAACGAGGTGCTGTCGGTGTCGCCCACCAAGAGCATCACCGACCTGGCCCAGGAGATGCTGGGCGCCAAGCCCAAGGTCTATCCGGTGGTCGAGCAGGGTCGGCTGGTGGGGATCGTCACCCGCCGCGACGTGCTGAGCGCGCTGATCCGCATGCGCCACTCCTGACCCTCGACGACAGGACGCAAGACCCGCCCTCGCCACTCGGCCCCCGCGCCGGGTGGCGAGGCTGTTGGCGCGCACCGCCACGCGACGGGCCATGCCGAATCCCGACGCCAAATCCCGACAGGGCCCGCGGCTCTCCTACCCAGGCAACGCCCACAAAGAAAAGCCGCCCCATGAGACATGGGGCGGCAAAGATCGATAGTGCAAGCCAAGGCAACAGTGTTAGCGACTGCTATCGCGTTGTTGCCTATGCACCTTCTGACAGCGGTGAAGAGAAAAGTTCGTCACCGCGCAAAAAAATATCCCCTCGGCCGCCCCGCCCCTTCGTGCCGCCCCCCGCAAGGCACCGCGGAACAGCCACTTAGCGCGGATCGGACAAAAAAGCCCGCGGCTCGCTTGCAAAGGCTAACCACTTGGTTTTACTATCCAAATCCCTTCGCGGGTGTAGCTCAATGGTAGAGCAGAAGCTTCCCAAGCTTAAGACGAGGGTTCGATTCCCTTCACCCGCTCCACGCCCCGGCGTGCCGCCTCAGCTTTCGATTTCATCCGTTTCCCGGATCCGCCGCACCCGTCGCTGAGCGATCGGTACCAGCTCGATTGCACGGAGCCGCGCACCATGACCATTTTCCTGCTGGTCCTCACCGTCTGCCTGGTCATCTTCGGCGCCATGATCGCGCTGATGATGCTCTCCGGCACTCCCCGCTATCGCACGGAACCCGAACAGCTGATGACGCTGTTCGACAAGGCCCTCGAGAGCACCGTCAGCGAGACCGAGTGGAACACCATCATCGGCTACCCGATCCGCCACGACGACTATCTGGAGGGGATTCGCCGCCGGGCCCAGCGACTGATGGACGAACATGGGCGGCCTTCGCGCATGGCGCGCGGCAAGCCGCTGCTCGACGACGAGGGGCAGGAGGAACTGGCGGCACTGCGTGACCACCTGGCGGCCCACACCGCCCTGCGCCGCCGCGAGGATTGACGCCAAGCGTTGAAGCCTCAGCTGGTATACTGTGCTGTCATGCCGCTGACATGCCCAGCCGGAGGCCTTTCATGACCAGTGCCATCCGTCAGATCCCCCTCGACACCGCGATCCACCACCATGCCCACGACTTCCATCAGATCGTGATCGGCCTGCGTGGCGAGGCGGAATTCGAGATCGAGGGGCTGGGCGGTTCCATCTCGGCCTTTTCCGGCTGCATCGTGCCGGCCAACCACCTGCACTTCTACGCCGGCAACGGCGACAACCGCCAGCTGATTCTCGACCTGCCCCACGACGCCTTCGCCGTGACGGGCCACCAGCGCGACCTGATCCAGCTGTTCGACGCGCCGCGCTTCTTCTCCCTCGATGCCGCCCTGCGCCACTACCTGGATTTCCTGCTTCAGGAGTTGAACCTGCTGGCACCCGAGGGCCGCCTGGACCCCCTGCACGGCGAGCGACTGGCCGGCACCCTGCTGGGCTCCCTGCATGCACGGCTGGCCAACGAGCCGGCCACGCCCGCGCGCCGACTCGACCTGGTGGCCCTCGATCGCTTCATCGATCATCACCTGGGCGAGCGGCTGCGCGTAGCCGACCTGGCCGCCCAGGCCTGCCTCAGTGAGGCGCACTTCAGCGAGCGCTTCCGCCAGAGCACCGGGGTCTCGCCCTGGCAGTACGTGATGCGCCGTCGACTGGAAAGCGCCCGCCAGCTGGTGCAGCAAAGCCGGCTGCCGCTGTCGGAGATCGCCGCACGCACCGGCTTCACCAGCCAGAGCGCCCTGTCACGGGCCTGCCGGCAGGCCTTCGGACGGCCGCCCAGCCAGTTGCGTCGCGACCCTCGCGGCCAGCTGGGCTCCCCAGCCACCTCATCGGTGCGCGGCGCCGCGGCCAAGAGCCTTAGACGAAAGTAGAAATTTCAACCGTTTCACGGCGATAAACCGTGAAACCGTTAAATACTTCCGAGAATTCGCCAAGCAGGACGGCACGCGCGCTCCTACCCTCAACGCATCTCCCGCGCCGCCCGCGACAGCTCTGCGGCGGCCGGGCATCGCCCTCTGACGACGGCTTACACTCTGGGGAGTTAGATGCTAAACGCCAACAACATGCTGGCAGGTGAGACCTGGCAGCAGGACCTCGACACCCTCTTCGCGCGCATCAGTGATCACTATGCGATCGACGAGGAAGCGTTCGTTCGCGAGCTGGTCGACCTGCTGTCCGCCGACGAGGCCGATTTCAAGCGCACCGCCCACCAGGCGGCCGAGCTGGTGCGGGAAGTCCGCGAGATGGATACCGCCGTGGACTCCATCGACGAGCTGCTGCAGCAATACAGCCTGGACACCCACGAGGGCCTGATGCTGATGTGCCTGGCCGAGGCCATGCTGCGCATCCCCGACAAGGCCACCGCCGATGCCCTGATCGAGGACAAGCTGGGCCCGTCGGACTGGAAGTCCCACCTGGGCCAGAGCGAGTCATGGTTCGTCAACGCCTCGACCTGGGGCCTGCTGATGACCGGCCGCGTCATCAACCTGGACAAGCCCAAGGAAGGCAAGCCCGCCCACTTCATCAACAAGCTCGTTAACCGCATGGGAGAGCCGGTGATCCGTCGTGCCATGTACGAGGCGATGAAGATCATGGGCAAGCAGTTCGTGCTGGGTCGCGATATCGAGGAGGCCCTCAAGCGCTCCAAGCCGCTGTTCGACAAGGGCTACACCTACTCCTACGACATGCTCGGCGAAGCCGCCCGCACCCGCGCGGATGCCAAGCGCTATTTCGAGTCCTATGCCGCGGCCATCGAGAGCGTCGGCAAGACCAGCAAGGCCCTCTCGACCAACACGCCTTCGCCGTCGATCTCCATCAAGCTCTCGGCCCTGCATCCGCGCTACGAGTTCGGCCGCCGCGAGCAGGTCCTCGAGGAGCTGGTCGGCACCGTCCGCGAGCTGGCCGCCATGGCCCGCGAGCGCGACGTCGCCATGACCATCGATGCCGAGGAGGTCGATCGCCTGGAGCTGTCGCTGGAGGTCTTCCGCGCGGTCTACGAGAGCGATACCTGCCGCGGCTGGGGGCACTTCGGCCTGGTCGTGCAGGCCTACGCCAAGCGCGCCCTGCCGGTGCTGCACTACCTCAACCGCCTGGCCGATCGCCAGGGCGACGAGATCCCCATGCGCCTGGTCAAGGGCGCCTACTGGGACACCGAGATCAAGGAGTCCCAGCAGATCGGCGCCGACGGCTACCCGGTCTTCACCCGCAAGGCCAATACCGACGTCGCCTACCTGGCGTGCGTGACCTTCCTGCTCTCGGACAACACCCGCGGGCGCATCTTCCCGCAGTTCGCGACGCATAACGCGCACACCATCAGCACCATCCTCGAGCTCGCCAACGCAGCCAGGCGTCCCTTCGAGTTCCAGCGCCTGCACGGCATGGGCGAGGCCCTCTATGACGCCGCCCTCAAGCGCGCGCCGAAGGGCACCTACTGCCGCATCTATGCGCCGGTGGGTGCCCACAAGGACCTGCTGCCCTACCTGGTGCGCCGCCTGCTCGAGAACGGCGCCAACTCCTCCTTCGTGCACCAGCTGGTCGACCCGCGCGTGCCGGTCGAGTCACTGTGCGTGCATCCGGTCGAGACGCTCAAGCAGTACCCGACCTATGCCAATAACCGGATCCCGCTGCCCAAGGACATCTATGGCCCGGCGCGGCGAAACTCCCGGGGCGTCAACCTGAACATCAACAGCCAGTACCGGCCGCTGATGGACGAGATGGCCACCTTCATGGAGCGGGAATATCACGCCCGGCCGCTGCTGGCCTTCGAGGTCGCCGAGGACGAAGGCGCTCGCCACGACGTGCTCTGCCCCTTCGACCGTCGAGTCCGGGTCGGCACCGTGCAGTGGACCTCCAGGGATCAGGCCGCCAAGGCCGTCGACGCCGCCTGGGCGGCCTTCCCGCGCTGGGATGCCACGCCGGTGGCCGAACGCGCCGCCATCATCAGCCGCCTGGGCGACCTGATGGAGGAGAACCTCGCCGAGCTGATGACGCTCTGCTCCCGCGAGGGCGGCAAGCTGCTGACCGACGGGGTCGACGAGATCCGCGAGGCGGTGGACTTCTGCCGCTACTATGCGGTGCGCGCCGAGGAGCTCTTCGGCAGCGTGACCCGCCTGCCGGGGCCCACCGGTGAGTCCAACGAGCTGATGATGGGCGGCAAGGGCGTATTCGCGGCGATCAGCCCCTGGAACTTCCCGATCGCGATCTTCTGCGGACAGGTGGTGGCTGCTGCCGTCGCCGGCAACCCGGTGCTGGCCAAGCCCGCCGAGCAGACCTCGCTGGCCGCCAACCGCATCATCGAACTGCTCTACGAAGCCGGCATGCCCCGCGACGTCGTGCAGCTGCTGCCCGGCGACGGCCCCACCGTGGGCAGCGTGCTGAGCGGCGATTCGCGCATCACCGGCGTGGTCTTCACCGGCGGCACCGATACCGCCCAGATCATCAACCGCGCCCTGGCGGCCCGCGAAGGCGCCCCCCTGCCGACGCTGATCGCCGAGACCGGCGGCATGAACGCCATGATCGTCGACTCCACCGCCCTGCCCGAGCAGGTCGTGGCCGACGTCATCCAGTCGGCCTTCCAGAGCGCCGGCCAGCGCTGCTCCGCCCTGCGCGTGCTCTACGTCCAGGACGACGTGGCCGACCGCGTCATCGAGATCCTCAAGGGCGCCATGGACGAGCTGCACGTGGGCGACCCGCGCCACCTGGGCACCGATGTGGGCCCGGTGATCGACGAGGACGCGCGTCGGGGCCTGATGAAGCACATCGAGACGCTCAAGGGCGAGGGCCGCCTGGTCGCCGAAACCCGACTCGACCCGACCCATACTGCCAACGGCACCTTCGTCGCGCCGGTGGCGTTCGAGATCGATGGCATCGAGGCCCTGGAGCGCGAGCAGTTCGGGCCCATCCTGCACATCGTGCGCTACCGTGCCAGCGAGATCGATCGGGTGATCGACTCCATCAATGGCCGGGGGTATGGTCTGACCTTCGGCGTGCACAGCCGCAACCAGACCTTCGCCGACGAGATCGCGCAGAAGATCCGTGCCGGCAACGTCTACATCAACCGTAATATCATCGGTGCGGTCGTGGGCGTTCAGCCCTTCGGCGGACAAGGGCTCTCGGGTACCGGTCCCAAGGCCGGCGGGCCGCACTACCTGCTGCGTTTCGCCACCGAGAAGACCGTGACGGAAAACACGGCCGCCCTGGGTGGCAACGCGTCACTGCTGGCGCTAGGCGACGAGTGATCCCCGCTCGTCATCACAACAAGACGGAAGGAACCCCTGATGATCGAAAGCAATGCCGCTACTGGCTTCATCTCCGCGCCCTGTCCGATCGCGATGCTCGCTATCGACGCGACGGCCTGAAGGCGCACTAACAACTTGTCGGCGCTACATCCGACCCAATAATTTGGAGAAGTTCTTATGGCTATTGGCGTGTGGATCAGTCTATTTGCCTACTTTGCGCTCATGATCGCCATCGGCTTTTATGCCATGCGCAAGTCCACGTCCACGTCCGAGGATTACATGCTGGGCGGCCGAGCCCTCAGTCCCCAGGTCGCCGCCCTGTCGGCCGGCGCCTCGGACATGAGCGGCTGGTTGCTGCTGGGCCTGCCCGGCGCCATGTTCGTATCCGGCTTGGGATCGGCCTGGATCGGCATCGGCCTGCTGGTGGGGGCGTTCTTCAACTGGACGCTCGTGGCACCTCGTCTTCGCGAGCAGACGCTTCACTATAACGATGCGATCACCATCCCGGAATTCCTGGGGAATCGCTTCCCGACTCAGGCCATTCCGCTGAGAACGGTGTCCGCCATCGTGATCGTGGTCTTCTTCGCGGTGTATACCGCCTCGGGCCTGGTGGCAGGCGGCAAGCTGTTCGAAAGCGCGTTTGCCGGCGTCATCAACATCGGCGGCATGAGCGACTACGCCGCCGGCGTGGCCATCACCCTGGTCGTGGTGCTGGCCTATACGGTGGTCGGTGGTTTCCTGGCCGTGAGCATGACGGACTTCGTGCAGGGCTGCATCATGATGCTGGCGCTGGTGATCATGCCGGCGGTGGTGCTCTTCGGTGAGGGCGGAGGCGGCTTCGGCCAGGCGTCCCAGACCCTGAACGAGGTCGATCCCACGCTGCTCTCCTGGACGGAAGGGCTGACCATCATCGGCTGGCTGTCGGCGGTGACCTGGGGGCTTGGCTACTTCGGCCAACCGCACATCATCGTGCGCTTCATGGCCATCCGCTCCCAGAAGGACGTCCCCATTGCCCGCAACATCGGCATGAGCTGGATGCTCATCTCCCTGATCGGCGCGGTCTCGCTGGGCATCTTCGGCCGGGCCTATGCCGTGCGCAATGGCATGAACGTGGAAGATCCGGAAACGATCTTCATCATCCTCGCGGACCTGCTGTTCCACCCGCTGGTCACCGGCTTCCTCTATGCGGCGCTGCTGGCCGCGATCATGAGCACCATCTCCAGCCAGCTGCTGGTGTCGTCCTCCTCCCTGACCGAGGACTTCTACCGCCTCTTCCTGCGCAAGGAAGCGAAAGAGAAGGAGGTCGTCGCCATCGGCCGGCTGTGTGTCGTGCTGGTCGGCCTGGTGGCCGCCGTCATCGCCTCGGATCCCAACTCCAAGGTGCTGGGGCTGGTCAGTAACGCCTGGGCAGGGTTCGGCTCGGCGTTCGGCCCGCTGATCATCCTCTCGCTGATGTGGCCGCGCACCAACGGTGCCGGCGCCCTGGCCGGCATGATCGTCGGGGCCCTCACCGTGATGCTCTGGATCAACCTGGGCTGGAATGCCTCGTTCATGGGCGGTCCCGGCGTGTACGAGATCATTCCCGGCTTCATCGCGGCCTTCATCGCCATCATGGTGGTGAGCAGTGTGACCGCCGACGCCGGTGAATATCGGGAAATCACGCGTTAACCAGCAAGGCCTGTCGCTTGAGACAGTGAAAGGGCTCCTGTGGGAGCCCTTTTCGTTGGTAAGACAGGCCAAGGGACAAAAAGCCGCCTTCGGGCGGCTTTTTTGCGTCTCGGGATCAGCCTCCCACCTCGAGCCACACGACCACGCCCGCGAACCCCCACAGGGCCCAGCGACTGAACGCCATCCCCGACAGGCGCCAGAGCAGGCCCTCCCCCATCTCGAGGGCCAGCGGCCGCACGAAGGCCGTCCCCAGCCCCCAGGCGCCAAGCAGGAGCAGCGGCAGGCGCCACGCCATCGGTACCGCAAGGAAGAGTTCGGGGCGCAGCAACAGCCAGACCGCCACGCCCGCCGCCAGCAGGAGCGCCAGCAGCGGACGGTCGAGGCGACCGAAGTGGCGCCCGGTAACATCGGTGGTAAAGCGAATTCGGCCAGCCATGAGCGGCTCCGGTGGCAACGTCCACCTTGAGTGAAGCCGAATTTCGGCATGCTTTCGAGGCGCCGTGAAGGGAAAAGTCAAAAAGTTGTACAAGAAATATAGCCAGGCACTATAACGGGCACACCATGTCGCCAAGAAATCGCCAGCCTGGCTATCTACACCATAGAAAAATGCTACAAGCCTTGAACAACATGCTTTCGCTACGCTCATGAATCACACCTATCGCTCTCCGATCGATTGATGACACGAGGGACCCCTTCCATGAAACCCAAGCATCTGATCGTCATGGCCGCCCTCGCCACGGCCGGCCTGACCACCGCTCAGGGGGCCATGGCCTACCAGTCCGTCGACCTCTTCGTGCGTGGCGGGATCGCCAAGGCCGAGGTCAGGGGCGATAACGGCTCGCTCGACGTGGTCGGGGAACTGGAGGTCGCCGATGAACGCGGCATGGCCTACGGCGAAGGGTACCTGTTCAGCGACAGGCTGGGCGTCGAACTCAACGGCACCGAGCCCATCGAGCATCGGCTCAGCACCGCGATCCTCGGTAGCGCCACCGGCGGCGTGGAGCGCCTGCCCGTCAACCTGATGGTCAACTACTATCCGATGGGCGGCAGGGGTTCACGGCTGCAGCCCTTCATGGGCGCCGGCCTCAACTACACCCACATCTCCGAGGAAGAGCTCGAAGGGCTGGACGTCGACGCCTCCTATGGACTGGCCGGCCAGGACGGTATCGACATGACGATCACGCGCTACCTGCTGATCGGCGCCTTCGCTCGGTTCGCTAAGGTCGATGCCGACGTCAGCGTCGGGGGCACGGCGATCGGAGAGGCCGATATCGACCCGATGACCCTCGGCGGTGGCGCCACCTTCCGCTTCTGACCCACACCAGGCGCGACATATCGCACCTTATCAGGCAGCGTTGGGCCCAGGCACGATATCGCCACGTCTTTACCTTCAGCGCCGTGACGCCCTACCCTTGCGCTGGATCAATATTCTTGGGAAACGACGCCGATAAACTGTTGTCAGGATCCGACGCGGCAAGGCCGCCGCCCTCTCGTCCATCAGGAGATGACCCATGCGCAAGAACGCCCTTCCCTCCCTGCTCGTGGCCGGCATTGCCGCCGCCGCCTTCACCACCAGCACCCAGGCCTTCGCCTATGGCGCCGGGGACTTCTTCACCCGCGTGGGCGTCGCCAAGGTCGAGCCCAAGAGCGATAATGGTGAGCTCACCGACGCCGACCTGAAAATCGACGTCGAAGACGACAGCGCCTTCGCCTTTACCCTGGGCTACCGTTTCACCGACAAGCTGGGCGTCGAGCTGCTGGCCGCCGAGCCCTTCGACCATGACTTCAGCATCGCCGACGGGGCTCTTACCGGCTCCACCGATCACCTGCCGCCGACCCTGACCGTGCAGTACTACCCGCTGGGTGGCACCGACGCCCGCGTACAGCCCTACGCCGGCATCGGCATCAACTACACCATGTTCTCCGATGAAGAGATTGATGGCGGCGCCGACCTGGAGCTGGATGACTCCTGGGGCGCGGCCGGCCAGGTGGGCGTCGACCTGCTGATCGACGACAACTGGGCCCTCAACGCCGCCGCCTGGTACCTGGACATCGACACCGACGCCAGCCTCGATGGCAACGACATCGGCGAAGTCGAGATCGACCCGGTCGTGGTGATGGCCGGCGTCAGCTACCGCTTCTGATCGCCCCGCTTGACACGACAAGGCCCGCCAACTGGCGGGCCTTGTTGCGTCTGGGCTCGGTGCGCCTGGCCGTGGCAAGGCGCTAGCGCGGGGTGTCGCGCGAGAGCCCGAGGGCGGCCAGGGTCGACGCATCAAGGCCGGCCACCGCCTCCACCGCGGCGAGGCGGGCATGGTAGTCGGGCGTCAGGAAGGGCTCGCCGGCCAGCAGATGCTCGAGGTACTCCCAGGCGGGGCGCAGGGCCGCGGCGGTGGTGCCCGGCGCGGCGATGTAGACCCAGGCCTCGATCGTGCCTTCGTGGGTCGCGATCGGCAGGCGCTGACGGCCATACTCGTGGGGGTAGCCCTCGAAGGGGTCCATGTCGCGGATCTGCTCGGGGTGCGCGAGTTCGAACAGCGCGCCCTCCACCCGCTCGCCGGCCGACGCCGCCACGTTGGCATGGGCGATGCCCGCCACCCTCGAGGCCTTGTCGAAACGCAGGGCATGATCATGCAGCACCCCGGCCAGGGCCCGGCGGGTACGCCCGATCCGGGCGGCGACCCGGGCGGCATTCATGTTGCTGCCATAGGCGAAATAGAACGGCATCGAGCGGCCTCAGTTCTCGGTGACCAGGCGATCGATCTCCTCGACCACGCGGCACATCAGCAGCCGATCGCTCGGGCGCGCGCCCTCCTGTTTCAGCCAGGCCTCCACCGCCGGGGCCACGTCGCACTGCGCCGGCATCGGCGAGCGCGTCTCGACCAGCACCTCCAGGCGCACGATGAAGACGAAGCGCAGCCACTGGGGTAGCGTCATGGTATCGATGCAGAACGGCTGCACGCTGTCGAAGGCGTGCGTGTCGGGACGCTCCATGCGCCACAGGCTGGCGGCCTTCATGGTGGCCTCGAGCTCGCGCAGGGCGGCAGCGAGTTCGTCGTGAACGGTCATGGTCACTCCCTCCGGTACGTTTGCCGCCATTATCCCCGTTCGCCCCCGTCGCTGGCCACCCCGGCGGGTTGTCCACCGTGCACGAGGCGACCCACGAGAGTCTTGTGCACAATGCACAGATATCCTGAACGGCCCTGTGGATAAACACTGGAAAGGTGTCCCCTGGCCAGGCCTCATGCGCCTTGGCGTCGACTGATCAGTAAATGACCAGCGCGACGCAGGCGATGCAACGCCCCGGATGGCTGACAGCACCACGGCGCCGCGGTAGAGTGCACGGTTCGTGACCCGGAGACAGCATGCAAGCGATCAACAGCCTTCACGACTTCTTCCAGCGCAGCGGTGCCGAGGTGCGGCTCTATCACCTGGGGCGGCGTATCGAGCCCTGCCCGCTCGACACCCTGGCTGCCTTCGAGGCCGGCGAGCTGGCCTGGCCGGCGCCATGGCAGGGCGCCGCGCGCCTGGCCATGGTCTTCCGCCTGGGCGAGATGGACGACCCGCTGATCTGGTTCCTGGCCCTGCCGCTGGACGAGCAGGGGCACCTGAATCCGGCCCCGCGCGACGCCTTCGTGCAGCGCCTGCTGGAGACCCTGGGCCGCAGCGTGCAGGGCCTGGGCCGCGAGGAAGGCGAGCGGATCGACAACCTGATGAAGGACAATCCCCTGGCCTTCACGCCCTCGCTGCCCTTCCGGGCCGTGCTGCACGCGCGGGCCAGCCTCGATGCCGGACGGCCGGCCAGCGAGCATCTGGAGCCCGCCGAGGCCTACCTGACCGGGCAGCAGGCGATCGACTGGCGCGGCCTGGGGCTGCAGGGCCTGGCCGATGTCGCGGTGCGCCTGGACGCCACCACGAGCCAGGCCGTCGCCGACCACCTCGATGCCCTGCCCGGCGAGGTGCTGACCTCGCTCTGCTACTGCCTGGAACACGTGGCCATCGACGAGGCTCTCGCCCGGGCGCTGCGTCGGCGAGGCGAGGTCGCCGGCGCCAGCGGCGACATCGAGACCTTCTGCGCCTGCGTACGCGCCATGGGCGGCGCCTCGACGGAACAGGCCGGCGCCTGGTTCGATGCCCTGCTCGACGATCCGGATGCCTGCGGCCCCGACCTGCTGGCCGCCATGGCCGGACGCGGCTGGCACCACCTGGAGGACGCCGAGCGTCTGCCGCGCTTTCTCACCCGCCTGGCCGAGGCCCCCGGCACCGACTTCATGGCCGTGGCCCGCGACCTGGCCCTGATCCCGCGGCTGCGCCTGCCACTGCTGATGACGCTGCGCGAGGCCGAGGCGGAATCCGCCATTGGCCGACGCCTGGCAGACCTGTCACGCTGAGCGTAGAGACTTGGGAGCGAGACGATGAAAGAACTGCCCTATACGCCCAAGGCGGTGATCGGTCGCCGCGAGATGGTGATGCTGCCGGAGCTGCACCTGACGCTGTGCGCCAAGGCCGACACCGGCGCCCGGACGTCGGCGCTGCACGCCGAGGATATCGAGTCCTACGAAGAGGATGGTCATCTTTGGGTCGGCTTCACCACGCGTAGCGGCGGTCCCGGCACGCCAGCCCACGTGCATCGCATGCACCTGCACGATCGTCGCCGGGTGACCAGCTCCAACGGCCAGGCCGAATGGCGCTACGTGATCCGGACCACCATGCAGCTGGGCACCCTCTCCTTTCCGGTGGAGCTCAGCCTGACCGACCGCCGCGACATGCGCCACCCCATGCTGCTGGGCCGACGCGCGCTGCGTCGCCTGCTGGTGGCACCCGGCGTCGCCTTCCTTCACGGCGAGCCCTGAGCCCCCGTCCTACACCGCCCCGTCCCGACCCGGAGTCCCGCTGAATGCATATCGCGCTGCTGTCCCGCAATCGTAACCTCTACTCCACGCGGCGCCTGATCGAGGCCGCCGAGCAGCGCGGCCACAGCGCGCGCGTGGTCGACACCCTGCGCTGCTACATGAGCATCGCCTCGCACCATCCCTCGATCCACTACAAGGGCGAGGAGCTCGAGCCGTTCGACGCGGTGATCCCGCGCATCGGCTCCTCGATCACCTTCTATGGCTGCGCGGTGCTGCGACAGTTCGAGATGATGGGCACCTACGTGCTCAACGACAACGTCTCGATCACGCGCTCCCGGGACAAGCTGCGTTCGCTCCAGCTGCTCTCGCGCAAGGGGCTGGGGCTGCCGATCACCGGCTTCGCCCACTCCCCGGACGACATCCCCGACCTGATCACCATGGTCAGGGGCGCACCGCTGGTCATCAAGCTGCTGGAGGGCACCCAGGGCATCGGCGTGGTGCTGGCCGAGACCAACCAGGCCGCCGAGAGCGTGATCCAGGCCTTCATGGGCATGAAGGCCAACATCATGGTGCAGGAGTACATCAAGGAGGCGAAGGGCGCCGACATTCGCTGCTTCGTGATCGGCGACAAGGTGGTGGCCTCGATGAAGCGCCAGGCCGCTGAGGGCGAGTTCCGCTCCAACCTGCACCGCGGCGGCAGCGCCAGCACCATCCGTATCACGCCCGAGGAGCGCTCCACGGCCATCCGCGCGGCCAAGGCGATGGGGCTCAGGGTGGCCGGCGTCGATCTGCTGCGCTCCAACCATGGCCCGGTGATCATGGAGGTCAACTCCTCGCCGGGCCTGCAGGGCATCGAGACGGCCACCGGCAAGGACATCGCCTCGCTGGTCATCGAGCACCTGGAGCGCAACGCGGCCCCGCGCCGCAAGGTGCCGCCGCGCCCCAAGGGCTGAGGACTCGGGGATGACGGGCGTGGGAGATGGCCTGCGCCCAAAGGCTAAGGGCGAACCCGCGATTTATTGATCCGCGGGGGTGGCAAATACAAGGCGACAGCCCCACAATCTGCGTCACCGGAGGAGGTGACCGCTCATGTTTCTCGACAATCGCCAGGTGGCGATGGACAGTGCCCTCGAGGCGATGGCCGACAGCATCGATTATTTCCAGGACAATCTCGAGCGCCTGCATCCGGCGCTGCGCGATAGCCTGAAGCCCCACTACGAGGCGCGCAGCCGATCGATGCAGAAGCTGCAGGAGCTGTCGCGCAAGCACCTCAACCTGCTGCCCCGCGACGCCGATGTCGAGCGCGACGACTACATGTGGCTGTGGAGCCGCCTGAAGAGCTTCGTCGGCAACGAGAGTCTGGTGGTGATCGGTGAACTGCTCGAACAGGAGCGGGTGCTGATGCAGGCCCTCTCCACGCTCTTCACCCACCCCCTGCCCGAGCCGCTCGAGCCGGTCATCGAGGAGTGCTGGAAGGGCTGCCGGGCGCTGATTCGGGAACTGTATCGCCTGCAGAAGCAGCGCCAGAAACGCTGAACATCCCCGGCGGCAGCAGCAGGCGCTCGCGCTCGTCCGGCATGATGTCCAACGGCTCGAGCGGCCCCAGGAAGTGCGGCTCGCGCCCCCACACGTAGAGATCCCCCAGGGTGGCCACTCGCGCCACCCACTCGCGCAGCTTGAGCCGCCAGAGGCCGGATACCGCGCGCTCCGGCGCCGCACAGCCGCGCACCTCCAGGCCCAGCGCCTCACCGATGAACAGTGCCCGCGGCAGATGCCAGTCCTGGGTGATCAGCAGCGCGCGCTTCACCCCGAACACGTCCCGCGCCCGCGCCAGGGTGTCGAAAGTGCTGAAGCCGGCATAGTCCAGGGTCATGTCCACGTCGCGCACGTCACGACCGCGCAGGTCGCGCCACATGGTGACGGGCTCGTTGTAGTAGCGGGTGCTGTTGTCGCCCGAGATCAGCAGGTGATCGACCCGCCCCTGGTGGATCAACCGGGCGGCGGCCTCCATGCGCCCCTCGAAGTGCGGGTTACGGCTGCCGCTGCGCGTCCAGTGGGAGGTACCGAAGACGATCCCGACCGGCTCGCTGGCGCACTGGGCGGAGACCGGCTCGATGCGCCCCACGGTGCGGCCCAGCACATAGACGTTGGCCAGCACGAAGAGGAGTACCGCCAGGAGCGCGAGCGCGCCCAGCGTCATCAGTACTCCCTTGCAGACCGTCCAGAATGGCAGGCGCATGGATCTCCCCGGCGCAACCGCTAGAACATGCCCAGTTCCAGCTTCGCTTCGTCGCTCATCATCTCACGACTCCAGGGGGGATCGAACACGATCTCGGTGTGCACCTTGCTGATCTGCGGGGCGCCGAGGATCTTGTTGCGCGCATCGGCGGCGATCACGTCGCCCATGCCGCAGCCCGGAGCGGTCAGGGTCATGCGGATGGTGACGATACGCTCGCCGGTGATCAGCCGCTCGATGCGACAGCCGTAGACCAGGCCCAGGTCGACGATGTTGACCGGGATCTCGGGGTCGAAGCAGGTGCGCAGCTGGTCCCACACGAACTGCTCGATCTCCTCCTCGCTGGCCGCCTCGGACAGCGTCGGGCGCGGCAGCGCCGGGAGGCCCAGGGCGTCCAGGTTGGCGCCCTCGATCAGGTAGAGGCGCCCCTCATGGCCCACGCTGACCGTGCTGCCCTTGGCCTGCATCACGCTGACGATGCTGTCCTCGGGCAGGGTCACGGTCTTGCCGAAGGGAATGGAGATCGCCGCCACGTCACGCTGCAGGGGCAACTCCTGCCCCTTGTGCAGGGTGGCTATCTGCTCGATATCGCTCATGTCGCTCCTTGATAGGCCTCAGCGCAGCATGCCGACGACGCGGTCGAGCCCCTCGACGAAGACGTCGATCTCCTCGGGCGTGTTGTAGGCGGCGAAGGAGGCACGGCAGGTCGCGTCCACGCCGAACCACGACAGCAGCGGCTGGGCGCAATGATGGCCAGTGCGGATCGCCACGCCGAGCTGATCGATCAACAGTCCGATGTCCTGGGAGTGGGCCCCGTCGACCACGAAGGAGAGCACGCCGGCCTTGTCGGGCGCGGTGCCCAGGATACGCAGGCCCTCGATGCCGGCCACGCCCTCGGTGGCGTGCTCGAGCAGCCGCGCCTCCCAGGCGCCGATCAGATCGAGGCCGATGTCACCGACCCACTTGAGGGCCCGCCCCAGGGCGATCACCTCGGCGATGGCCGGCGTGCCGGCCTCGAACTTGTGCGGAATGTCGGCGAAGGTGGTCGGCGCCTCGAAGGAGACCGTCTTGATCATCTCGCCGCCGCCCTGCCAGGGCGGCATCGCCTCGAGCAGCTCGGCCTTGCCATAGAGCACGCCGACGCCGGTCGGCCCATAGACCTTGTGGCCGGAGAAGGCGTAGAAGTCGGCGTCGATGGCCTGGACGTCGATGGCCTGATGGGGGGCAGCCTGGGCGCCGTCGATCAGGATGCGGGCGCCGTGCTCATGGGCCACGCGAGCCATCTCGGCCACCGGGTTGACGGTGCCGAAGGCGTTGGAAATATGGTTCACCGCGACCAGGCGGGTGCGCTCGGTGAAGAGATCGCGATAGGCCACGAGGTCCAGCGCGCCGCGCTCGTCGACCGGAATCACCTTGATCGTGATGCCGAGCTCGCCAGCCAGCAGCTGCCAGGGCACGATGTTGGAGTGGTGCTCCAGGCGCGAGATCAGCACCTCGTCGCCGGCCTTCAGGTTGGCCCGCCCCCAGCTGTTCACCACCAGGTTGATCGCCTCGGTGGTGCCGCGGGTGAAGACGATCTCGCGGCGGTCCGCGGCGTTCAGGAAGGCGCGTACCGTCTCTCGCGTGCCCTCGAAGGCCGCGGTGGCCTCGTCGGCCAGGGTATGCAGGCCACGATGGATGTTGGCGTTGTAACGACCGTAGTAGTCGTCGAACACCTCGATCACCTGGCGCGGCGTCTGGCTGGTGGCGGCGTTGTCCAGATAGACGAGCGGCTTGCCGTGGACCTCCCGATCGAGGATCGGGAAGTCGCGTCGCAGCTTCGCCACGTCCAGCGTCAGGTCGCTGAAATCGGCCATCGCTTATTCCTCGTTCAGGGCCACGGCGGCTTCCACCAGGCCGGCCAGGTGGAAACGCTCGGGCAGCTTGCCGGCGACGGCCAGCTCGACCCGCTCGGCCACGGCGTCGAGATCCACCTGCTCCATCACCTCGCCGGCGAAGGCCAGGGTCAGCAGGCCACGGGCGGTCTGCTCGTCGATGCCGCGGGTACGCAGGGCGAACACCGCCTCCTCGTCGAGCTGGCCGGTGGTGCTGCCATGGGAGCACTTGACGTCGTCGGCGTAGATCTCGAGCTCGGGCTTGGTGTCGATCTCGGCGCGGTCGGAGAGCAGCAGGTTGGCGTTGCTCTGGTAGCCCTCGATCTGCTGGCTGTCGCGCTTGACCATCACCTTGCCGTTGAACACGCCATGGGCGCGGTCGTCGAGGATGCCCTTGTAGTTCTCGTTGGAGAAGGTGCGCGGCGCGTTGTGATTGACCAGGGTGTGGTTGTCGACGTGCTGGCGTCCCTGGCCGTAGAAGAGGCCGTAGAGGTTGGCCTCGGCCCCCTGGCCGTTGAGCTCGGCCACCAGGTCGTTGCGCACCAGTCCACCCCCCAGGTTCAGGTTGAAAGAGGTGTAGCGGCTGTCGCGGGCCTGCTCGACGTGGAGGCTGGCCACGTGCAGGTCCTTGAGCGAGGCCTCCTGCAGCTTGTAGTGGGTGAGGATCGCGCCGCGCTCGAGGATGATCTCCTCGACCAGGTTGGTGAAGTTGGCGGCACCCTCCTCACCCACGTGGTGCTCGATCACCGTGGCCTCGCTGCGCCCGGCCATCTGGATCAGGATGCGCGGATGGCTCATCACCGCCTGCTCGCCGGAGCGGGAGAGGAACTGCAGCACGATGGGCTTATCGACCACGGTACCCGGCGCGAGCCGCAGCACCGCACCCTCCTCCATGAAGGCGGTATTGAGGGCGGCGAAGGCAGAGAACTCGACGCCGGTCAGCCGGCCCAGCGGCCCGCCCACGGCCTCGTGGTTCTCCTCGAGGGCCGCCGACAGCGGCAGCAGCTGCACGCCGCCGGGCAGCTCGTCGAGCCGCGACAGGGCCGGGGCGAAGACGCCGTCGACGAAGGTCAGGCGGTGCGCCTCGATCGGCAGCGTCAGCGCCGCCGCGCTGGCGGGCGAGAATTCGGCATCGGCGGCCAGGGCGAAGTCGCCCCGGGCGATGGCGCGCACGTCGGTGTACTTCCACGCCTCGACCCGGCGATGGGGAAAGCCCATGGCCTCGAAGCGCGCGGCGCCCGCCTGGCGCCGCGCGGCGATCCAGGTGGGTTCCGACCCGCGCTCGGCATTGCGCTCGGCCAGGCGGTCGAGGAAGGTCTTCACGTCTTCACTCATGCGGCGGACTCCTCCTGCACCCAGTCATAGCCACGGCTCTCGAGCTCGAGGGCGAGCGCGGCATCGCCGCTCTTGACGATGCGGCCGTCGACCAGCACGTGGACCCGATCCGGCACGATGTAGTCGAGCAGGCGCTGGTAGTGGGTCACCAGCAGGATGGCCCGGTCCTCGGCGCGCAGGGAGTTGACGCCCTCGGCCACCACCTTCATGGCATCGATGTCGAGGCCGGAGTCGATCTCGTCGAGCATGGCAAGGCGCGGCTCGAGGACCAGCATCTGCAGGATCTCGTTACGCTTCTTCTCGCCGCCGGAGAAGCCCTCGTTGACGGCCCGCTGCAGGAAGCTGGTGTCCATCTTCATGGAGGCCACCTTCTCCTTGATCAGCTTCATGAACTCCGGCGCCGGGATCTCGCCCAGCCCCTCGGCCTCGCGCTTGGCGTTGAGCGCCGCCTTGAGCAGGTAGATGTTCTTCACCCCCGGGATCTCGACCGGGTATTGGAAGCCCAGCAGCAGGCCGGCACGGGCGCGCTCCTCGATCTCCATCTCCAGCACGTCCTGGCCCTCGAAGGTGATCGAGCCTTTCGTCACCTCGTAGCCGTCCTTGCCGGCGATCACCGCCGAGAGGGTCGACTTGCCGGCCCCGTTGGGGCCCATGATGGCGTGGACTTCACCGGCGTTGATGGTCAGGCTGAGGCCCTTGAGGATCTCGGAACCCTCGACCGTGACGTGCAGATCCTTGACTTCGAGCATGTTGACTACCTTTGATTCGTGGTGAGCCGCCGGCGCGACTCCTTGAATGTATTGACCTTTTCGCGAATCCGGAGAAACGTGCAGGCGATGTGCCGCCGCTTCCTCAGCCGACGGCGCCTTCCAGGGTAACGTTCAGCAGCGCCTCGGCCTCCACGGCGAACTCCATCGGCAGCTCCTGGAAGACGTCCTTGCAGAAGCCGTTGACGATCATGCTGACCGCGTCCTCCTCGGAGATGCCGCGGCTCTGGCAGTAGAAGAGCTGGTCCTCGCCGATCTTGGAGGTGGTGGCCTCGTGCTCCACCGTGGCGGTGCTGTTGCCGATCTCCTGGTAGGGGAACGTGTGGGCGCCGCACTGATCGCCGATCAGCAGCGAGTCACACTGGGTGAAGTTGCGCGCGCCCTTGGCCCGCGGGCCCACCTTCACCAGGCCGCGATAGGACTGGTTGCTGCGCCCGGCCGAGATGCCCTTGGAGATGATGCTCGAGCGGGTGCCCTCGCCGATGTGGATCATCTTGGTGCCGGTGTCGGCCTGCTGGCGGCCGTTGGTCACCGCCACGGAGTAGAACTCGCCGATGCTGTCCTTACCGCGCAGCACGCAGGAGGGGTACTTCCAGGTGATGGCCGAGCCGGTCTCGACCTGGGTCCAGCTGATCCTCGAACGGTCGCCGCGGCAGTCGCCGCGCTTGGTGACGAAGTTGTAGATGCCGCCCTTGCCATCCTCGTCGCCCGGGTACCAGTTCTGCACCGTGGAGTACTTGATGTAGGCGTCTTCCAGGGCCACCAGCTCGACCACCGCAGCGTGCAGCTGGTTCTCGTCGCGCTGGGGCGCGGTACAGCCCTCCAGGTAGGAGACCTGGGCGCGGCTCTCGCAGACGATCAGGGTGCGCTCGAACTGGCCGGTGTTGGCGGCGTTGATGCGGAAGTAGGTGGAGAGCTCCATCGGGCAGGTCACGCCTTCCGGCACGAAGACGAAGGAGCCGTCGGTGAAGACCGCCGAGTTGAGCGCCGCGAAGTAGTTGTCGCCCTGGGGCACCACGCTGCCGAGGTACTGACGAATCAGCTCCGGGTAGTCGCGGATCGCCTCGGAGATGGAGCAGAAGATGACGCCCGCCTCGTGGAGCTTCTCCTTGAAGGTGGTGGTCACCGACACGGAGTCGAAGACCGCGTCCACCGCGACGCCTGCCAGGGCCGCCCGCTCGTGCAGCGGGATGCCGAGCTTCTCGTAGGTCTCGAGCAGCTTGGGGTCGACCTCGTCGAGGCTCTGGGGCTTGTCCTCCTCGCGCTTGGGCGCGCTGTAGTAGGAGATCGCCTGGTAGTCGATGGGCGGGTAGTCGAGGTGGGCCCAGGAGGGCGGCGTCATCTTGAGCCACTGGTGGTAGGCCTTGAGCCGCCACTCCAGCATCCACTCCGGCTCGCCCTTCTTGTTCGAGATGAAGGCGATGGTGCTCTCATCCAGGCCGGGCGGTACCGTGTCGCTCTCGATGTCGGTCACGAAACCTTCCTTGTATTCGCGACGGACAAGCTGTTCCATTTCCTGACTTGCCATGATGTCTCCCCTCCCGGGCGGTTGGGTCGGCGAGCGCTGGCTCGCCTCGGGTAGTGAAATACTCGAGTGCGTCAGGCCTCGGCGGCCAGACTCACGCTCTGAATGGGCAGCTGCACCGGCAGCTTGATCGGATTGGTGTCGGCCAGGTGGGCCAGGGTGACGCTGTCGAGCAGGGTGCGAATGGCCAGCGAGACGCGCTGCCAGTTGTCGGCGACCCCGCAGGTGGCGGCCAGGTCACAGTCGCCGCCGGCCTGGCTGCACTCGGTCATGGCCACGGGCCCCTCGATGGCCGAGATGATGTCGCTGGCGGTGATCCGGGAGGCCGGACGCGCCAGCGAGTAGCCGCCCTGGGCGCCGCGTCGCGACTCCAGCAGCCCGGCGCGCACCAGCATCTTCAGCGTCTTGCTGACCGTGGGATGCGGCAGCTGGACCGCCTCGGCGAGCTCTGCCGCGGCATGGGGCTGCTCGGGGTGCCGGGCGATCTGCGCCATCACCACCGCCGCGTAGTCGGTCAGTCTGGAAAGCTTCAGCAAGGCCTGACTCCCCGGGGTTCGACCCCCTCATGTTCGATTGGGGACCAGTTTAGTCCTGTATGAATTTGATGTGAAGCCCCGCCGCCAGGGATGCGCCAGAACCGACAGGATCGCGGCACGTTCGCCGCCATTCGCACAATAATGCCAATCATTCTCATTTGATCCATGACCGATCTTTCCAGCGACGCCCCGCCTCGGTAGCATGTCGTTGATCCCCCTCGAGGCCGACACGATGACGACGTCCTTCATGCTGCTGATCGGCGCGGCGCTGGCGGTACTGGCCGCCCTGCACTGGCTGGTGTTTCACTTGGTAAAGCGCGCGATCGGCCGCTCGTCGGCGGATAATCCGCCCGACGATGACTCACCCCGCTACTGAGCATCCCCGCCACCTTTACGGGACCCGACCGGCGGGCGCCATTCTGCCTCCCGGCCAGGCCCAACAGGCGTAAATTTTTCCAAACAACCTCTTTCCCTCGGCAAGAAAATGCTAGAATCATGTCCATCCAATGGACGTTAAAATAAAGAAGATCCTCTCATGAACATTTCCACGAAAAGCATCCTCGTCATGGGGGTCTCCGGCTCGGGAAAGTCTCACATAGGACGCCAAGTTGCCGCGGCCATCGACGCCACCTTCATCGATGCCGACGATCATCATAGCGCCGACAATATCGCCAAGATGGCCCGCGGCGAGCCGCTCAATGATGACGACCGTGCCGCCTGGCTGCAAACCCTCAGCCACCTCTATCGTCGCTATCGGAGCGAGGGTCGATCGCTGGTCATCGGCTGCTCGGCCCTCAAGCGGCATTACCGAGACCTCCTCCGCCAGGGGGCGCCCGACCTGGACATCCTCTATCTCCATGGCAGCCGCAGACTCTTGCTCGAGCGACTCGATGCGCGGGATGATCACTTCTTCGCCGGTGCGCACATGCTCGACAATCAGCTGGCGACCCTCGAGGTCCCCGACGAGACGGAGGCCTTTCACTGCAACATCCGTTCGACACCGAGGGAAATCGTCGAGACTTTCGCGACTAACCTACGATCGTCATGACCGGAACATCCGACCATGAGCATGAAGAAAGCGGCGCCTTAGCGCCGCTTTCTTCATACTCGCAAGGCTCGTCACTTATCGTGAAAAAGGCACCTAAATTCTAGGCGGGATTCATCGCCTCATGCCGATCGGCAAGCGCCTTGATTCCCGACAAGGTCGCTGCATCACTTTTCACCTCGACGACCGTGACACCCTGCTCTTCGAGAGCGATCCGATACCAGGCATTCATGGTCGCCGAACCGACCAGTGTCACCTCCTGGCGGCGCCACAGGGAGGCCTGGGCGAGGATCTCGCTGCCGATCAGTACCCCGGAGATGAAACCGGCGACCGACGCACCCTCGAGTCCGCCATATAGATGGCGACTGCGGGCCTCGAAAAGGGCATGCAGCACACCGGCAGGATGGCGGGCAGCCTCCAGCCCCTGGCGAAAGCCAGCCTCGTCGATTTCCCCGCTGTCACGCGCGGGCTCGCCGACGAGCGTGTGGAAACGCACCGCATGATAGAGCTCGCCGGTCATGGCGGTAGTGAAGTCGACCAGGCGACCGGCCGAGAGGCGCGCCCACTTGCTGTGAGTGCCCGGCAGGCAGCAGATGCCATCAGCGAGGCCCTGGTGCGCCATGGCACCGAGGGCCTGGATCTCCTCGCCGCGCATCACGTCGACATGGGCCTCGCTCACCGTCTTGAGCCCCGGCACGATCCACGCCGAAGCCAGCCCCGGCGCCGGCATCAGCCGGGTCACGAGGTCATCGAGCCCGGCTGGTACCTGAAGCTGGGGCGCCTCACACCACCCGCGGCCCGAGCCGACCATCCCCGAGAGGTAGACCGGCACCCGGCCACCATCCCGCCAGTCCTTCACCTGGGAGGCGCAGTAGTGGGGAAATTCCCCCGCACTCAGGGCTCGCAGGCCGACCTCCGAACGGCGGCTGTCCAGACACTCGCCGCTGACGCGGTCCACCAAGAAGGCGCGGAAGTTGCTGGTCCCCCAGTCCACGGCAATCAGGGGGTGGGCACTCATGATATGTCTCCTTCCTGCAGGCACTGCCACTCGGCCACGAGATCCCGAGCGATGCGTCCTACCTCGTCCGCTGAACGCCCCGGCTTGTAGAGGTTGCCGCCGAAGCCGAAACCGCCGATGCCTGCGGCATGCCACTCGGCCATGTTGGCACGTTCGATGCCGCCCACGGCGAGCACCGGCAGCCCTGGCGGCAGGATGGTGCGAATGTCCTGCCAGTAGCCGGTGCCTAGCCGAGCCGCCGGGAACAGCTTGAGGGCACGCGCCCCGGCACGGGCCGCGCTCAGTGCCTCGCTGGGCGTCATGCAGCCGATCAGCGGGGCGAGGTCCTGCGCCACCCCGGCGGCGACCACCTCCGGGTCGCTGTTGGGAGTGACCATCAGCGGCGCGCCCAAGGCGGCCAGGCGACCGGCATCCGTAGACTCGAGCACCGTGCCGGCTCCCACCAGAACATCCGCCGGGCAGCGCGCCACCGACCGTGCGATGCTCGTCCAGGGATCGGGGGAGTTGAGTGGAATCTCGATCAGCCTGAAGCCCGCCGCCACCAGGGCGTCGACCACGGACTCCACCTCACCGGGGGTGATACCGCGCAGGATGGCCACCAGCGGCCGGGTGGCCAGGGCCTCGTCGAGGACCTCGCGTTGATGTTCGTTCATGGGGTCACCATTCGGCAATCGAGCCGTCTTCGTGGGTCCACACCGGGTTGCGCCAACGGTGGCCGACCCTGGCGCGCTCCTCAACGAAGGCCTCGTCGATCTCGACTCCCAGCCCCGGCCCCTCGGGAATCCCGCAGAAGCCGTCCTCGATGGCCAGTGCCGACGTGTCCACCAGATAGTCGAGTACGTCGTTGTCGCGGTTGTAGTGGATCCCCATGCTCTGCTCCTGGATGAAGGCATTGTGGCTCACCGCATCCAGGTGCAGGGAAGCGGCCAGGGTCAGGGGGCCCAGCGGACAGTGCGGCGCCAGCGCGACGTCATGACAGGAGGCCAGCGATGCGATCTTCAGCCCCTCACTGATGCCGCCGCAGTGCGACAGGTCAGGCTGGACGATATCTACCATGCCGTCGGCCAGCAGGTCCCGGAATTCGAACCGGGTATGCAGGCGCTCGCCGGTGGCGAGCGGATAGCCCAGGCCGCCGGCGATGTGCTTGAGGCTGGGCAGGTGTTCCGGTGCTACCGGCTCCTCGACGAACATCGGATGGAAGGACTCCAGCTCGCGAAGCAACGCCTTGGCCATGGGCCGATGGACCCGGCCGTGAAAGTCGATGCCGATACCCACGTCCGGCCCCACGGCGTCACGAGCCTCGGCCACCCGGGCCACGGCCTCGTCGACCTTGCGATGGGAGTCGACGATCGCCAGCTCCGGGGTGCCGTTCATCTTGAAGGCCGTAAATCCCTTGTCGACCAGCGCCCTGGCGCCAGCCCCTACATCCTGAGGACGGTCACCGCCGGTCCAGGCATACATGCGCATCCGGTCGCGGACCCTCCCCCCCAGCAGCTGGTGGACGGGCACCCCCAGGTCGCGCCCCTTGAGGTCCCACAGCGCCTGATCGATGCCGGCGATGGCGCTCATCAGGATGGGCCCCCCGCGGTAGAAGCCGGCCCGGTAGAGGGTATTCCACAGGTGCTCGATGCGGTGCGGGTCCTGGCCAACCAGGTAATCGGCGAACTCATGAACCGCCGCCTCGACGGTAGCCGCTCGACCCTCGATGACAGGCTCGCCCCAGCCGTAGGCGCCCTCGTCGGTCTCGATCTTGAGGAACAGCCACCGGGGAGGCACCTGCCAGGTCTTCAATCGGGTAATCTTCACGGTGAACCTCTCGGGAATCTAGGGAGACGCGCCGGGCGCAGCCGGCGCGAGATCACACCAGCCACATGGCCAGGTCGGGCCAGAACAGCAGCGTGAAGAGCACGCAGAGCTGCAGGGCAATGAACGGCAGCACGGCAACGAAGATGTCCTTGAGGCTGACGCTCGGCGGGGCCACCCCCTTGAGGTAGAAGGCCGCCGGGCCGAAGGGCGGCGACAGGAAGGACACCTGCATGTTCACGGCGAACAGGATGCCGAACCAGATCGGGCTGTAGCCCAGCTGCTCGACGATCGGCACGAAGATCGGTAGGGTCAGCATCGCCACGCCGATCCAGTCGAGGAACATGCCCAGCACCAGCAGGATCGCCATCATCACCAGGATGATCACGATGGGCGCCACGTCGAGGCCCATGATCATGCCCGAGATGAAGCGGTTGCCGCCCATCAGGTTGTAGACCCCGACCAGCGCCGCCGCGCCGATGCCGATCCAGATGATCATGCCGCAGGTGACCAGCGTCTGGCCGAGGCTCTCGTGCATGGTCTTCAGCGAGAACTCGCCACGCGCGACCACCGCCAGCAGCACGCCGAACACGCCCATCGCCGCCGCCTCGGTGACCGAGGCCACGCCGCCGTAGATCGAGCCCAGCACCAGTACCGCGATCAGCCCCGGGACGATGATCGCCTTGAGGGCCTGGCCGCGGTTGGCGAAGCCTTCCTCGCGGTCGGCGTCGGTCATCGGCGGGCCCATCTCGGGGTTCTTCAGGCAGCGCACCAGCACGTAGCCGATGTAGGAGAGCATCAGGATCACCGCCGGGGTGATCGCTGCGGTGAACAGGTCGGCAATCGACTCTGAGGCGATCAGGCCGTAGATGATCAGCACGATGGACGGCGGCATCATGGTGCCGAGCGCCCCGCCGGCGCAGACCACGCCGATCGACAGGTGCTTGTCGTAGCCCAGGCGCAGCATCTGCGGCAGCGCCAGGATGCCCAGCAGCACGATCTCGCCGCCGATGATTCCCGACAGCGCAGCCAGGAAGAAGGCCACCACGATGGTCTGCACCGCCACGCCGCCGGGCAGCCGGCCGGCGAACACGCGCATGGCGTTGAACAGGTCCTTGGCGATCCCCGAGCGGTCGAGCAGCGAGGCCATCAGCACGAACATCGGCACCGCCACCAGCGAGTACTCGGTGACGAAGCCGTAGACCCGGCTGGTGACCAGCGGCAGGGCGTCGGGGCCGAACCAGCCGAAAGTGAAGGCGAGCGCCACCAGGCCGGTGATGAAGGCCAGCGGCAGGCCGGTGACCAGCAGCGCGAAGATCAGCCCCACCAGCAGCAGGGTTCCGTTGGCGATATCCATCAGGCGGTGCCCTCCATGTCATCGGGGTCGGGGGCCGGCTTGCCGCGCAGCGACTGCCCCAGGTGCAGCAGCGCCTGCACGCACATGATCGCCAGGGCCACCAGGATCATGCCCTTCACCAGGGCCGGGATGGGCGGGTTCCAGGCGGTGCCGGAGCGCTCCAGCTGCCACTCGCCCAGCGGATTGTGGGAGGCGTCCCAGAACATCACCGTGGCCGCGTAGGTCATCCCCAGGCAGAACAGGAAGGTCACCAGGTCATTGAAGCGGTCGAGCCACAGCTTGGCCTTGGGCCCGACGCTGTCGTAGAGCACCCGCACCCGGATATGCCTGTTGCAGGCCAGGGCCGCGGGGCCACCCAGGGCGAAGCTCACCGCCACCAGCATGACCACGCTCTCGTGGACCCAGGAGGTCGGCGAGCCGAAGGCGTAGCGCATGATGACCTCGAAGACACTGATGACCATGGCGACGAACACCAGCCAGGCCGCCAGGCGGCCACAGGCCATGACGCCGCGATCGAAGGCATTACGCACCGGGTCGGCGGGGGCAACCTCGTCAGAGGCCGAGCCGCCCTCCGGGCGACGAGACTCTCGAGTCATGAGACTTCCTCAACGAAAGGGGTGGGCCATCCGCGCGGATGGCCCGGGGCGTGACAGCCGGCCGGCGGAGTCCGCCGGCCGGGAGGCTTACAGCAGGTTGTGGTTTTCCAGGTAGGCCACCACCGACTCGTAGAACTCGGCGGTGATCTCGTTCTTCTCGGACCAGGTCTCCCACTCTTTCTTGGCGATGTTGCGGAACTTGGTGCGCTCCTCCGCCGGCAGGTCGATGATCTCGATGTCCGGGTCCTGGCGCGCTTCACGCACGGCCTCCAGGTCGCGAGTCTTGAGCTCGGCGACCATCTCGTAGGCCAGGTCGTCCACGGAGGTCTCGAGGATCGCCTGAAGATCCGCCGGCAGGCCGTCCCAGATCTCCTTGTTCAGGGAGACCGAGACCATCGGCAGGGAGTGGAAGCCGGGATACAGCGGATAGGGCGCGAACTCGTGCAGCCCCTGGGCCTGGTTGGTGGCGAACACCGTGTAGTCGGCGGCGTCGATCACGCCCTTCTCCAGGCCGGTGTAGACCTCGGAGCCCGGCAGGTTGACCGGGGTGGCGCCGGCCGCCTCGAAGATGTTGTAAACCATGCCTTCCGGGGCACGCAGCTTGAGGCCCTGCATGTCCTCGACCGAGCGGATCGGCTTGGTGGACGGCAGCGACTCCAGGCCGGTGGCGGCGGCACCGATCAGGTGCAGGCCATAGGGCTCGACCAGCTTGTTGTAGAGCTCCTCGCCCCCGGCGTTGTTCATGTAGTCGAGGAAATCATAAGGATCGCTCCAGGCGCCGACCAGGTTGCCGATCATGCCGAAGGCCGGATCGCGCCCAGTGAAGTAGCTGGGGTCGGTCATGTGGCCCTGCAGGATGCCGGACTCGACGGCCTGCAGGGTCTGGTTGGCCTGGACCACGGCGCCCACCGGCAGGATCTCGATGGCGATGCTGCCGTCGGACATCTGCTCGACGTTGTCCGCCCAGGCCTTCTTCATCTCGAACTGCGGCTCCCCCGCGGTCTCGGAGGTCTGGAAGGTCCACTCGTACTCGGCGGCCTGGGCATTGAAGGCCATGGCGCCGAGGACGGCGACGGTCAAGGTCTTGAGAGGCGTATCGAATATCATGAAGCTTCCTTATCGCTTGTTGTTGGGACATCGAGGGTGGAAAGGGAGGGCATCAGGCCTTCCAGGCCCAGATCCCGGCCGGTGCGTTCCAGCACCGTGAGCGCCGCCGCGGCGGCCTGCTCCGGCTGACGCAGGCGAATCGCCTCCATCACCCGGCGATGGCGTTCCATGCTGTCGTTCAGCTCGTCGGCGCTGTGATTGGAGCGCTCCACCAGCAGCGCGATGGCGGGCTTGAGCACATGGCTGATCTGCGCCCAGACCAGGTTATGCGACGCCGCGAAGATGGCCTCGTGGAAAGCCACGTCGTGCTCGTCGTGGGACAGCCCCTGCCAGCGCAGGTCATCCTGCTCCAGGGCCCGGATCATGCCGTCATAGGCGGACTCGATGGCCAGCAGGTCCGCCGCGGTGGCGTTCTCGGCGGCCAGGCGGGCGACGAAGGGCTCCACGGCGACCCGGAAGGCGAAGATCTCGCGCTGGATGCGCGGGTTGGGCTCGGCGAAGCGCGCCATCCAGCCACTGACCCGCGGATCGAGCAGGTGCCACTCCTCCAGGGGGCGCACCCGGGTGCCCTGCCCCGAGATCCGGGTCAGCAGCCCCGCCGCCACCAGGGTCTGGAGGGCGCTGCGCACCGTGCTGCGGCTGACGCCGAAGCGCTCGCAGAGATCCAGCTCCTTGGGCACGAACTCGCCCGGCGCGTATTCCCCGCCAAAGATGGCCTCGGCAAGGAAGTCGGCGATGTCGGGTCGCGTCACGCGACGGGAGCTATCAGGTGCTTGGGACATGGAGAGCCTTCGCAGATCGCGGTCCTTGTCGGACCCTATGTTGTTTATGTCGGACATAGGGTCGAGCAAATTCGGACTTAATGCCTTTAGACTTTGGTCTCCCCGGGAGGGTCCGGCCTGGCGCGTGTCAGCCACCTCCACCATGACGCCTTCGCGGGGCCCCGCTGATAGGCCCTCCACGGCCGGGGCCCGGTGGGCAGGGCCACCGCTTCAGGGTATCCTCGTGGACGCCTGATCTTGTGACAGCCCGGGCCGTTGCTGGGCACCAGGCGATGACATGGCTACTCCGGCGGGAGACTCTGCATGCCCGACAAACCGATCGCGGTCTTCGGCGGCACCGGCTTTCTCGGTGACGCCATCGTTCGGGAACTGGTGGAGACCGGCCGGGCGGTGCGCATCGCCGCCCGCCATCCGGCGCTGCCCGCCTGGGCCGAAGAGGGCGACCTCATCGAGCTCGCCACCGCCGACCTGCGTGACGAGGCGAGCGTGAACGCGGCGCTGGCGGGTGCCAGCGCCGCGATCAACGCCGTCAGCCTCTACGTGGAGACGCGAGAACTAAGCTTCGAGGCGATCCACGTCGCGGGAGCCGGCCGGCTGGCCCGCCTGGCCCGGGCGGCGGACATCGCCAGGCTGGTGCAGGTCTCGGGCATCGGCGTCTCCCCCGACTCGCCCTCGGCCTATGTGCGGGCCCGGGCCCGGGGAGAGACGGCGGTGCTCGACGCCATGCCCAAGGCGATCATCGTGCGCCCCAGCGTGCTGTTCGGACCGCACGATGCCTTCCTCTCGGGCCTCGAGGGCCTTACCCGGCTGCCGGTGATTCCGCTGTTCGGCCGCGGCATGACCCGGCTGCAGCCGGTGCACGTCCATGACGTCGCCCGGGCCATCGCCCAGCTCACCGGTCGGCACGCGAGCCCGCGATGCCTCTTCGAGCTCGGCGGCCCCGAGGTGATGAGCTACCGCGAGATCCTCGAGACGCTGCTCGCCCACCTCGAGCGTTCGCGCCCCCTGGTACCGCTGCCCTTCCTGGCGTGGCGGCTCATCGCTGCCCTCGCCCACCGACTCCCCGGGGCGCCGCTGACCCTCGATCAGGTGATCCTGATGCAGGCCGACAACGTCGCCGACGAGGATGTCGGCGGCTTTCGCGACCTGAAAATCCTGCCCCACTCGCTGCGCGAGAGCCTGCCGAACTGCCTGCCGAGAGCGTCTATCCGGGACTGACCTCAGGCCTTCTTGACGAACTCCGACTTGAGCTTCATCGGCCCGATGCCGTCGATCTTGCAGTCGATGTCGTGATCCCCGTCGACCAGGCGGATGTTCTTGACCTTGGTGCCGACCTTCACCACCGAGGAGGAGCCCTTGATCTTGAGGTCCTTGATCACGGTCACGGTGTCACCGTCGGCCAGCGGGTTGCCGTTGGCATCGCGGATCACCGCCGCCTCTTCGCTCGCCGCCGCGGCGTCCTTCGACCACTCATGGCCGCACTCCGGACAGACGTACTGCATGCCGTCGTCGTAGGTGAACTCGGAGCCGCACTCGGGGCAGTTGGGCAGATCGCTCATCGAAGATGTCCTGTGCATGAAGAGAAAGGCGGCAAGCCTACACCCGGCGCCCGCGCCGCTCCAGTCGACACCTTGTCGCGGTCCCGGGCGACGATCCCCTGACCCCAAGCTCGGCCGCCCGCTCGCTGTTACCCTAGTGGGCCTTGCCACATCGCCACAGGAGGCCCCGATGACCCCACCGCGCATCACCCTCGATGTCTTCAGCGACTATGTCTGTCCGTTCTGCTACCTGGAGGCGCCGGAGCTCGATGCCCTGGCCGAGCGCTTCGCGGGCGAGGTGGCGATCCACTGGCGCGCGTTCGAGCTGCGCCCCGCGCCCGAGCCGACCCTCGACCCCGATGGCGACTACCTGCAAGATGTCTGGGAACGGGCCGTCTTCCCCATGGCGGCGGAGCGCGGCATGACCCTGCGCCTGCCCCGCCGGCAGCCTCGCTCGCGGCTCGCCCACGAGGCCAGCGCCTGGGCCGTCGATCAGGCCCATGAGCGCCCAGATGCCGGCGCGGCGATGCGCACGGCGCTGTTTCGCGGCTTCTTCGAGGAGAGCCTGGACCTGGCCGACCCCGAGACCCTAGCTGGGGTCGCCGACGACCTGGCTCTCGACGGCACGGCCCTGCACGGGGCGCTCGCCGCGGGCGACTACCGCGAGCAGGTGCTGGCCGATCAACGCCTCGCCGGGGAGCTCGGCATCGGCGGCGTGCCGGGGCTGCGCTTCTCGCTGGATGGCGAGCACGCCGGGGTACTCGAAGGCGCGCAGCCGCGGCGACAGCTGTTCCTGGCCGTGGAGCGGCTGCGCGACCTGATGGGCTGACCTTATGTGCTGACCTGATGGGCTGATCGAATGGAGTAGGGCACGCTCGGCCCCGGGCTACTTGACCTCGACCTTGCGGCGGTTGGCGCGCTTGAGCTTCGGCAGCGTCAGCTCCAGGACACCGTTCTTGAAGCTGGCCTCGGCCTTGTCGGTATCGACCTCGCCGGGCAGGGGCACGGTGCGGGTGAAGGAGCCGCGGGAGATCTCGGAGCGAAAGTACTCGCCCTCCTCCTGCTTGCTCTCCTCACGGTGGTCGCCCTTGATGGTCACCGCGCCGTCGGTCACCGAGACATCGAGCTCCTCGCGCTCGAAGCCCGGGGCCTCGGCACGCACCACCACCTCGGCGTCTCGATCGATGACATCGACCTTGGGCATGCCCTTCTCGAAGGCGGCGAAGCGCTCCCAGAGGGGATGCTCCCAGCGCGATGGCATGCGGCCCCGATCGAAGAAGCTGTCGAGCAGCCGATCGAATTCGCGAAACGGGCTCATCCCCCGGGATTCCGACGGCTGGGCAGACGACTCGCTCGAGACCGGAACCTCCTTGGGTGCTTTCTTGGCCATGACGATGACTCCTCGTGATCGAATCTTGTGGGGAGCGAGCGGGGAAGCCGGAGAGAACACGCCGGGAGTAACCGGCACGCTCGCCGGTGAGGGCTCGCCAACAATAAATATAGCCTCGCCCTGCTTCCCCGCGTTGATCCATATCAAAGGCGAATCGCCACTCCCCGGGGCCGCCATGCAGCCAGGAGCAGGCCACCAGGGAGTGCCTCCCTGGGCCCGAGGGACGGGACCCGTGGTCCGTTAGCGGGTTGCCGCGACCAGCGATGCCTGAACAGCCCCGACGACGGCGAGGCGTCGGGGCATCGGCATGACCATCAAACGGCCAGGGTTCATGGCGTTTTCGCCTTGAGGACCGATCCTGCCGAGAACGCCAGCATCAGGAAGGCGCCGCTGAAGAAGATCGTCTCGGGCGAGATCGGCTGTCGCAGCCAGAGCGCCGCCGCGATTATTGCCGTGATCGGCTCGAAGCCGTAAAGAACGCCCGCCACCCCGGGACTCAGCGACTCGCCGCCATCGCCTTGCGCCACACCGAGCTGGAGGAGCGTGTAACCCAAGCCGGTGCCCACCACGCCAGCAAGGATGACATCTCCGTTCCCGGCGGCTTCCAGCAAGGCCGAGATCGTTGTATCGGTGGTGAGCAGCGCGAGGGTGGCGGCGATGATGCACCCGTAGGCGAGGTACCAGCCAACGGAAGTCAGGTCGTCGGCAGCCTGCCAACTTCTCAGCAGCACAGGTAGCAGGCCGTAGATCGCACCACTCACCACGGCGGCCCAGAGCGTCCAGGAGACCTGTGCATGGGCGTTGTGCGCCGACAGCACCGTGGCGATCAGCGCCACCAGAACAGAGGTGAGAATGAAGACATGCTCGAGGCGCAGACGCCCGGAGGTCTCCACCAGGAAACCGACGACCGCAGACGTGCCGACCAGGGTGATGATCACGGGGGTCACGTCGTTGGTCTCGAGCGCCAGGCTGTACAGGAAAATGGTCGCCCACCCGATGAGCAGGCCGTTACGCAGTAGCGCGAGATGGTCCCGAGGGGTTCGCCGGCCAGACGCCCTGCCGCGTTGCATGCGACAGACGCCCATGACGGCCACGGCGCCCAGAAGAGGCGCCCGGTGACGAGTTCGGAAGTACTGAGACCGCGAGCAAATGCCTCTTCGGTTGGCACGACCACGAGCCCGATCATCGCGGCGCCCAGCGCGAAGAAGACGGCGCGCGGCAATGGAAGTCTCATTGGGCACAGTGTATGCGGAGGAATGGCCCGGAAAGACGGCGAGTCGACAAGATGAAGGTCCTGGCAGCGTCTGTCCGCGTAGACAGGAAGGGCGTCATACCGGGCGCACGCGCCCTGGCGGCTGGAGACCCTGCGCCGGGCATGCCCGAACGAGCGGCCGCGATTTCCCGGGCATCCTGCTGGACGGCATCGAGGCATCACCCCGGAAGCAGCTCCTCCCAAGCTAGCAGCACCCGGCCGACTTGACCCGGATCAAGAGCGTCTGGCCCTGCCCTGACGGGCAGGTGCTACTCGCCGATGTCCTCGTGCCACAGCGCGGGCGAGGCCGCGATGAAGGCCTCCATGAGCGCGATGCACTCGGGATCCTGCCACACCTCCACTTCGACGCCGCGCTCCCTGAGCAGCGCCTCCTCGCCCAGGAAGCTGCGGTTCTCGCCGATCACCACCCTGGGGATGCCGTAAAGCAGGATGGCACCGCTGCACATCGCGCAGGGCGAGAGCGTGGTGTATAGCGTGCTCTCGCGGTAGACCTCGGCGGGATGGCGCCCGGCATTCTCCAGGGCATCCATCTCGCCATGCAGCACCGCGCTGCCCAGCTGTACGCGGCGATTGCGGCCGCGGCCGATGATGACACCGCGATGCACCAGTACCGAGCCGATGGGGATGCCGCCCTCGTCGAGCCCCTGACGGGCCTCCTCGAGCGCGGCCTGCATGAAGTGTTTCATTGGCGGACTTCCTGCTGGCTGCTGGATGACAATGTGCACCAGCCTACGTCGCCCGACCGAGAACGCGCCAGCCTGATGCCGGTCGGCCAGGCGACCGGCCGTTGCGGGATAGCCGAGATGGCGACGGCCGCCGCCTAGCATTCCTCGGCCCGAGCGGCGACACTTCCGCCCCCTAAGCGTCGCGAACCTCCCCCGTCACGGCCCCACGCCAAACATCGCCCGTGCCAGATGGCCGGTGAAGAAGGCCAGCCCCGCTGCGGCCCCTCCGATCAGCAGGGTCCGCAGCCCCGACGTCAGCACCGGCTGGTGATAGACGAGGCTCTTGCCCATGCCGATCAGGAAGAACATCAGCCCGGCCACTGCCAGACTCGCCAGAAATTGCCGTGTGGGTTCCAGCCCCGGCAGGGCATAGGGCAGCAGCGGCATGGCGCCCACCACCAGGAAGGCCAGAAAGGTAGCCAACGCCGAGCGCAACGGGCTGAGTCCCACGGTCTGCAGACCATGCTCCTCGGACACCATGGTCTCCACCCAGGTCTCGCGATTACTGCAGATGGTCTCCACCACCCGCTCCAGGGTCTCCCCCGCGAACCCCTTGCGCCGGAAGATCTGGCGGATCTCCTCGCGCTCCCCTTCCGGCACCAGGTCGATATGGTGATGCTCGGTGCGACGCACGCCGTCGACATGCTCGCGCTGGGCCTGGATCGCCTCGTAGTTGCTGATCGCCATGCTGAAACCGTCCGCGAGCAGGTTGGCGACCCCCAGCACCAGCGCGACCGTGGAGGAAAATCCCGCGCCGAAGGCCCCGGTGACCACGGCGAAGGTGGTGACGCAGCCGTCGATACCGCCGAGGATGGCATCGGGCAGGTGCCGGTGCCGGGAAGGGGCTCGCAGCCGCCGCTCGATCACCTCCGGTCGATGCTCCTGCTCCAGCGCCTCCCGCCTCCGATCACTCATGGACCACCCCGCGCGTCTTTCATCCTGCTCCAAGCTTGGCACAGCCGGCCTGGGACAGTTGAAGGCCCGGCCCCGACGGCCCGCTCCGAGGGAGGCACCATAACCGACCGTGCAACACGGCCTGGCAAGGCCACCGCGAGGTGATCGTCGACGTCCGGGAGCGCAACAGCGCTTGACCCACCGGTGGTCGACAGTCGCAGAATACGAGATGCCCTCGAGGAGCCAACTCATGCCACTACTCGACGCCATCCTGGCCGTTGCCCTTTCCGCCGCGCCCTGGCTGCTGCTGGGACTGGTGATGGCCGGGCTGATCAAGGCGCTGGTCTCCGAGGCCGTGCTCACGCGCTGGGTCGGCGGACGCGGGCTGGGCAGCATCGCGCGGGCCGCGGTGATCGGCGCCCCCTTGCCACTCTGCTCCTGCGGGGCCATTCCCACGGCCCTGGCCATGTATCGAGGCGGCGCCTCCCGCGGCCCCGCCACCGCCTTCCTGATCGGCACGCCGGGCATCGGGGTGGACTCCCTGGCCATCACCTATGCCCTGCTCGGCCCCTTCATGGCCGCGGCCCGAGCGATATGCGCGGTCTTCACCGCCATCGTCACCGGCCTGCTGGTGGGGCGCACGGTGCCGGCGGTCGAGCAGGCCCCTGCCAAGGCCGAGCCCGGTTGCGGCGGCTGCTGCGACGGTGGCCAGGCCGAGCCGGCGGCGCTCGAGGCGTCCCCCGGGCTCGCTGCCAGGCTGGCCGGCGGGCTGCGCTATGCCTTCACCGACATTCTGGACGACATCAGCCTCTGGCTGCTGGCGGGGCTGCTGGTCGCCGGCGTCCTCATCGCCCTGGCCCCGCCCGAGCAGCTTGCCGTGCTGGGCAGCGGCCCGGTCGCCATGCTGGTGATGGCGATGATCGGCATCCCGCTCTACCTGTGCGCCACCGCCGCCACCCCCATCGCCGCCGGGCTGCTGCTGGCGGGCGTCTCGCCCGGCACCGTGCTGGTCTTCCTGATCGCCGCACCGGTCACCAGCCTGGCCACGCTGGGCGTCTTCCGCCGCGAGATGGGCAACCGGGCACTGCTGGCCTATCTCGCCGGCATCCTGGTGAGCGCCATCGCGCTGGGGCTCGGGGTGGATGCCCTGGCCGGCTGGTGGCAACTGGACATCGCCCGGCAGATCGAGGAGGTCGGCGAACTGCTGCCCGGCTGGGTCGAATGGCTGGGACTTAGCGTGCTGATCCTGCTGGCCGTGAAGCCGCTGCGCCGCTCACTTGCCGGCCATCTGCTCCACCACGCCTGAGGCGGCGAAGCCCGCCATGGCCCCGACAAGGCATGACGGGCCACGCCGCTCCCCGTGAGAAGCGCACCACATCGACGGAACGACGAGGAGACCCCATGACCGATCGCCAGCCACATCCCCGCATCCTGGTCTTCGCCGGCAGCACCCGCGCCGGCTCGTACAACAAGCTGCTGGCCCGCCAGGCCGCCGAGAGCATCGAGCGGGCGGGCGGACGCCCCACCTTCATCGACCTGCGTGACCATCCGATGCCGCTCTACGACGGCGATCTGGAAGCCGAGCAGGGCCTGCCCGAGAACGCCCTGGTGCTGCGTCGCGGCCTGGCCGAGCACGATGGCCTGCTGATCGCCTCGCCGGAGTACAACGGCTTCATCACCCCGCTGCTCAAGAACACCATCGACTGGCTGACGCGCCCCCACGAGGGTGAGAGCGGCCTGGACCTCTTCGCGGGCAAGCTGGCCGGCGTGGTCTCCGCCTCCCCAGGAGGACTCGGCGGCCTACGCAGCCTGATGCTGACCCGCCAGTTGCTCACCAACATCGGCGTGACCGTGCTGCCCGATCAGCTCGCCGTGGCCAGGGCCGCCAAGGCCTTCGACGATCAGGGCCGGCTCGGCGACGAACAGCAGCAGAAGCTCGACGGCCTGTGCCAGCGGCTGGTCGACACCCTGCACCGACTGAGGAGCTGAACGAACGGCTTGAACGAGAGCGCCGCCTGAACGCCTCGGCCGAGGCGCTGAGCGGCCGTCGAGGATCGCCGCGCATCTCGAGTCCGGCGCCCTAGCTTTATCATGACAGGAGCCGATGGGCTCGCTGCCATGGGCAGACGAACGGCTGATTTTCACCGATCAGGCGGCGCTTTTGGGCGCCGTCATGCCGCGACGCAAACGCCGGGCCCTATACTGATAGGGCCAGCGCCAAGGCGCCCGCGACGGCGATCCGAAGGCCAGCGCCAAGAACCTCGGCTGTCATGTCAATCAGACCCTCCTTCTTCACGCGACCCTCTCCAGCTCAGCCCGCCTTGACGACCGGCACCCCGGTTGTCCGCCATGGCACGTCCGCCTTCGACCGGCGAGCCCTGCGATGATGGACACTCACGGGTCGGCCCGATAGTTGGCGCCCGACCGACCCGACAGCGTCAGCGCCATGACACGACACGACGAGGCGTCCCATGAAACTCACGACACTGACGGCCATCCTGGTGATCAGCCTGGGCTCCGTGAGTGCTTCCCTGGCGGGTGATTCGACGTATCTAGAAGAGCGCAGTGCGCGCCTGCATCAGGGAATCGCCGACACGAGCCAGGCAGCGGGCCAAGGGATGATGGGTACCGACCGTATCCAGACCCGGGAGCTCCAGCAGACCTTCCAGAGGGGCCAGCAACCCCGCCAGCAGGAGCGCTGGTGGAAGTAACGTCGGCAGCCAAGCAGAACCTGTCTCGCTGACCCATGACCGTGCACAGACGAGAGCGAGGCTCAAGCCGGTCACGACCGCCCGTTCGATACGGCTTCAGGCGAGACACTCTGCCCCTCCCCCGACACAGGCCAGGCCCCGCGAGGAGCCTGGCCTGCCTGCGTAGAGGCCTGCCTGCCATGACAGCCTCGACTCGACGAGGGATACTGAGCGTATCGCCCACCACCCCAGGGTCATCGAGCCTCATGACGACCGAGACACCGCGACGCGGGCGAAGCCGCCTGAAGAACGGCCTGCAGACCCTGCTGATCATGAGCGGATTGGGGCTGGTGCTGGCGGTACCCGGCTATCTGCTGGCCGGTGGTCTCGGCCTGCTGATGAGCCTCGGCGCGGCGGTGGTAGGATCGCTGGCCGGCAGCTGGGTGCCGGCTCGCGTCATCCTCTCCGAGGCCGGCGCCGGCCTGGTCGAGCGCCATCAGGCGCCGACCCTCTATCGACTGCTCGACGCCCTCTACCAGCGGGCCGGGCTCGCCGCCGCCCCCCAGCTCTTCTACGCGCCATCCCCCGATCTCAACGCCTTCGCGGTGGGCTCTCGCCACGATGGCGGCATCGCCGTCACCGCCGGTCTGCTGCGCACCCTGACCATGCGCGAGCTGGCCGGGGTGCTGGCCCATGAGGTCAGCCACCTGCGCCATGGCGATACCCGCGTGATGTCGATGGCCGCGGCCATGACGCGCCTGACGCTCTTTCTGACCACCGTGCTGCAGGTCGGCCTGCTGCTGATGCTGCCGATGATCCTCGCCGGCGAGCTGCGCCTGCCCTGGGGAGTACTGCTGATCGTGGCCTTCTCGCCCACCCTCAGCACCCTGCTGCAGCTGGCCCTCTCGCGACACCGCGAGTACGCCGCCGACCAGGAGGCCGCGAGCCTGACCGGCGATCCCCAGGCCCTGGCCTCGGCCCTGGCCGTGCTGGAGCGTCATCACGGCCGCTGGCTGTTGACGCTCTTCGGCCGCCAACCGCCGGCGGGCCCCGAGTGGCTGCGCACCCACCCCTCGACCCGCGAGCGCATCCGTCGGCTGCTGGCGGCCGAGGTGCCCGCGGGTCAGGCGAAGCCTTCGCTGCTCGGCGACCCGGCTCACTCCCCGATGATCAACGAGCCTCCTGGCCCCCTCGGCCGGCGCTACTGGCTGCGACGCTGAGTTGCGCGCCCGTGGGACGAGGCCGCATCCTGTGGATCAAAGGCTCACCGCCAACATCATCACCTCCTCCCTGACCCGAGCCATCGAGAGAGAAGCCCCATGAGCGATCCCCAAGCCCCCTGGACCCAGGCCATGCCCGAGGCACAGTTCGACCTGATGCGGCGCATCCTCGCCGCCCCGAGCCCCGTGGGGCTCGAAGGCGCGATGACCTACGGCGTGCTGAAGCCCCACTTCGAGGCCGTCACCCCCGCCCACTGGCGACTGCAGCAGTTCAAGGGCCATGCCGGCGTGGTGCTCGATACCCATCCGGGTCGCGACGACCTGTTCAAGGTGATGATCATCGGCCATGCCGACAAGATCCGCATGCAGGTGCGCTCCATCGGCGAGGACGGCAAGATCTGGATCAACACCGACTCCTTCCTGCCGGGCGTGCTGATCGGCCACGAGGTCACGCTGTTCAGCGAGGATCCCGAGGCGCCGGGCCACTATCGGCGCCTCGAGGGCGGCACCGTGGAGGCGCTGGGCGCCATTCACTTCTCCGACCCGGCGCAGCGCTCCGGCGAGAAGGGCATCAAGAAGGAGCAGATCTACCTCGACCTGCAGATCCACGGCGAGAACAAGAAGCAGCAGGTCGAGAACCTCGGCGTGCGCCCCGGCGATGCCATCCTGCTGAATCGCCCGATCCGCCCGGGCTTCAGCCCGGACACCTTCTACGGCGCCTACCTGGATAACGGCCTGGGCTGCTTCGTCACCGCCGAGGTGGCGAGGCTGATCGCCGAGGCGGGCGGCACCGAGCAGGTGCGCGTGCTGTTCGCGATCGCCAGCTACGAGGAGATCGGCCGCTTCGGCAGTCGGGTGCTGGCCGGTGAGCTGCGCCCCGACGCCGTCATCGCCGTGGACGTGAACCACGACTACGTGGCCGCCCCCGGCATCGGCGATCGGCGCATGCAGCCGCTGGAGATGGGCAAGGGCTTCACCATGTCGGTGGGCGCCATCGCCAGCGAACAGCTCAACCGGATCGTCGAGACCACCGCCCGGGAGCGGGGCATTCCCATGCAGCGCGACATCGTGGGGCCCGACACCGGCACCGACGGCATGGCCGGGGTGCTCGCCGCCGTGGACTGCGTCGCCACCTCGATCGGCTTCCCGATCCGCAACATGCACACCATCTCCGAGACCGGCTACACCAAAGACGTGCTGGCCGCGATCCATGCCATCACCCACACCGTCCAGGCCCTGGATGCCCTGCCGGATCCGCATCGCGAGTTCCTCGACCACCACCCTCGCCTGGACCAGGCGGGCCCGCTGGGGCATCAGGGTGGTGCCAAGCCCGAGGCGTCCAGGGAGAGTGACGACGCCAGTTAGGCCCGCGCACCGCGACCGGTCCCCCGGGCGGACCCGAGGGGCCGGCGCCTAGGGGGCGGCGCCGCGCAGCTGCTCGAACTCCTCGTCGCTGACCTCGTGGCGCTCGGCGTCGAGGATCTTGCCGCCCATCGCGGCGATGGAGCGGGTGAAGTCAATCAGCGCATCGGGACTGTGGGCGACGCGGCGCCGGTTGCGGAAGTGCACCAGGATGGAGAGGCCGTCGACCACCGGATGCTGGCCCTCCTCGTGCAGGGGAGGCAGCGCGCCGGGCGGTGTGCTGTTGGCGATCATCATGCGATAGCCGGTGCGCGGCGGATGGATGTTGTAGACCCGCTGCCTGGCGTCATAGACCGCCCCGGCCTCCTCCAGCCGGCGGCGGATACGGCGATTGGTGTCGAGTCCGGGCCAATCGAGGACCACGAACAGGCACTGCCGGACCTCGCCCTCCGCGGCGACACGAAAGCGCCGCGCCACCTGCTCCGGCTCGGGTGCCGCCGAGGCGCGAGGCGCCGGTGCCGGCGAAGCGGGGGGCCCGGCAGAGGGCGCGGGCGCCGGCGTCTCGGGGGCGGTCTCGACGGGGTCAGTCTCGGCGGTAGCCTCGGGGCGGCGGTCGCGGCGCAGACGCCAGAGCACGCCCACGGTCGCCAGCCCCATGGTCAGGGCCACGCCGGCCAGCAGCACGGCTCCGTTCGTCATGTCCATCTCGCTTCGCCCTCATGCAGTGCATCGTCGACCTTAAACAAGAACATGGCGATGCAGTGCGCACAAGGCGCTCATACCGAGATCAACCGCACGGAACCCTCGCTTTTCGTCGCTTTGCCCGACCGTCTCGTGTCGGGCCCCCCTGTCGATGCCAAAGAAGAGCGGCGTGGGCTACGGCCAGGCCGTCAACACCCGCTCGAGGGCCGGCGCCAGCAGCGGCGCCAGGGCGATGGCGTTGCTCGAATGTGCGATGGCGTCGGTGCTCCACACCTCCCCCACCCCGGCGGCCTCGATCACCGCCAGGGCATCGCCGACGAAGAGCGCATGGGTGACGGCCACGTCCACCGAGGCCGCCCCGGCATCGAGCAATGCCTCGGCGGCGCGGGCGAGGGTATGGCCGGAGCTCGCCACGTCGTCCATCAGCACCACCTGGCGGCCGGCCACGTCGAGCGCCGGCAGCGTGATCGCCACGTCCCGGTCGCCATGGCGGGTCTTGTGGCAGACCCCGACCTCGAACCCGGTCGCGGCGGCCGCACTCTGCACCCACTGGCGCGCCTCGTCGTCGGGGCCGACCAGCAGCGGGGTCGAGCGCTTCGTGGCGATCAGCTCGGCGAGGCGCGGCGCGCCGGAGAGCGCGACGGAATGCTCGAGAGGAATTGCCTGGTCGAGGCGCTCGATGCGGTGCAGGTGGGGGTCGACGGTGATCACCGCGTCGAACAGCTCGGCGAGGAAGTGACCGATCAGCGGCTGGCTGACCACCTCGCCGGGATGAAAGGCGATGTCCTGGCGCATGTAGGCGAGATAGGGCGCCACCAGCACCAGCCGGCGCACGCCCTGGGCCCGGGCATGGCGGGCGATCAGCAGCAGCTCGACGAGCTTGTCGTTGGGCCGGTCGAGGCTGCGATAGATCACCAGGGTCTCGGGGAAGGCCGCGGCATCGGCAAGGGGCAGCGTCAGGCGCAGCTCCTCGTCGGGGAAGCGGTGGCGCTCGATGGCGGCGGCCGTCAGCCCCGCGGCCTCGGCCAGCCGGCAGGCGGCAGCGGCCTCGTCGTCGCAGTAGAGCAGCACGGGCGTCATCAGCCCTCCACGTTGAGTCGGGTGATCTGATCGGGCTGACCGATGGCGAAGCCGCTGTCGCGCTCGCTGGCCTGGCGGGAGAAGGTCAGCTCGTTGGGGTAGGCGGCGTAGACGCGATAGATCGGCTGGCCGGCCTCGACCGCATCGCCGATCCGCGCCAGCACGTCGACCCCGGCGCCCACCGCCCGCGGCGCCCCGGCGAGCCGGGCGATACGCGCCAGCTGTAGGTTGTCGATGGCGGTCACCACGCCGTCGGAGCGAGCGGTCACTTCCAGGCAGTGCGGCGCCAGCGGCGGATGCTCGGGATCGAAGGGCGTGGCACCCTGGGCCGCGATGATGGCCTGCATCTTCTCATGGGCTCGGCCCGAGTCGAGGATGTCCCGCGCCAGGCCGAAGCCGTCGCCGCCGCGCACGTCCGGATCGAATTCCAGCATCCGCCCGGCCAGGCGCAGGGCCTTCTGGCGCAGGTCCATGGGCGCTTCGGGATGGTTGGTGAGCACTCGCATTACGTCCCGGGCCTCCAGCACGGGGCCGATGCCCTGCCCCACCGGCTGGCTGCCGTCGGTGATCACCACGTCCAGGGTCAGGCCCATGCGCCCGGCCACGAACTCGAAGAGCTTGCGCAGCCGGCGCGCCTCGGGCATCGAGCGCACCTTGGCGTGGGGGCCGATGGGGATGTCGAGCAGCAGGTGGGTGGAGCCGGCGGCGACCTTCTTGGAGAGGATCGAGGCGACCATCTGCCCCGGCGAGTCGATGGAGAGCGGGCGCTCCACCGAGATCAGCACGTCGTCAGCCGGCGAGAGCTGGCTGGTACCGCCCCAGGCTAGGCAGCCACGGTGAGTGCGCACTAGCTGACCCAGCTCCTCGAAGGGCAGGTCGACCTTGGCCAGCACTTCCATGGTATCGGCGGTGCCCGAGGGCGAGGTGATGGCGCGGGAGGAGGTCTTGGGGCACAGCAGGCCGTGGGCGGCGACGATCGGCACCACCAGCATCGAGGTGCGGTTGCCGGGAATGCCGCCGATGCAGTGCTTGTCGACCACCGGATACTCGTGCCAGTCGAGCCGGCGCCCCACCCGGCTCATGGCATCGCTCAGGTAGAACACCTCCTCGCGGTCGAGCTCGTTGCGATCACAGGCCACCACGAAGGCGGTCAGTTCGATCTTCGAATAGCGCCGCTCGGCGATGTCCTGAACGATCTGGACAAAATCGTCGCGGGTCAGGCGCTCGCCGGCGATCTTGCGGTGCAGGGCGGGAATCGAGGGCGGCGGCTCGGCCTGCAGGATGCTCACCGGATGGCCCTCGGCCACCCCCAAGGTAGCGAAGGCATCCTCGGAGAGCCCCAGCTCCCCGCAGGAGACGATCGAGGCGTCGTCCACCACGTTGAGCGAGGCGAGGATGCGCTGGCCGTTGGCACGCACCTCTACCTTGGCCAGCGCCTGGAAGCCCTCGGCGCGGTAGCGGTCGCACTCCCGGTGCATGTAGGCCACGTTCTCACGATAGGTATCGATGCCGACGCGTGTCAGCTTGAGCGGTGAGAGGTGATCCTGAGCGGACGCCGCCTCGGCGGCGAGGGATCGGGTCATCGTGTCGTCCTTGCGGGGTGACGGGCTGGCGCCGCGCCCGGGACGTGCGGCTGGGTCACCCGAATGAGAGATGGCTTCATCCTAGCAGCGCCCCGGGGCAGCGTCATCGCGGCGCGGCGGACGCACCGAGGCTCCTCTTCCAGGCTCAACCCCCTTTCTTGCCAAGCCCACACCGTGGGCTAGCTTGAGGGAGTGGGCGTGCGACACGGCGTCGAGGTGATGCACCAGCGAGCCCCCTGCCACTCACCGATCACCGCCCCCAGGAATCGAGGTCGCATTGGACGCACTCAGACGATACGCGCACACCCGTTGGTTCTTCATTCGAAGCCGTTCACGCTGGGCCCTTGCGGGATGCTGCCTGCTGCTGTTGGCCTGGAGCGCCATCGGCCAAGCCGCCTCGCCGCGGATGGCCAGCGAGCCCATGGGCTATGCGCCGGAGGGCAGTTGCGCGGGCTGCCATCAGGAAGAAACGCTCGCCTGGCGGGATTCCGATCACGGCTGGGCCATGCGCGAGGCCACGCCGGACAACGTGCTCGGCGACTTTGCCGGTGCCCGCTTCGAGGAGGGAGAGGTCGAGGCGCGCTTTCATCGGGAGGCGGAGCGCTTCCTCGTGACCCTCGCGGGCCCCGGCGAGCCCGAGACCACCCGCGAGATCGCCTACACCTTCGGCTATTTTCCGCTTCAGCAGTACCTGATCGAGATGCCGGGCGGCCGACTGCAGAGCCTGACCATCGCCTGGGACTCACGCGCCGCGGAGGACGGCGGGCAACGCTGGTTCTCCCTCTACCCGGGGCGGACCTTCACCCCCGACGACCCGCTGCACTGGCAGGGGCGCTACCAGAACTGGAACGCCATGTGCGCCGACTGCCACTCCACCAACCTGCAGAAGGGCTATGACCCGGTGGAGGACGTCTTCGACACCACCTGGCACGAGCAGAACGTCGGCTGTCAGAGCTGTCACGGCCCTAGCCAGGCACATCTCGACTGGGTTGAGATAGGGTCCCCCCGAACCGATGACACCTCGACGCCCACCGACAACGCGAGCAACACGGACATGGGGCTCGGCGTGGACCTCGGCGACATGTCGGGCCAGGCACTCGTTGGGCAGTGCGCGCGTTGTCACAGCCGCCGCCAGATGCTGGGCGTGGGCCCGGCACATGGCCAGCCCCTGCTCGAAAGCGCCCTGCCCAGCCTGCTGACGGAGGGGCTCTACCACGCCGATGGCCAGATCCAGGGTGAGGTCTACGTCTATGGCTCCTTCGCCCAGAGCAAGATGTATCAGGCCGGGGTGAGCTGCACGGACTGTCACGATCCACACACCAACCGCCTGCGCCTCGAAGGCAATGCGGTCTGCACCCAGTGCCACAATGCCGCTCCTCCCTCTCGGTTTCCCGGCATCACGCCGGCCGACTACGACAGCGTCGACCATCACCATCACTCCTCCGGCAGCGAAGGCGCGCAGTGCGTGAGCTGCCACATGCCCGAGACCACCTACATGGTGGTCGACCCCCGGCGAGACCACAGCTTCCGCGTGCCGCGCCCCGACCTCAACGAGGCCACGGGCAGCCCGGATGCCTGTACCCGCTGCCACGACGACATGGCCCCCGAACGCGCGGCCACGAGCCTCGCCACCTGGTTCGGCGATCTCGCCCGTGCCGAGCGCGGCAACACGCATTACGGCGAGATCCTCGCCGCCGCCCGTCAGGGCCGCGATGACGCCCTGCCTGACCTGCAGCGGCTGGCGGCCGACCAGGGCACGCCGGAGATCGTACGTGCCACGGCGGTCGATGCGCTGGCCGACGTCGGCGTGCCGGCGCTGCCTACCCTGGAGGCCGCCCTGCAGGACCCGGGCGGCCTGGTGCGTGCCGCCGGCGTCCCGGCCTTCGCCCGGGCTCCCGATGCGGCCAAGGTGGCGCTGCTGCTGCCGCTTCTGGATGATCCGCTGCTGGCGGTCCGCGACGAGGTCGTGAAGGCGCTGGCCGGCACCTCGATGATGAGGGTGCCCGAGGCACGGCGTGATGACCTCTTGCAGGCGCGGCGCGATGTCGAGCGTCGCCTGAGGGAGAACGCCGACCTGCCGGGGAATCGCCTGAACCTGGCCGTGCTGCTCAGCCGGACGGGCAAGGAGGACGAGGCCATCGAGCACTACCGAGCGGCGCTCGCGATGGATCCCTATTTCCTGCCCGCGCGTGGCAACCTGGTCACGCTGCTCTCGCAGCGGGGCGAGGGCCAGGAGGCACGACGGGTGCTGGAAGAGGGCCTGTCGCGGACCGACATGCCCACGCCCGATCGCGCCCACCTGGCCTACCTGCTCGCCCTGTCGCTTGCCGAAGCGCAACGCTTCGACGAGGCCCTGAGCTGGCTGGACCGTGCCGCCGAATGGCGCCCCAAGCACGTGCGCACCCACTACAATCGCGCCCTGCTGCTCGATCGCCTGGGTCGAAAACCGCAGGCGCTGGCGGCCCTGGAACGCGGGCTCAGCCTGGCGCCAGAGGCGCCGGACCTGCTCTATGCCGCGGTCTACCTGAATGCCGCCGCGGGCAATATCCCCCAGGCGCTGTCGCATCTGGAGCGGCTGCGCCGACTTCAGCCCGACGATCCTCGCCTGCAACGCCTGGAGCAGCAGCTGAAAGGCCAGTAACGCCCCGGCCGCGTTCGGCGCGTCGTCATGGCGGCTCGCCGGACGCGCCGAGTCCTCGCCAGGCCCGTGACGGTGGGACCGGGATCGCGCTAGGCTTGCCGTCTATCCGCTCAAAGGAATGCCCATCGTGCTCGCTGCCTCGCTCTACAACGGCCATCTCTGGGCGGTGGCGATTACCCTGGCCACCGTCCTGATCTGCATCCTGATGCACTACGAGGTGTCGCTGCGCCTCTGGCAGCACCTGGAGACGTCGCGTCGTTCGCTGCGCGTGCGTTTCTTGCTGCTGAGCTTCGTGCTGTTCGGCACCCACGTGGCCCAGATCTGGATCTTCGCCGTCGCCCTCGCCCTGCTCGGCGCGCATCCCCTGACCGGCGAGCTCATCGGCATGACGAGCCTCGACTTCCTCGACTACGTCTACTTCTCGGCGATCACCTACACCACCCTGGGCTACGGCGATCTGGTCCCGACGGGCCCGATCCGCTTCATCACCGGCACCGAGGCGCTGATCGGCCTGATGCTGATCACCTGGTCGGCGTCGATCACCTTCCTGGAGATGCAGCGCCACTGGTCGGCCCGCCGCGAGCGCTAACGGCGCCCCTGTCGACGCGCCTGCCACATGGCATGATGGCGGGCAACACTCACCGCCGGAGATCACCATGCCTCGCCTGCTGATCGTGGCCCATGCGCCCTCGCCCAATACGCAACGACTCTGCGAGGCCGCCGCGCGCGGTGCGCGCCATCCCGACATCGAGCAGGTGGAGGTGGTGGTCAGGCCGCCGCTGGAGGCGGGCCCCGAGGACGTGTGGGCCTGCGATGCCATCCTGCTCGGCACCACCGAGAACCTCGGCTATATGAGTGGCGCCTTGAAGGATTTCTTCGATCGCAGCTACTACCCCGTGCTGGAGGAGAAGCAGGGACTGCCCTGCGCGCTCTATGTGCGCGCCGGCCACGATGGCACCGGCACCCGGCGCGCCGTGGAGAGCATCGTCAAAGGCCTGCGCTGGAAGTGGGTGCAGGCGCCGCTGATCCTGCACGGCGAGTGGCAGGAGGGCTTCGTCGACCAGGTGGAGGAGCTGGGCATGGCCATGGCCGCGGGGCTCGAAAGCGGGATCCTCTAGGGGGCTGTTACTCACGTTCGAAGGGGTGACTGGGTCAGGCCCCCCTTCCATGTGGCGATCATCCATCGGCCCTTCTCTCGCGATCCAGCGCCGCTTGCTGCGAGAGCCGGAGCACGGTCTTAAGGAGTGGTCCGACGAGAAGGGCGGTCCGGGGACCGCCTTCTGCGTGCCTGCTCAGTCCTCCGGTGTGTACCAGATCGGCGAAGTGTAGGCCCGCTCCTGCGTGGTCATCACCACCTCGTCCGGCAGCGTCAAGCCATAGAACTTGGCGTCGTAGGCGTTCCAGCGCGGGGTGGGGATCTCGATAACGCGGGCATAGTAGAAGGCGCGCTGAGAGGCGTCGAAGTCGGGGTCGGTCCAGACCGCGATCAGCTCTGGGTCGCCGATGGTATTGGTCCAGGTCGCCTCCGCCACATCCACCGTGCTCCCGACCACCGGCAGCTTGCCGTCGGTGCTTGGTTGGCGCTCATCGGCATCGCCCCAGACCACGTCATGAACCTTCTCCTGCTCCTCGCCGTTGGCATCGACCCAGCCCTTGATGATCTGTATGCGGTCGAGGTTGGCGCCGATCGGGTCCTTGAGCGCGGCGACGAGGAAGGTAGGCGCCCTCCCCTCCGGTGCGGCGCTGAGGTCGCCGCCCATGGGCACACCCTTGGTATAGCCGGTCTCGGCCGGGAGCCGGCTCTGCGCATCCTCGGGCGTATAATCCCAGCCGCCGAAGAAGCGGACGATCATGCGACTGCCGGTGGTGGCATAGGCCTCACGCCGCTCCATGGCATCGAAGATCGCCTCACGGGTATTCTCGGCGGCCCATACGGCGGCGTAGCCGGAGGCGGTCACTTCCCACTCCATGATCTGCAGGTCACCTTGTTTCATGAAGGGGCGCTTTACCCGCTCCGGCCCCGGCTCCATGCTTGAGACCTTGCCGAAGAAGTTATCCTCCTCGGCGGTGGCGAGGCCGGTATGCGAATCGGTCGAACCGATCAGGCCGAACTTGTAGGGATTCGTGCCGAGCTCCGGCGCGAGGGCCAACCCGTTCTTCAGCGCCGAGCGGGCATACTCGAACTCCAGCATGTCCTGCGTCTTCGCCTCGCTCAGGACCAGGTTGCCCTTGTCCCAGGTCTCGTAGTCGGCGAACTCGTCGTTCGGCGAGAGAAAGGGGTGGGCCTCGCCGTCACCCTTCATCTGCGTCACCTCGTAGAGCGGCTCCCATCGCGCGCGGCCCTCGGCATAGGCGGCATCGATGGGCTCGCCGGTGAAGGACTCGATGCGCGGGAACATGCGGCCGTTCGAGAGGTTGCCGTTGTGCGCGATGGCGAGCACGTCGCCGCCGGTCTTCGCCTCGTAGTCCTCCATCCACGCCCAGAGATCGCGCGGGTTGTCGCTGCCCCAGGGCGCCAGGGTCACCATGGGCTCCATCTGCCGGGCATAGCTCCCGCCGTCGCGGTAGATCACATTACGGTGCAGGTTGTTGCCGCCGGAGTTCGAGGTCCACTCATAGCCGATGAAAGCGGTGAAACGGCCCGGTTCGTTGGCCGCCTCGGCCGCCTCGATGGTGTCCTCCCAGGCCGAGCGATAGACACTCGCGCCCGGCATCGACAGCAGATCCTTCGGGAAGGATCCATCCGAGAAAGAGTTGACGATCTCGAGCGCCGCCTCCATCCCCTTGCCGGACTGAACCATGTTGTACCACTTTCTTCCCGTTGGATCCGCCAGCGAGGACGGGGCGCCCGAGAGCAGCTGCGGGAAGAACCCCATGTTATCGGAATGGTCGGCGACGACCAGGAAATCGAGCGGGCGCGAAAGCTTCACCTGCTGACCGCTCGAGGCCATGAGCTCTTCACCCTTTGCAAAGCGGTAGGCGTCCTGCGGCATGAGCCGCGCACCGGCGGCACCGGCGTCCATGGACATGCCGGTGTGCAGATGCGTGTCGCCGAAAAACGGCCGCGTGGGGAAATTGCGCCCGGCATAAGGCGAGTACGGTCGCGGCTGTTGGATACCCTGAAGAGCTTGCTCATCCATCGTGCTGGTGTTGATTCCCACGGTCGAACGTTCTTGCGCCACGGCCGGAAGGCTCAATACGGCTGCCGTTGAGCCGGCAAGTAGAACTCGGTGAAGTGTTCCCCAGGACATCGTCTTTCTCCTTCCATCGCTCGAATCAACCGGGTGGTTCGCACCGTCACATCCGCTGTGCTCACCCGGACCCTGTCACACGCTCGATCAGCCAGAAGGCCTCCTGCTCGCCTGCCGCACCGCGCCCGTCCGGGGCGAAATAACCTTGAGTGAAGGAGCACCGAGGCGGCGTGCGATACCGCCCTCGATCCGCCTCAAATCATACAGCGGGCTCCTAACGGACCTGCTCATCGATGAGGCCAGCGGTCTCGGCATCTGCCGGGGCCGGCTGCCAATGCTTCTGCCACAGCGTTGCAACCGCTCGATATCCCCCGCCGTCACGGCGGTCCGGTCACCGAGTGAGCGGGCGTCCGTTTCTGCCCCTGGCGCCATAAAGCCGACGATCACCAGGACGTGCACCAGGAGCTCCCTCCCGCTGCGCGACCCGATGGTGTGAGTGAAGCGCATGTCCGATACCCTCCATGGGCATGGAACTGGCGACGATCATGAGCGTGAGACAGTCGGCCGGTGAGGGACGTCGCCGTTGCGGCCCAAGGGCGCACCGGGAGCTTGCTGACGAATCCCGCTGCTGAAAAAGCCTAGGTACTTCGCCGTGGGGCCGGTAGTTGGACCTTGGGCCCACTCGCGCGCCGTCGAGGCCGAACACGGCGATGCCGCACTACGCCCGGCCTTCGAGATCACTGCAACACGGGACGGGCGTTCACCGGCTGGATGGGCCGGTTGTTGGCGAAGCCCAGGGTCTTGGAGAACTGCTCGACCTGTGCCGTCGACACCGTGGCAGCCTCCTTCAGGACCAGCCACCACACGCCTTCGGAACAGGGCGGCGTGGTAAGAGAGCCATTGAAGCGGTAGTAGTCACGATCCGAGGGCAGCATCTGCTCGACGCTCAGGCCCGAAGGCAGGGTATTGTCGGCCTCGGCCTCGGCCGGTATGGCTTGCCACAGTTCGGACAGCAGGGGGTTTGGCTCGCCCTCTTCGAACATCACCGCCACCACCGCCAAGTTGCCTTCCATGTCCGCATGGACCAGATGGGCCTCCAACGGGAAGGATTCATCCTGGATGTGGTTCTCGCTGGGGGAATGGAAATGGAACTGCTTCAGCTCGAACGCGTGGCCGTCCACGGTCAGGATGCTGCCCGCTGCGTAATTCACCTGGACGGTGTGCCCGTTGTTGACGATATCGGCGGCCTCGTTCCGGTAATCGAGCTCCAGCGGCGTGAGATCCGCTTCCACGGCAGCAGCCAGGTTGATGGGCGACTGGTTACGGCCCATGTCACACATGGCGTACTCGGCATCGAGTTCCGACCATCGGTCCGGGCCGGTCTCGCCGCTATAGCCCCAAGGCTCGGCCAGGACCGTGCAGGCCCATCCCATAGCGAAGATCCCCAGAATTGCCGACTTCCTCTGCATCGCTTTCATGCTCTTCCCCTCTTTCATTGGTGAAAGACATCCATCGCTGGTCCACCACCGCTTTAATGGCATCAACCGACCGGTCAGGCGTGCCCGATATTCGTGCCCGATATTGTTGAACATCGGCTCAGTCTGGTTTCTCTGGTTTCCCTGCTGCGGGCTCTTCCGGCAGGGGGGTCAGGAACATCCGCACCAGCACGCCCCCACCCACGTGCCTGCGGATCACGGACAGCACGTTGTAGCCCAGCAGGGCGCCAGTCAGGCATATCACGTTCACCCAGACGTGGGGCATATCCACCTGCCGGAACAACGCGCTCAGTGAGGCAACGAAGCCACCGTGCTCATGCCTTCCCTCGAACCCCTTTTCCAGCAGCAGGACGACCAGCACCCCCAGGGCGTACAAGGCGTTACGCAGCACGACGTCTACCCAGGCGGGCCGGCAGCGCACCCAGTTCCCCAAGGATACGTGCTGCAGCACCAGCACGACCTTGGACAGGATCAGCGCGCCCACGACCGCCTTCGTCATACCACTGAATTCGATATGGTATTCCGCCAGGATGAGTTGCTTCAGCGCGAGCAATGCGGCCAGCCAGCTACCGAAATAGAGCGTGGTCACCCCCACCGCCTTGAGCTCGTGGATCAACCTTTGCCGTATTGCCATGGGGTCCTGTTCCTCACGGTGATCGACCCTGCAGTCGCTCCCTTGAAGGCCAATTCGCTATGGGTCCAGCATGTCGGCAGAGGCAGGATGTCGTCGGACCTCGTGATTCGGTCCGGGATGTCATGGGGCGATTGCAGCGTCGGTGCAGTCTGGTCATGCACTGACGTGGCAGCGGCGGTCGTGCTAGAGGGCTTGCCTCCACCGCACCGGGCCCTGTTGTCTACCGTCATCGCTGGAAATAGCCTAGGTCCTTCCCCGCGGGTCTGGAAGTTGGACCTTGGGTCCACCCGCCTTCCGTCGAGATCGTATCGGAGGACAAACCGATCCTCTGCGCTGGGCCCAAGGTCCAATGACGCCAGGACTTGGAAAGGGCTACACCTTGGAGTTCAAGCAGGAGGGCCAAGAGGTGGCAGCGACTCGCTCAGAGGTGTCCGTGTTCGTGGTCGATGACGACGAGTCCGTGCGTCGCAGCCTGTCGCGACTGCTGGGAGTTGCCGGGTTCCAGGTCACCGTTTTCGACGCTCCGGACCGCTTTCTCGACGCGGTGCGGTTCGCCAGGACGGGGCGTTGTTGCCTGCTCCTGGATATCGTCATGCCGGGGGCGAGCGGGCTGCAGGTCGTCGAGCGCATGCACCGGCAGGGAATCGACATACCGGTGATCGCCCTCTCGGCCACCGACGCCGGCGGCCATCGCCACATGGCCAAGCGTCTTGGGGCGAGCCTGTTCTTCAGTAAGCCGGTCGATGACAAGGCGTTGATCGACGCCATCGAGTGGGTGACCGCACCGAACCAGCCCGATGGCTGATGCGGCCGACGCACCATCCTGTAAACGCGTCGCCCGCCTGCCCCCCTTCGCGCCTGGCAGAGCGCTGTCGATGACTCGACTCCCCGGTTCAGCAGCAGGGCCGCATCCTGGTCACCATCCCCGTCGAGCCCCCGTTCACTGGTATGCCGAACGCGGCGGTGCACAGCCGAGAGGCCACCCCCGAGGCGACTTCGGTCCCGACGATGCCCTACACCAACGGGATCCGACGGCCGTCGATCCGGTAGGCGGCATGGTCGGTGAGGGGATGCTGCATTGAGCCGCGACAACATCGTCGTGGGGATCTGGACTATCTTCATAAAGATTCGGGCCAAGCGCAGATGTCGTCGTCGACGTTGGCGCCAGCGAGGAATCCAAAGTGCCTGTTCAGGTCTACACGTCAGCCCTGTTGATCCTGGCGGGGCTGTGGCTGTTCGGAGCTATCCACCACAGCATGTTGAGCCGCGGACGCCCCGTAGAGCGCTCGCAGCCGCTGTTTGCCGTCTTTTGCGCACTGATGGCCGGCTATCTCATCGTGCGGGCCCTGGGCCATCATCCGCTCGCGGGTGAGGCGCTCGCGGGCCTGTGGCGCGTCGAGATCGTCACCGCCGCCATGGCGTTCGCCATCGTTCCCTGGCTGGTGCTCGCATGCACCGGCGCTCGCCCCCGGTGGTCCCGTGCAGCGCTGAGTCTCTACTTTCTGGCAATCGCGCTCGGCGCCCTGGGCGTTCCCGCAGCGGCCTCCCTGACCGGTGAATGGTCTTCTTGGCATGCCACCGAGGTTCAGGCAGCGACGTCTCCTGACCCCGTGCTCCTCTATATCTATATCGCCCTTCTTCTGGGGCTCGTGGGAGTGCTGCTCGACGGTGTTCTCGCGTGCCGGAGGCAGTATCGATCAGGGGCAAGTGGACGCCTCCTGGCGATTGGCGCGTCATTCGGTGTGTTCGCTGTGGGGAGCGTGCTCGAACTGATGTGGTTGCTGGGGATTGCCGACACCTTCCCGGCCTTCGAGCTGAGCCTGCTTCCCACCGTCGTGCTGATGAGCGCCGCGGTTGGCCAGGATCGGCGACTGAGCCAGGATCGGGTGCAGGCACTGCTGGACCACGTGCCGGCGATGGTGACCCTGAAGGATCGGGATCTGCGGTATCTGCTCGTCAACAAGGCCTTCGCGGATGAACACCGCCTCGACATGGACGAGATGCGCGGTCGCACGGATCGAGAACTCTTCCCGAGCGAGGCGGCCTGGCGACATCAGGACGCCGAGGTGGACCTCTTCGCGGCAGGAGACGATGTAGAGACGGAGGACAGGGTGCCGTCACCGGACGGTACCCGCTTCCTTCGCTCCATGCGCTTCCCCCTGTACGACGCCAAGGGAAATCCGTGGGCCCTGGGCTGCGTGTCGGTGGACGTGACCGCCTCGCGGCATGCCGAGCTGGAAGCCTTCGAGCTTCGCCGGCAACTCGCGCACATGGACCGCGTCACAAGACTGGACGCGATCAGTGCCTCCCTGGCCCACGAGCTGATGCAGCCGCTCGCCGCCATCCTGAACAACGCCCAGGCGGGGTTGCGCCTCCAGGAGGCTCACTCTCTATCGATGGAGCAGGTCCGTGAGGTGCTTGACGACATTGCCGCCGACGCCAAGCGAGCGAGCCAGGTGATCAGGACACTGCGGGACATGACGCGCCCCACGGAGACGGCCCAGGAAACCGTCGATCTCGCTGATGCGGTGAACGAGGTGCTCGAAATGGTGAGTGCTGACATGGCGCTGAAGGGCATCGCCTGCATCAGCGACCTGGCCCCGAACTGCCTCGCGACGGCGAGCAAATCGCAGATCCAGCAGGTGATACTCAACCTACTCCTCAACGCACTCCATGCCGTGGAACGGCAACCCGAGGGAGACCGCCGGATCGAGGTGCGTGCCGGACTGGATCCCTCCGGGGCGGTGCTGGTAGCGGTAAGAGACAGCGGGACGGGCATAGCGGCAAACGAGATACAGCGGCTCTTCGAGCCCTTCTACAGCACCAAACCGGAGGGTATGGGGATCGGGCTGGCCGTCTGCCGCAACCTTGTCGAGGGACATGATGGTCGCATATGGGCGGAGGGCAACGAGCCAGGGCCGGGGACCACTTTCCGGTTCACTCTGCCCGCCCGCCAATCGACATTCGAGAGCCCACGCGCCGCCAGCGGAGTCAACGGGTCATGACGGTTCAGGTAGAGGCCCACGAGCAGTCCGAGGCTCAGGTTCCCGTCGAGTCGCGTGTGTACGTTGTCGACGATGACGCCAGCGTCCGCCGATCACTCGGCCGCCTTCTGGAGGCTCACGGCTACACCGTGCAGTGTCATGAAAGCGCCGAGAGCCTTCTCACGACGCTGCCGGAGAATTCGACGGGATGCGCCCTTGTGGATGTCCACCTGCCGAACGTGGGCGGGGTGCAGCTGCAAGGATGGCTGGCCACCCACAGTCCGGCGTTGGCGGCGATCTTCCTCACTGGCTATGGCGATCTTGGCACCGCCGTCACCGTCATGAAGCATGGCGCGGTCGACTACCTCATCAAGCCGGCCTCCGAGGAGACGCTCCTTCCGGCAGTCCGCGAAGCCTTGCTCCGAAGTGCCCGAACACGGGTGAAGCTGGCCGCCGAGCAGCGAATCAGCGAGGCGATGGCGCTGCTCACCCGACGCGAGCGTGAAGTCATGGAGCATGTGGTCGGCGGACGACTCAACAAGCAGATCGCCGCGGACCTGGGCATCGCCGAGAAGACCGTCAAGGTCCACCGAAGCCGGGTGATGACCAAGATGGGCGTCCGCAGCGTCGTGGAGCTGGCGCGACGGTGTCAGGCGCTCGGCATTGCTGGCCCTCACCTGCCAGGAGCCCCCCCCCGCAGAAAGACACGACCGCAGGGGCCCTCCCCCTGGTGAAGGGCCCTCCCGTACTCGCCGCCCCTCATCCCCGTGAGGGAGACGCATCCCCTGACGTGCCGTTCGCGGGTGGCCCCCGTCCGTCCTCGGCCCGGAGCTGGTGCTGCGCTTGTGATCCGCGACTGTGAATCGGCTCAAACACCAGGAAATACCCTCGAGAAACAAGCAATCGTCGCAGCCTCTTCATTCGGCGGCGAGGATTGATGGAAGGATGGTCGGCAGAGGCACCAGGTCTGGGCATATCTGGCCTAGTCATTGACCACATCGAGTCATCGATAGTGGCAGAAGGCGGTGCCATAGCATCGATCTTCAGTCCCCCAAAGGTATAAGGCGAGAGCGATGATCAGGATGTTTGTACGGACATTAATCGTGTCGGGGTGCTGTATAGGGTGGCTGATGGCCAACACGGCTGTAGCCGTAGAAATCGAGGGTTCCCACACGGTGCGCCCGAAGGTCGGCCTGGCCCTCAGCGGTGGGGGCGCGCGGGGTGCCGCCCACATCGGTGTCCTGAGGGTTCTCGAAGAGCTGCAGGTGCCTGTCGACTACATTGCCGGGACTAGCATGGGCTCCATCGTCGGTGGTCTCTATGCCTCGGGGATGACGCCGGATGCGATCGAGAACGCACTCAAGGAGATGGACTGGGAACACATCTTCAGTGACTCTCCACCCCGCGTGGAGCGTTCTTTTCGGCGCAAGCGTGACGATGACCTGTACCTGGTCAAGGCCAGCATGGGTATCTCCGATGACGGCGAACCTCTATTCCCGACCGGCGCGATACAGGGGCAGAAATTTGACCTGGCGTTGAGAGAGCTCTCCCTTCCGGCGACCCATATCACGGATTTCGACCGGCTTCAGATTCCGTTCCGCGCAGTGGCGTCCGATATAGGCAACGGAAGGATGGTCGTGCTCGGTGAGGGAGATCTGGCAACGGCAATGCGAGCCAGCATGGCGGTCCCCGGCATCTTCTCTGCCACCGAGATCGATGGCCGCCTGCTGGTCGACGGAGGCATCACGGGCAACCTTCCGGTGGATGTGGCGCGGGGAATGGGGGCCGATATCGTGATTGCCGTGGACATCAGCACCCCCATCATGCAGGCAGAAGATGTCAACAACCTGTTCGCGATAACGGGCCAGCTGACGTCACTCATGACCCGCAATAATGTGGAGGAACAGATCAAGGATCTGACAGCGTCCGACATCCTTATCGTTCCTGACCTCGAAGACTTTTCCAGCGCTGACTTCGTGAATGCCACCGATGCGGTGCCTATCGGCTATCAAGCCGCCGACGCTCGAAGGCAAGCGCTAGGGAAATTGTCACTAACAGCAAGAGAGTACCAGGCGCATCTTGCCGCTCGTGCCTCCATGCCCTCTCGCCATGTGCCCATCATCCAGTTCATAAACATCAACAATGACTCACGGATATCCGACGAGATGATTCGTGACCGGATACGACAAGCAACCGGATCACCACTCGATCGAAAGCAGCTGGAGCAGGATATCGGACGCATTTACGGTCTTGAGCTTTTTCAGAACGTTCGCTACGACCTTGTCGAGCATCAGGGCCAAACCGGCTTGCTGATCGACGCACGCGCCAAGAGCTGGGGGCCGAACTATCTTCAATTCGGCCTGGATCTTTCCAGCGATATCCGGGGCGACAACAGTTATGATCTGGGTGCGTCCTACCTTCGCACAGGGATCAACCCTCTAGGTGGAGAAGTACGCCTGGCGACTCAGGTTGGGCAGGATCCGCTGCTCGCCGCAGAGTGGCATCAGCCCCTCGATAGCCTGTCACGTTATTTCATTTATACAGCGGCCCGTTACGGCGCCATCAGTATTGATATCTTCGATGGTCGGAGAGATTCTATTGCGGAATACCGTGTCAAGGAGGCAAATGCCGAGCTGGCCCTTGGGCGTGAGCTCAGTGTGTATGGAGAGTCTCGAATCGGCTATCGTTACCGCAGCGGTGACGTTGACGTCAAGACGGGCCCACCCGACTCGCCTGAATTCGATTATGACGGTGGGCAGGCCTTCGCCCGTCTCTCGGTGGACCGGCTAGATAATTACAATTTCCCGGAAAATGGTTGGCTGGGATCGGTACAGTACGATGTCGCCCGGGAAGACCTTGGTGGTGATAACGAGTTTGAGCAGATCAGGTTAGCTGCCAATGGTTTTACCAGCCTCGGTAATGGTCATGTGGTAGGCCTTGGTGGTTTATCACACTCGACCATCAGCGGGTCAGCCGACGTTCAGGACCGCTATCGAATCGGTGGCTTTCTCAATCTGTCAGGGTATACAGAAGATAGCCTGAGCGGCCAACAGGCAGGTGTGCTCAGTGCGATCTACTACAGGCGGTTCGAGGCTCTCCCCTTTCTGCCATGGTATCTAGGTGGTTCATTCGAGTATGGCGGTGTCTGGGAAGACAAAGAGGAGCTCTTTGATGACGGCATCTTTTCAGGAAGTGTCTTCCTCGGTGCCGATAGCCCTATCGGCCCGCTCTACATTGGCTACGGACATGCGGAAGGAGGGTATGACTCGATCTTCTTCTATCTTGGCCGGCCCCAGTTTCAGTAACACCAGCTTTCATGAGCGGCTAGTCCAGAGGACTGTCCGGAATCGATCGAGGCCACTCATTCAGCCTGTGGCAAGAGGGCTTCATCGACCAGGGGGAGGAGCTGGGCATGGCCATGGCCGCGGGACTCGACGCCGGCATCCTGTGAGACGCCTCAGTCAAAAGGCTGGCTGTATTTTTTGAAGGACTATGAACACCACCACTTCTCTCGGGCGCGTCATGCTATACCTCAGGGTGTCTCGGCATTTCCGGAATCACGGCATCGATGAGCCGCCGGAATGTTGGCCGGCCCCCTAACCCCCCGGACACCTTACGCCTCGACCGGCGCCCTGCCGTCAGCCCCTGACGATCTCTCGGGGATGGCTTGGGGCCCAGGCCTGGCGGTCGACGCTCTCCACGAGGTACGTCATGAAAACATCCACCAGACTCCTGGCCGCCCTTCTGGGCGGCCTGCTGCTCTCGGGCCCGGTCGCGGCACAGGACGAGGAGCCCCTGGTCATCGCCACCGCCAGCCCGGCCGGGGTCTACCACGTGGTCGGGCGCGCACTCTGCCGCACCCTGGATATCCCCTGCCAGGCGCAGCCCACCGACGGCTCCAGCGCCAACCTGAGGGGCCTGAGACGGGGCGACCTGACACTCGCCCTGGCCCAGTCCGACCTGCACCTCTATGCCGCCCTGGGCACAGAGGGATTTCAGAAGGACGGCGCGGACGACGCGCTGCGCTCGGTGTTCTCGCTGCACAACGAGCCCTTCACCCTGGTGGTGCGCCGGGATGCCGGAATTCATCGCCTTGAAGACATCACCGGGCACGCCGTTAACATCGGCAACCCGGGCTCGGGCCAGCGCGGCACCATGCTGAGGCTGATGGACGCTGAAGGCTGGAGCCGCAGCGACTTCCGCTCGGTCCATCACCTGCCGGCCGACCAGCAGGCGATGGAGCTGTGTCACGGCAACATCGACGCCATGGTCTATACCGTGGGCCACCCCAACGCCTCGGTGGCCAAGGCCATACGGCTGTGCGATGCCATGCTGGTCGACGTGGAGGGCGACGTCATCGACCTGCTGGTGGCTGCCTATCCCTACTTCACCCGCGCCTGGATCCCCGCCGACCTCTACGGCCCCGACCAGCCGGCGGTGCAGACCTTCGGGGTCAAGGCCACCCTGGTCGCCTCCGAGGCAACCGATCCGGAACTGGTCTACCGGCTGGTGGCCGCGGTCTTCGACGACTTCGAGCGCTTCAAGGCCTCGCACCCAGCGCTCGGTGCACTGACGCCCGAGGAGATGATTCATGACGGGCTGACCGCGCCGCTGCACGAAGGGGCCCTGCGCTACTACCGCGAGCGGGGATGGATCGAGGAGGACGGCATGGCGCACGAGGCCGACTGACCCCCTCCGCCGCGCGCCATCGCCGAGCCGACACCAAAACGCACGACGCCGCCCCGAGGGGCGGCGTCGCGTCATGCATGGCCTGATCGGGCCATGAGCTCCTGACGGCTATTTCAGCCGCTCGAACACCGTGGCCACGCCCTGGCCCATGCCGATGCACATGGTGGCCAGGCCAAGGGTGGTGTCACGCTCCTGCATCACGTTGAGCAGGGTGGTGCTGATCCGCGCTCCGGAGCAGCCCAGCGGATGGCCAAGGGCAATGGCGCCGCCGTGGAGGTTGACCTTCTCCTCCATGGCATCGCGCAGCCCCAGATCCTTGAGCACCGGCAGCGCCTGGGCGGCGAAGGCCTCGTTGAGTTCCACAGTCTGGATGTCCTCGATGGTCAGGCCCGCGGCCTTCAACGCCTGCTTCGAGGCCGGCACCGGCCCGTAGCCCATGATCGAGGCATCGCAGCCGGCCACGCCGGTGGAGAGGATACGCGCGATGGGGTCGAGCCCCAGTGCCTGAGCCCGCTCGCCGCTCATCACCATCATGCCGGCGGCGCCTACCGACAGCGCCGAGGAGGTGCCAGCGGTCACCGTGCCCCCTCGTGGGTCGAAGGCCGGCTTGAGTTCGGCCATCTTCGCCAGGCTGGCATCGCCGCGGATCACCTCGTCGCGATCCACGCGGACGCGGAAGCCACGGGCATCGTGGCCCTCGATGCCGACAATCTCGCGGTCGAAGCCGCCGTTCTCCATGGCCGCCTGGGCCCGCTGGTGGGAGCGCACGCCGAAGGCGTCCTGATCCTCGCGGGAGATGCCGTGCATCTTGCCCAGCAGCTCGGCGGTCAGGCCCATCATCATGGCCGCCTTGGCCACGTGCTGGCTGGCCGCCGGATTGACGTCGACGCCATGGGTCATGCCGACGTGCTCCATGTGCTCGACGCCGCCGATAAGGTAGGCATCGCCCATGCCGGCGCGGATGTTGGCGGTGGCGATGTGCAGCGCGCTCATGGAGGAGCCGCACAGGCGGTTGACCGTCTGGGCCGGCACGCTACGCGGGATGCCGGTCAGGATCGCCGCGTTACGGGCGATGTTCATGCCCTGCTCCAGGGTCTGGTTGACGCAGCCCCAGATCACGTCGTCGATCTCGGCCGGGTCGAGCCCCGGATTGCGCTCGAGCAGCGCCTGCATCACCGCGGCGGAAAGGTTCTCGGCCCGCACGTGGCGGAAGGCCCCCTGCCGGGCCTTGGCCATGGCGGAACGGGCACAGTCGACCACCACCACGTCTCTCGGATTCACGCTCATCGATTACTCCTTGGAATTCTGTCCGACACTCGTGGGTCGTGGCATCAGGCCCGGGACGGGGCGGGATAGAAACGCTCGCCGGCGGCGGCCATCTCGCGCAGCCGCTCGGTGGGCGCATAGAGGGGCCCCAGTTCCTCGGCCAGGCGGTCGGCCTGCTCGACGAAGGCCGCCAGGCCCATGGCGTCGATGTAGCGCAGCGCGCCGCCGCGAAAGGGCGGGAAGCCAATGCCGTAGATCAGCGCCATGTCGGCCTCGGCCGGGCTTGCCACGATGTCGTCCTCGAGGCAACGCACGGCCTCCAGGCACAGCGGCACCATCATGCGGGCGATGATCTCCTCATCGGAGAACTCCCGGTGCGACGTCGCCACGCCCTTGACCAGCTCGATGGCGGCGTCGTCGACGACCTTCTTCGGCTTGCCCTTCCTGTCTTCCTCGTAGGCATAGAAGCCGCGATCGTTCTTCTGGCCCAGGCGGTCGTGGTCGACCATCGTCTGAATGACGCTCTTGCCCTGGCCATCGCCCCGGTCGCCACCCATGTCGGCCATGCGCTCCGGGAAGCCCTCGGCCATCACCTCACCGGCATGCACCGCGGTATCCATGCCCACCACGTCGAGCAGGTAGGCGGGGCCCATCGGCCAGCCGAAGCGCTCCATCACCTTGTCGATGCGCTGGAAGTCGGCGCCCTGCGCCACCAGCTGGCTGAAGCCGCCGAAGTAGGGGAACAGCACCCGGTTGACCAAAAAACCCGGGCAGTCATTGACCACGATGGGGCTCTTGCCCATGGCACGGGCGTAGGCCACGGTCGCCGCCACGGCGGCATCTGAGGTCTTCTCGCCGCGGATGACCTCGACCAGCGGCATGCGGTGCACCGGATTGAAGAAGTGCATGCCGCAGAAGTTCTCGGGGCGCTTGAGGTTCTCGGCCAGGCGCGTGATGGAGATGGTCGAGGTGTTGGAGGTAAGCACGGTGTGCTCGCCGACCCGCCCTTCCACCTCGGTCAGCACGGCGTCCTTGACCTTGGGGTTCTCGACCACCGCCTCGACCACCAGGTCGACCCGCTCGAAGTCGCCATAGGAGAGGGTCGGCCGGATGTTGGTCAGCTTCTCGGCCATCTGGGCGCTGGTCAGTTTCTTGCGCTCCACCTGCTTGGCGAACAGCTTGCGCGCCTCCTTGAGGCCGAGCTCGATGGCCTCGTCCTTGATGTCCTTCATCAGGATCGGCGTGCCCTTCGAGGCGCTCTGATAGGCGATGCCACCGCCCATGATGCCGGCGCCGAGCACCGCGGCCTGTTCGATCGGGCGGGCCTCGCGCTCATAGCGGCTGCCCTTCTTCTTGACCACCTGGTCGTTCAGGAACAGCCCGACCAGGTTGAAGGCCACGTCGGAGAGCGCCAGCTTGGCGAAGGCCTTGGCCTCGATGGCCTGGGCCCGCTCGCGGGTCTCGCCGGCGCCCTTCTGGATGACCTTGATGGCCTCCACCGGGGCCGGATAGTGCGGCCCCGCCTTGCCGGCCACATAGCCCTTGGCCGTCTCGAAGGCCATCATCTGCTCGATGGGACCGAGGGTCAGCGGCGCCTGCTTCTGCGCCCGGCGCCCGCGATAGTCGAGCTCGCCAGCGGTGGCGCGGGCCAGGATATCCAGCGCCGCCGCCTCGAGCTCCGCCTGGGGCACCACCGCATCCACGGCCCCCATCGCGAGGGCCGCCGCGGCGCGGTTCTCCTTGCCGCCGGCGATCCACTCCACGGCGTTGTCGGCCCCGATCAGCCGCGGCAGACGCACGCAGCCGCCCCAGCCCGGCAGGATGCCAAGCTGGGTCTCGGGCAGGCCGATCTTCGCCGACTCGGCCATGACGCGAAAATCGGTGGTCAGGGTCAGCTCGCAGCCACCGCCCAGTGCCAGGCCGTTGATCGCGGTGACGGTGGGAAACGGCAGGTCCTCGATGGCGTTGAAGATCCCGTGCACGCGCTCGAGCATGGCCGCAAGCGATGCCTCGCCCTGCTCGAACATGGCGTGAAACTCGGTGATGTCGGCACCGACGATGAAGACCTCCTTGGCGCTGCCGATCACAAGCCCGGTGAGGCCCTGCTCGGCGCGAATCGCCTCGACGGCGTGGCCGAGCTCCTCGACCACGGCGCTGGAGAGCTTGTTGATGGACTCGTCCTTCAGATCGAGGGTGAGCCTGGCGATGTCATCGCCGCCGCCCTCGGGACCCCGCGCCACCGTGATGGCATTGCCTTGATAGATCATCCACGAATCTCCCTACAGGAATTCATACGGCCGTTTGATTTCGGACAGCTTGGGACAGTCCCGCGTCCACGTCAAGCCCGTTCCACCAGCATGGCACGTGGCTGGCGGCTCACCCTGGCGAAGGCCGTGCTGCTAAGATGCGAGCATGACGCGAGCACCCGACATCGATCCCCCCTCCTCCTCAGACGAGGGCCCCCCGGACGAGGCGCCTTCCGCTGAGCCGCCCTCGCGGCTGGCTACCTGGCAGGCTCGCCTCGAGCGCCTGATGGCGCGGCTGCATCCTTGGCGCTGGCTGTGGCCGCCGATGGCGCTGGCGGCGGGCCTGGCCAGCTTCTTCCTGGTGGAGCGCCAGCAGTGGCTGGGGGCCATGCTCGCCCTGGGCATGCTGATGGCCTGGATACTGCTGCTCTCCGAGAGCCTGATCGGCCGCCTGCTGGTCCGACGCGGCTATCCGGCGCTGCCCCGCGGGGTGACCGCCTTCATCGCCCAGCTGATCCACCAGGAGACCCTGTTCTTCACCTTGCCGTTCCTGCTGGCCACCACGGTCTGGCAGAGCGGACAGGCGCTCTTCACCCTGCTGATACTCGCCATGGCGCTGCTGTCGATCCTCGACCCGCTCTACTATCGGATGGCCGAGCGTCATCGCTGGCTCTACTTCGCCTTCCATGCCCAGTGCGTGTTCGTGGTGGTGCTGGTCACCCTGCCGACCCTGCTGCACCTGACCACCGGCCAGAGCCTGGTGCTGGCCATCGTGGCCATGCTGCTGTTCAGCCTGCCCAGCCTGATGCACCTGCTGAGCCCGCTGAGCACGCCCCGAGTGCTGGCGATGCTGGCCCTGCTGCCGCTGCTGGCGGGCGCCGCCTGGGTCGGCCGGGTCTGGGTGCCGCCGGCCAGCCTGTGGATCTCGGGCAGCGCGCTCTCCCCGGCCTTCGCACGCCAGGCACGCCACCCGCTCGGCAGCACGCCGCTGACCCCGGCGGCCCTGACCGGCAAGGGGCTCTATGCCTACACGGCGATCCATGCGCCCCGCGGGCTGAACGAGGAGGTGGTGCACGTCTGGCGGCAGGACGGCGTTGAGGTCGACCGCATACCGTTGGCGATCCGCGGCGGGCGAGAGGCGGGCTATCGGGCCTGGAGCCACAAGCAGAACTTCCCCGAGGACCCAAGCGGTTCATGGCGCATCGATGTGATGACCGACAGCGGCCAGCGTATCGGGATGCTGCGCTTCACCGTCAGCGACGACCGGGAGGCGGCGACCCTGGCCGACGGCACGATCCAGGCGCCCTCCGGCATTCCGGGCCTGGAGATCCGCCGACTGCTGCCGAAGCCCGCGCCCTCCGACGAGGCGCCGGTGTCATCACAGCAGGATGACGCCATGCAGGCATCGCCGCCCCCGGCCGACGGGGCGAGCGACGAGGAGCAATGAGCGAATCGCCCGCCGTGTCGATTGCCGCCGGCGATCGTTGATGGGGGACGACCGTCGTGGGCACGATCGAAGAAGGGGCCTCGCAAGATCGGCCGTCGGCGAAGGGCAAGACACGAGGGACATCGGGGCGGGAGGGGCCAGCACGTGGAGAGCGGCCGGTAAAATAGTAAGCCTGCTTGCATTTAACGCTAGCGGTTCCGACAATCCCGACAGACTTCCTGCGGATGCACAGACCCATGCACCAGAACATCGGCCTACAGCTGTCTCGTTTACCCCGCCTGTGGCGCGCCGTCCTCGACCGCCGACTGGCCCCTCTGGGCCTAACCCAGACGCGTTGGATCACGCTCTATCACCTGTGGCGTCTCGGCGACGGCCAGCCCCAGTGCGACCTGGCCCGCGCCATCGGTGTCGAAGCGCCCTCCCTGGTGCGCACCCTCGACCAGCTCTCCGAACAGGGGCTGATCGAACGGCGCGGCTGCGACCAGGACCGGCGCACCAAGCGGATCTTCCTGACCGACGAGGCCACCCCCCTGCTCCAGCAGATCGATGCGGTGGTCAACCAGGCCCGCGCCGAGATGCTGGCCGGCCTCGACGACGACGACGTCGCGCAGCTGGCGAGCCTGCTGTCGCGCATCGAGGAGAACGGCCTGGCGATCCAGGCTCGCGAAGCCCAGGAGTGATCGGCCTCAGCGCGGCATCGAGGGCGCGCGCGCCTCATGGCCCGGCCGGTCGCGGCCCGGCCGATCCGGGCGCCCCGAGAGGGCATCGCGCAGCGCCGTGAGCCGCGCCAGCAGCGGCGACAGGGCCTCGACCGACAGGGACTCCCCCCACCACAGGGTCAGGGCGTGGCTGCCGGACTCCAGCACCAGCGCATCGCCGGGCAGCGACACCAGGGCCTCCTCCAGTCGTTCCACGGCCTCGGCCGGCAGCGCGCGCAGCGGCTCGACGCGCCAGCGCCAGCCCTCGCGGAAGGGCTTCAGTGAGGCGCTGGCAGCCTCCTCGCGCACCAGCACGAAGTCGGGCCCCGGCTGCTGCTGGGGATAGGACCAGCGGTAGGCCGCCATGGGCCCGCGCGAGCCATGCAGCGGCGGCGCCTCGAGTCGCACCGTCACGTCCGCCTGGCGAGCCGCCGTGCGCAGCTTGCCCATGCGCCGCTGGCTGGGCGATGGCTTGAGCCACATCACCGGGGCGAAGACCAGGGCGACGATGGCGATGATGAGTAACCAGACCATGCGGGTCTCCTCGCTGAATATTGACGCAAGTCGTTGTCTTGTCTTACAAGGCGTCCTAGAGTTGAAGCACCATCAGACACGCTGGACGCGGTACGGAGAGTCACACCATGAGCAATGAATATCGTCATGTCCTGGTCGCCGTCGACCTGACCAAGGACTCCCACAAGGTACTCGAGCGCGCGATGCAGATCGCCGATCGCAACGAGGCCAAGCTGTCCATCATGCACACCCTGGAGCCGCTGGGCTTCGCCTACGGCGGCGACATCCCCATGGACCTGACCAGCATCCAGGACCAGCTCGACGAGCATGCCAAGCAGCGCCTCGCCGAGATCGCCGACGGCCACGTCGACCGCGAGAACCAGCACGTGGTGGTCGGCATGCCCGACACCGAGATCCACCGCTTCTCCGAGGAGCAGGACGTCGACCTGATCGTGGTCGGCTCCCACGGCCGTCACGGCTTCGCCCTGCTGCTGGGCTCCACCTCGACCGGCGTGCTGCATGGCGCCCAGTGCGACGTGCTCGCCGTGCGGGTGGGCGCCAAGAGCGAGGAGTAGCCTGTCGCGCTAGTCTCGTCTCCTGGATAAGGCGCCCTCGGGCGCCTTTTTCGTGAAGGGTCGCGGCTCACTCGCCGGCGGCCATCGCCTCCAGCTCCATCCAGCGCTCCATCGCCGCGTCCAGCGCGGCCTGAGTGTCATTCAGCGACTGCAGGGTGGCGGCGACGGTCTCGGCCTCCTGCTGATAGAAGGACGGCGCTCCCACCTGCTCCTCGAAGGCCGCCACGGCTGCCTCTAGGCGCTCGATCTCGGCGGGCAGGCCGTCGAGCTCGCGCTGCAGCTTGTAGGAGAGCTTGACCCGCTTGGGCGCCGTCGGCGAGGGGGCCGCCTCGCTCGGCGCCCTGGCCTCACTCTCCTTGCTGGCCGCCTCGGCCGTCGGCTCGACGCCCTGGCGGGCCGCCCCTTCCCAGGGCGCCGGCGGCAGCTTGCCGCCCTGGCGCACCCAGTCGGTGTAGCCCCCCACGTACTCGCGCACCCGGCCCTCGCCCTCGAAGGCCAGCACGCTGGTCACCACGTTGTCCATGAAGGCCCGGTCGTGGGAGACCAGCAGCAGGGTGCCGTCGAAGTCGAGCAGCAGCTCCTCGAGCAGCTCCAGGGTCTCGACGTCGAGATCGTTGGTCGGCTCGTCGAGCACCAGCACATTGGCCGGCTGGGTGAACAGCTTGGCCAACAGCAGGCGATTGGACTCGCCGCCGGAGAGCGCCTTGACCGGCTGGCGCACCCGGTCGGGGGTGAACAGGAAGTCCTGCAGGTAGCTCATCACGTGGCGGTCGCGGCCCCCCACGCTGATGCGATCGCTGCCCTGGGCGACGTTGTCGTAGACGGTCTTCTCGGGCTCCAGGCCGGCGCGCAGCTGGTCGAAATAGGCCACCTGCAGCTTGGTGCCGAGCAGCACCTTGCCCTCGCTGGGCTCGAGTTCGCCGAGCAGGATCTTGAGCAGGGTGGTCTTGCCGGCGCCGTTGCGGCCGATGAAGCCGAGCCGGTCGCCGCGCTGGATCTCCAGGCTGAGGTCGTCGATCACCACCTCGTCGCCGAAGCGATGGGTGACGTGGGAGAGTTCCACGACCCGCTTGCCGCTGCGCGCGCCGCTGTCCACGGAGAGCGCGGCCTTGCCCTGGCGCTCGCGACGCTCGCTGCGCTCATGGCGCAGCTGCTGCAGCGCCCGTACCCGGCCCTCGTTGCGGGTCCGGCGGGCCTTGATGCCCTGACGGATCCACGCCTCCTCCCGGGCGAGCTTCTTGTCGAACTCGGCGTTCTCCCGCGCCTCGACCTCCAGCTCGTGCTGCTTCTGCTCCTGATAGGCGGCGTAGTCGCCCGGGTAGCGGCCGAGGCGCCCGCGATCGAGCTCGAGGATCGCCGTGGCGAGCTTCGAGAGGAAGGCCCGGTCGTGGGTGATGAACAGCACGGCGCCGTTGAAGTCGGCGAGCTGCTCCTCCAGCCAGGCGATGGTGTCCAGGTCCAGGTGGTTGGTAGGCTCGTCGAGCAGTAGCAGATCGGGCTCGGCGACCAGCGCCCGGGCCAGCGCCACGCGCCGGCGCCAGCCGCCGGAGAGATCGGCCATGGCGGCATCCTCGGGGAGCCCCAGCCGGGTCAGCACCACGTCGATGCGCTGGTGGAAGGACCAGCCGTCGATGGCCTCGATGCGGGTCTGCAGCCGAGCCATGCGATCCATGTCCGGGTCGTCGTCATGGATCAGGTGATGGTACTCGGAGAGCAGCTCGCCGGCCTCGGGCAGCCCCTGGGCCACCACGTCGAAGATCGTCTGGCCGCAGGCGTCCGGCAGCTCCTGGGCGAGCACGCCGATCTTCAGCCCCGGCGCGCGCCAGATGTGGCCGCTATCGGCCTGGATCTCGCCCGCCACGATCTTCAGCAGGGTCGACTTGCCGGTGCCGTTGCGCCCCACCAGGGCCAGGCGTTCGCCCCTCTCCAGCACCAGGTCGGCGCCGTCGAGCAGTACGTGGGTACCGTAAGCCAGTTGCAGCTGTTCCAGTCGTAGCAGGGTCACGCGTTCACCTCGTCGTTCATCAAGGCCGCTAGTGTAACGCATGGCCGAGCCGGCGTGGCCCCACCCCCGCCCTCCCGGGTACAATGCGCGCCCGCCTTCACAGGAGTGTTCCGCCGTGGCCGACGCGACGCCCCCCTTCGATGACGTGCTGCCCGAGGCGCTGAGGTTCCATTCCCCGGCCCCGCTGGTCGACATCGGCGCCAACCTGACCCACGAGAGCTTCGCCCGCGACCTCGAGGCGACGATCCGGCGCGCACGGGCCGCCAACGTGAGCACGCTGATCCTCACCGGCACCGACCGGGAGCACGCCGAGCTGGCCGTGGCGCTGGCGCGCCGCTATCCGGGGCTCTATGCCACCGCCGGCGTGCATCCCCACGACGCCAGCCGCTGGTCGCCGAGCCTCGCCGCCGCCATGGGCGAGCTCCACCGCGCCCCGGAAGTGGTCGCGGTGGGCGAATGCGGGCTGGACTTCAACCGCAACTTCTCCACGCCCGCCGAGCAGGAGCGCGCCTTCGAGGCCCAGCTCGCCCTCGCCGCCGAGAGCGGCAAGCCGCTGTTCCTCCACGAGCGCGATGCCGGTCGGCGCATGCGCGAGATGCTGCATGCCTGGCGGGACGACATCCCGGACGCCGTGATCCACTGCTTCACCGCCGACCGCGAGACGCTCTACGGCTACCGCGACCTCGACCTGCACATCGGACTGACCGGCTGGCTCTGCGACGAGCGCCGTGGCCACCACCTGCGCGAACTGGTCGGCGAGATTCCGCTCGACCGGCTGATGGTGGAGACCGACTGCCCCTACCTGCTGCCGCGCAATTTACCTGCCAAACTCAAGGGCAGGCGCCACGAACCGGCCCTGCTGCCCTGGATCGTGCGCGAGATCGCCCACTGGCGGGGCATCGACGAGGCCGCCCTGGCGCGGGCCACCACGGCCACCGCCCGCGCCTTCTTCCGCCTGCCGACGGACCCGACATCCCCCGACACCGAACACGAGGACTCCTGACATGGCCGGTTCCGGCACCAACGAGACGCCCGGCTTCATCGCCGTGGAGACCGGCGACGACGACGGCCTGCCGCTGGCGATCGCCTGGACGCTCACCGACGGGCGCATCAAGCACACGCTGATCCAGCCCGACGACGACTGGCTCGACAGCGAGATGCACTCGCTGGGCGGCTACAGCATGGAAGAGCTCACCAGCATCGGCGTGAGCCCGCTGGACGTGATCCGCGAGCTGGAGAACGACCACTTCAACCAGACCCTCTACACCGCGGGCGTCGGCGACGACGAGGCGGCCATCTCGCGCCTCTTCGACACCTACGGCCTCGATCCCTTCGTGGAGCTGGCCCCGGCCGAGAGCCTCTATGGCGACCTGGAACCCGGCGACTGGCCGCGCGCCCGCGGCGACCTGTTCGGTGAGCTGGGGCTCGAGCCGCTGCGCCCGGAGCATGAGGTGGAGGTGATGCTGCACCTGCACTTGCGTCTCGCGCCGGGCGCCGAGGACCGCGAGGCGATCCCTTTCGATGGCCGACTGATGGACGGCGACGACGTCGACGACTGAGCGGAGCGCTCAGGACGCGCCGGCACCCGGCCGCGCCAGCAGGGCGCGCGCCGCCTCGACGACCCCCTCCACCGAGGGCAGGGTGAGCGTGGCGGCCGGCCCCAGGGCGATGAAGCTGTCCTCGGCGGTCAAGCGCGCCAGCCGCTCGCCCGCCACGCCACGCTCGACGAGGCCGGTGATCAGCTCCTCGCTGACCGAGCCGCTGCGACGGCACTCGTCCACCACCAGCACCCTCGCGCAGTCGGCCACGCGCTCGTGCAGGGCATCGTGGTCGATGGCAGTGAGCCAGCGCAGGTCGATGATGCGCACCGCGATGTCCTCGGCCGCGAGGCGCACCGCGGCCCGTCGCGACAGCGCTATCCCGTTGCCATAGCCGACGATCGCCAGGTCGCGCCCCTCGTCCCACTGGCCGAGCGTCCCCACGGGCAGGCGATAGTCCGGGCCCGGATCGACGCCACAGGCGCCCTCGTCGCCCTCCTCCAGCAGGTCGCGGGCGTGATAGCGGGCGATCGGCTCGAGGATCACCACCACCCGCTGCTCCTCATCGGCCAGGCGCACCGCCTCCTGCAACAGCCCCACCGCCTCGACGCCGCCGGACGGGCAAGCCACCAGCAGCCCGGGGATGTCGCGCAGCACGGCGATGGCGTTGTCGTTGTGGAAGTGGCCGCCGAACCCCTTCTGGTAGCCGAGCCCGGCGATGCGCACCACCAGGGGATTGGTGTACTGCCCGCCGGAGAAGAAGCTCAGGGTCGCCGCCTCGCCGCGCAGCTGATCCTCGGCGTTGTGCAGGTAGGCGAGGAACTGGATCTCGAGGATCGGCACCAGCCCGCTCTGGGCGAGCCCGATGCCGAGCCCGAGGATGCTCTGCTCGTCGAGCAGGGTATCGATCACCCGATGCGGCCCGAAGCGCGCCTGCAGCCGCTGGGTGACGCCGTAGACCCCGCCCTTGCGACCGATGTCCTCGCCGGCCATCACCAGGTGCGGATGGCACGCCATCAGCCGCGACAGCGTCTGGTTGATCAGCCGCGCCATGGGTGCCGGGGTGGCATCGACCTCGCCCTGCCCGGCCTGCCGGCGACCGGCGCGCGGCGGCGGCACGATGCTCGCCATCACCTCCTGCGGGCGCTCGAGCTTCGGCTGGCCTACCGCCGCCTCGGCCTCCGCAGCCACTCGCTCGCCGATCGTCCGGTAGCGTTCCCCGATCTCGGCTGCCGAGAGCAGGCCGTGGCGACGCAGCAGTCCGGCGCTGACCAGCAGCGGGTCGCGCGCCTCGTCGGCCGCGATACGCGCCGCCGAGCGATAGGCCTGCTCGGCATCCGATCCGGCGTGACCGTAGAGGCGCACGCAGCGCAGGTGCAGGAACACCGGCTGGCGGCGGGTGCGGGCGATGTGCGCCGCCGCGCGGGCCGCCCGCCAGGTGTCCAGCAGGTCCAGGCCGTCGCCGGCGAGGTAGTGAATGCCGGGGCGGGCGCGCATGCTGGCGGCGATCCAGCCGGGGGGCGTGGGCATGGAGACGCCGAGGCCGTTGTCCTCGCAGACCAGCACCAGCGGCATCGGCGCGCCCTGGAAGGCGGCCCAGCCCGCGGCGTTGAGGGCCCCCTGGGCCGTGGAGTGGTTGAAGGAGGCATCGCCGAAGCTGCACACCACCACACCATCTGCCAGCCACTCGCCGCCGCCGCCCAGACGCCGCCACAGGCCGAGGCTGTGGGCCGCGCCGACCGCCTTGGGCAGGTGAGAGGCGATAGTGCTGGTCTGGGGCGGAATGGCCAGATCCTTCGAACCAAGCACCTTGTGGCGCCCCCCGGAGATCGGGTCGGCGCTAGAGGCGACGAAGCTCAGCAGCAGATCGCGGATCGGCGCCTGGTTCGCCACGCCGCGGCTGCGCTCGATCAAGAAGGCGGCGTCGCGATAGTGCAGGAAGGCGGGATCATCGGGACGAAAGGCGCGGGCGATGGCCGCGTTGCCCTCGTGGCCGGCGCTGCCGATGGTGTAGAACCCCTCGCCCCGCGCCTGCAGGCGGCGGGCCTCGAGATCGAGGTGGCGGCTGATCAGCTGGGAGTCGAACAGCTCGATGAGCGCCTCGGCGTCGAGTCCGACCTCATCGAGCCCGTGCTGCTGGTCGGGGGCGGGCCAGTGATCGTGGCGCAGGGCGTCAAGGAAGCGCTGTTCCTGGGGCAGGGCGTCGGCCACGGGCGGCCTCCGGTCGCGGCGGCGGGTGCCTACAGCCTAGTCGACCGTCTCCAGTCGCCGCGAGCCGGCCGAGGCGACGGGCTCGAGCAGGGCACGTCCGGCGACCACCGCGGCCTCCAGGGACTCGCCCTCGCGGTAGAAGGCCGCCAGCGTACGCCGGAAGGCCGCCGCTCGGCTGGGCAGGCCCTCGCGCAGGTAGCGCTCGGCGCGCGCCTCGACCCGCGCCCGGAAGCCCTCGCGGTCGACCTCGACCTCGCCCAGGTTGTCGACGCTGACGTTGAAGGGCAGCCCGCAGGCCTCGGCGAAGACCCGCTCCAGCGCCTGGGGCGCCACCTCCACCGATTCGAATTGACGCTGCTGGTCGGCATCGCGGCCATCGGGCAGGTACCAGTAGCCGTAGTCCTCGAGCTCACGGCGTCGCGCGCCGGCGATGCACCAGTGGCTGATCTCGTGCAGGGCGCTGGCGAAGAAGCCCCGGGCGAAGATCACCCGGTGCCAGGGGCTCACCGCGTCCGCCGGCAGGTAGAGCGGCTCGTCGCCGCCGCGCACCAGTCGCGTCTTGAAGGTCGGCTGGAAGAGGCCGTCGAACAGGGCGATGACATCCTCGAGGCGGTGGCTCACGCGGACTCCCGGACAGTGACAAAAGGCGCCATTATAGGCGCTGAGGGGGCGGAGCGAAAATCGCCACCTCCTGATAGACTGAGTGCCTTCCCGGCGCTCGTCGCGGATCGACGTCGCCTTCCCCACTGCCGCATGGAGCCGCGCCTTGGTGCCGTTTTCCTCTCGCCTGCTGGCCACCAGCCGCAGCGAAACCCCCGCCCTGATGCGTCTGGCCCTGCCGATCTGCGGGGCCCAGCTGGCACAGGCCGGGATGAGCGTGGTCGACGTCATGATGACCGGGCGGCTCAGCGCTACGGACCTGGCGGCGGTCTCGGTCGGCGCCAGCCTGTGGCTGCCACTGATGCTGTTCATGACCGGCACCCTGATGGGGCTGACGCCCATCGTCGCCCAACTGCTCGGCGGCGGGCGCACCGCGGGCATCCGGCCAAGCGTCCATCAGGCGCTGTGGGTGGCCCTGGCGCTGGGGATCGTCGCCGCGTTGCTGCTGTGGAGCGTGGTGATGCCGATCTTCCGGCTGATGGCGGTGCCCGAGGAGGTCGCCAGCCGTGCCACGGCCTACCTGGCGGCCCTGGCCTTCGGCATGCCCGGGGTGGCGCTGTTCCAGGCGCTGCGCGCCTTCTCGGACGGCATGAATCACACCCGCCCGTCGCTGTGGATCAGCCTGGTGGGACTCGCCGTCAACGTCCCCTGCAACTTCGTGCTGATCTACGGCGGCGACGGCCTCACTGGCCTGTTCGGCACCGGGCTGCCGGACTGGCTGCAGGATCTGCCCGCCCTCGGCGCGCTGGGCTGCGGCATCGCCACGGCGATCTCGATGTGGGTGATGAGCCTGACCATGTTCGCCTATACCCGCCGCTCGAAGGCCTACGGCGACATCGACCTGTGGCGGGCCCCCTCCCCGCCGCACTGGCCGCTGATCGCCGAGTTGCTGCGCGTGGGCGTGCCGATCGGGGTGGCGATCTTCGTCGAGGTGACCCTGTTCACGCTGATCGCGCTGTTCGTGGCCAGCCTCGGCGAGATCACCGTGGCCTCCCACCAGGTCGCGCTCAACTACACCTCGATCCTCTTCATGCTGCCGCTGTCGCTCGGCATGGCGCTGACCGTGCGGGTGGGCAACACCCTCGGCCAGGGCCGCCCCGACCAGGCACGCCTGGTGGCGTGGAACGGCATCCTGGTGGCCCTCGGCGTTGCCGGGCTCAACAGCCTGCTGCTGTGGCTCACCGCCGAGCCGGTGATCGCGCTCTACACTCACAACAGCGAGGTCGCACGCCTGACGCTGTCGCTGGTCGGCCTGGCGATGCTCTACCAGGTCTCGGACTCCCTGCAGGTCAACCTGGCGGGGGCCCTACGCGGCTACAAGGACACCCGGATCATCATGCTGATCACCCTGCTGGCCTACTGGCTGGTGGGGCTGGGAGGCGGTCACTGGCTCGGGCAGGTCGGCCTCGCCGGCTGGATCGACCCGCTGGGCGTCCACGGCTACTGGATCGGCCTGGTGGCCGGCCTGACCACCGCCGCGATACTGTTGGGTGAGCGACTCAGGCGTATCAGCAAGGCGAGGGCTCATGACAGGTTCGAGACTTACGTCGATTAACGGCGTTCACCCACGTCGTCACCACCGGCCTCGATGGCTGCTGGCCATGGCGCTGGCACTGCTGGCCGGCTGCGGCGAAGGCGAAAGCGAGGCGCTACTGGGCGACTATCAGCGGCATCTGGCCGACACCCTGGCCCTCGAGGCTCCGCCCCGTGCCTCCCCGGACAATATCGGCGCCTTCCCCGAGCGGGACCAGCGGCTGCTCGAGGTCGCCGAGACCCGCGAGGGAATGCTCGACGTCTACGCCCTGCGCGGCTGCCATATCGCTTCCCTGGTGGCGGGACGCAACAATCAGCTGGGGCGGGTGGCGCCGCCCAGCCAACGCTGGCTCTACGAGCTCGAGCTGTGGCGACAGCTCAGCGAGTGCTGGAACACCGAGGTGCCGGCGACACTCTCCGACACCAGCCGGAAGCGGCTCGCGCGACTCACCGACCTCAAGACCGAGCAGCTGCCGCGAGTGAGCTGGAATGCCCTGTTCGCCTCCGAGGAGTGGGTCAAGAACTTCTCCCGTGCCAGTGCCCCCCTCGCGCCCGAGGCCCTCGGCGAGGCGGCGCCCCGCAGCGCCGCCCTGGCCTATCTGCGCGAGGCGACCCTGCGCCAGTTCGATCCCGACTGGCGCGCCGATTCCGCCACCCTGGAGGGCCACTTCAAGACGCTGCAGGAGCGCCCGTTCTCCGCCGAGCTGCTGCGCACCCTGCTGCTGGCCGAACAGCGACTGGACGAGGCCTCGACGCTGCTCGAGCAGGCGCTGGCCCGCGCCGACAGGCAGGCCTGTCGCGTCGCCCCCGAGCGCCTGACCGACGCCCCCGAGGCCACTCGCCTGAGCGAGTGGCTGGCGAGTCTGGAGCGCTCGGCCCGCCACTGGCTCGAGGCCATCGATGCCCTGCTGGATGCGCAGGTGGCCGCGCCTCCGGCGGTCGCCGAGTATCGCCGCGACTGGCTGTCGCTGAGCCACCCCGAGGCCCCCCTGCCGGCCTTCGCCGAGGCCCGCGATCACCACCAGGCGCTGCTCTCTCGCTTCAACCGTCGCTGCCAATCCACCGCCGGGACTTAACCTCGGCAATCACTCTGTGCTATTGATGAAGCTACAGTGACGCAGTGCGCTGCTGACCAGGCCGATGCCGCGACCATGCAGCACTTGGAGGGACATCATGGGAATCCCGCAGTCACCCCGCAGCGCTCGAGTCATCGATCTCGAGGCCATGCGCCAACGCCAGCTGGCACGCCGCCGACTGGTTCGCCTGTCACCCGAGCTGGACAACCTGGAAATGGTCTATCGCCTCTCCTCGGATGGCGACACCCTCTACGGCATGCCGCTGCTGGCGTGGGGGTTGCAGGAGGATGGCGAAGTGGTGGGCCTGGTACCCTGGATGGAGGCCCTGACGCCCTGCCACCGCCTCGATGACGCCGATCACGGTCACTTCATCGGCTATCGCGATCCGGAGACCGAGGAGCTCTTCGAGCAGGCGCCGGAGCACAAGGTGCTGGAGCTCGAGCACGCCGCGGCCTACTTCGACTACGAGGAGACCGACGAGACCACACTGATCCAGCAGCTCCCGGAGACGCAGGGCACTCACGCCCTGTGCATGGACGAGGGCGACGCCCCCTGGCAGCTCAAGCAGGTCTTCGGCTGGCGGCTCTACAGCGACGGCGCGGTGGAGGCCCTGCTCGCCGATGAACGCCGCATCGAGACGACGCCGATCCTGCCCGGCGACCCCTGCCTCTATCCCGGCCATAGCCAGCACCGGGTGGTCTACTTCTTCCAGCGTCAGATCGCCAGCCGCATCCGCCAGGAGGATCCCACGACCCTCGAGGCCCTGGCGCTGATGGTCATGCCCGACGGCGACGCGGCCCCTGAAGCCAAACCCGGGGCCGAGTAAGGGGCCGGGGGCGCCTCAGCCGAGACGGATCAGGTAGCGGTAATGATCGTCATCCTCGTGCTGGTAGATCAGCTCGTGGCCGAGAAAGCTGCAGAACTTGGGGATGTCACGCGTCGTGGCCGGATCGCTGGCCACCACCTCGAGCACCTCTCCGGGGCGCATGTCGCGCACCCGGTTGTGCATCAGCATGATCGGCTCGGGACAGTAGAGCCCGGTGGTATCGAGCCGTGCATCAGTGGGCGGCAAGGAATCCGCGGAATCAACCATCGATGACCTCGTTGCAGGACAGGAAAGTAGGAGAGTGACTGGATGATCAAGATCATTATCGAACGTCGTATCATGCCCGGCCTGGAGGAGGAATACGAGGCGGCTGCCCGGGACGCCATGCGCCACTCCCTCGGCGCACCGGGCTTCGTCGGGGGCGAGAGCCTCGTCGAGTTCGGCCACAGCGATCGACGCCTGATGATCACCAAGTGGCGCGACCTGCGCGCCTGGAAGGAGTGGTACCAGAGCGAGACCCGCGCCCGTGTCATGCAGGGCCTGCTGCCGCTGCTGACCGAGGACGAGCGCATCCGGATTTACGAGGCGACCAGCGGCTGACGACCGCCGCCGGCGTTCGCAAAGAGCGCCATCAATCCCTAAGTCGCACGTGCACCGTCACCTCTTCCCGGTCGTGGTAGAGGTGGCGACACGCCACCTCCGCCCGCACACCGGCCTCGGCGAGCGCCGACTCGAGGCGTGACAGGCAGCCGGCGACCTCCTGCCAGCGCCGCTTCATCGGCAGCTTGAGATTGAACACCGCCTCGCGGCACCAGCGACGCACCAGCCAGCGCTGGACCATCGCCATCACCCGTGACGGCTGATCGACGATATCGCAGACCAGCCAGTCGAGCCGCCCGGGAGGCGCCCAGACGAAGCCGTCCTCGCGCAGATGCTCCACCATCCCGGTGGCCATCAGTCCCTTGTCCATGGGCCCGTTGTCGATGGCATAGACATGCATGCCGCGCTGGACCAGCTGCCAGGTCCAGCCTCCGGGAGCCGCCCCCAGATCGGCCGCCTGCATGCCCTCCCCCAGCCGTTCGTCCCACTCGTCTCGCGGAACGAACTCGTGCCAGGCCTCCTCCAGCTTGAGCGTGGACCGACTGGGGGCCGCATGGGGGAAGCGCAGCCGCCGGATGCCCCCCAGCAGTTCGCTACGGTTGCCGGGAAAGCTCATGCCCAGCTGGACCCGATCCCCGTCGCTCCACAGCAGGTGCAGCCGACGGCCGCCCGCCTTGCGCCGCAGGGCACCGCGCTTCTTCAGCATCGATTCCAGCGGACGCTTCAGCGCCTTGATCAGGCCGGCCAGGGCCTTGGCCTCGTTAGTATCCGGGGTCTCCTGCCACAGCGACTCGAAACTCCAGCCGCTTTCCTTCACCTGGTCGAGGATGGGCGACAGCCGATCCTCCCGAGAGAGCGACAGCGGCGGCAGGGCCACCAGGCTCTGGCGCGCGAACACCAGGCCGGCAAGCGGCAGGTCCCGATGCAGCCCGTTGGCCGGCTCGCCCTCCTCGACCAGGAAACGCACGAAGCCGCCATCGGGGCGATACTCGGTGGTCCCGGATCGGCCGAGAGCCGCGGCCTTTTCGGTGATCTCGGTGGCCAGGTCCGACTCGAAGCCCGGACGGCAGTAGAGCAGCAGTTCACTCGGCTTGGTCATGGTGTTCCTTGCTCGACGGTGGTCGCCGGGAACCGGAGGCCACCAGCGCCTCGATGTCCTGGAGCTGGACGTTGAGGGCGTTGGTGGATATCTGGATCTCCCAGCAGGAGTAGATCAACGAGACGGACAGCAGCACGAGGCTGGCCCCGAACAGCACCAGCCCCGGTAGATCCAGCGACAGGAAGAGCGCAAACATCGAGAGGGTGCAGAACAGGAAGCTCAACACACCGGCCAGCTGCATCCGCTTGGTCAGGGAGATGCGCCGGCGCAGCAGCACGATCTGCTTGGCATTGCCCTCGTGGTGCTCGCTTCGCTCCTCGTCGGCCAGCTTGCGAATCAGCTGGGCCAGTGTGAGAAAACGATTGGTATAGGCCAGCAGCAGCAGTGAGATGGCGGGAAACAGCAGGGCGGGAGTGGTCAGCGTCACGGGCGATCTCCGGGATGATGGCTACGCTCATGGCGACAGTCGACGCTGTCACAGACTCAACATGAAAAAACCCCGAGCTCGTTGAGCTCGGGGTTTTCTCGGAATAGGTGCCTGACGATGACCTACTCTCGCATGGGGAGGCCCCACACTACCATCGGCGCTGATCGGTTTCACTGCTGAGTTC
>NZ_JBIEKG010000006.1:0-167235 GCF_043496965.1 Halomonas sp. B23F22_3
GACTGGCCGGCGGAGAACAACCCGCTGGTCAACGCCCCGCACACCATGGCCGACCTGATGGACGCACAATGGGAGCGCCCCTACTCCCGTGAACTCGGCGCCTTCCCCTCCGAGGCGACCCGGGCGGCCAAGTACTGGCCGGCGGTCAATCGCGTCGACAACGTCTTCGGCGACCGGCAGCTGATCTGCTCCTGCCCGAGCATCGACGAATACCGTGACTGAAGGACGCGATTGAACGACGCGGCCGAACCGTCGAGGCGGCGCCCAACCGGCGCCGCCTGATCGTCAACGCCGGATCACCAACGTTCGTTCACCAACGCCTGATCTGCAACGCCTGATCTGTAACGCAAAGGGCCCCGCTTCGGCGGGGCCCTTTACGTCATGGCCTCGATCCCCTTCTCTCCGATCGAAGCCCTCTGGCGTCGTGTCAGCTCTCGATCGCCTCGCCATAGCCGAGGCGCTCGTGGCGGCGCTGCTCGCGGTAGCCCTCGAGCAGGCGCACATAGCGGCGCGGCATGTGCGCGCCGGCGCGACTCACCAGGTAGAGGTACTCGTGGGAGGCGTGGGCCAGGGAGAGCGCCTTGACCTGGCGCTGCCAGGGCGAGGTCTCCAGCACCACCCGCGAGACCACGGCGAAACCCAGGCCCCGCGCCACCGCATCCAGCACCATCCCCACCTCGTTGGTGAAGCCCTGGCGCGGGAAGTGGCTCATCGAGCGGAAATCGGGGAAATTGGCGCGCAGCAGCGCCCCGGCATGATCGTCGCCGCCCGGATAGTCGATCACCCCGAGCGCCATCAGGTCGCCCAGCCCGCTGCCGGCGAAATCCGCCGGCACCACCAGGCAGAGCGGCTCCTGGTGCCAGGGCTCGCAGTCGAGCTCCGGATGGCGCACCGGGTCGGTGACGATGCCGAGGTCGTGACGCCCGGAGAGCACGTCGGCGACGATCTCGCCGTTGAAGGCGAAGCTGTAGCTGACCGTGAGACCCGGCTGCATCTGCTGCTGGCCGAGGATGAACGGATAGAGCATCAGCCCGACGCTGCCCGGCGAGGCGAGGCGGCACTCGCCGCTGTCCAGGCTGTCGTTGTCCAGGGAGTGACGGAACTGCTCGTGCTCGGCGAACAGCTTGAGCGCGTAGTCGTAGGCGCGCCGACCGGCCTCGGTGAGCACGAAGCGACGCCCCTGGCGATCGAGCAGCGACTTGCCGAGATACTGCTCGAGCTTGCGGACGTGCTGGCTGACGCCGGGCTGCGTCATCTCGAGACGCCGGGCGGTACGCGTGAAGCTGCCGGTCTCGACCAGCGTGATGAAGGTGCGAAAATAGCGGGCGTTGAACATGGGATGTCACGTCGAGGGCAATGGCCGGGCAGCGATGATTCTACCAGCTCGCCGCCGGGGCCGCAGCGCTGCCCGCCCGACGGCGGCCGTGGTAGCATCGAGGCACGACCAATCCGGCCATGACGACAGGGAACGCCACGGATGCCCGACACCATTTCCACCACCATCTCACCGGAAGGCAGCCTCGAGATCCTCTCCCAGCAGGAGGTCGAGCGGCTGCACGATACCTCCCGCAGCGGGCTGCACGACCTGCTGCGCAACTGTTCGCTGGCGGTGCTCAACTGCGGCAACCTCACCGATGACGGCCTGGCCCTGCTCGAGACCTACCCGGACTTCGATATCGAGGTGCAGCAGCAGGATCGCGGCGTACGCCTGAAGATCACCAACGCCCCCGCCGAGGCCTTCGTCGACGGCAAGATGATCCGCGGCATCCGCGAGCACCTCTCGGCGGTTCTGCGCGACATCGTCTACGTCTACAACGAGATCCAGACCCGTCATCGCTTCGACCTGAATACTGCGGAAGGCACCACCAATGCGGTGTTCCATATCCTGAGAAAGGCCGGCACCCTCAAGCCCGGCCGGGATCCGAGCCTGGTGGTCTGCTGGGGCGGGCACTCGATCTCCCGCGAGGAGTACGACTACACCAAGTCGGTGGGCTACCACCTGGGGCTTCGGGAGCTCGACATCTGCACCGGCTGCGGGCCCGGCGCCATGAAGGGGCCCATGAAGGGCGCCAACGTGGCCCACGCCAAGCAGCGGCGCAGCCAGGGCCGCTACCTGGGGGTCTCGGAACCGGGCATCATCGCCGCCGAGGCGCCCAACCCCATCGTCAACGAGCTTGTCGTGATGCCCGACATCGAGAAGCGCCTGGAGGCCTTCGTGCGACTGGGCCACGGCATCCTGGTCTTCCCCGGCGGCGTGGGCACCGCCGAGGAGATCCTCTACCTGCTGGGAATCCTGCTCCACCCGGACAACACCGACATGGAGCTGCCGGTCATCTTCACCGGCCCGGCGAGCGCCGCCGATTACTTCAAGCGCATCGACGAGTTCCTGGTCTACACCCTGGGCGAGGAGGTACGCCGGCACTACCGCATCATCGTCGACGATCCCGTCGAGGTGGCGCGCGCCATGCGCATGAACATCGATCGCGTTGCCGAGTATCGCCGCAGCCGCCAGGACGCCTTCTACTACAACTGGCGCCTGACCGTGGCGCGCAACTTCCAGGAGCCCTTCGCACCCACCCACGAGGCCATGGCGAGCCTGGCGCTCCACCGGGAGCAGCCGGTGCACGAGCTCGCCGCCAACCTGCGCCGCGCCTTCTCGGGCATCGTCGCCGGCAACGTCAAGGAGCAGGGCCTGCGCGCCATCGAGGCCCATGGCCCCTTCCGGCTGCACGCCGAGCCGGAGCTGATGGCGCGCCTGGACGAGTTGCTCTCCTCCTTCGTCGATCAGGGACGCATGAAACTCGCCGGCGATTACGTGCCCTGCTACACGCTGGGCTAGCGCCGAACGCCGCTGGCTCATTTCATGACGGCATCGACAAGAAACCCGCCAAAAGGCGGGTTTCTTGTCTCTCGCGACCGGCATGGCGAGCCCACCTGCCGAGGTGGCCGGAGGCCGTTGCTAGGCGCTCACGGGACGCCACCACAGCCAGACCGCATGCAGCAGCAGGCCCAGGGTAGCCCCGTGAGAGGCGATCAGCTCCCAGCCGAAGAAGTCGCTGGTCAGGGCGTGCCAGGCCGTCATGCCGACCGCCCCCATCCCCAGGCAGAGCACCAGCCGCCGCACCAGCCCCGGCAGGCGCTTGCGCGCCTCGTCGCCGAGCATCCGCCACTGCACCAGGGTCGCGAGGGCGACCACGGCGAGGGCCATCAGCATCAGCGACTGGCGCGTCTCGAGACCGGCGGCCAGATAGCGCGGCAGGGTCGCCAGCATGAGCACGCCGAGCCCCAGCAGCAGGCTGACGCGCTCCGCGCTCGGTGTGGCGCCCATCTCAGGCCACCTTCAGCTGCTGGGCGTCGATCCACTCCTCGACCCAGGGCAATGCGGCGTCGTCGGCCATGAAGGTCTCCATGGCGTCGACTTCGAGGCGCTCACCGAGCCGCTGGGCACCCTGTCCCTCGAGCAGTTCGTCGAGGTAGCGTCCCGCGCCACAGAAGGTGTCCCCGTAGGAACTGTCGCCCAGGGCGATCAGGCCGTAGCGCAGGCTGCCGAGGCCGGGACTCTGTTCCTCGAGGGCCCGGGCGAACGGCACGATGTTGCCGGGCAGATCGCCACTGCCGGTGGTGGAGACGCAGAACAGCGCCAGGTCGGTGGGGGTGCCGATGAGGTCGTCCAGGGTCGGCTGGTCGAAGATCGCCACCTCATAGCCGGCCTCCTCGAAGAGCGGCTTGACCTGTTCGGCGACGTCCAGGGCGCCGCCATACATGGTGCCTACGATGATCTTGAGCATGGGCATGTCATGGATTTACCTGAGAATTTCACTCGGATATTAACATGAGGGTGCGGCATGGGGCCACGCCGGGATGACTGCCCTGGCCGAGGAGTCCGAGTATAATGGTCGGACATTCGCCCTTCCTGCTAGGAGAGACCATGCGGCATGCCTTCGAGACCTGGATCACGCCGATCATGATCGGCGCCCTGATCCTCTTCATGTGCTTCATCATCTGGGATCTGGCCAAGCAGTCCCAGGCCGGACGCTTCGGCACCATCATGCTGTTCGTGGTGCTGGGCGCCGGGATGCTGGGCTATGTGCTGAAGGTGGTGATCACCTGGACACTGGAGAGCGGCGTCGGCGTCTAGCCCTTGCCCTACACGGCGCCATCGGAGCGCCAGCGCAAAGACGCCACTCCGGGGAGTGGCGTCTTGCATGACGATCGGCGCTTTCAGTGAACCTCGCCCTCGTACCCTTCGACCTGGCTCTTGAGCTTCTGACCGGGCCGGAAGGTGACGACGCGCCGGGCGGAGATGGGAATCTCTTCGCCGGTCTTCGGATTGCGACCGGGGCGCTCGCGCTTGTCGCGCAGATCGAAGTTGCCGAACCCCGACAGCTTGACCTGCTCGTTTTCGCGCAGACAGCCACGGATCTCCTCGAAGAAGGCCTCCACCATGGACTTGGCCTCGCGCTTGGAGAGGCCAAGCTCGGCGTGCAGATGTTCGGCCAGTTCCGCCTTGGTCAACGCACCCATGTTGTCGTCCTCGTGGCGCTGGTCCTGCCGATCGCTTGAGCGAGCCTCGCTTGCGTGCGCCGCCGTATCACGCGACGTGGTCATGAACGCAGCTCGGCGCCCAGATGCTGGTACGATTCCGCGACGATGGCATCAACCAACTGATTGATTTCCTCGTCATTAAGCGTGCGCGATGGATGCTGCCAGGTCAAGCCCAGGGCCACGCTCTTGCGCCCCTCCGGCACGCCCTTGCCCTGATAGACATCGAACAGGTGCGAGTCCACCAGCCACTCGCCGGCCTGGCCGCGAAGGGTGTCCAGCAGCGACTGCACCGGCAGGTCGGCATCGACCAGGAAGGCCAGATCGCGACGCACCTCGGGATGGCGCGACAGCGGCGTGAAGGCCGGCACCCGACCCTGGGTGAGCGCATCGAGGCGCACCTCGAAGAGCAGCGCATCGACCTTGAGGCCCAGCTTGGCGCGCACCGCCGGGTGCAGGGTGCCGATCCAGCCGGCCTCCTCGCCACGGTGCAGGATGCGCGCGCACTGCCCCGGGTGAAGCGCCGGATGCTCACCCGGCTCGAAGCGCCAGGCCTCGGGCTCGCCGAGGGCCAGCAGGCTCTCCAGGTCGCCCTTGAGGTCGAAGAAGTCGACCGCCGCCTTGTCGCCGGACCAGCCCTCGGGCTCACGGGGGCCGCAGACCAGCGCGCCGAGCATCGGCAGCTGGTGCAGGTGGTCGAGCTCGCCGCGGAACACCAGGCCGGTCTCGAACAGCCGTACCCGACTCTGCTGACGGTTCAGGTTATGCTGCAAGGCACGCACCAGGCCCGGGAAGAGGCTCGCACGCATCACCGACAGGTCGCTGGAGATGGGGTTGGCGAGCGCCGGCGAGACGGCCTCGGGATGCAGCGCCTGCTGCAGGTCCGGGGCGACGAAGCTGTAGGTCACCGCCTCCTGGTAGCCGCGAGCGACCATCTGGCGACGCAGCCGGCCGAGCGGCGTGTGGGCCTCGTCGGCCGGGCGCAGCGCCAGGCGCAGCTGGGGACGACGCACCGGCAGCCGGTTGTAGCCGTGGATCCGCGCCACCTCCTCGATGAGGTCCTCCTCGATGGCGATGTCGAACCGCCAGCTCGGCACCTGCACCGCCCAGCCCTCGTCGATGGCCGTGACGCCAAGCCCCAGGCGCTCGAGGATCTCGCTGACCTCGTCACCCGGCAGCGACTTGCCGAGCGCCTGCTCGAGACGTGCCTCACGCAGCGTCGTCTGGCGGGCGCCGGGCAGGTGCGCCTCGCTTGCCACCTCGACCAGCGGTCCCGGCTCGCCGCCGGTGATCTCGAGCAGCAACGCGGTGGCGCGCTCGGCGGCCTCGCGGGCGAGTGCCGGGTCGACGCCACGCTCGAAGCGGTGGGAGGCATCGGTATGCAGGCCATAGCGACGGCCCTGGCCGGCCACGGCCAGCGGCGAGAAGAAGGCCGACTCGAGGAAGATGTCCCGGGTCTCGGCCGACACGCCGGAGTGCTCACCGCCCATGATGCCGGCGATGGCCAGCGGGCCGCGCTCGTCGGCGATCACCAGGGTGTCGTCAGACAGCGTGATCTCCTGGCCGTCGAGCAGTACCAGGCGCTCGCCTTCCCGTGCCAGCCGCACGATCACGCTGCCGTGCAGGTTGGCGCGGTCGAAGGCGTGCAGCGGCTGGCCGAGCTCGAGCATCACGTAGTTGGTGACATCCACCACCGGGTCGATGGCGCGGATGCCGCTGCGGCGCAGCCGCTCGACCATCCACAGCGGCGTCTCGGCGGTGACGTCGACGCCCTTGATCAGGCGGCCGAGGTAGCGTGGGCAGCGCTCACCATCCTCGACGCGCACCGGGAAGGTCTCGTCGTGGACGGGCGCCACCGGGGAAAGCCCGGGCCCTTCGACCGCCAGGCGGTTGAGCACCCCCACCTCGCGGGCCAGGCCCTTCAGGCTCAGGCAGTCGCCGCGGTTGGGGGTGAGGTCGACCTCGATGGTGTGGTCGTCCAGCCCCATGAAGCCGCGGAAGTCCTCGCCCACCGGCGCATCCGCCGGCAGCTCGAGGATGCCCTCGGAGGTCTCCTCCGCGAGGCCGAGCTCGGAGGCGGAGCAGATCATGCCGCGTGACTCGACGCCGCGCAGCTTGGCCTTCTTGATCTTGAAGTCGCCGGGCAGCACGGCGCCGACCCGGGCGAAGGGCACGCGCTGGCCCTCGGCCACGTTGGGCGCGCCGCAGACCACCTGCACCCGCTCGCCGCTGCCGTCGTCGACCTGGCAGACGTTGAGCTTGTCGGCGTCCGGGTGCGGGGCCTTGGCCACCACCTGGGCGACTACCACGTCGCTGAAAGTCGCGGCCACGGGCTCCACGGCATCGACTTCGAGGCCGGCCATGGTGATCTGATCGGCAAGCGCCTGAGTGGAAAGAGCCGGCGAGACCCAGTCGCGCAGCCACTGTTCGGAAAATTTCATGACAACTCCTGTGTTCTGCGTATCCGGTGGTCGATCAGGCGAACTGGCGCAGGAAGCGCAGGTCGTTGTCGAAGAACAGCCGCAAGTCGTTGACACCGTAGCGCAGCATGGCCAGGCGCTCGGCGCCCATGCCGAAGGCGAAACCGGTATAACGCTCGGTATCGATGCCGGAGTGGCGGAACACCTCGGGGTGCACCATGCCGCAGCCCATCACCTCCAGCCAGCCGCTGTGCGAGCAGACTCGGCAGCCGTCGCCCGAGCACATCACGCACTCGATATCGACCTCGGCCGAGGGCTCGGTGAAGGGGAAATAGGAGGGGCGGAAGCGCACCGAGAGATCGTCGCGCTCGAAGAAGGCGTGCAGGAAGTCCTGGATGGTGCCCTTGAGGTCGGCGAAGCTGACGTCCTCATCGACCAGCAGGCCCTCGACCTGATGGAACATCGGGGTGTGGGTCAGATCGGAGTCGCTGCGATAGACGCGGCCCGGGCAGACGATGCGGATCGGCGGCTCGGCCTCCTTCATGGTCCGCACCTGCACCGGCGAGGTGTGGGTGCGCAGCAGCCGGGTGGCGTCGAAGTAGAAGGTATCGGCCATGCCCCGCGCCGGGTGATGGGCGGGAATATTGAGGGCCTCGAAGTTGTGGTAGTCGTCCTCGATCTCCGGACCGACCGCCACGTCATAGCCGATGCGCGTGAACAGCGCCTCGATGCGCTCCAGGGTCAGGGTCACCGGGTGCAGGCCGCCGCTGGGCTGGCCGCGCCCCGGCAGGGTCACGTCCAGGCGCTCGGCGGCCAGGCGCGCTTCCAGCGCCGCCTTCTCCAGCGCCTGGCGGCGCTCGTCGAGTTCCTGGCCGAGCGCCTGCTTGGCCTGGTTAATCCGCTCCCCGGCGGCCGGGCGCTCCTCCGCGGGCAGCTTGCCGAGCCCCTTGAGCAGGGCGGTGATCTCGCCCTTCTTGCCGAGATAGCGGACACGCAGCTCGTCCAGCGCGGCCAGGCTCTCGGCGGCGTGGATGGCGTCGCGGGCCTCGGCAACCAGAGTGGGAAGGTGGTCCATCCGTTGAGCTCCGAAGTCTTTCAAAGAAGTCTTTCAAAAAAACAGGGGAAGAGCGGCTGCTCTTCCCCTGCGACGATCACGGACCGGCGGCGCGACACGAGCCGCTCACCGGCCAGGGTCGACTCCCTTACTGGGCAGCCTTGGCCTTCTCGACGATGGCGGCAAAGGCAGCCTTCTCGTGAACGGCCAGATCGGCCAGCACCTTGCGGTCGATCTCGATACCGGCCTTCTTCAGGCCACCGACGAAGCGGCTGTAGGACAGGCCGTGCTGGCGGGCACCGGCGTTGATACGCTGGATCCAAAGGGCACGGAACTGACGCTTGCGCTGGCGACGGTCGCGGTAAGCATACTGGCCGGCCTTGATGACGGCCTGCTTGGCGACGCGGAAGACGCGCGAACGGGCACCGTAGTAACCCTTGGCCTGCTTGAGAATCTTCTTGTGACGACGACGTGCGACGACACCACGCTTGACGCGAGTCATGGCTATCTCCTGACGTTAGAGGGGTTCACCCGGGAAGTTACAGAGTCGGCAACATCCGCTGGATGAGCGGCTTGTCGGCGGCATGGATCTGCTTCATCCCACGCAGCTGGCGCTTCCGCTTGGTGGACTTCTTGGTCAGGATGTGGCTACGGAACGACTGCTTGTGCTTGAAGCCGTTGGCCGTCTTCTTGAAGCGCTTGGCAGCGCCGCTGTTGCTCTTGATCTTCGGCATGAGACTAACTCCGCTCGAGGTTTTTTCAGAAAATTCGGGGCCGCCGGAAGGCACTCTTGCCTTCCGGCCGTTGGACGGGCCGTCGAATCACTTCTTCTTGGGGGCAATGATCATGATCATCTGGCGCCCTTCCATCTTCGGGAAGGACTCCACGGTACCCAGCTCCTCGAGGTCGTTGGCAATCCGTTCCATCAGCTTGCGGCCGATGTCCTGGTGCGCCATTTCACGACCGCGAAAACGCAGGGTGACCTTGCCCTTGTCGCCACCTTCGAGGAATCGAATCAGGTTCTTCATCTTGACCTGATAGTCACCCTCGTCGGTGCCAGGCCGGAATTTCACTTCCTTCACCTGGATCTGCTTCGTCTTCTTCTTCTGAGCAGACTTCTGCTTCTTCTGCTCGAAGACGAACTTGCCGTAATCCATGATCTTGCAGACGATGGGATCGGCGTTGGAAATCTGTACGAGGTCCATTCCGGCCGCTTCGGCTCGTTCCAGCGCCTCGCTGGTGGGCACGACGCCCAGCTGTTCGCCGTCGCTGTCGATCAGGCGAACCTGATCCTCGGTAATGCGCTCGTTCATCGGGGGGCGTTTATCCTGAACGCGCCCTCTAGGGTTGCTTCTCTTGATGGTTCCGTCTCCACTATCGCTTGGAAGATGTCGCTATTGCCGTTCGGTCTGAATCCGCTCGATGAAGGCGTCTACCGTCATCGTCCCGAGATTCTCGCCGCTGCGGGTGCGCAGGGCCACCGAGTCGGACTCGACTTCCTTATCTCCCACCACCAGGAGATAGGGGACCTTCTGCAACGTATGCTCACGGATTTTAAAGCCGATCTTCTCGTTCCTCAAGTCCGACTTGACGCGCAGACCGACTTTCTGCAGCCGTTCGACCAGCGAAACGGCGTAATCACGCTGAGCATCGGTGATGGTCATGACCACCGCCTGCTGCGGCGCCAGCCACAGCGGCATGGCCCCGGCGTAGTGCTCGATCAGGATGCCCAGGAAGCGTTCGAAGGAGCCGAGGATCGCGCGATGCAGCATGACCGGCGTCTTGCGCGCGCCATCCTCGTCGACGAACTGCGCCCCCAGGCGACCCGGCAGGTTGAAGTCGAGCTGCAGGGTACCACACTGCCAGACACGGTTGAGGCAGTCGCGCAGCGAGAACTCGATCTTGGGCCCGTAGAAGGCGCCCTCCCCCGGCTGCAGCTCCCAATCGAGACCGGTGGCGTTCAGGGCCGCCTCGAGACCCGCCTCGGCGCGATCCCACAGGGCAGGCTCGCCCATGAAGCCCTCGGGGCGCGTGGAGAGCTTGAGTTCCACGTCGTCGAAGCCGAGCTCCTTGTAGACCTGCAGGGTCAGGGCGATGAAGGCCTCGGCCTCGGCCTGGATCTGCCCCTCGGTGCAGAAGATGTGCGCGTCGTCCTGGGTGAAGCCGCGCACCCGCATCAGGCCGTGCAGCGAGCCGGACGGCTCGTTGCGATGGCAGCTGCCGAACTCGGCGAGGCGCAGCGGGAGGTCGCGATAGCTCTTCAGGCCCTGGTTGAACACCTGCACGTGGCAAGGACAGTTCATCGGCTTGACCGCGTACTCGCGCTTCTCCGACTCCGTGGTGAACATCAGCTCGCTGTAGTGCCCCCAGTGACCGGAGGCCTTCCACAGCGAGAGATCGACGACCTGAGGCGTCTTGATCTCCTGATAGCCGTGCTCGATCTGCACGCGGCGCATGTACTGCTCGAGCGCCTGGTAGATCGTCCAGCCGTTGGGGTGCCAGAAGACCATCCCCGGGGCCTCTTCCTGGAGATGGAAGAGATCCATCTTCTTGGCCAGCTTGCGGTGGTCACGCTTCTCGGCCTCCTCGAGGCGCTTGAGGTAGGCCTTGAGCTGTTTCTTGTCCCCCCAGGCGGTGCCGTAGATACGGGTCAGCATGGGGTTCTCGGCGTTGCCGCGCCAGTAGGCCCCGGCCAGCTTGGTCAGCTTGAACGCCTTGAGGTGCCGTGTATTGGGCACGTGAGGGCCCCGGCACATGTCGAGGTATTCCTCATGATGATAGAGACGAATGGTCTCTCCCTCGGGAATACCGCGCACCAGCTCCTGCTTGTAGGGCTCGTCGCGATGCAGGAACTGCAGCATGGCATGATCGCGATCGACATACTCGCGCACCACGTCGTACTCGTGATCGATCAGCGCCTTCATGCGCGCCTCGATGGTCTCGAGGTCCTCGGGAGTGACCGAGCGTCCGAAGTCGACATCGTAATAGAAGCCGTCCTCGATCACCGGACCGATGGCCATCTTGGCGTCGGGATAGAGCTGCTTGACGGCATGGCCGATCAGGTGGGCACAGGAGTGGCGAATGACCTCGAGGCCCTCCTCGTCACGAGCGGTGAGGATCGCCACCTCGGCGTCGTGATCGATGATATCGGCGGCATCCACCTGAACACCGTCGATCTTGCCGGCCACACAGGCCTTGGCGAGACCGGGACCGATACTCTCGGCCAGCTGCATCACGCTGAGGGGTTCGTCGAAGGTTCTCTGACTGCCGTCGGGCAGGGTCACGATGGGCATGAAGGCTTCCTTGTGCGCAGTGGTGATCCATACCAGGGATCACGTGTCGCCAGACGAATGGTCGTGGTCTGAAAGACGCATAGCCTAGCAGAAGCGCCCCCGGTGGCGCCACGGGGGGAGTGGCCAGGGGGACGACACCGTGACACGAAAGAAGGCGCCCGCAGGCGCCTTCTCTCGTACTCGCATCACGCCCCGGGGACCGGGGCGGTGGATCGGGTCAGGGCAGGATCACTCCCACTCACCCAGCTCCACGCGACGGTTCTCGGCGCGGCCAGCGTCGGTCTCGTTGCTGGCCACCGGCTGGGTCTCGCCGTAGCCGATGGTGCGCATGCGATCCATCGAGACGCCCTGGCTCGCCAGGTAGTCGGCGACGGAGTCGGCACGACGCTGGGAGAGGTCCTGGTTGTAGCTGTCGCTACCCACGGCATCGGTGTGGCCTTCGATGCGTACACGAACGCTCTCGTTGGCACGCAGCTTCTCGGCGACACTATCGAGAATGTCCTCGGCGCCCATGGTCAGGACGGCAGAGTCGAACTCGAAGTTGACGTCGCGCAGCACCAGGTCTTCCTCGCAGCCCAAGGCGTTGACCTCGGCACCGGCCGGGGTACCCGGGCACTGGTCCTGATAGTCCGGCACGCCGTCACCATCGGAGTCCAGCGGGCAACCCACGGCATCCACGGCCACGCCGGCCGGCGTGCCCGGGCACTGGTCGTCGGCATCGTAGACGCCATCGCCGTCGGTATCGCGCGGCGCCTCCACGGGCGTGCGGTTGGGCTCGGCACAAAGCAGGCCGCCGATCACGGCGCCAGCGGTGCCGCCGATGGCTGCACCGCTGTCCTCGTCGGACTCACCGCTGGTCGCGTAGCCGATGCCGCCGCCGATCAGGCCGCCGGCGAGGCTGCAGACGAAGGGAGATTGATACCAGGCACGGTCAGAGGACACGCCGCTGTCCATGCTGGAGGATTGTGACCCCGAGCTAGCACAGCCGGAAAGCCCGACCACCAGCGCGGAACCAAGCAACAAACCAGTCGTTGATTTTTTCATGCAAGACTCCTTCTTCTTAACTACATCCCGGCACGGCAAGCAGTGCCATGGCCAGGGGGTTCCGAGGAATGAACCGAGGGAAACGGCCCCCGAACCGCTTCCTGCACTCTCCAAGAAAGCACGTAAAGCCTTTCTCGGCCAGTTCCAGGCACGGCGGCTAGCGCATCCCATGCATATTAGCCGTCAACGTGAAGGGCCAAGCTTGCCGCAGAGCCTGGTCGGTTGCAATCGTTGGATGGCCTCGCCTCGGGGTGTCTCTGCCGTCGCGACGTAGCTGACAATCAGTGCAGACTGCCCGGCCATCCGCGACGAAATTCGATCACCGCCGTCGCGGCCTTGAGCACCGGTTCGCGCATCTCATCCTCGACCGCCAGACGCTCACGGTCCTCCTGGAACCGCGCCTTCGGCGTCAAGGCCTTGCGGGCGGCATGGGTATGCAGGTGCTGGGTACGGCGGTGAACCTCGTCGAAGGCCTGGAAATCGGGGCGCTTGGTCAGGTCCTGATCGAGAATCTCCAGCAGCACCTTGCAGCGCCAGGAGCCCTCGGTGATGTCGACCTGCTCCTGGGCCAGCGCCGAGGCCACCATCTCGAGATTCTCCAGACAGTTGTCATGGGCACGCCGAAGCTCCTCTTCCCGGAAGGTCCGACGCCGGCGCACTTCCTTCCAGAGCGTGAAGGCATAAGCCCCGAGACCGGCGATGATCGCCAGCCCCAGGCCGAGGAGTATGAGGGCCAGGGTCGAGTTCATGGGCTTGTCCCGTATCGGTTCGTGTCAGGGGCCTTCATTCTACACGCCGCCCGGCGGGGCCCGAAATCGCCCTGCTCCGGGCCGGCGAGGCAGCGCGAACTGCATGCCGCAAGAGTCGGCAGGCGGCCTGCGCCTTGGGTAGAATTGCCCCTTCACCCACCGTGCATGGAACGATGGAACGACGATGCCCACACTCGACGACACTCAGACCACGCCCTCGGGGCCATCTCTCTCAGCGCGGATCGGCCTGTGGCTGGGCCCGCTCTGGGTGCTGCTGACCCTGCTTGCGCCGGCCCCCACCGGCATGTCCGACCCGGCCTGGGCCTGTGCCGGCCTGGCGCTGCTGATGGCCACCTGGTGGTCGACCGAGGCCATTCCGATCCCCGCCACGTCGCTGCTGCCGCTGGCCCTGGTGCCGGCGCTGGGCATCGGCGACATGAAGGAGACCGCGGCCAGCTACGCCAACCCGATCATCTACCTCTTCCTCGGCGGCTTCCTGCTCGGCATCGCCATGCAGCGCTGGGCCCTGCACCGGCGCATCGCCCTGCACGTCCTGCGCGTGGTCGGCCACCAGCCACGTCGCCAGATCGGCGGCTTCATGCTGGCCACCGGCTTTCTCAGCATGTGGGTCTCCAATACCGCCACCGCCATCATGATGCTGCCCATCGGCATGTCGGTGATCAGCCTACTGGACGACGCCGACCCGGCAGAGCTCAACCGCTACGCCACGGCCCTGCTGCTGGCGATCGCCTACTCCGCCAGCATCGGGGGCGTGGCGACCCTGATCGGCACCCCGCCCAATGCCCTGCTGGCCGGCTACCTGGCCGAGGACCGTGGCATCGATCTGGGCTTCGCCCAGTGGATGATGATCGGCCTGCCGATCAGTGCGGCCATGATGGTCTGCGCCTGGTGGTGGCTGACGCGCCGCGACTTCAACCTTGAGGCCGGTGACGACAGTGCCGGCATGGTGAGAGACGAACTGGCGAAGCTCGGCCGGATCGGGGCACCCGAGCGCCGCGTGGGCATCATCTTCCTGCTGGCGGCGATGACCTGGATGCTGCGGCCGCTGCTCAACGATGCCGGCATCGACTGGCTCTCCGACACGGGCATCGCCATCATCGCCGGCATCGCCCTGTTCCTGGTGCCGGCGGGCCGCGACGATGGCTCACGCCTGATGGACTGGGACGCCGCCAAGGAGCTGCCCTGGGGCATCCTGCTGCTGTTCGGGGGCGGGCTGGCACTGGCCGGGGCCATCAGCCACTCGGGGCTGGCGGAGTGGATCGCCCAGCAGCTCGGCATCTTTGGAACCTTTCCCCTGCTGGCGATGGTCGGCGTGGTGGTGCTGGTGATCATCTTCCTCACCGAAGTGACCTCCAACACCGCCACCGCGGCCGCCTTCCTGCCCCTGCTCGGCGCCCTGGCCCTATCGCTGGACATCTCCCCCCTGTTGATCACGGTGCCCGCGGCGATCGCCGCCAGCTGCGCCTTCATGATGCCGGTGGCCACGCCGCCCAATGCCATCGTCTTCGCCACCGGTCGCATGAAGATCCAGTCGATGATCCACGCCGGCTTCATGCTCAACCTGATCAGCACGCTGGTCGTGACCCTGATGGCCTACTTCCTGATCCTCGCCTTCTGGTGAGAGATCAATCGCTTGGACACGCAGAGAGCCCGGCCGCCAGGCCGGGCTCTCTTCATCTGGGCTCCAGACATCCGCGCTGGTGTCGTTCCGGCACGGCTCGCCGCCTGACTCAGCCGGCGAGCATCCAGGCCTCGGCATAGTGATCCAGCAGCAGCACGCCGAACACGCCCAGGATATAGCGGATGGAGAACCAGAAGGCCGCCAGCGGGGCCTTGGGATCCCGGCCGCGCCAGACCCGCCAGTTCCAGACCATGAAGCGCGCGTTGAGGGCCGTCACCCCGACGAGATAGAGCGCCCCGCTCATGCCGATGGCGAACGGCAGCAGCGTGACCGCCACCGTCAGCCAGCCATAGAGCCAGACCTGCAGGCGCGTGAACGCCTCGCCGTGGGTGACCGGCAGCATCGGCACGCCGGCCCGGGCGTACTCGTCGCGCTTGTGGATCGCCAGCGCCCAGAAGTGCGGCGGCGTCCAGGCGAAGATGATCAGCATCAGCAGCAGCGGCTCGGGGCCGAGCTGTCCGGTGACCGCCGTCCAGCCGAGCAGCGGTGGCGCCGCCCCGGCGACCCCGCCAATCACGATGTTCTGGGGCGTGGCATGCTTGAGGAAGGCGGTATAGATCAGCGCATAGCCGATCAGCGACCCCAGGGTCAGCCAGGCCGTGAGCGGGTTGACCTGCCAGGCCAGCAGTCCGATGCCGCAGACCGAGAGCAGCGTCGCCCAGCCAAGCGCCAGCCCCGTGGGCAACCGCTGGGTCGCCAGGGGACGGCCCGCGGTGCGCAGCATCAAGGCGTCGAGGCGGCGATCGACCACGTGGTTGAAGGCCGCCGCGCCACCGGCCGCGAGGCCGATTCCGGCCAGGCCGAAGATCACCGCCGCGGCTCCAGGCAACGGTGCGGCCAGCAGCATGCCGACCAGGGTGCAGACCAGCATCACCGCTACCACCCGGGGCTTGCACAGCGTGTAGAGATCCCGCCAGCTCCAGCCGGCGAGCGGACCGACCGCGGCACGTTCCATCACGATCTCAGACATGAGCCCACTCCTTCTTCGTTTCCGAACCCTTCGCCTTCGTTGCGGCGACACCCTGCGCCACACTCGACCAGCGCCAGTGCCACAGGGCGAGCGTCATGGCGGCCACCAGCGCCACCGCGCCGGCGGTATGCAGCAAGGCAAGCCATAGCGGCAGCCACGCCAGCACGTTGGCAATGCCCAGCCCCAGCTGCACAACGAAGGCACCGATCAGCAACGCCAGCCAGGGGCGCATCCCGGCCGCGTGGCGATGACGCTTGGCCAGCAGCAGCAGGCCGAGACCGAGCGCCAGGGCGCCGAGCCGATGCCCGACCTGGATGGCGCTGCGCGCCTCGGCATGCAGCTGCCCGTGCAGGTAGTTGGGCCCCACCGTCTGGGTCAGGTGGAACCCCTCGCTCCAGTCCAGGCTCGGCCACCACTGACCGTTGCAGGTGGGAAAGCCCTGACAGGCGATCCCGGCATAGTTGCTCGAGGTCCAGCCGCCGAGTGCCAGCTGGGCAACGAGAATCACCAGCGCCACCCGCCACAGAGGGGTCAGCGGCCGCGGGCGTCCGCGCTGCTGCTCGCCGGGCCGGAAGCGCCGCAGGCGCAGGTGAAGCCAGAGGAAGAGCACCATCACGCTGAGCCCGCCCAGCAGGTGCAGGGTGACCACCTGGGGCCACAGCTTCAGCGTGACGGTGAAGGCACCGAAGGCGCCCTGCATCAGGATCACGCCGAGCAGCGCCAGGCTGGTACGCCATGGATACCCCGCCGCGCGGCGCCAGCGAGCGCCCAGCACGATCAGCGTGATCACCAGCAGCCCGAGCAGGGAGGCGAGATAGCGGTGCACCATCTCCACCCAGGCCTTGGCCGACTCCAGCGGCACCGCCGGCGAGTGAGCCAGGGCACGATCGGCATCCGGCACCACCAGGGCACCGTAGCAGCCCGGCCAGTCGGGGCAGCCGAGGCCCGCATCCACCAGCCGCGTCCAGGCGCCCACCAGCACCACCAGGGCGGTGAAGATCACTCCCGCGAGACTCAGCCTCACCAGCCAGCGACGGCGGGCCTCCAGGCGCTCGACTCGCTCATCCCCGACCATCGGCAGCGTCTCCCGAGGCTGGTTCGCTCACTGCGGCGTCGCCCGCGCCTGTCGTTTCCCGGGCCGTCTGGGCCGGGTCTGTCTCCGTGGTGGCCGTGGCATACTTCGCCAGGGGTGACTCGGGATTGAGACGCAGCAGGCGGCGCAGATCGGTCAGGACATCCGAGGCCGCCACCCCGGGGCCGTAGCCGAGCACCGCGCGCCCCTCGGGATCGAGAATCCACAGACGATGAGCGCCGCGCCACTCGGCCGCATCCGTCCACTCCGCCACGGCGGCCCCGGGCAGCGGCGTGCCGTCGCCGCCGATCCGCAGGCGACTGACCCGGTCGGCCTCGCGCCCCAGGGCGCGATGCAGCCGCCACCAGCGATCGGCGTCCTCGCCGCAGGCCTCGCCGCAGTCGAAGACCAGCAGCCAGTCGCCCTCCCCGTCCTTCTCCACCGCCGTCAGCGGCCACTGCGCAAGCCTGGGCAGCTTGGGCTGAAGCTCGCCGTGGGCGGTGCGACCCTCGGGGATGCCCAGGCGCCACTGCACCATGCCCCAGGCCAGCACCACGGGCAGCGCGAAGATCGCGAAGAAGGCCAGCAGCTTCAGGCGCTGGCGTCCGGAATGGGTCATCGGGAAGGCTCCTTGCTCGGGGAGGGGATCGAGTCGGGCCGCGCGAGGCGACGCGCGCCCACCAGCATGATCACCAGGGCAGCCAGGGCGAGCCCCCACCACTGGACGGCGTAGCCCAGGTGGCGGGCCGGCGGCACGACGCTGGGTTGCCACCAGGAGGCGAGGTGGCCAGGCCCCTGCTCGAGGTGCAGCCAGCCGTCATGGGCGAAGCGGTCGTCGAGACGCCAGGCCGCGAGATCCATGCGCTGCAGGCGATTGCCCTCGCGATTGGGGCCATAGAGGGGCGCCGCATCGCCCGACGCCTGCCAGCGCCCTTCCAGTCGAACCCTGCCATTGGGCGTCTCGACCCTCGGGTCGTCCCGGGTCGGGCCGGTCGCCAGGAAGCCCCGCTGGATGAGCCAGAGCTGGCCCTGCTGATCGCGAAAGGGCGTGAGGGGCGCCACGCCGAGCTGCCCCTCATGGGTGCGGTTATCGAGAAACAGCGTCTCCTCGGCCAGATACTCCCCGCGCAGCACGACGCGGGCGCCGGGCGGCGGGGTCTCGGTCGGCGATTCCAGTCGCGGCGCCGCCTCAAGGCGCGCCAGGTACTCGCGCTTGTCGGCGGCCCGCTCCCACTGCCATAGTCCCAGAGCGAGACCCGCCATCACCAGGCAGGACCAGAATCCCCACCAGCCGAGCAGACGCGCCGGAAGTCGGCGACGATGCCGCTTCGCTGCCGACGCTTTCATGGAGCCGTGAATGTTACTCAAGATAATGATTGCTCTCGTCTTTCTCGCCATGGTGATCAGTCTCGCCGCGGGCGCCGGCTTCCTGATCCGGGACGGGGGACGCTCCCGCCGCGTCCTGGTCTCGCTCAAGCTGCGCGTGGGCCTGGCGACGCTGCTGCTGGCCCTGCTGTTCTTCGGCTTCTATCTCGGCGACCTCGGCGCCTGAGGGGTTCAAAAGACATAGACGAAGGTGAAGAGCCCGATCCACACCACGTCGACGAAGTGCCAGTACCAGGCCCCCGCCTCGAAGGCGAAGTGATCATCGGCGGTGAAGTGCCCGCGATACACGCGCCATAGCATCACCGCCAGGATGATGGTGCCGATGATCACGTGCAGGCCGTGAAAGCCGGTGAGCAGGAAGAAGGTCGCGCCGTAGATCCCGGCCTGCAGGGTGATCCCGTAGTGCGCATAGGCCTCGTAGTACTCGACCCCCTGAACGGTGATGAAGGTGAGGCCCAGCAGCACCGTGACGGTGAGCCAGAAGCGGGCGCTGTCGCGAAAACCCTCCTTCAGACCTTCGTGGGCGATGGTCAGCGTAATGCTGGAGCTCACCAGGATCAGGGTGTTGACCAGCGGCAGATGCCAGGGGCTGAAGGTCTCACTCGGGCCCTCGATGCTCGCATCCGGCGGGTTCAGCAGCGGCCAGGACGCGGTGAAATCGGGCCACAGCAGCGAGGCCACGCCCTTGGCGCCCTCCCCGTCCAGCCACGGCAGCGCGAAGGTACGCACGTAGAAGAGCGCGCCGAAGAAGGCCGCGAAGAACATCACCTCCGAGAAGATGAACCAGCCCATTCCCCAGCGGAAGGAGCGATCCATCTGGGCATCGTATAGCCCACCCCGCGACTCGCGGATGACATCGCGAAACCACAGCGTCATCACCGCGAGGATGGCGAGCAGGCCGACCACCATCACCGGCATCCCCGCCAGGCCGTGCACCAGCAGGGTGCCCGTGCCGATCATCATCGCCCCCAGCGACAGCGATCCCAGGATCGGCCACTTGCTGGACTCGGGTACGTAGTAGCTGCCACCACTCATGCGCTATCTCCTTCTGTGATCGGCCCACGGAGCGCGACCTCGGACTGCGTCGACGTAACGGGATAGAGGGTGTAGACCAGGGTCACCGTCTTGATATCAGCAGGCAGATCCCGGGTCAGCTGGAAGACCAGGGGCGCCTTCAACCGCTCGCCGGCCGTCAGCTGCTGCTCCTGGAAGCAGAAGCAGGTCAGCTTGCGCAGATGCAGCGAGGCCGCCGACGGCGAAACGCTGGGCACCGCGCGAGCACGGGTCGTCTCGTCACCGTTGTTGCGGAAGGTGAAGAACACCTCCTCGCGCTGCCCGGGATGCAGGCGGATCTGGCGGGTGTCCACCTCGAGATGCCAGGGCAGGCCCTGACTGCCCCGGGTAATGAACTGCACCGTCACGGTTCGCGAGGCGTCGACCTCCTGCTCCACCAGCGGCTGGGCTCGCGCGCTGGTCTTGCCGTTGAGGCCGGTCAGATCGCAGAAGACGTCGTAAAGCGGCACCAGGGCGAAGGCGAAGACGAACATGCCGGCGAGCACCACCAGGGTGCGCATCACGGTGCGCCTGACCCCTTCTCGGCCCGCGGCCTGCTCATCACGGCTGCTCATGGCTGCCTCCTCTGCCCGTGCGGGCTCGCTCAATGCTCGCGGGGGTGAAACGTCGGGGGCGTCTCGAAGGTGTGCAGCGGCGCCGGGCTCGGCACGCTCCACTCAAGATCCTCGGCCCCCTCCCAGGCCTTGGCCGGTGCCTTCTCACCGCCGCGCACGCACTTGATGATCACCAGCACGAAGAGCAACTGGGAGGCACCGAACAGGAAGCCACCGAGACTCGAGGCGAGGTTGAAGTCGGCGAACTGCAGTGCGTAGTCGGGAATGCGGCGCGGCATGCCGGCCAGCCCCGAGAAGTGCATCGGGAAGAAGGTCAGGTTCACGCCGATCACCGACAGCCAGAAGTGCCACTGCGACAGGCGCAGCGGCGGATAGTGGCCGGTCCATTTGGGGAGCCAGTAGTAGGCCCCGGCGAGGATCGCGAAGAGCGCCCCGGGCACCAGCACGTAGTGGAAGTGCGCCACCACGAAGTAGGTGTCGTGGTACTGGAAGTCGGCTGGCGCGATGGCCAGCATCAGCCCCGAGAAACCACCGACCGTGAACTGCACCACGAAGGCCAGGGCGAACAGCATGGGCGGTTCGAAGCTGATCGAGCCGCGGAACATCGTCGCCACCCAGTTGAAGACCTTCACGCCGGTCGGTACCGCGATCAGCATGGTGGTGTACATGAAGAACAGCTCGGCCACCAGTGGCAGGCCGACGATGAACATGTGGTGCGCCCAGACCATGAAGGAGAGGATCGCGATGGCCGCCGTGGCGTAGACCATGGAGGCGTAGCCGAACAGGCGCTTGCGAGAGAAGGTCGGAATGATCGCCGAGACGATGCCGAACGCCGGCAGGATCATGATGTAGACCTCGGGGTGCCCGAAGAACCAGAACAGGTGCTGGAACAGCACCGGGTCACCGCCGCCGGCGGCATTGAAGAAGCTGGTGCCGAAGTTGATGTCCATCAGCATCATGGTGATCACCCCGGCGAGCACCGGCATCACGGCGATCAGCAGGAAGGCGGTGATCAGCCAGGTCCAGACGAACAGCGGCATGTCCATCATGCGCATCCCCGGCGCCCGCAGGTTGAGGATGGTCGCGATGATGTTGATGGCCCCCAGGATCGAGCTGATGCCGGCAAGGTGCAGCGACAGGATGAAGAAGCTGGTGGAGGGCGGCGCGTAGGTGGTCGAGAGCGGCGCGTAGAAGGTCCAGCCGAAGTTGGGCCCGCCCCCCGGCATGAGCAGGGTCGAGAGCAGCAGCAGGAAGGCCACCGGCAGCAGCCAGAAGCTGAAGTTATTGAGTCGCGGCAGGGCCATGTCGGGGGCGCCGATCTGCAGCGGCACCATCCAGTTGGCCAGGCCAACGAAGGCCGGCATGATCGCACCGAACACCATGATCAGGCCGTGCATGGTGGTCATCTGGTTGAAGAACTCGGGCTGCACCAGCTGCAGGCCGGGCTGGAACAGCTCGGCACGCACCACCAGGGCGAAGATCCCGCCGATGAAGAACATGGTCAGGGAGAAGAGCAGGTAGAGCGTGCCGATCTCCTTGTGGTTGGTGGTCAAGAGCCAGCGCATCAGCCCGCGTGGGCGAGCATGCCCGGCCTCGGCCATGCCACCGGCGGTGGTTGTGCTGTACTGCGGAGTCGGCTTGGGTGGCAGGTGGGAAGCCATCGGACATCTCCTGTTGGCCGTCACGAAAGAGGAGCGGAAGAGCCGGTCATTCGCCCTGGGCGGCGAGGCGCTCGGCGATCTCCGACGGTTGCACGGCGTCACCGGCCTCGTTACCCCAGGCGTTGCGCTCGTAGGTGACCACCGCGGCGATCTCGACAGGGCTGAGCGTGTTGCGGAACGCCGGCATGGCAGAGCCCGCCACGCCATCGATCACGGTGCTGATGTGGCGATCCCGCTCGCCCAGCAGCGCCTGGTTGCCCGCCAGCGCCGGGAAAGCCGGCGGACTGCCACTGCCATCCGGCTGGTGGCAGGCGGCACATACCGCGCCATAGGTCTGCTCGCCGCGGGCCATCAGCTCATCCAGGCTCCACTCGCGGTCGGCGCTCATCGCCTCCTGCTGGGCCGCTTGCTTGCGCTGGGCCATCCATTCCTCGAAGCGCTCCGGCTCGACGGCCTCGACCACCACCGGCATGAAGCCGTGGTTCCGACCACAGAGTTCGGCGCACTGACCGCGATAGATGCCGGGCTCGTCGATGCGCACCCAGTTCTCGTTGACGAAGCCGGGCACGGCATCCTGCTTGACGGCGAGATCGGGCACCCACCAGGAGTGAATGACGTCGTCCGAGGTCAACAGCAGACGCACCTTCTGACCCACCGGCAGCACCAGGGGCTCGTCCACCTCGAGCAGGTAGTTCTCGCCCTTCTCGCTGGTGCCGCTGATCTGCTCGCGCGACGTGCTCAGGTTGGACGTGAAGGCGACATCCTCGCCCAGGTAGTCGTAGCGCCAACGCCACTGCTGCCCGGTGACCATCACATCGAGGTCGGCTTCCGAGGGGTCATACATGGTCTTGAGAGTCGCGGTGGCGGGTACCGCCATGGCCACCAGGATCAACAGCGGTATCGCCGTCCAGATGACCTCCACGCTGGTGTGCTCGTGGAAGGTGGCGGCCTTGGCGCCGCGCGAGTGGCGGTACCGGAAGAGGGAATAGAACATCGCCCCGAAGACGATCACCCCGATGACCACGCAGATCCAGAAGATGATCATGTGCAGAGAGTAGATATCGCGACTCACCGCGGTGACACCCTCCGGCATGTTCCAGCCGTTGGCGAGCGCCATCGGGGTCAGGGCTGCCAAGCTCCCCACTCCCGTCATCCACACAAGCAGCCAGCGCATCGGCGCCTCCTCGATCATTGTTGTATTAGTCAGCGCTTGAAGGAGTATAGAAGAGCGCAACCGTTCTTCACGCATACCACCCCGGCGAGATAAACGCGGGCGTCAACGCTTGCGATCAGCGCGCGGCCATCACCGCCACGAAGGCCACCAGCAGCACGAACAGCAGCCCCAGGATCACCCCCGCGACGATGAAGGTTCCGGGTCGCTCGGAGCGAAAATCTTCACGGCGGCGCTCGTCTTTCTGCACGCCCAGAAAGGCTGCCAACACCGACTTGATCGCCTGCCACATCACCGTTCTCCGCTGCCGTGTCGAGACCTGCCTCTGACCCTAGCTCAGATGCGCGCGAACAGGCGTGAGGGCATTTCACGCTGGCACCGAAAAAAGGCCGCAGGCGAGCTTCGCTGCAACGCACCATCGCCGGATAGTCTTCTATACTCCAAGAGCCCGCAGACACGACGTGGCCTACCATCCGCCCGCCTGGAGGAGACCAATCATGACCCAGCACGATGACACCGCGACCAATCCGGCGCTGGCCGCCGCGGAACCGATGATGGAGTGGTGGCAGAAGCAGTGGAGTCAGGGCGTGACGCCCATGGCGCGCATGCAGCTGGCCTGGATGCAGAGCATGGCCGAGGCCATGCAGTTCGAGGCCCAGTTTCTCAAGACCCTCGCCGAGAGCGGCCAGAAGATCGCCGAATCCTTCGAAGGCGAGCCCCCGCAGACTCCGGCCGAGATGCAGCAGCGCTACCAGGCGTTGATCTCGGAGCTCACCGATGCGCAGATGGATCGCATGAAGAAGGCCGCAGAGCTGTCACACGACTTCCGGCGCCGCGTCTGGGAAGAGCTCTGACGGCGCGAGGCTCATCCCACGCCGAGAAGGCCGGTGATCAGCGGCAGCAGGAAGGCCGTCACCAGCCCCGAGAGCCCCATGGCCAAGCCTGAGAAGGCGCCAGCGACGGCGCCCATCCGCGCGAAGGCGTGAGCGGTGCCGAAACCGTGTGCCGCGAGCCCCATGGTGAAGCCCTGAACGGCCGGGTCGGTGATGCGCAACAGCCGCAGGATCCAGGGGCCCAGGGCGCAGCCGATGGAGCCGGTCAGCAGCACCAGGCCGGCCGCCAGCGAGGGAATGCCGCCGATCTGCTCGGCGATGCCCATGGCGATCGGCGACGTCACCGAGCGGGGGGCCAGCGACAGCAGCGTCTTGGTATCGGCGCCGAGCAGCATGGCGAGCCCGAGCGTCGTCGTTACCGCCGTGAGCACCCCCGCCCCACAGGCCAGCAACAGCGGCCACAGCAGACGGTAGACGCGCTGGCGATGGTCATACAGGGGGATCGCCAGGGCCACCGTGGCCGGCCCCAGCAGGAAGTGGATGAACTGAGCCCCCTCGAAGTAGGTGGCATAGTCCATATCCACCAGCAGCAGCAGCACGATCAGCATCGCGATGGCCAGGGTGACCGGATGCAACAGCGGCGTGCCGCCCACGGCGCGATTGATCCTGACCGCCAGGGCGAAGACCAGCAGCGTGGCCAGCAGAGAGAGCAGCGGATTGCCGGAAAGATAGACCCACAGCTGATCGAAGGAGGCGAGGTTCATGCGTCCTCCTCTGCCCGACCGCCGTGCGCGGCGTTGCGGCGCTGCAGGCGTTCGAGAACCCAGGCCGTCACGGTGAGCGTCACCGCCGTGGACACCACCAGGGTCACTGCGATCGGCAACAGGTCCGCACCGATCAGCTCGAAATGCACCATCAGCCCGACCCCGGCGGGCACGAACAGCAGCGTCAGATAGCGCAGCAGCCCCTCCCCCGCCAGGCGCAGGCATGAAGGCACCTTGCCGCGCACCAGCAGCGCCACCAGCAGGATCACCATGCCGATCACCGGCCCCGGTATCGGCAACAGCAAGCCCTTCGCCAACAGCTCCCCCGCGAACTGGCACGCCAGGAGCATGCTCATTCCCATGATCAGCGGCATCGTGTCTTCCTTTTTGCGGCTCCCGGGGAGCCCTTCCTCGTTGCCGATAGTGTGACAGAACCTGCGTGATCCGGGGACCTCACGCACCTGCTGGCCAAGCGATTGAAAAGAAAGCGCAAAAAGGACTTTTCATTTTCCGCGAGCCGCGCTAGTATACGCCTCGTTCTCGGGGGCCAGGCAGCAAGGCCAACAGACCCGAAAACACCGTCGGAGCGTGGCGCAGCTTGGTAGCGCGTTGCAATGGGGTTGCAAAGGTCGCAGGTTCGAATCCTGTCGCTCCGACCACGAACATCAAGAGAAACCGCCACTTACGGGTCATGCCGGGTGGCGGTTTTTCGTTGTGGCTTCCATGGGTTCCCTATGGCGGCCATCAAAACGTCGTCGATGCTACCTGAGCGAGACGGCCGGCGCTGTCGATGGCCACAGGCCGGACCTGGATCCCGGCATCGCCGCGTAGCCGAGCATAGGCGCGCCGAGGTCGGGGCCAGACTGCACGTGAAAGCGGCGGCGATGTGCAAAAAGTGCCAACGCCCTGGCCGCTATTTGCTGTTTCGCTTCATGGTTCGCAGCAACTCGTTCTGCTCCCTCAGCAGGGCAAGAATTTCTTCGTTCTGTGCCTGCAGTCTCGGCATGACCGTCGATATCACTCTCGGCGGCGCATCCTCGGGCATGGCCTTCATCATCCGCTCGAACATCGAATGATGCATGCTGCCCGGGGCGCACTCCCGTGTCTTGCGGTGAGTCAGAAGACAAGCCCCTGCGGCCAGTGCCGCGCAAGACAGCACGGCACCAATAGATTTGCGGTGCATCTGCATCTCCGTGTTTTCCTGGGCCCAAGCATTGGAGTGGCCGTGGCAGCATCGTCACTCCTGTCGCCCAGGCGATGGCTGAGACAACATGCGCATCGCCCAGGGTCGCTTCTCCATCCGCCCGCGGCGTGCCACCCTCCTGATCCCGACGTGAGACACCGATGGCTCATTCACACTACCGGCGTTTCGCGCCCGTGTTTCTGAATCCCGGCAAGCGTGCGGTCTGGCAGGGTCATGGGCCGACTTCAAGCCGGTTTTCCCCCGTCATCGAGGAAGTCGACGAAACAGCGCCCCTTGCTCGCCAGGGGCTGACGGTGAGCATTCACCGCTATAGAGCGGCATCGGCTCGGGCGCATGCCGAGCCAGGATGACACGCAGTGCTCCTGCCTTGATCGCGGGGCCGGAAATGATAGTGGGCAGCAGGGAGATGCCAACGATCTCAGCTTCAACCAGCACGTCACCGTTGTTGCTCACCATATCGCAGCGCCGTGATGAGGCTCTCGGCTCGATCACCACCTGGAAATCGTCTCGCAGGCCGCCAGTTCCATGTAGCTATAGCGCAGATCACGATGGGCTTCGAGATCTTCCAGACGCCGCGGGGTGCCGCGACGCTCCCGGCAGGCCGGCGACGCGCACATCAGCAGGCGTACCGCCGCGATTCGCCTGGCGCTCAGCGAGAAGATGTTCAGGTGGCCGATCCGCAACGCAACATCGAAGCCCTACCCCGACGATATCGCCCTTGCGATCGATCAGCTGCGGGTCGATGTCGACGGCAGGATGGGCACGCTGGAAGTCACTCAGCAGCAGGGCCAGGGGGCGTATGGCGAAGCTCACCAGCGCACTGATCCGCAGCCGCCCTCTGGAGTGGATGTGCAGGTCACCGAGTTCGAGCTCCATGTCATCGGCGTCGTCGAGCACAGACGGGTGAATCATAAGCGGGTCCACGCCACCCAGGCCGTCATTCGGGAGATACGCGCCAGCGCGGAGAGCCTCTCCGACACCATGCGATAGCTCTGACGGCCGCCTAACCTCAGCGCGAGTCGTCGAGTGCCGTCAGGAACGCCTCGGCGGGCTGGGGGCGCGCGAACCAGAAGCCCTGCCCCATCTCACAGCCCATGGCCGCCAGGCTGACCGCCTGCTCCGGCGCCTCGATCCCCTCGGCAACCACCCGGCAGCCCAACCCATGGGCCATGGCGACGATCGACTCGACCAGCCGGTGGCTCTCGGCGTCTTCCAGCAGGTGGGTCAGGAAGCTGCGATCGATCTTGATGGTGTCGACCGGCATCCGCCGCAGGTAGGCGAGCGACGAGTGGCCGGTACCAAAATCGTCGATCGCGATGCTGACCCCCAGGTCGGCCAGCTGCTGGAGCTGCTGCAAGGCCGCCTCCAGGTCGGTCATCACGGCGGACTCGGTGACCTCCACCTCCAACGCCGCCGGGGGCACGTCGTGGCGCGCCAGGGCCTTTTCCACCTCGGCGACGAAGCCCGGCTGGCAGAGCTGGTGGGCGGAGACGTTCACGGCGAGGCTGAACGCCCGCTCGACGCGACCCGCTCGCCGCCAGTGACTCAACATGGCGAGAGCAGACTCCAGCACCCAGGCGCCCAACGCCAGGATATCGCCACTCGCCTCGGCCATCGGAATGAACTCGGCCGGCGAGACCGTCCCCAGCGCAGGGGGCGTCCAGCGCACCAGCACCTCGGCGCCAGAGACCCGCCCCGTGCCGAGTGCCACCTTGGGCTGGTAGTGAAGCGAGGTCTCGCCGCGCTCGACGGCCTGGGGCAACGCCTGGCGCAACTGCAGGCGTCGCTGTTCGGAGGCTTCCAGCGCCGGGCTATACACCTGAATGACGCTTCCCTGTTGCGCGTGGGGCACCGCCAGTGCCGCCATGTGCACCAGCCGCTCCGGCTCCAGATCGTGTCCGCCGGCAACGCCGATCCGGCCATCGACCTGCAGCCGCAGGCCGCAGGTGGCCAGGGGGCGCTTGAGCTGCCCGCAGACGCGTGCCGCCAACAGCTCGAGCTCGGCGGTCGAGGTCCGGGGCTGAATCAGCAATAGCTCATGGCTGCCCCAGACGCCGATCACGCCCTGCTCCGGCAGGGCGGCCTCCAGGCGCCGGGCCAGCGCGTGCAGGAAGGCCTCGGTCACCCGGTGCCCCTGATAGCGCATGATGGCGTCGATCCCCTCCAGCACGATGAACAGCACGCCCGCCTCGATGCCGTCTCGCTGCCACTCGCCGAGCGACGCGGTGAGCCCGCGGCGGTTCGGCAGCTTCGTCACCGGGTCGGTGCAGGAGAGCCGCTCCAGCTCCTCCGTGCGCTCGGCCACCAGCCGTTCCAGCGTATAGGCCTGCTCACGGCGCCACAGGTAGCGGCTCTGGTCGCGCAACGCATTATGAATGCGTGCCAGCACCTCGTCGTGGTCGAACGGCTTGGTCAGGAAATCGCGCACGCCCATGGCAAGCGCCCGCCGGCGGGTCTCGTCGTCGACCTGGGCGGTCAGCACGATGGTGGGCGGCGCCTCGACGCCGAAGGCCTCCTGCAGGCCCTCGAGCACCGCATAGCCGTCCAGGTGAGGCATGCGGATATCCAGCAGCAGCAGGTCGGGCACCTGCGCCCGGCAGTACGCGAGCACCTCGCGCGAGTCGGTGAGTCCGGCGACGTGCTGATAGCCATGATCCTCCAGCAGGTCCTGGAGCAGCTCGATGTTGACGGCATGGTCGTCCACGACCAGCAGCCGCTTGTGGTAGAGGGCGGGATCAGAAGGCATCCACATTTCCTTCCAGCAATGAGAGGTGGCGGGTGAGGGTCGCAGAGAACGACACGAGCTCGAGGGGCTTGGTCAGGTAGTCGTCGAACCCCGCCGCCAGGCCGCGCTTGATGTCGCCCGGCATGGCGTTGGCGGAGAGCGCGATCACCGGCAGCGATCGTGGTAGCTGCCGCAGTCGCTCCAGGGCCGCATAGCCGCTCATCCCCGAGAGGTTGAGATCCATCAGCACCAGGTCCGGCGGCCTTGCCTCGATCTGCGGCAGGGCGAGCTCGGCGCTGGGGTAGATGCGCAACTCGCAGGCCGGCCACTGTGCGAAGACATCCTCCATCAGGCGCTGGTTGGCGGGATTGTCCTCGATATAGACGATCCGCGCCGCCACCTCGTCCGACGTGCCGGCCCCCGCCTCCACCTCGGCATGGCTGACCGCGGGTTGGCCGTTTTCCGTCAGCGCCAGACGGCAGTGAAAGGCGCTGCCCTGCCCTTCTACGCTCTCGACCTCGATCGCGGCGCCCATCGCCTCGAGCAGCTGGCGCGTGATGGCAAGGCCGATGCCGGTGCCCTCTATGCCCTGATGCTCCGCTCCCAGCCGCTGGAAGGGCTGGAAGAGCCGCTCCAGATCCTCGTCACGCACGCCCTGACCGTTATCGCGCACGGTGACGCGAAGGCACTCCTCCTCCTGGGCGGCCTCCAGACACACCCAGCCGCCCGCGCGATTGTATTTGATGGCGTTGCTGAGCAGGTTGAGCAGCACCTGCTTGAGCCGTGTGTAGTCGGCGTAGACCGGCGGCAGCGGGCCGCCGATCCGCTGATGGATCACGACGCCGTGGGCCTGAGCCGTCGCTTCCAGGGCGTTCGCTGCATCGTCGGCCACCTCGGCCAGCGAGATCGCCTCCATGGAGAGGCTCAGCTGGCCAGCCTCGACCCGGGCCAGGTCGAGGATCTGGTTGATCAGCTCCAGCAGGTGCTGGCCGCTGCGCTCGATCTGGGCGACCTGGCGCTGCTGGCGCGCCTCCAGCGGGTGACGCTTGCCGCTGCCCAGCAGCTGGGCAAAGCCTAGGATCGCGTTCAAGGGCGTGCGCAGCTCATGACTCATCGACGAGAGGAACTCGCTCTTGGCGCGATTGGCCTGGTCGGCGCTGTCCCGTGCCTCGGAGAGGGCCGCAATATAGCCCTCGCGTTCCGCCATCTGCCGATAGAGGTTGATCAGCAGGGCGCAGGTCGCCGTGAAGGGCTGCAGCCACTCCAGAAGTTCCTGATCATAGCGACGACGTCCGTTGGCGATGGCGAACATCCCGATCAGGCGCCGGCCATCGAAGATCGGCACCCCCAGGTAGTTGTGCAGCGGTGGGTGACCGGGCGGGAAACCGCTGCGATTCGGGTGGCCATCCAGATCATCGGTCATCACCACCTCGCCATGGGCAAACACCCGGCCGAGCAGCGAAGCGGGGTTGGAGAGGGTCATATCGCCGCTGCGCAATCGCTCCATCAGCAACCGCGACTCCTCGTTCCAGGAGAGGTCGGTGATGGCGTGGATCTTCAGCGCCGGCACGCCCGCGTCCTCGATCACCTCGCCGATCAGGGCGTAGTCGCTGTCGGTGAGCTCGCGCAGCGCCTCCATCAGGAAGTCCCACAGCCGGTGACCCGACATCAGCGCCTGGTAGTCAGTGATCCCGCGATGCAGCACGCGAATCAGGCTCGCCTGGCGCACCGCCTCGGTGGTGTCCCGGGCCACGCCAACCACGCCGCGAATGGTGCCGTCGTCATCCCTCAGCGGCCCGAGCTGCAGGTCGTGATACCGGCCCTGCAGGGGCGGCAGCGACACACGCTGCGGCGCGCCGCTGGCGATCACCTCCGCTTCGGCGGCATCAACGCGCGCCTGAAGCTCATCGGGCAGTTGCGGCGACTCCTCGTCGACTGCCGTGCCGGAGGTGCCCTCCAGCAGCGACAGGCAGGCGGTATTCGCGGCCAGGTAGCGCCCGCTGCGGCTGCGGGCATAAATGGGATCGCTACTGCCGTCCAGCACGGCGCGCAGCAGCTGGCGCTCCTTGGCCAGCCGATCGCCGGCCTCGGAGAGGCGCATGTTCAGCGTTACCAGCTCGCGCTGCTGGGCCTCCTGTGTCACCTGCAGTCGATGCTTTCTCAGCAAGGCTTCGGCCTGGCTGGCCAGGCGTTTCAACAGCTGGCGGTCGCGCGCGGAAAACTGCCGAGGCCGGATATCGATCAGGCAGAGGGTTCCCACGGCATGCTCCCCATCGGGAAACAGCGGCTGTCCCGCATAGAAGCGGATACCGGGCTCACCGATGACCAGGGGATTGCCCCGGAAACGTTCATCCTCGCCGACATCCGGCACCACCAGTGGCTGGCCTGCGGCGATGGCATGGCCACAGAAGGAGACCTCCCGCGACGTTTCGCGGACCTCCAGTCCGGCACAGGCCTTGAACCACTGCCGGTCCTCGGCGACCAGCGAGACCAGTGCGATGGGTACCTCGAAGAGCTCTCGCGCCAGCTCGACCAGCTGGTCGAAGCCCGCATCGGGTGCGGAATCGAGGACGCCCAGCGCCGCCAGGGCGGCCAGGCGGGCGGCGTCATTGTCAGGAAGGGGGGGCTTCTGCATGAAAGCGCTCACGATCAGGCGTTAGGTAGTTATCGGCCTAGTAATATATCCGGCTTGAGCACCGGCCGATCCGTCGGCTCAGCGTCCCATGCGCCGTGCCTGCTTGCGCTCGTACATCGCCGCATCGCAGAGCTGCAAGACAGTATGTGTATCATGCTGCCGCGGGGAGGTCGCGATCACCCCCACACTGGCTCCCGGATAGTCGATCAGATCGTCGCAAGCGTGAAACTCGCCCGCCGTCAGGCCCTCGAGATAGCGCTTGAAGGCATCGAGCGCCGCCGCGGAATCGGCTTCGGCCTGGCGCACCACCACGAACTCATCGCCTCCGTAACGGGCGACCAGATCATCTGCACGGCAGCCCGCCTTCAGGCGGTTGGCCATCTCGATCAAGAAGCGGTCGCCGGCGTCGTGCCCGAAGCGGTCATTGATGGCCTTGAAGCCGTCCAGATCGATAAAGGCCACGTGCAGCAGCCGATCCTCTTGGGCTGACTGGTCGAGGCGCTGACCCAGCTCATGCAACAAGGCTCGGCGGTTGGCGATGCCGGTCAACGGATCCGTGTTGGCATGCTGCGCCAGGGTACGGTTCTCGGTGGCCAGCAGATTCAACAGCCGCTCGCTCTCGATATAACGCGAGATCAGCTGACCAAACAGCGTCAAGTACTGCTGGGCCTCCGCCGTTACCGGGATCGCCTCATCGCTCGCACCGCACAAGGTGCCATAGAGGGCATCGTCGATCAGGCGGATGGGCTCGCTCAGATAAGTCTTCAGCCCCAATTCTCGCGCCGCCGCGGAATCGCCCCAACAGGAGGCGACGTCCTGGGTATAGCGCCTGCCTTCCAGGACGGCCCGTCGACACAGCGTGTCCTGCCAGGGCACCGTCAGCCCTTCCGGGATGATCAGGCGTCCGGTGTTGCGGGCATAGATCACGGTCTGCACCTGACCAATTTCATCGATCATCGTGAAGTAGGTCGAGTGCAGCCCGGTGACCTCTTCCAGCAGCTTCAGCAGTGGGCGGACTACCGCCTCCAGCCGCGTACTCACCTCCGGGGCGACCTCGAGGCGCTTGAGCACCGCTGCCAATCGCTTGGCATGTCCCGTCATGGCAGATCCTTGTGATGATCTTGCATAAGTTGCCCCTGCACCTGGAGCGTTGCGGTCACGCTGACGGTTCAATGCATGCCGCACGAGGAACATATCGAGGGTCCGCGATTAAGTGGCGACAGTCGTCTAGATCGCGTTTTTCGGCCTTCCACCTGCCAGGATGGCGGGCACACACGATGAGCAGAGCGGCGGCGTGACTACACGGACAATATCAGGGGCCAGACGGAGTCGCGACCGCGTACTGGCAGAGTGTTGTCAAGCAACGAGATAGGTTATCGGCCAGTCGCGAAAATGCTTTAGGCCACCGTGCGTAGCGGAGATAGGGTAAATGGCACTGAAGAATGATAGGTGTCGGGCGAGATGTCGCCGTCCTGCACGGTGGGCTCCCAACAGCAACGGAACGGACGAATACACTGAGGATATGAGACGCCAGACGCATCCAAGAGGACAACGTCTGACGGCCCGTCATGAGGAGGATCGAGCGCCTCCAAAACACTCAATAATCAACGTCGGCAACGGCTCGGTTGCCGAGCTCCGGTCCAGGCGTTTCAGGGTAATTCGCCGGTGCCCGACACTCTCAGCTACCGCCCTTGGTGGTGGGCTTCAGGGAGGCGGTGGCTTTAGCTTCCTTGTCCGCTTCAGCGGCTTCCTCGAACTTGGCACCCTCCTGCTCCTCGGCTTTCGTGTTTTCCTCGGGCTTGTCCTTATCCTCGGAATTGGCCTCTTCCTCGGGCTTGGCGTCTTTCTCGGCGGCGGCCGCGGCTTCGGCCTCCTCGGCTTCTTCCGCCAGGTCCGCCGCGGGGTGGAGCGGCTCGCCCTCCTCATCCTGCAGCTGGTAATCGTAGGCCGCCTGGAGACCGGACTCTTCCTCGGCCTCTTCCTCTTCGGCCTGGGCGATGTAGCCAGGGTAAAAGGGCGAGAGGATGGCAAAGAGAATGCCCAGCGCGGAGAACATGGAAAACGCCGTGGCGTAGCCGAAGCTGTTCACCAGCGAGCCGACGACCGGCGAGCCGGTCGCCTGGCCCAGCGAGACCGCCATGAAGGGCAGCACCGGCCCCACCGCCAGCCGACCCGGCAGCAGGCGGATGCCGGTCATCAGGTATAGCCCGGTCAGACTCATGTAGGCCAGGCCGAAGACCAGCGCGGAAAAGGCCGCCAGCACCGTCTGCGCGGGGCTGGCCGCGAGCAGGGCCAGGCTCGCGGAGAGCATCATCAGCATCAGCGAGTGCGTGATGGGCGGATTGTTGCGATCGGCCAGGTCGGCCACCACGGCACCGCCCAGGCCGGCGATACCCACCGCCAGCCACAGCCAACCGGTCGCGCCGGACGGCAGACCGCCGAGGGTGACCACCAGGTCGGGAGCGAAGATCCAGTAGGCGGCGGAGACGAAGCCCATCACATAGGCGAACAGCGAAAGCCTGACGAGACGCGACCATGGCAACTCGTTGAGCGGCGGCGGTGGTGCGGCGTTGGCCGGCGTGATCCTCGACACCGAGGGCAGGAAGAGCCAGGCGGCAACCACCCCGGCACCCGCCAGAAGGGCGAAGGAGATGTACGCGAGACGCCAGGCGCCGGCCATGAACAGCACCGTCGGCACGGCCACGATCACGCCGATGCTGGTCCCGGCGTTCATGACCGAGCTGACACGCCCGTGCAGCGAGCGTTTCACCAGAGCCTGCATGGCGGCCGTCAGCGCCGGCATCATCAAGCCGGTGCAGATGCCGCAGGCGAATACCCCTGCCCCGAGCACGAGTGCACCGGGCGCCTGACTGATCAGCGCCAGCCCGGTAACGCCGAACGCACCGGAGAGCACCGCCGCATTACGAGCACCAAAGAGGTGGGTGACGAGCGGCGCGATCAGCGTCGCCAGCAGGAAACTGATCAGCGGCAGCGCGCCGATGATACCGATCACCGACGGCGTGAGGCCCAGCTCCTCACGGATGGGAGGGACGAACAGACCGAAGGCGAAACGCGCGAGGCCATAGCTGATCGCGATCAGCGCCGCGCCAAGCAGCGCGAATTCCGTGCTGGAGGGTGACCTCATACGACTTCCTCCATTCTCGTCATGAGGATGCTGGCTCGTGTCATGTTCAGGCTTCGTTCCCTGCGCGCGAATCCCGCCCGCGGCTGCTCGATATGGTTATTGGCGTTGATCACCATCACTCCCTCACCTTCTGGATGCATAGGTACGCTGCAGCAGTCGAGAGCAGCAGACATGGGCAGGCAGACCGTGCTCGGCTCACCGGTCAAGGTAGAGCAGAGGACGCCATACCGGCATTGAGCACGCCACCCACGGTATCAAACACAGCCTAGAGCTGACGCCAACAGTACATATTGATACATCATCCAATGGTTGAAGGACCGGTATTGCGATCGGCAACCTGTTGAACACGACGCCCCCGGGTCGTCATCCGCACCTCCAGCTTGTACATCGCGCTAGCCGGGTATAGCTTTTTCTTGCCACCCCCGCTGCACAGGATTCCCGCATGTCGGCAAAAACTGCTCCCCTGCCCGACCGCGTGACCCTCGAGGCCCTCGGCGACTGGTTGCGGGTCGGCCGGGCGTCCAGTGTCGACGTTCCCACCGTCGAGGTGCGCTCGATCGACCAGGGCTACTACCTGGTGCGCCTGCACCATGAAGATGGCGTCAGCCAGCTGGTCGACGCCGACGGCCAGGCCAGGCCAGGCGCTTCACCGGCATCCAGTGGGCGAGCCGGGCGCTGTAGCCGCTCGGCCTCACCCACGGCGTACTGACCTGGGCCGAGGTCACCGACGAGATGATCGGCCTGCCGGCCGTTCCCAGCGACCCGCAGAGCGTGCTTACCCACGGCACCCGGGTGGCCTTCCAGACCCGCTAGCGTGTCTGTCTCACATATCTGTCTCGCCGCCGATCGCCCCTTCCCGCCCCTTCCCGCCACTTCCCGCCACTTCCCGCCGGGCGCCTCCGGGTAGCCGGATCGCCGCCTTGCCCCTATTCTCATGCCAGTCCCCGCCATTCGGGGGTGGCATCATCATCTTCAATAATTGGCATTTTGGATCGTCATCTATATCAATAACAACTGGCTATGTGTCTCTGATACGCTACTTCGGTTTTCGCGCCCCAACCCCTGACACTGCCCCGCACGCGGTGCCGACGCCGTACGCCCCCCGGCCGCCCCGAGCGATGTTGCGGGCCGGCATAGAGGCAAAGAATAAAGGAGACGTCGATTGGAACTGTTTCAGTACGCCCTGGATAACCTGGAGCTCCTGTTATCCCGCACGATCGAGCACATCTCGCTGGTGGGCGTGGCCGTCGGCATCGCCACCCTGACCGGGGTGCCGATCGGCATCGCCATCACCAAGAACGAGCGCGCCGCCCGGACCGTGCTCTACATCGCCTCGATCATCGTGACGATCCCCTCCATCGCGCTGTTCGGGATCATGATCCCGATCCTCTCGCTGATCGGTCAGGGCATCGGCTACCTGCCCGCGGTCATCGCGGTGCTGCTCTACTCGCAGCTGCCGATCATCCGCAACACCTACACGGCGATCAACAACGTCGACCCGGCCCTGCGCGAGGCCGCCCGCGGCATCGGCATGAGCCCCAACCAGCGCCTGCTCATGGTCGAGATCCCGCTGGCCGTGCCGGTGATCATGGCCGGCGTGCGCACCGCCGTGGTGCTCAACATCGGCGTGATGGCGATCGCCGCCTATATCGGCGCCGGGGGCCTGGGCACCTTCATCAGCCGCGGCATCTCCCAGTCCGATCCGCGCCAGCTGATCATCGGCGCCGTGGCCGTCAGCGTGCTGGCGATCATCGTCGACTACTCGCTGCTGGCCCTGCAGAAGCGCCTGACGCCCAAGGGCATGGAGCGCGCCGCCGCCACGGCCTGAGCCGTTCCTGCGCCACGCTCCGTCGATCAGACGCCACTGCCCGATCCGTTAACGCTGCTGACCTGACAAGACGGCCACCCCGACAAGGCCGCCGCCCCAGACAAGGACCGCTACATGATTCGACTCGATAACCTGACCAAGGTCTTCGACACGCCCAAGGGCGCCGTGACCGCCGCCGACCACATCAGCATGGAGGTGCCGACCGGCGAGATCTGCATCCTGCTCGGCCCCTCGGGCTGCGGCAAGACCACCACCCTGAAGATGATCAACCGCATCATCCGCCCGACCTCCGGCAAGGTGTTCATCAACGGCGAGGACACCACCAGCCTCGATACCCAGGATCTGCGCCGTAACATCGGCTACGTGATCCAGCAGATCGGCCTGTTCCCCAACATGACCATCGAAGAGAACATCACGGTGGTGCCCAAGCTCCTGGGCTGGAACAAGGCGAAGTACAAGGAGCGCGCCCGGGAGATGATGCGCATGATCGCGCTGGAGCCCGACGCCTTCCTCAAGCGCTACCCGAGCGAGCTCTCCGGCGGGCAGCAGCAGCGCATCGGCGTGGCCCGGGCGCTGGCCGCCGACCCGCCCGTGATGCTGATGGACGAGCCCTTCGGCGCCATCGACCCGATCAACCGGGCGGTGATCCAGGATGAGTTCCTGAAGATGCAGCAGGATCTCAAGAAGACCATCATGTTCGTCAGCCACGACATCGACGAGGCGATCAAGATGGGCGATCGCATCGCCATCTTCCGCGCCGGCAAGCTGGTGCAGTACTCGCAACCCGACGAGCTGCTCGCCGCGCCCAAGAACGAGTTCGTCGAGTCCTTCCTCGGCGAGGACCGCGCCCTGAAGCGCCTCAACCTGGTCAAGGTGCGCGATCTGGCCAGCGACGAGATCGGCCTGGTGCGCCCCGACGACACCCTCGAGACGGCACTGGCGCGCATCGGCGACTACGGCTACCAGAACAGCATCGTGATGGTGAACGCCAAGCGCCAGCCGGTGGGCATCATCAACGCCGCCGTGGCCCGCACCACCAAGGGCCACTGCCGCGATCACTTCCAGAGCGTGCCGGTGGTGGTGAGCCTCGACGACGACCTGCGCAAGGTCGCCTCGCTGATGTTCTCCAACGACATGACCTGGGTGCCCTGCGTCGATGACGAGGGGCGCATCGTCGGCCAGATCACCCAGCGGGCGATCACCCACCACCTGGGCTCGCGCTATCGCGCCCACTCCGGGCCCGACGCCGCGGCCAGCGAGACGTCACCGTCATCATCGGCCAGCGAGGAGTAAGCCCATGCCGACGCTGAACCTCTCCGGGGCCATGCGCCTGCTGGTGCTCGTGGCGGTCTTCATGGCCGGGATCTGGAGCCAATCCAGCGGCGTGATCGACGACTTCATCTTCTATCTGCCGGATATCCAGTTCCTGGCGGTGCAGCACCTGTGGCTGACCGCCATCTCCGGCAGCCTGGCGATCCTCGTCGCCATCCCGCTGGGCATCGTGCTGTCGCGCCCCAGCATGGCGCGGGTCGCCGAGTCCGCGATGCAGGTGCTCAACGTGGGCACCACCATCCCGACGCTGGCCGTGCTGGCGCTGTCGATGAGCTTCCTCGGCATCGGCACCGTGCCAGCCGTGTTCGGGCTCTTCGTGGCGACGCTGCTGCCGATCACCCGTAACACCTACACTGGCCTCAAGGGGGTCTCGCCGGCCCTCATGGAGGCCGCCGCGGGCATCGGCATGTCGCCCGCCCAGCGCCTGCTGAAGGTCGAGCTGCCCAATGCGCTCTACGTGATCTTCGCCGGCATACGCACGGCGCTGGCCATCAACGTCGGCACCGTGCCGCTGGCCTTTTTGATCGGTGCCGGGGGCCTCGGCGAGCTGATCTTCACCGGCATCGATCTTTACGATCCGGTGATGATGCTCTCCGGCGCCATCCCCACGGCCCTGCTGGCGGTGGTGGTCGACATGCTGATCGCCGTCACCGCCTTCCTGCTAGTGCCGCGAGGCGTGAACCCGAGCCGGGCCTGACCCGCCCGGCGCAGTACCCGACACATCGCGATGTGCGGCAGCGAGATCGCCGTATCGAGACAACACGATTCATCACGACCGGCCACGAGGCCGGTACGCAACGACCCGGCAATCACAACAAGGAGCGACTCCATGAAGACTCTGATGACCCTGCTCACCGGCGCCGCACTGGCCGGCAGCCTGACCACCGCCCAGGCCAACGAGATCGTGGTGGGCGGCAAGAACTTCACCGAACAGCAGATCCTCGCCAGCATGACCAGCCAGTACCTCGACGCCCTGGGCTACGACGTCGAGAAGCGCTCCGGCATGGGCTCCGCGGTGCTGCGCCAGGCGCAGGAGAACGGCCAGATCGATCTCTACTGGGAGTACACCGGCACCTCGCTGATCAACTACAACGACGTCACCGAGCGCCTGTCACCGGAAGAGACCTATTCGCGCGTCAAGGAGCTCGACGCCGAGAAGGGTCTGGTGTGGCTCGAGCCCTCCGAGGCCAACAACACCTACGCCCTGGCCATGCGCGAGGACGACGCCGAGGAGCGCGGCATCGAGTCCCTCTCCGACCTCGCCCAGGCGGTCAACGAGGAAGAGGAGCTGACCTTCGCCCTGAACGCCGAGTTCTACGCCCGCGAGGACGGCTGGCGCCCGCTGCAGCAGGCCTATGACTTCCGCATCGGCCGCGGCGACGTCAAGCGCATGGACTCCGGTCTGGTCTACCAGGCGCTGCGCGACGGCCAGGTCGAGGTCGGCCTGGTGTTCGCCACCGACGGACGCATCCCGGCCTTCGACTTCCGCGTGCTCGAGGACGACCAGAACTACTTCCCGGCCTACGCCCTGACCCCGGTGGTGCGCGAGGAGACCCTCGAGGCCAATCCCGAGCTCGCCGAGCAGATGAACACCCTCTCCGGCCTGCTCGACGACACCACGATGTCCAACCTCAACGCCCAGGTCGACGTCGAGAAGGTGACCATCGAGCGCGTCGCCGAGAACTTCCTCGAGGAGAACGACCTGCTGTGATCGGCGTTTGAGCCAAGGCTCGTCCTCATCGCCTGATCGCCACGAAGGCCGCCTGCGGGCGGCCTTCTCTCTGTCAGCACCGTTTCCACCCGCCCGCTCGCGAGTCGACCGCCATGAATGAGTTCACCCACCTCGAGCCCACCCCGCACGAAGCTGGCCCGCTGGAATGGATGCACCGGGTCGATCTCTCGACCCTCGACGATGCCCATCTTCATCAAGCCAAACGCTGTCTGCTCGACCTGCTGGGGGTCGCCGCCGGCGCCACCCGCACCCCGCTTGCCGACAAGGCCGCCCGCTTCGCGACCACCCAGCACGGTGGCGAGCGTCCGCTGCTGTTCGCTCCCGGTCACGCCTCGCCCAGCGGGGTCGCCCTGCACGGCGCCTGGCTGATCGATGCCCTGGACGCCCACGACGGCCAGGTGCTGACCAAGGGCCATGCGGGCGTGGCCCTGCTGCCGGGCCTGCTGGCGCTGCCGGAGATCGACACGCTCTCGGGGCGCGACTTCCTGGCCCTTCTCGTCGTCGGTTACGAGATCGCCACTCGGGCCGGCATCGCCCTGCATGCCACGAGCCCGGACTACCATACCTCGGGTGCCTGGAATGCCCTGGGCGTGGCCGCGGTGGCGGCGCGCCTGCGCGGTGTCGATGCCGAGACCCTGCATCATGCACTCGGCATCGCCGAATTCTATGGGCCGCGCAGCCAGATGATGCGCTGCATCGATCATCCGACGATGCTCAAGGACGGCTCCGGCTGGGGCGCCATGACCGGCCTCTCGGCGGCCCTGCTCGCCGTGGACGGCTTCACCGGTGCACCGGCGCTGACCTTGACCGCGCCGCAGGCGTCCGCCGTCTGGCGCGATCTGGGCTCGCGCTGGTACGTCCATGAGCAGTACTTCAAGGCCTACCCGGTCTGCCGCTGGGCCCAGCCGGCGGTGGAGGCCGTGCTTGCCCTGGCCGGGGAGATTCGCGATCCGGCGCGCATCTCCCGCATCGAGATCGTCACCTTCCATGAGGGCAAGCGCCTGCATGTCACGCATCCCGAGACCACCGAACAGGCCCAGTACAGCCTGCCCTGGTCGGTGGCCTGTGCGCTGGGTCGCGGCAGCGTGGATGTCGCCGGCGTCTGCGATGAGCTCGATGCCCCGGACCTCAAGGCGCTGGCCGGCAAGGTGGAGATCCGAGAGGACGACGCCTTCAACGCCCGCTTCCCCGCCGAGCGTTGGGCCCGCGCTCGTCTGCATCTCGACAGTGGTGAGGTCCTCGAGAGCCCGGACCTCGAGGCCCGCGGCAACCCGGACAGCCCGCTCACCGATGCCGAGGTGCTGGCCAAGTATCGGGCGCTGGCCGAGCCCGTGCTGGGTGAGCGCGCGGCCAGGCTTCGCGACGTGGTGATGAGCCTGGAGACACGCCCGGCAAGCGAGCTGCTGGCCCTGCTGGGCGCACCTTGAAGCACCGACGGCCGGGTGCGATGATCCGCGCCGTCCCCTTGCCCGCCCGGTGGCCGACAGGCCCCGGCTGATCCCCTAACCCCGCCATAGCGAGACTCGACCATGCACTATCAGGACCACCTGCGTGTCGGCGCCGCCCAGATCAACGCCGCCCTGGGCGATGTCGATGCCAACCTCGAGCGTCACCGCGAGATGATCGCCCAGGCCCGCCAGGCGGGACTGGAGTTGCTGGTGTTCCCGGAACTCTCGCTGACCGGCTACAGCCTCGGCAACCAGGTGATCGAGCTGGCCTGTCCCGCCCACGACCCGCGGTTGACCAACCTCGCCCAGGAGGCCGGCGAGATGCAGACGGTGGTCGGCTTCGTCGAGGAGGCGAGCCCCGGCGAGTACTACAACGCCCTGGCGATCCTCCAGCACGGCGAACTGCAGGCGGTGCATCGCAAGCTCAACCTGCCCACCTACGGCGGCCTGGAGGAAGGCAAGCTCTTCACCCACGGCAGCGAGTTCACCCAGGGCACCGTGCAGCCGGGCTGGTCGGCGACCTCGCTGATCTGTGCCGACCTCTGGAACCCGGGGCTCGTGCATGCCGCCCTGCTGGCACGGCCCGCGGTGCTCTGCGCGCCGATCAACTCGGCCTCGGGCATCGTCAGCGAGGACTTCTCCAACGAGCAGAACTGGTCGGTCAACCTGCACTTCTACGCCATGACCTACGGCACCCCGGTGATCATGGCCAACCGCTACGGCCCCGAGGGCGAGAGCCACTTCTGGGGCGGTTCGCGCATCCTCGGCCCGCGCGGCGAGATCCTGGCCCAGGCCGAGGATCGGGAGATGCTGATCGAGGCGACGCTCTCGCGCACCGCCATCGCCCGCGCCCGCTTCGAGCTGCCCACCCATCGCGACGCCGACACGCCGCTGGTGCGCGACCTGATGGCCGGCTACCGCTGAGCCGAGCGATGCGGCCGGCTTAGGACGGCTTTCGACCGGCGAGGGAAACTGCTAGCGTAGTAGCGGAACCCGCTCATACAGGAATGTCGAATGGATACCTCGGTCAACAACGTCGTCGCCCAGTCCCAGGCACTGTCGCAGGCGCAGACCGCCCAGCAGGCCCAGATGAAGATCTTCAAGGAGGCCCTGGACAACCAGCAGCAGCAAGTCACGGCGCTGCTCGATTCGGCCGCCATCAGCCCGCAGCTTGCCAACGAAGGCAGCGTCGGCACCCAGATCAATACCTACGCCTGAGCGTCCCTCGCGCCGCCGCCCGGCGGCGCGAATCATGCCAGGCTCGCTCGTCTCGAGCGCGCCCGGCATCTCACCTCACTCCTCCCGCCGCCCCGGCATCACGTTCGCCCGTCTCGCGGCGCCTTTTCGCTCGTCCTCTCCCTGCGGCCTCCCGCGCAGTCTCGCCCGGCATCACTCCACACGCGGCAACAGGCCTCCCTCGAACGTGAACACGCGCTGGCCTTGGGAATCCCTGGATATCGACCGATCCTTGGGCAGCAATAACCTGCTATTTCCCGATGATCGACGGAATATCTCCACGCGAATGACGATATTTTCAGTGATCCTTGCCATTTATTCTTAATCATGAAGAATGACGCCCCGAATTCATCGCGCATACGGGCAATCACGACACCATGGACCTCACCCTCCCCTCGTTCTTCACGGACCTCGTGGCCGCCGGTAACGGCCTGATCTGGGGCAGCCTGCTGATCTACCTGCTGATCGGCGCCGGCCTCTACTTCACCGTCATGACCCGCGGCATCCAGTTCCGCTACTTCGGGCACATGTTCAAGCTGCTGCGCCACTCCCGGGAGGCGGACGGCGGCATCTCCTCCTTCCAGGCGCTCTCGACGAGCCTGGCGGCCCGGGTCGGCACCGGCAACCTGGCGGGCGTGGCCGTCGCCATCTACTTCGGCGGCCCCGGCGCCATCTTCTGGATGTGGATGACGGCGTTGGTCGGCATGGCCACCAGCTTCGTCGAGTCGACCCTGGCACAGGCCTACAAGGTCGACCACGGCGACCGCACCTTCCGCGGCGGCCCGGCCCGCTACATCGAGCGCGGCCTCGGCTCGCGCTGGCTGGCGGTGGCCTTCTCGGTCTGCCTGATCATCGCCTTCGGCCTTGCCTTCAACAGCGTGCAGTCCAACTCCATCGCCCAAGCCATGCAGGAAGCCTTCGCCCTACCCACCTGGAGCGTCGGCGTGGCGCTGGTCGTGGTGGTCGCACCGATCATCTTCGGCGGCCTCAAGTCCATCGCCCGGGTCGCCGAGCTCGTGGTGCCGCTGATGGCGGTGCTCTACCTGCTGCTGGCCGTGGTGGTGGTGCTGCTCAACGCCGCCGAGCTGCCCGCGGCGCTGATGACCATCATCAAGAGCGCCTTCGGCCTCGAGCAGGCCGCCGGCGGCGCCATGGGCTACGCCGTGGCCCAGGCAATCATGAACGGCATCAAGCGTGGCCTCTTCTCCAATGAGGCGGGCATGGGCTCGGCGCCGAACGCGGCCGCCACCGCCTCCACGCACCCGAACCATCCGGCCGCCCAGGGCTTCGTGCAGATGCTCGGCGTCTTCCTCGACACCCTGGTGATCTGCACCGCCACCGCCGCGATCATCATCATGGCCGGCCCGGAGCTTCTGGCGAGCGATGAGGCCAACGGCATCCAGCTGACCCAGATCGCCCTCTCCCAGCAGGTCGGTGACTGGGGCGGCCAGTTCATCGCCATCGCGATCCTGCTGTTCGCCTTCACCTCGGTGATTGCCAACTACTCCTACGGCGAGTCCAACATCGAGTACCTGGCCGGTCCCAAGCGCGCGGCGCTGGCGATCCTGATCTATCGCCTGGCGGTACTCGCCATGGTGATGATCGGCGCGGTGGCGAGCCTCACGCCGATCTGGAGCTTCGCCGACCTCTCCATGGGCCTGATGGCACTGATCAACCTCGTGGCCATCCTGCTGCTCTCGCCGATCGCCTTCGCGCTGTTCCGCGACTACGAGCGCCAGCTCAAGGCCGGCCAGGAGCCGAGCTTCGACCCCGACCGGTTCCCGAAGCTGGCCGACAAGGTCGACCGTAAGGCCTGGCCGGGTAGCGGCAAGCGCGACTGACGCGCTTTCCCCACCGCAAACGAAAAACGCCACGGCAGAGCCGTGGCGTTTTCGTTGGGGTGACGGGCGTGTCGCGATCGCGGCGCGATCAGTCGCGGCGATAGCTGCCGACCAGGCGGTTCATGCCCAGCAGGTGCGGCTCGAGCTTCTCCAGCAGCTCCGGCAGGCTCAGCCCCTCGGGCAGCTCGGTGGCCGTATCCAGCGCCAGCACCCAGAAGTAGTAGAGGTGCACGCCGTGGCCCTCCGGGGGCATGGGCCCGCCGTAGCCGAGGCTGCCGGTGTCGTTGACGCCGGGGGTGCCCACCGTGGTGGCCTCGTCGAGCGCGGTGACCTCGGCCGGCAGGTTGTAGAGCAGCCAGTGCACGAAGCCGTAGCTGCCGTTTTGCACCAGCGGGGCATCCGGGTCGTGGCAGATCACCGCGAAGCCCTTCGTGCCCTCGGGGGCGTCGCGCCAGGCGAGCGCCGGCGACACGTTCTCCCCCTCCCCGGTGTGGCGGGTGGGAATCGCCTCGTGGTGGGCAAACGCAGTGCTGGTGAGCTGCATGCTCGAGGGTGCAAAGGCCATAGGGCAACCTCCTCTGTCGACGTGTCGGATAAACGGTCGAGCGTCATGGCAAGGCCACGACGCTCTACTCACTGCATGATGGTCGAAGGCGACGGATTCAACCCGGGCGACCAAACTCCAGGCACCCTGGCGCCCATATCCCCCGGACTCTTTCGCTCCAGCCCTCTTCGAGCTGCACCCGGCCGGGGCGGATCAAGGCGTGAACTCGCCTAGCATCCGCAGGGTATCGACCTTCAACCGATCCTCCTCCATGGCTTGCCGGGCCTCGTCGGAGGCCATGAAGGCCTGGAAGCGCTCCATGTCCGGCACCTCGAGGATCAGCCCCACCGAGTTCGGATGCTCGGGGTTCTTGAAGGTGCGGGCGGAGACCCCGATCCGGGCGAACATCTCGTGGCGGCTGCCCGGCCCCTCCCGCCAGGCCTTGGCCCAGTGCTCGCCATCCTCGACCTCGTGAAACACGATCAGCGTAGCCATCGCTTGTCACTCCTATGACGCGTATGACGCGAACGCCACGTCCCGACGGCGACGCCGTAAGGTATCCGACCGTGCCGGCCGATGCCGGCAGGCCGGGGGGCATCCAGGCGCCGCCGTCGTCATGGCTAGCCCAAGAATAGGCCGCCGCCCCCGCCGTCGCCTCGGCCTCGAATCGGCGAGCGGCATGGAAAACGTCATCGAAAAGCATCAGGACGGCACGGCGGCCTCCCGGGGACAAGGCCTCAGGCGAGACACAGCTCGTCGATCAGCGCCGCGAGGCGCCGGCGCCCCTCGCCACCGAGCGCCTCTAATGGCAGCGGCAGGCACGGCGCCTCGACGAGCCCCGAGAGCTCCGCGGCGGCCGCGATCACCCGCAAACTGCCGCCCTGCTCGGCGAACAGCGACCACAGCGGCTGCAAGCGTGCCGAGAGCCGCGCCGCCTCCTCGGCGTGCCCCGCCTGGGCCGCGCGGGTGATCGCCAGCGCCTCTGCGGGAAAGAGCCCACCGATCACCGAGTACCAGGCCTCGCAGCCGGCATTGAGGCCGGTGGCGCCGAAGGCATCGCCGCTGACGCCGAGTGTGACGTGGCCGGGCAACCGCGCGCGAAGCCGCTCCACCCGTGCTCGCGCCTCCGAGGGATTTGCCGGCACGCCGGGAATCTTGATCGAGGCGACGTTGGGGAGTCTTGCGATCTCGCCATGCAGGTCATCGCTGAACGAAAACCGCGTGGTGCCGGGGTTATCGTAGACGCAGAGCGGCACCGAGAGCGCCCGGGTGACCGTCTCGTAGAGCCCGAACACCTCATCGTCCCTGAGCTTCTGGTACGACACCGGCGCCAGCAGCACCCCGCGCGCGCCGGCGGCCTGGGCATCGTCGGCCAGCGCAAGCACCTCGCGGGTGCGCAACGCGCCGATGCCCGCCATCACCGGCACCTCGCCGGCGTGTTCCACCGCAAGCCGAACCACCCGCGCCCGCTCGGCCCGGGTCAGGTAGGCGTAGTTGCCGGTGGAACCCAGCACGCCGATGGCGTCGACCCTGGCGGCGACCAGCCGCTCGATCAGGCGCACGAAGGCCGCCTCGTCCAGGCCTTGCTCGTTCATCGGGGTCAGGGGAAAGGCGCTGAGGCCGGTAAACATGCGAGTAGCTCCCGTTGAGATGAAATCAGGGTCGCGGCGCGAGCGAGACGGCATCGGGCCGCCCGCCTCGTCCAATGCCATTGGGTCGTCAGTAGGTCACGCGAATGTCGTGGTGGCGCACGAAGGTCTCCGCATAGAGGCTCGCCGCCACCGTGCCGATCGAGAGCGCGAAGGCCACGACGAAGCAGACGGCCGTCGCCTGGGGGACGTCCGCCATGTGGCGCGCCAGGAAGGAGAACGCGACCGCCAGCACAAACATCGCGATGGCGGTTTTATTCAGCAGGAAGTGCATGGGGATCTCGAAGGCCCAGACCTCCTCGCGGGCCTTGAAGCCTGCCAGGCCGACGCGGGCGTAGACCAGCGCCAGCAGCACGCCAACAATCATCAAGGCGGAGACATAGAGCAGCGGCTTGCCGACGGTCCATAGCGAATACCACAGGAAGACGGCATAGCCGGCGCCCGCCAGCCACGCCGCCAAAAGGGGAAGCATTATCAGGCCCATGGGTTCTCCTTTGCTTTTTTTAACGTTTGGGATAACCGGAAGAAAAAAGTGAAACAACAAGGGAGTGACGCTTTTTACTGTCCTACTTGATGGCATTGTTATGCATTTTCACTTTCTCGTTATCAGGCTATTAATCGACAAAGACCGTCCGTTAAAAATAAGCCATATAGGTTTTCCGTCATTCCTTGCCTCAATATGCAGGTGCGGCTCAAGTGTATTTCCTGAATTTCCAATTTCAGCCAAAAGCTGTCCCGTGGCCACGGTGTCCCCTGGCGCTACCTCAATGCTGCCTCTCCTCAGGTGAGCCATTAATATGTCCCCCATCAGACACTGCAGCACAATGTAATTGCCTTCCGGGTGATTTGTATCGGGGTTTCCTGGGGGGTTATCCGGCAAGCTGTCGCGAACCTTTAAAATAGCCCCCTGGCACGGACTATAGAGTTTCTCTCCAAATATTTGGTAGTTACTCAACACTCGCGGGGCCAAATTGTCTGCCTGATTACCGAGCAAGCTGAGCTTAACGATGTCTATGGCCAGCTTGTTGCCGGCCAGCGCGTGAAAAGGGTTCGTCACTATACTGGCGCCGCCTTGTAGCACGTAATAGGCGCCTGATCGAAGTGGGAATGTTGCGTCAAGCGTTTTACCAGAGGGATAATACGACGCAATGGCCAAGGTGTTCAGCAGCGCAAAAAGAAGAAAAATCAATACAGAGGCAACCGAGATTCGGTTATCATGCCTTCGAGAATAAGGACTACCGCACTTCATTCGGCAATATGAGAAAACGGCGGTCAAGGCGAATAGCGCTGTAAGAATATACCGCAAGTAATAGCTCGTGAAGACCCAAGGCCCCGTCATAAAAACGAAGGCAATGATGCTGCCGCATGCCAATACCCACACTGCCCAATTCGGCCAACTGCGATCCCGAAGACGGAGCAGCCATATTAGAGCAATTCCGGACAGAAGCACTGGGTAAAGCCCGAATAAAACGGGAAGATTTTTACTCATGATCTTGGCTCAGAAATGCATAACACTGATCACACCTCACGCTCGCAAATCAACTTGCACCTGCACGCGCGTATAAGAACACCATCCTGTCGACCGAACTCTGGATAACCCATTGAATCTCAGTTGGATTAACAAGTATTAGGCCACATCCTCCCTCCAATCATCGCGCACGCTGCATAACAAGGATGGATGAACCAGTGGTCTTTCACGTAATGGGCGTTATGGGCTATAGCTGACCGAGCCCCTGCGAGCATCGCTCGGCACAAGCCTCCCCACGCTACCGCCGGGTGAGGCCTTAGCGGGCACCACCCTCCTGGCAGCCGTGATCTGGTGTGGATCACGCCCCTTCCCTGGGGGAAATCAATGCTTAAGTGCTGCCTAATCTAGCGTGCTTTCGCATCGATTTACATGGCGCTTCATTTAAAAGGCTGACGGCGTGCGGGCGATGGGCCTAAGCGACACCATCACTCGGCCCGATCCAGCAGAAGGGGTTGAAGGCCACCTCCCACAGGTGACCGTCGGGGTCGGCGAAGTAGCCGGAATAGCCGCCCCAGAAGACCGGCTGCGCGGGCTTGACCAGGGTGGCGCCCGCGGCCACCGCCTGGGCGATGAGGGCGTCGACTTCCGCCTCGGAGCCCAGGTTATGAGCCAGGGCTACCCCGCGAAAGCCGCTGCCTTCGGCCGGCACGCCGGCATCCTCGGCGAGTGCCTCGCGGCCGTACAGGCCCAGCCAGCTGCCGTTGAGCGGAAAGAAGGCCACCTCGGGAGGCGAGTCCATGCGCGGCAGGCCCAGGCCCTGCTCGTAGAAGCGGATCGAGCGGGCCAGGTCAACGACGCCGAGGGTGATCATGCTGATTCTTGGATTCATGCGGTCTTCCCCCCTCACCGTGACCCGACACATCACGCTTTCAGCGTGGTCGGCCTGGCCAAGCGGCACAAGTCGGGCCTGGTGATGGGGCACAAAAACGCCCGCCCCGGCGTACCGGGGCGGGCGTGGAGCTCGGCCGCTATCGGCCGATTGGCTACCTCAGGAGGGGAAGCTGAACTGCGCGCTCTCCTGAGCGCTGCGCTCGGGCCAGCGCTGGGAGACGGCCTTGCGGCGAGTATAGAAGCGCACCGCATCGGGGCCGTAGGCGTGCAGGTCGCCGAACAGCGACTCCTTCCAGCCGCCGAAGCTGTGGAAGGCCACCGGCACGGGCAGCGGTACGTTGATGCCGACCATGCCCACCTCGATGGCATCGGCGAAGCGGCGCGCGGCCTCGCCGTCGCGGGTAAACACGCAGGTGCCGTTGCCGTACTGGTGGGCGTTGATCAGCGCGATGGCCTCCTCATAGGTGTCGACGCGCACCACGCAGAGCACCGGGCCGAAGATCTCGTCGCGATAGATGCCCATCTCCGGGGTCACCCGGTCGAACAGGGTGGCGCCGAGGAAGTAGCCTGGCGACTGCTCGACCAGCGGGTGGCTGCGGCCATCGACCACGAGCTCCGCCCCGGCGGCGGCGCCCTGCTCGATGTAGCCGGCGACCTTGTCGCGATGCGCGGCGTTGACCAGCGCGCCCATGTCGAGGCCGCGCTCAGTGCCGGGGCCGATCTTCAGGGTGCGCGCCTCGGCGGCAAGCTTGCCGACCAGGGCGTCGGCGGTGTCGTCGCCGACGCAGACGGCCACGGAGATCGCCATGCAGCGCTCGCCGGCGCTGCCGTAGGCGGCGCCGATCAGGGTGCTGGCGGCGTTGTCGAGGTCGGCGTCGGGCAGCACCACGGCGTGGTTCTTGGCCCCGCCCAGGGCCTGCACGCGCTTGCCATTCTCGGCGCCGCGGCGATAGATCGACTTGGCCACCGGGGTGGAGCCGACGAAGGAGAGCGCCTTGACGTCGGGGGCGTCGATCAGCGCCTCGACGGCCTCGCGGTCACCGTGCACCACGTTGAAGATGCCCCGCGGCAGGCCCGCCTCGTCGAGCAGCTCGGCCATCTTGATGGCGGCCGAGGGCACCTGCTCGGAGGGCTTGAGGATGAAGGCGTTGCCGCAGGCGATCGCCATGGGGTACATCCACAGCGGCACCATGGCCGGGAAGTTGAACGGCGTGATGCCGGCGACGATGCCCAACGGCTGGTGGTTGGACCAGGTATCGATGCCCGGGCCGGCGTTGTGGGAGTACTCGCCCTTGAGCAGCTCCGGCACGCCGCAGGCGTACTCGACGTTCTCGATGCCGCGCTTGAGCTCGCCCATGGCGTCCTCGAGCACCTTGCCGTGCTCCTCGGCGACCAGTTGGCAGATCTCGTCGGCGTCGCGCTCGAGCAGCATCTTGAAGCGGAACATCACCTGGGCGCGCTTGGCCGGCGGCAGATCGCGCCAGGCCGGCTGGGCCTCGCGGGCGGCGGCGATGGCGCGCTCCACGGTGGCCACGTCGCCCAGGGCGACACGGCGGATCGCCTCGCCGCTCGCCGGGTTGAACACGTCGATCCTGCGCTCGCCGGCCACGCGGTCGCCGGCGATCCAGTGGTTCACGTCTGTCATGGGGTCTCTCTTGAATTGAGCGGGAAGACGCACGCAGGCGTCTTCCTGGAACGTATTTCATCACGGAACCGATGAGCTGTGCCGGCAACAAGCCCCGGAGTGCCGGACCATCGCGAGGGCGCTGTAAACCCTTCCCTGGGCACTACTTTTGCCATCCATGGCAAAAGACCCTCGCTTCGCCTTGTCCCCGGCGCTCATCGAGCCGGGCAGGAGCTGTCAGACCTCCCGGTCGAGCAGCGCCTCGTCGAACGGGTAGCGCGAGAGCTTCTCGATGCCGGTCTCGGTGACCAGCACCTCCTCCTCCAGCTTGACGCCGTCGGCGGCGCCGACCTCGCCGATGTAGCTCTCCACGGAGACCACCATGCCGGGCTCGAGGATGCCGTCCTTGGAGAAGCGGTCGAAGTCCATGTGGTGGGCGACCAGCGGCGTCTCGCCGTGCATGCCCACGCCGTGGATGATCGACGGGTAGCGGCGATCGAGGAAGCGCTCGGGAATCTTCCAGGCGCTCTCGGCGATCTCGCGGTAGCTCATGCCCGGCTTGAGGATGCCCATGTTGTGGTGCACCTGATCAAAGGCCATGCGGTAGAGGCTCTTCTGGTAGGCGCTCGGCTTGCCCGGGCCGACGTGGAAGGTGCGCGAGAAGTCGGAGTAGTAGCCGTGACAGCCGATGGTGTCGGTGTCCAGCGCCACCAGCTCGCCGGGGCGGATCACCCGGTCGCTCGCCTCGTTGAACCAGGGATTGGTGCGCGGGCCCGACGAGAGCAGGCGCGTCTCGATGAACTCGCCGCCCTGCTTGATGATGTTGCCGTACATGGTGGCGAACAGATCGTTCTCGGTGACGCCCGGCTTGATGGCGGCCTCTACCTCGGCCACGGCGGCCTCGGCGCCGGCCATGGACTGGGCCAGGCAGGCGATCTCTTCCGGGGTCTTGATGCGCCGGCAGTGCAGGGTGTCCTGCATGCAGTCGAACACCTCGAGCCCCTGGGCCTCCAGCGAGCGCGCCAGGTTCAGGGCGCAGCGATCCAGACCGATCTTCTTGTTGCCGCGGCCGTGCTCCTCCATCAGCTCGGCGATCTCGATGCCGAAGGGGTCGGAGGACATGTTGTCGCGCTGGTTGACCGCCGACCACACCACCTTGGAGGTGCGCGCCTCGTCGATGGTCTCGAGCCAGGTCGAGACGTGGGCGCTGCCCGGGTACTCGAAGAGGATCACCGGGCCGTCGAGCGGCACGTAGATGTAGCGCGTGGAGTTGCGCAGGAAGTAGCCGAACATGTTGCGCGAGCCGGTGGCGTAGCGCTGGTTGTAGGGGTCGAACAGCACCACCGCGGCGTAGCCCTGCTCGTCCATCATGGCGCGCAGGCGCGACAGGCGTCCGGCGCGCAGCTGCACCGGGTCGAAGGCGGTGGGGATGCTGTCGCCGTTGGCCATGGGGGCCGAGGGGATCACCGGGATCTGGTCCGGCTCGTGGTCGGTCAACTTCTCGAAATCGACGATGCTCATGTCAGGGTCTCTCTTGTGGGGCTCGCGTGGGGGGCTGTCTCAAGCGGCGCCGGGTAAGCGGCGCCGCGAGCGCCGAGGTCAATCGGCCAGGCTGTCACTGCGCTCCATCCCTTCCTCGAGCAGGCGCTCGTGGACGGGGGCCATGCGCCCGAAGATGCGCTGGGCGCGCTCGGGGCGGCCGATGAAGCCGGGCTCCTTGGCGTAGGCAAAGATCACCGTGTGGCGCTCCTTGTCGCCCTCCACCGGGGTGACCCGGTGCAGCGAGTAGCGGCCGAAGAAGACCTGCAGGTCGCCGGGCTGAAGGTCCAGCGACTTGAGCCGCGAGCGGTCGCCGTCGATCACCCGTTCGACCTCGTCGAAGTTCTCGCCCTCGGGGCTGCGGATGCCGGGGGCGTACTCGAAGCGTCCGCCGCCGTGGGACTGGCGGGTCATCATGGTGACGATGAATTCGTTGGTGTCGTAGTGCCACGGATGCTGGCAACCCTCGCGCAGCACGTTGATGACGAGCCCCGCCAGCGGATCGGCGTAGGGGTGGATCTCCTCCTGCTCCACCACGCTGGCGATGAAGCGCTGGAAGCCCTCGTGCTGGTAGACCCGACGGATGATGGTGTCGTCATCGATACGGTCGCCGGCGACGAAGCCGTTGGTACGGTCGTCGAAGCGGTTCTTGGGGTGGCTGTCCGGCAGGCTCGGGTCGCCGGCGCTGTTGTAGGGATTGGTCTCGGTCTGGTTGTAATGCGCCTCCGGCGAGAGCCGCTCGGTCTCACGCTCCAGACGCGCCAGCGCCTCATCCGGTACGAAGCCCTTGAGCACCACGCAGCCATCATGGCCAAGCTGGCGGCGGCACTCGGCGATCATCTCGCGGCCGCGCTCGCTGTCGAGCTGGTGGATCGGGTAGCGCTCCAGATCGATCAAGCCGTGAAGTGAAGCGTCGTCTTCCTGAATGAGGGTGTCTTGCATGGCGAATCTCCTGCCTAAATCATAACGTCTGGACAGGGTAATCAGCCGAGTTTAATAATAGAAATGAATGGTTCAGATAAAACGCATTGCAAAGGCTCATAGATCATGGACACCGACCTGCTTCGCGCCTTCGTCACGGTGGCCGAGTGCGAAGGCTTCAGCGCCGCCGGCAAGGTACTCCACCGCACCCAGTCGGCGGTCAGCCTGCAGATCAAGCGCCTCGAGGATCAAATGGGCGAAATGCTCTTCGAGCGCACCAGCCGTAGCGTGGTGCTGACCACACCGGGGGGACGCCTGCTGCCCTACGCGCGCCATATCCTCAAGCTGCAGGACGAGGCGCGCCAGGTGATGGGGCTGGACCGCCAGGGCGAGCTGATTCGCCTCGGCACCTCGGAGGAGCAGGCCAGCACCTACCTGCCGGAGCTGCTGCCGCGCTTCGCCGCCCGCTTCCCCGAGGTGCGCCTGGAGGTGATGTGTGGCATCAGCGGCTCACTGGTCAACGACTTCCAGGAGGGATTGCTCGACGCCGCCCTGGTGGTGCGCCACGGCCCCACCCACACCGGCCGGCTGCTGGGGCGCGAGCAGATGGTCTGGGTGGTGGCCGAGGGCCGATCGATCGACGACTGGGAGACTCTGCCGCTGGCGCTGAACCCCGAGGGCTGCACCTTTCGCGCCCATGCCTTCGCGGCACTGGGGGCCTCGGAGCGCCGCTGGGACGTGCGCTACGCCAGCCAGTCGCCCACCGGCATCAACCTGCCGGTCCAGGCCGGGCTCGCGGCCACGGTGAAGACGCCGCGCAGCATTCCCGAGGGCTGTCGCATCGTCGGCGACGACGAGGGCCTGCCGCCTCTGGGGTACGTCGAGATCGAACTGCACCGCACGCCGGGCGCCACCAGCGACGCCTTCACCGCCTTCTGCGACGAGCTGGAGGCGATCGTCACCGGCACCGACTCGCTGGAGTCGCTCGAGTACGTGACGGGCGAAGGCTGAGGAAGGCAACAGACGCTGATGGTGCTTGCGGTTACAGACGAAGCCGCGGCGCGATGTGATCGAGAAAAGCGCCAATGCGCGCCGAAAGTGTCGTGTTGCGATAGTACACCGCCTGGATCTGTTCTCGTGGATGGGGGCTGATGACGCGATCGGCCATCAGGCTGATCAGTCGCCCCTTGTCCAGATCGTCCTGGATCATGAACCGGGAGAGGCAGGCGATGCCCTCACCGGACAGACACAGCTGGCGCATCACCTCGCCGCTTGTGGTTCTCAACCGGGGAGATATGTTGGCACCCCGCTGAGACAGCCCGTCCAGCGGCCAACGATTGAGGTTTTCCGCATTGAGAAACCCCAGTAGTCGATGCTCGTGCAGGGCCGCAGGACCAGTCGGGACGCCGAAGCGCTCCAGGTAGTGCGGACTGGCCACCACTCGCAACGGGGATCGGCCCAGGTGCCGTGCGTGCAGGGTGGAGTTCGCCAGCTCCCCGATGCGAATGGCCACGTCCGTGCGCTGCTCGAGCAGGTTGATGATGTCGTCAGAGGCCGCTAGCTCGAGCTCGATACCCGGATACTGCTCGTGAAAGTCGCCAATCAGCGGCACCAGCTGGTGCAGGACAAAGGGGGTGGCAGCATCGACACGCAGGGGGCCGCTGGGGCGTTCACGACTCAATCGGGTCTGCTCCTCGGCCTTGGCCAGCACGGCAAGGCCTTCCCGTATGCGTTCGACGAACGCACGACCCTCAGTGGTCAGGGTCACACTCCGCGTGGTGCGGTTGAGTAGCGGCGTACGGAGCTGCCGTTCCAGGCGCTGGACCGCGCGCGACACCTTGGCCACCGGCACGTCCAGCAGGCGCGCTGCAGCACTGAACCCCCCGCTGTCCACCACCGCCAGCAGCAGTTCCAGATCTTCGGTCCGACTCTGCATCCCCCTCCCTCCGGCCGATTATTGCCATAAACGTAAAGGTGTTTTGATTTTATCCCCATTTATCGCATAAACCAGCGGGCGCAGACTCCGCAGCGTTCACATCCCTCGAACGCTCACCAAAGGAGCCACGCCATGCCCATCGCATTGTACGCACTGATGCTCAGTGCCTTTGCCATCGGCACCACCGAATTCGTTATCGTCGGACTGGTGCCCACCATTGCCCAGGATCTGGGCGTCTCGCTGCCCTCGGCAGGCCTGTTGGTCAGCCTCTACGCGACCGGCGTCGCGATTGGGGCCCCGGTGCTGACCGCCCTCACCGGACGATTGAATCGCAAGCTGGTGCTGCTCGGCCTGATGGCCCTGTTCATCGCCGGCAACCTGCTGGCCTGGCAAGCCCCGGGTTATGGCTCACTGATCACGGCCCGCATTCTGACCGGCCTGGCCCATGGCGTGTTCTTCTCCATCGGCTCGACCATCGCCACCAGCCTGGTCAGCAGGGACAAGGAAGCCAGTGCCATCGCGCTCATGTTTACCGGCCTGACCGTGGCTCTGGTGACCGGCGTACCGCTGGGCACCTGGATCGGCCAGAACTTCGGCTGGCGCGCCACCTTCCTGGTGGTCTCCGCGCTGGGGGCCGTGGCTCTGATCGGCAGCGCCTTGCTGGTCCCAAGCAACCTCAAGCAGGCCGTACCGGCGACGCTCGGACAGCAGTTCAAGGTACTGACCCATCCGCGCCTGCTGCTGGTCTATCTGATCACTATCCTCGGCTACGGTGGCACCTTTACCGCCTTCACCTACCTGGTACCGATCCTTCAGGACGTCAGCGGGTTCGGCAACAACGCCGTCAGCCTGATCATGCTGGTCTACGGTGCCTCGGTCGCCGTCGGCAACATCTATGGTGGCAAGCTCGCCGACCGCATGGGCGCGATCCGGGCCCTGACCCTGATCTTCACGGGCCTTGTCGCCATCCTGCTGGTGCTCTCGATCTCGGCTAACCACCCACTTGCCGCCGTATTGACCGTGCTGGTCTGGGGCGCCTTCGCCTTCGGTAACGTGCCGGGCCTGCAGGTCTACGTGGTGCAACAGGCCGAGCGTTTCGTGCCCCAAGCGGTCGACGTCGCCTCCGGTCTCAACATCGCCGCCTTCAATATCGGCATCGCCTTGGGTTCGGTCGTCGGAGGCCACGTCGTCGACGGCATGGCGCTGACCGATACGGCCTGGATCGGCGCCGGTATCGTCATGCTCGCCCTGGTCCTGACCCGCCTGTCGGGCGCCATGGACCGTCGCAGCCAGGCCGCCACCGTCCACGCCTGAGCCCGAGCTTCCCGTCTGCCCGAAGCCGGCACCGGTGCTGGGCAGGCCCTCCCTCGCTTGCCGGGTCAACAGGCCCCGCGCCTCATCGACGACTCGATACGCTGTCGTCCCGCCTCCGATAGCCTCGAGGCGGGACGAGATCCGAGCACCGCCGAGCGGCCGTGACAAACAAAAACCCCCGGCGATGCCGGGGGCAATGATCAGCGCAGGCTAGCCGGGGCATTACTCCTGGCTGGCCGCATCCACGCCGCTGTCGGGCGCGACCTCGTCATCCTCGAGCGACGCGTCATCCGGCGTCTCTGCCTCGACCTCGTTGGCGCTATCGACGCCGCCCTCTTCGACGACCGCATCATCTTTCAGCATGCCGTCATCGGGGGTCGTCCCCTCGGTGACCTCGTTGGCGGAATCGACACCGGTCGGGTCGGTCATCTCTTCATTGTGGTGATCCGCCAGGGCGGCACCCGAGAACATCATCATCAGTGTCAGGGCTGAAGCAGTGGTCACGATGCGTTTCATGGTGAACCTCTCATTCAGTGGATGGCACGTCTGGTGAATAGCACTTGCGGTGAAGAGCAAGTCAGTACACTCGATCTCTTGTATAAATGCTGTACACAAACTATTCAAACATTAGACATAACGCAACCCCTCGATCCTGGAGGAGTTATCTGTGCGTACCAGTCGAGACATCCTTCCGACGGCGTGAGTTCCTGACACCCTGCGGCAGTGCCTGAGCCGGCGAGTAGATCGAAGGCGAAGAGGCGCGTGGCTACTGGCGGCGCGCCACCCGCGGCGAGACGCCGAAGTACGCCTTGAAGGCGCGGGCGAAGCTGGAGCCGGAGGTAAAGCCGCAGGCCAGTCCCACCGAGAGCACCTCCATGTCCGTCTCCACGAGCAGATGGCGGGCACGCTCGAGGCGCAGCTTCAGGTACCACGCCCGGGGGGAGCTATCGATATGCTGCTCGAAGAGGCGCTGCAGCTGGCGAAGCGAGACCCCGCTGCGACGGGCCACTTCGGCGAGCGACAGCGGCGTCTCGAGGTGGCGCTCCATCAGCGCCACCGCCTCGACCAGACGACGATGGTGCACCCCCAGACGCCGGGCCAGCGACATGCGCTGCTGGTCGCGCCGGGTGCGAATGCGCTCGTGGATCAGCTGCTCCGAGACGTCGATGGCCAGGCGCGAGCCGTGCCGGCGGGCGATCACCTCCAGCACCATGTCCATGGCCGCGGTGCCGCCGGCGCAGGAGAAGCGCCGCTTGCCGAGCTCGAAGAGCTCGTCGGAGGTCTCGATGGCCGGGAAGCGCTCCTGGAAGGCCGGCAGGCTCTCCCAGTGCAGCGTGACCCGCTCGCCCGCGAGCAGGCCCGCCTCGGCCAGCAGGAAGCACCCGGTATCGAGGCCGCCGAGCACGCAGCCGGCCTGATCCAGGCGATGCAGCCAGGCCATCAGCGGGCGACTCAGGGTGTCCTCCGGGCCGAAGCCGCTGCACACCGCCAGCGACGGCAGGTGATGCACCTCGCCGATGGCGCGATCGGCGAGCAGCGTCATGCCATTGGAGGCCGTGACCGGCCCGCCGTGCTCGCTGATCAGCTGCCAGTCGAACAGCGGTCGCGCTGCGATCCGATTGGCGATGCGCAGCGGCTCGACGGCCGAGAAGAAGGCCATCATCGAGAAGCGAGGCAGCAGCAGGAAGCCGACGGCTTCGGGCAGCAGCCCATGGTAGTCCAGACGCATGGCGACTCCTTTCGAACGATCAGGCCCCTGTGACAACAGGGCGCGCGACCGATATGCGTGTCCACGGCGACGAGGATACCCGCTGTGAGACAGGTGATCACGAAGCGCGCCTCCCCCCTCGCATCGCGAGCCGCCGGGCGGCTAGACTGAACGCCAGAACTCCCGATGCGAGGCGTCACCGTGTCCGACCACGAGAAAACCATCCTGGCCTTCGATGAGGCCGGCAACGAATACTTCATCGACATGTTCGTCAGCGTCCGCGATCTCTCCGATCTGCAGCATGCCGGCGCGGCCGGTAGTGGCCTGCCCTCCTTTCGCACCCGCGAGGGCCACGCGGTCACCCACCTGGGCGGTGGAGAGTTCGCCGTGACGGTCCCCGGCGAGGAAGAGTCCCTCACCGTCCGCACGCAGGATTCCGAGTTCGTGTGAGCGACACCGGGTGCGCGCGGGGAACGACGCCGGCGGCAAAGCGCATGCCGCGCCCGAGCCAGTTCGACCCTCTCGCGCCCTTCCTCCGGGATCACTCGCGGTCGCGTGAAACGCTATACTGAAGGTTGTGTCATCTCGACAGCGCCCACCGCACAGGAGGGACGAGAGTCATGCCTTCATCGACCCATCACGTCATACCCAACCCCGAGGGGGGCTGGAGCGTGCATCGCCACGGCGCGCAGCGCGCGAGCCGTCATTTCGCCACCAAGAAGGCCGCCGAGGCCTACGGAAGACGCGTCAGCTTCAACCAGCAGACCGTGCTGATCATCCATCACGAGGACGGTTCCAGGACCGCCTCCGACGATGCCGCCTCCGATCCTCCGAAGGCACGCCGGAAGACCTCGAACGGCGATCGCTGACGCGCCGCTAGCCGAACGTCCAGCGCCTGGCCCTCCGCCCATCCCCCGCTAGGTAGCACTGAGGTAGACTCCCCTTCATCATGCGTCACTGATCTAACCGGTGAGGGGAACACCCATGAACTATCTCGGCGCTCACGTCAGCGCGGCGGGCGGAGTCGACAAGGCGGTCGAACGGGCCGTGGCGATCGGCGCCGACGCCTTCGCCCTGTTCACCAAGAACCAGCGCCAGTGGCAGGCCAAGCCGCTGGCCGACGAGACCATCGAGGCCTTTCGCGCGGCCTGCGACGCCCACGGCTTCGGCCCCGGCCAGATCCTTCCCCACGACAGCTACCTGATCAACCTGGGCCATCCGGAGGCCGAGGGACTCGCCAAGTCGCGCGCCGCCTTCCTCGAGGAGTTTCGCCGCTGCGAGCAGCTCGGGCTCTCGCTGCTCAATTTCCATCCCGGCAGCCACCTGAGAAAGATCAGCGAGGGCGACTGCCTCGCCCGCATCGCCGAGTCGATCAACCTGGTGCTCGCCGAGACCCGGGGCATCACCGCGGTGATCGAGAACACCGCGGGCCAGGGCAGCAACCTCGGCTGGCGCTTCGAGCAGCTGGCCGAGATCATCGAGCAGGTGGACGACAAGGGCCGCGTCGGGGTGTGCATCGATACCTGCCACGCCTTCGCGGCCGGCTACGACCTGCGTACCGAAGAGGCCTGCACCGCCACCCTCGACGAGCTCGACCACGTGGTGGGGCTTGGCTACCTGCGCGGCATGCACCTGAACGATGCCAAGAGCGAGTTCGCCAGCCGGGTGGATCGCCACCATAGCCTCGGCCAGGGCAACATCGGCCTGACGGCCTTCACCACCCTGATGCGCGAGCCGCGCATCGACGGCATCCCGATGATCCTCGAGACCATCGACCCCTCGATCTGGGCCGAGGAGATCGCCTGGCTGCGCGGCCAGCAGGCGAGCCGCGAGCGCGCCAGTTGACCCCCGGCAGTGGCCTCGGGCATGCTCAGCAAGCGATTGACACACCAAGGAAAAACGATAATGAAAGGTTTTGCACGCACGACGCTGGCACTCGCCGTCTCGCTGGCCATGACCGCCGGCGCCCACGCCGCCGAATTCGACGACATGGACCCGATCACCCTGCGCCTGGCGCATGTGGTCAACGAGCAGGATGGCTTCCACATCGCCGCCGAGAAGTTCGAGGAGCTGGTCGAGGAGCGCACCGCGGGCAAGGTGGACATCGAGCTCTATCCCAACGCCACCCTGGGCGACGAGCGCACGCTGCTCGAGGCGATGCAGATCGGCGCCGTGGACATGGGCGTCATCACCAACGGCCCGGTGGCCAACTTCGTCGAGGAGATGGCGGTCTTCGAGCTGCCCTTCCTCTTCCCCTCCCCGGACGCCGCCTATGAGGTGCTGGACGGCCCGATCGGCCAGGAGCTGCTCGCCAAGCTCTCCGAGGTCAACCTCAAGGGGCTGGCCTACGCCGAGCGCGGCTTTCGTAACCTGACCAACAGCGAGCGTGCCGTCACCTCGCCCGCGGACCTCGACGGGCTGCGCATCCGCGTCATGGAGAACCCGGTCTACGTCGACACCTTCCGGGAGCTGGGCGCCAACGCCATTCCCATGGCCTGGACCGAGGCGCTGACCGCGATGCAGCAGGGCACCATCGACGGCCAGGAGAACCCGGTCAACGTGATCCACTCGTTCAAGCTCTACGAGACCCAGGACCACATGACCCTGTCGCGCCACACCTATGCCCCGGCGATCTTCGTCATGGGCATGCCGGCCTGGAGCCAGCTGCCCGAGGCGGCCCAGGCGGTGCTGGTAGAGGCCGCCCAGGAGGCCGCCGAGCACGAGCGGCGCGTCAATGGCGAGATGGCCGCCGAACAGCTGGCGGCGCTGCGCGAGGCCGGCATGCAGATCGTCGAGGAGCCGGATATCGCGGCCTTCCAGGAGGCCGTGGCGTCGGTCTACGAGCAGTACGGCGAACAGTTCGGCGACTACCTGCCGCGCATTCAGGAGGCGCTGAAGTAAGTGTCTCGTAGGTCCCTGTCCGTGCTAACCGCCGCCCTGACGACCCTGCACCGCATCGAGCGCCTCATCGACGCCGCCCTTCGTCCCGTGGTCTTCGCGGGCATGGCGGCGTTGATCGGGGTGATCACGCTGCAGATCATCTCGCGGGTGTTCTTCCAGGCGGTGGGCTGGACCGAGGAGGTGGCCCGTTTCCTGCTGGTCTGGATCACCTTCCTCGGGGCCACGCTGGCCTTCCAGCGTGGCCGCCATATCGCCGTGACCTTCCTGGTCGACGCCCTGCCCGGCCGGCTCGCGCGGCTCGCCCGCATCGTCGCGGTGCTGGTGGTACTCGGCTTCATGATCGCCCTGGTGATCATCGGCTGGGAGTACATGCAGGTGCAGAGCTTCCAGAAGTCGGCCTCGCTGCGCCTCTCCATGACCTGGGTCTATGCCGTGATGCCGCTGTGCGCCGCGCTGATGGCCTGGTACGCCTTCGTCGACCTGATCGGCCTGATCACGACCGGCAACGTCGACGGCGACGCCGACGATGATGCCGCACCTCACTCCCCCGAGGACCCTCCGGCATGACCGCCCTGCTCTTCGTGCTGTTCTTTCTCTTCATGCTGCTCGGCGTGCCGGTCGCCCTGGCGATCGGCGCGAGTACCCTGCTGGCCCTGCAGGCCCAGGGCGTGCCGCTGATGGTGGTCACCCAGCAGATGTTCCAGGGCATCAACTCCTTCGCCCTGGTGGCGGTGCCCATGTTCATCCTGGCCGGCGACCTGATGGCCCAGGGCAAGGTCAGCGAGAAGCTGGTCGACTTCGCCGACGCGCTGTTCGGCTTCCTCAAGGGCGGACTCTCCATCGTCTCGGTGCTGGCCGGCATGTTCTTCGCCGCCATCTCCGGTTCCGGGGCCGCGACCACCGCCGCGGTGGGCTCGAGCCTGGTGCCGGAGCTACGCAAGAAGGGCTACGAGCCCGCCTCGGCGGCCAGCCTGATCGCCGCCAGCGGCACCATCGGCGTGGTGATTCCCCCCTCGGTGCCGATGATCATCTATGCGGTGATCGCCCAGCAGTCGGTCTCCCAGCTCTTTCTCAGCGGCTTCCTGCCCGGCCTCGCCATGGGGCTGGGCCTGGCCACCATCGCCATCGTCCAGGCCTACCGCCGCCAGTATCCCCGCGGCACGACTTTCTCTCTGGCGACCATCTGGCGGACCCTGAAGAGTGCCAGCTGGGGGCTCGCCACGCCGGTGATCATCCTCGGCGGCATCTTCTCCGGCATCTTCACCCCCAGCGAGGCCGCGGTGGTGGCGGTCAACTACGCGCTGATGGTCTCGCTGTTCGTCTATCGCGACCTCGGCATCAAGGACGTCTACCGCATCCTGATCCGCTCGGCGATCACCACCTCGGTGATCATGCTGGTGATCGCGACCTCGGCGGTGCTCAGCTGGACGCTCTCCAGCTGGCAGGTGCCCGGCGCCATCGCCCAGGCGGTGCTGTCGATCTCCACCGATCCGTACGTGATCATGCTGCTGGTGGTCGCGGTGATCCTGCTCACCGGGGTGTTCATCGAGACCGCCAGCGCCCTGATCATCCTCACCCCGGTGCTGCTGCCGCTGGTCACCCAGCTCGGCATCGACCCGATCCACTTCGGCCTGATCATCGTGGTGGGGCTGGCCATCGGCATGATCACCCCGCCGGTGGCGATCAACCTCTACGTGGCCTCCTCGGTCACCCAGCTGCCGCTGGAGCGCATCACCCGCGCGATCATTCCCTACCTGCTGGGGCTGGTCGCGGTGCTGCTGCTGGTGGTCTACGTCCCGATACTGCTCGGCCTCTCCGGCTAGAAGAGCCGGCACGCCTCGCGCCAAGGAGAACCCCGTGATGCCTCGAATGCTCATCGTGACCGCCGCCCTCGCCCTCGGCCTGCTCGCCGGCTGCACCACCTACACCTGGGAGGACGGCCGCCGGGAGACCGTGTGGGGCGTGCCCGCCGAGGACGAGACCACCACCCGCCAGGAGCGCGAGACCCAGGGCGTGCGCTACCGCGTGCCGGGCGAGCTACCGGAGTGAGGAAACGACGCGAAAGACCGGGGAGAGACAGGAAGCGGCACTTAATACGCGGCTAACCATGAGCAGGCATGCTGAGCGCACACTCCCCGACGACGTGACTCGCCATGAATCTCCTCGACCAGAGCGTGGCCCTCGGACCGCTGGGCCTGAGCCTGGGACAGCTGCTGATCGCTTTCTCCCTGGTAGTCGCCCTCGTGACCGGACAACTGCTGGGACGACGCCAGCGCCTGCGCATCGGCGACAGCCTGTCGACGCTCGCCCTGGTGATGCTCACCGGCGCGCGGCTGGTCTTCGTGGCGCGCTACCTCGAGGACTATGCCGGCCCGCTCCAGATGCTCGACATCCGCGACGGGGGCTTCGATGCGATCGGCGCCCTGGTAGCCGGCGGCGCCTATGCGGGGTGGCGCCTGTGGCGGCATCCCGAGCAGCGCAAGGCCCTCGGCGGGGCCCTGGCCGCGGGGCTGCTGACCTGGGGCGTAAGCGCCGGCAGCCTTGGCCTGATGGCCGCACAGAGCCGCCCGATGCCCGATACCGAGCTCATCACCCTGAGCGGTGAATCCCTCGTCCTGCCGACGCTGCAGGCCGCCGAGGAGCGGCCCATGGTGGTCAACCTCTGGGCGACCTGGTGCCCGCCCTGCCGCCGCGAGATGCCGGTGCTCGCCGACGCTCAAGAGGCGACCCCGGAGATCACCTTCGTGTTTCTCGATCAGGGAGAGGACCCGGCGCAGGTCCAGCGCTTCCTGGAGCACCAGTCGCTGGACCTCGATCACCTGCTGATCGACCCAGAGCTGGCGTTCGGCGAACGAGTCGGGGCCAGGGTCATGCCGACCACCCTCTTCTACGACGCCGACGGCCAGCTGCTCGACACCCACTTCGGCGAGCTCTCCCGGGCCACCCTCAACCGCGCCCTGGACGAGCTTTACTAGGCGCCTTGGGCGTCGAGCCGGCGAAAGACCAGGCTCAGGTTGTTGGCGGGCATCTCCACCACCCGCTCGAGCAGGAGCTCGCGCGCCGCGGCCGCCTCGACGACCGCTTGCAGGTCGCGGATGCCGAAACGCGGGTCGCGCTCACGCAGGTCGGCATCGAAGGCGGCGTTGCTGGGTGCCGTGTGCTGGCCGTCGCGCTTGAAGGGGCCGTAGAGGAAGAGCACGCCGCCCGCGGGCAGTCGTCGTCCGGCGCAGTCGAGCAGCGCCTCGCCGACCGCCCAGGGCGCGATATGCAGCAGGTTGATGGCCACGACGGCATCGACGGGCTCGTCCGGGCAGAGCGCGGTCACGTCCAGCGCCAGGGGCGGGAGCAGGTTGGCCAGGCCTGCATGTGCGCGCCAGGCCGCGATCGAGCGGCGCGCATGGGGGTTGGGGTCGCTGGGCTGCCAGCGCCAGCCCGGCATCGCGCCGGCGAAGTGCACGGCATGCTCGCCACTGCCGCTGGCCACCTCCAGCACCCGAGCGCGCTCTGGCAGCACCGCCTTCAGCACCTCGAGGACCGGCTGGCGATTGCGCGCCGCGGCGGGGCTCTGGAGTCGCTCATCGTTCATGCCATTCTCCTGATCGCGCGGTGGCGACTCGGCTGATCACTTCTTGCCCCGCGCCTTGCGCGCCGCGTTGCCGGGCTTCTGGCGCTGGCCGGCCCCGCGAGACGGCTGCCCCGACCCCTTGGCCTTGACCTTGCGACCGCCCGGCGCGGGCTTGCCGCCCTTGGCCTGGCGGGGAGGCGCCTTGCCGGCGGCGGCCTTGGCTCCCTTGGCCGGCTTGGCGCCCTTGGCAGGGGCGCCCCGCCTGGTCGACGCCCCGGCCTTGGCCGCGCCGGCCTTGGCCGCCCCGGCGCGCCTGGCGCCCTTGCCCGGGCTCGCCGGCGTCGCCTTGGCGCCGCCTTGCCTGCTCGAGGTCCTGGTCTTGGCCTTGTTCCTGGCCTTGGCCGGCGTCTGGGCCTGGGACGAGGAGTGCTCGGTCTGGGCCAGGATCGTGGCCACCTCGTCGTGCGTCAGGTCGCGCCAGTCCCCCAGTGCCAGCCCCTTGAGCGAGACGTTCATGATGCGGATGCGTTCGAGCTTGACCACCTCATAGCCGAACACCTCGCACATGCGCCGGATCTGGCGGTTCAACCCCTGCACCAGGGTGATGTTGAAGACGAAGCGCGACTCCTTGACCACCCGGCAGGGCTTGGTGGTCTCGCCGAGGATCCGCACGCCGCCGCTCATCCCGGCGAGGAAGTCATCGGTGATGGGCTTGTTGACGGTGACAAGGTACTCCTTCTCGTGGTGGTTGCTCGCACGAAGGATGCGGTTGACCAGATCGCCGTTGTTGGTCAGGAAGATCAGGCCCTGGGAGTCCTTGTCCAGGCGGCCGATGGGGAAGATGCGCGCGCCATGCTTGACGTAGTCGACGATGTTGGCCTTCTCGCTGGACTCCGTGGTGCTGACGATCCCGACCGGCTTGTTCAGGGCGATGAATACCAGGTCCTCTTCCTCCAGGGGCTCGACCACCTGGCCGTTGACCTTCACCACGCTGCCCGGGAAGACCTGGTCGCCGGTGGTGGCGCGACGGCCGTCGATGGTGACGTTGCCCTGCTCGATATAGCGGTCCGCATCCCGTCGGGAGCACATGCCGCTCTCGCGGATGTACTTGTTGATGCGCTTCGAGAGGTCTTGGGCCATGGGATCACTACCGGGCTGCTGGAGGAAAGGGAGAAGGCCGTGAAGGCACGACCGCTGGCCGGGCAGTGTAAGGGCTGCCCCGCCCGGCGGCCAGTCGCAGGCCCGTCGGGCCAGCGCTTTCGAGGCGCATGGCGATCAGCCGAGGCCGCAGCAGGCCTTGAACTTGCGCCCGCTGCCACACGGGCAGGCATCGTTGCGACCGGGCTTGAACCGGGTCACCGTGGGTTCGCCGTCGAGGTAGACCCAGCGCTGCTCGTCGCCCATGCGCTCGCGCACGAAGCGGGAACGCTCCTCCAGCACGCCCCAGCGCCGCCCTTCCTGGAAGGTGGCACGAAAGTGCACCTGGCCGCGGTCGTCCTGCGCGTCGTGATCGAGGATCTCCAGGCGCCGCCAGCGGGTGGCATCGTCGCCCGTCAGGTTCGAAGGCCGGGTGCTCGAATGCCAGGTCCCGAGCAGGTAGTCGGTGAGGTCGAAGGCGAAGGCGCTGTAGCGCGAGCGCATCAGCGCCTCGGGGCTCGGCGCCGGCTCGCCCCGGTGATAGCGACCGCAGCACTCGGACAGCGGGCGATCGCTGCCGCAGGGGCAGGCCGGGTCGGCGGGCGTGGCGGAGGTCATGGCGGTTCTCCCGGGAAATGACGCCATTGTGCCAGCTCGACCGTGCCGGCTCGACTGCGCCATCGCGAGGGAAGTGTAGAGACAAGCTCGAAGACTTGTCCCCGGTCACCGCACTGCAGCATGGCGTATGGTAAACCTGCTCGGGGTAGAGTCCCCGGATACGGACACGAGGAGATCGGGATGCCACACCATGCGCCCTCCCAGGATCGCTCCTGGCATGCCCTGTCGCCCGAGGTGGCGCTGACGGCGCTCGACGCCACCCCGGAGGGGCTCTCGGAACACGAGGCCCGCGCGCGCCTGGGACGACACGGCCCCAACCGGCTCCAGCAGGGCCAGGGCCGGCCCGCCTGGCGACGCCTGCTGGCGCAGTTCAACAACCTGCTTATGCTGATCCTGCTGGTCGCCGCGGCGGCGAGCCTCGCCCTCGGCCATGCGCTCGACGCCATCGCCATCGCGGGGGTGGTGCTGATCATCGCGCTGATCGGCTTCCTCCAGGAGGGCAAGGCCGAGCAGGCGCTGGAGCGCATCCGCGACATGCTCTCGCCCCGCGCCCAGGTGCTGCGCGACGGGCGGCGCCACGAGGTCGACGCCGAGGCGCTGGTGCCCGGCGACATCGTGCTGCTGGAGAGCGGCGACCGGGTGTCCGCCGACCTGCGCCTGCTCGAGGCCAGGCGGCTGCGCCACGAGGAGGCGGCGCTGACCGGGGAGTCGACCCCCGTGGACAAGGCGATCGACGCGGTAAGCGAAGAGAGCGAGCTGGCCGAGCGCGGCTCGATGGCCTATGCGGGCACCCTGGTGGTCCAGGGCAGCGCCCGGGGGCTGGTGGTGGCGACCGGCGAGCGCACCGAGATCGGTCGCATCTCCGAGCTGCTGCGCGGGGTCGAGACGCTACGTACGCCGCTGCTGCGCCAGCTCGACCGGGCCGGCCGCGTGCTGGGGCTGGTCATCACGGTGATGGCGGTGCTGACCGCGGCCTTCGGGGTGCTGGTGCACGACGAGGCGCTCGGCGAGATGTTCATGGCCGCCGTGGGGCTGGCCGTGGCCGCGATCCCGGAGGGCATGCCGGCGATCGTCACCATCGGCCTGGCGCTGGGGGTGCAGGCGATGGCACGACAGCGCGCCATCATCCGTCGCCTGCCCGCGGTGGAGACCCTGGGCTCGATCTCCACCATCTTCTCCGACAAGACCGGCACCCTGACCCGCAACGAGATGACCGCCCGGGCGATCTGGCTGCCCGACGGCGAGATCCGCCTCACCGGCAGCGGCTTCGCCCCCGAGGGGACGCTGCACGAGGTGCACGAGGGCGAGGCGCTCGTCGCGCCCCTCGACCTCGCCGACCACCCTGCCCTGCGCCACTTCCTCGAGGTCGGGGTGCTCTGCAACGACGCCGAGATCGCCCGGGACGAGGGCCGCTGGCACATCCACGGCGATCCCACCGAGGGCGCCCTGGTGGTGGCCGCCGCCAAGGCCGGCCTCGTGGCCGGCGAACTGCGCGGCGACCATGATCGCCATGACGCCATCCCCTTCGAGTCCGAGCGCCAGTACATGGCCACCCTCCACGCGGTGGACGGCGAGCCGTGGCTACTGGTCAAGGGCGCCCCGGACCGCCTGCTGGCGCGCTGCCACCGGGTGCGCACCGCCACCGGCGACGCCGCGCTCGATCTCGAGGCCTGGCAGGCGCGACTCCACGCGCTGTCGGCCCAGGGGCTTCGCGTGCTGGCGCTGGCCGAGAAGCCGGCCGATGAGATCGATGCGCTGGCCGACGAGCATGCCGAGGATGGCCTGGTGCTGCTCGGCCTGGTCGGGCTGCAGGACCCGCCCCGGGACGAGGCCGTGGCCGCGGTGAGGGACTGCCTCACCGCCGGCATCCGCCCGGTGATGGTCACCGGCGATCATGCCGTCACCGCCCAGGCGATCGCCCGCCAGCTCGGCTTCCTGCACACCGACCGGGCGCTCTCCGGACGGGAGATCGAGGCGATGTCCGACGCCGAGCTCGAGGAGGTCATCCTCGAGGTCGACGTCTACGCCCGCGCCTCACCGGAGCACAAGCTGCGCCTGGTCACCGCCATGCAGGCCCAAGGCGGCGTCTGCGCCATGACCGGCGACGGCGTCAACGACGGCCCGGCGCTCAAGCGCGCCGACGTGGGGGTGGCCATGGGCGTGCAGGGCACCGAGGCGGCCAAGGAGGCCGCCGAGATGGTGCTGGCCGACGACAACTTCGCCACCATCGTCGGCGCCATCCGCGAGGGGCGTAAGGTCTACGACAACATCCGCAAGACCATCACCTTCCTGCTGCCCACCAACGGCGCCCAGGGGCTCGCCATCCTGATCGCCGTACTGGCCGGCAGCGTATTGCCGGTCACGCCGTTGCAGGCGCTGTGGGTCAACATGGTGGTCGCGGTGACCCTGGGGCTGGCACTGGCCTTCGAGCCCGGCGAGCGCGACCTGATGCGCCGACGCCCCCGCGACCCGGACGCCCCGCTGCTCGACCTCTTCCTGCTGTGGCGGGTGGTGTTCGTCTCGATCCTGCTGCTGCTCGGCGTGTTCGGGATCTTCTCGTGGCTCTTCAATGGCCAGGGCGAAAGTCTCGCGCTGGCCCGCGCCGCGGCCGTCAACATGCTAGTCACCGGCTGCGCGGCCTACCTGATCAACAGCCGCTTCCTGCACCGCAGCAGCCTCTCCGTCGAGGGGCTCTTCGGCAGCCGCCCGGTGTGGATCGCCATCGCCCTGGGGATGCTCCTGCAGCTCGGCTGGACCTACCTGCCGATCATGCAGCGGGTGTTCGGCAGCGCCGCCCTGGGGCTTTCGCAGTGGCTGGCGATCCTCGCCATCGCCGTGGCGATCTTCCTCGCGGTAGAGATGGAGAAGGGAGTGCGGCGCCGCCTGCATCGCCGGGGCGACGCCAGTGGCGATCGCGGCGGCGCCTCGGCCCGCAAAGACGCACGAAACGACGAGCGCGCCGAGGCACGCTGAGGCGCATGTGCCGTGCTCAGCCGCGCCGCTTGGTGCGGGCGGTCGCCTCGGCGGCGAGCGGATCCTCCGGCCAGGGGTGCTTGGGATAGCGGCCGCGCATCTCGCGGCGCACCTCCGGGTAGCCGTTGGCCCAGAAACTCGCCAGGTCGGCGGTGACCTGCAGCGGCCGCCGCGCCGGCGAGAGCAGGTGCAGGAGCACCGGCTCGCGGCCGTCGGCCACCCGCGGCGAGCCCTGCCAGCCGAAGCACTCCTGCAGCTTGACCGCGAGCACCGGCGGCTTTCCCGCAAGGCACGGCGTGTAGTCCAGCCGGTGGTGGGCGCCGCTCGGCACCGCCAGGCGCGGCGGCGCCAACTCATCGAGGCGCGCGCGCAGCGACCAGGCCAGGGAATCGAGCAGGATGCGCGCCAGCGGCAGCTTCTCCACCGCGTCGAGGCGGGTCACGCCGTCGAGGTAGGGCCCGAGCCACGCTTCCAGGGACTCGAGCAGGGCCGGCATCGACCAGTCCGGCCACGCACCCTCCTCGTCGCTGACACCGTCCTCGTCATCATGGGCATTGAGAGTCCGGCGCAGCAGCGCCACCCGCCCGCGCAGCTGCTCGGCCTCCTCATCGAAGGGCAGCCGTTCGCGCCGCCGCAGGGCCGCCAGCAGGGCCGCCTTCACCGCCTCCGGCGGCAGCGTCTGGAGCGGCCGGCGCTCGAGCACCAGGGCATCGAGCCCGCGCACCTGCTCGCCGAGCATCCGCCCCTGGGCGTCGGACCACTCGAGGCTCGCCCGCCACTCGCGGGTCTCGGGATAGAGCGCCTCGAGGCGCTCGGGCGCCAGCGCCACGGCGCGGAAGATCCGCGCGCCGCTCGCCTCGCCGTCGAGCTCGGCGGCCACCAGCAGCGGCGCATGGGCCAGCGGGTGCGCCTCGGGCAGGGTCGCCAGCGTCCCGCCCGCCAGGCGAAAGCGACCGGGCTCGAGGCGCTGCCCGATGCGCTCCGGGTAGGCCAGCGCCAGCAGCTCCCCCAGCGGCGCCAGCCGGGTCGTGCCCTCTCCCGCCGTGGGCAGCTCGACGCCGGCGATCCGCGCCAGGCGTTTCGCCTCCTGCTGCCACTGACGATGTGCCTTCAGTGCGGCCAGCCGCGCGGCGAGGGCCCGCTCCAGGTCGCGCTCCTGATCGAGATCGCGACCCTCCAGGGCGGCCACCAGGGCGCAGGCGAGCGGCCGGGCCTCGAGCTCGGCCGCGCGCTCCAGCATCACCGCCAGGCGCGGATGGGTGGGCCAGCGCACACAGGCGCGGCCCAGCGCGGTGAGATGACAGGCGTCGTCCAGCACGCCGAGGCGCGTCAGCAGCGCGCGTCCGGCCGCGAGTGCCCCGGCGGGCGGCGGCGTCACCCAGGAAAGCTCACCCGGGTCGGTGATGCCCCAGCGCGCCAGCTCGAAGGCCAGTGGCGAGAGATCCGCCTGGCGGATCTCCGGCTCGCCGTGGGGAATCAACGGCTGCTCCTCGGCCCATAGCCGCAGGCAGCGGCCCGGGCCCTGGCGGCCGGCGCGGCCGCGGCGCTGGTCGGCGCTGGCGCGGTTGACGCGACGCGTCTCGAGCCGGGTCAGCCCGGTGCGCGGCTGGAAGACCGGCACCCGCTCCTGGCCGGCGTCGACCACCAGGCGCACGCCGTCCACGGTGACGCTCGACTCGGCGATGGCGGTGGCGAGCACCACCCGCCGCCGGCCCTCGGGATCCGGGCGCAGGGCGCGCCGCTGGGCCTCCAGCGGCAGGCGGCCGTGCAGCTCCATGATGGCGAGATCCGGCGCGCGAGCCGTGAGCTCCCGGGCCAGGCGGCGGATCTCGCCCACCCCGGGCAGGATCACCAGGGCATCGCCCGGTCCCTCTTCATCCGGGAGCTTCTCGTCCAGCGCCTCGTCCAGTGACTCGAGGACCGCCGCGGCCTGCTGGCGGGCGGCGTCCTCGCGCGGTCGCAGCGGGCGATGGCGCGTCGTGACGGGGAAGCTGCGCCCCGGGCAGTCGATCACCGGCGTGGCCTCGCCGAGCACCCCCAGCAGGGCATCGACATCGAGCGTCGCCGACATCACCAGGAGGCGCAGGTCGTCACGCAGCCCCTGCTGGGCGTCCAGGGTCAGGGCGAGCCCCAGGTCGGCCTCCAGGCTGCGCTCATGGAACTCGTCGAAGATCACCCCCGCCACCCCCTCGAGCATGGGGTCCTCCTGGAGCATGCGGGTCAGCACGCCCTGGGTGACCACCTCGAGCCGCGTGCTCGGCCCCACCCGGCTCTCGCCACGCATGCGATAGCCCACCGTCTCGCCGACCCGCTCACCCAGCGACTCGGCCATGAAGCCGGCCGCCAGCCGCGCCGCCACCCGCCGCGGCTCCAGCAGCAGGAGCCGCCCGTCACGACACCAGGGCGCATCGAGGAGTGCGAGCGGCACCCGGGTGGTCTTGCCGGCGCCGGGCTCGGCGACCAGCAGCGCCCGTGAATGAGCCGCCAGGGCGGCCTGGATCTCGTCCAGGCGCGCGTCGATGGGCAGGGAGGCCGTTGAAGGATCGTCAACGCTGTTCATGCATTCACTCTGGTTGGTCGCCCCCGCCCAGCGGCCTCAGGGCTCGCAAGGACGGCAGGGGTCGTTGAAGGTCGCGTCGCGCGGCCGGATTGCCGGCGAACTCATCCGGCACTAGCCTTGACTCTCGCGACTTGACCGATAGGTCAGGAAATGTCAGTTTCGGTTTTCCGTACACAACAACAATAGGTTTTGGTATGCAACAGACCTCCACCTCCCACGCCGACGGGCACCCCCGCTCGGCATCGTCTCCCGGCGCCGGATTGCCGGTGCTCGACCGCTGGTTCGGCGTCAGTCGGCGCGGTTCGACGCTGAAGACCGAGATCCTGGCCGGCATCGCCACCTTCCTGGCCGGGATGTACATCATCGTGGTCAATCCGGCCGTGCTCTCGGATGCCGGCATCCCCTTCTCCGCGGCGCTCTCGGCCACGGTGCTGATCAGCTTCATGAGCAGCCTGGCCATGGGGCTCTATGCCCGTAACCCCATCCTGGTGGCGCCGGGCATGGGCATGAACGCGCTCTTCACCTATACCCTGGTGCTGGGCGCGGGCCTCTCCTGGGAAGTGGCGCTGGGCTGCGTCTTCTGGTCCGGGGTGATGTTCGCGGTGCTGGCGATGTTCAACGTGCGCCGCGCGATCATCGAGGCCATCCCGCTGTCGCTGCGCTACGCCATCACCTGCGGCATCGGGCTCTTCATCACCTTCATCGGGTTGCAGAACGCCGGCTTCATCGTCGGCAGCGACGCGACCCTGGTCACCCTGGGCAACATGGACGCGAGCCTGGCGACCTTCTTCCTCGGCCTGGTGGCCACCGGGGTGTTCGTGATCCTGCGCTTCAACGGCGCGCTGATCATGGGCATCGCCCTGACCACCCTGATGGCCGCGCCGATGGGCCGGGTATGGGGCGACGAGGTGATGGTCGCCTGGAACGGTCTGGCCGCCTGGCCCGACTTCGGCGCCGTGATGCAGGTCGATATCCTCGGCGCCCTGAAGGTCGCCTACCTGCCGTTCATCTTCGTGATGCTGTTCACCAACTTCTTCGATGCGCTCTCCTGCTTCATGGCGCTGTCGGAGTCGGCGAACCTGAAGGACGAGGACGGCAACCCGCGCAACCTCAAGCGCTCGATGACGGTGGATGCCTTCGCCTCGATGATCGCCGCGCCGCTCGGGACCAGCGCCGCCCAGACCTTCATCGAGTCCGGCGCCGGGGTGGCCCAGGGCGGACGCACGGGCCTCGTGGCCGTGGTCATCGCCCTGCTCTTCCTGCCCTTCCTGTTCCTGTCGCCGCTGCTGTCGCTGGTGCCCGGCATCGCCACCGCGCCGGCCCTGGTGCTGGTCGGGCTGTTCATGATGGCGCCCATCGCCAAGATCGACTGGGCCCACTTCGATCAGGCGCTGCCGGCCTTCCTGGCGATCATCCTGATGCCGCTGACCTACTCGATCACCCTCGGCATCGCCTTCGGCTTCATGAGCTTCGTGCTGATCAAGGCGCTGACCGGACGGATCGGCGAGATCAAGCCGGCGATGTGGATCTCCGCCGCGCTCTCGGTGCTGATGCTGCTCACCGCCCAGTGAGGGAGACCGGGTCCTCGCCGCGGGCTGCGGGGTGCTTCACCCCGCAGCCCTTGATCACCACCCGGGTCAGGAAGTCGGTGATCTGCTCCAGGTCATCGTCGTCGAGGGACTCGCGGCCGGTGATGCCCAGCACCTGGGCCTCGAAGTCGGCGTAGTGCTGGGTAGAGGACCAGATCAGGAAGATCAGCCAGACCGGGTCGACCGGATCCATCAGCCCCCGTTCGGCCCACTCACGAAAAACCGCCGCGCGGCTCTGCACCCAGTCGCGCAGCTCGCCGCTCAAGTATTCCTGCAGGAAGGGTGCCCCGCCGAGGATCTCGCTGGCGAACAGCCGCGACCCCTCGGGATGACGCCGCGACAGCTGCATCTTGGAACGAATGAAGGCGGAGAGCACCTCGGCCGGGTCGTCCTCCGCGGAGATGTCGTCGAGCATCACGTTCCAGCGCTCCATCATCCGCTCGAGCAGACGGACGTAGAGCGTGCGCTTGCTGCCCATGTAATAGAGGACATTGGACTTCGGCAGGCCGGCCGCCTCGGCGATCGCCTGGAGGCTCGCCCCCCGGTAGCCGTGTCGGGCGAAGACTCGCTCCGCGGCCGCCAGGATCGCCTGTTCGTTGCGTCGGCGGATGGCGCCGCCTTCCTGTTCGCTGGGGTGTTCTGCCTTGGCCATGGGCCCTCGCTGCTGTCGACCGGGACGTTCCGGCCATGAGCTTGCCTGAGAGGCGCCCCACTAGGCAATTCGCGCCGCGTCCAGCCAAAAAATCTGCCGACGGACCTTGCTAAAGCTGACCGACTGGTCAAGAATTGAAGTATTCCCTGCTTCGGCCACTACAACCACAAACGGAGCCGACCATGATCGACTTCTATCTCAACGGAAAGCGGCAGCGCTGCAGCGACGTGACCGCCGACACCAGCATCCTCGAGCTGTTGCGCACCCACCTCGGCCAGACCGGCACCAAGGAAGGCTGCGCCTCCGGTGACTGCGGCGCCTGCACCGTGGCGATCGGCGAGCCCGATGCCGGCGGCGGCGAGCTGCTCTACCACAGCGCCAACGCCTGCATCACGCCCGCCCACCAGCTCGACGGCTGCCACCTGGTCACCGTGGAGGGGCTGGCCTCGGGCGAGCGCCTCCACCCGGCCCAGGCCGCGATGGTCGACTGCCACGGCAGCCAGTGCGGCTTCTGCACCCCGGGCATCGTGATGTCGCTGTTCACCCTCTACGAGGAGCAGCGCCGCACCCCCGCCCCGCTGACCCAGGAACGCCTGGAGGCGGCGCTCGGCGGCAACCTCTGCCGCTGCACCGGCTACCGGCCGATCCGCGATGCCGCCCTCTGCATGAACGACTACCCGGCGGCGGACCCGGCCTGGGCCGAGGACCCCGGACTGGCCGGCAGCGTCGCCTGGCTGCGCCGTCCGCGCAGCGGCGAGCCCGCCGCCCAGGGCCACTACGTGGCGCCCCAGGACCTCGCTGCCCTGCGCGCCCTCAAGGCCAAGCGCCCCGCCGCGCGACTGGTGGCCGGAGGCACCGACCTGTGGCTGGAGACCACCCAGCAGCTCAAGTCGCTGGACGATCTCATCGATGTGCGCCAGGTCGCCGAGCTGAACGCCATCGAGGAGGTGGAGGCGGGCTGGTGGATCGGCGCCGCCGTGACCCTGGCCCGGCTGATGCCGCTGCTCGCCGAGCCCTATCCGGCCTTCGAGCACCTGATGCACCGCTTCGCCTCGTCGCAGATTCGCCACCGGGCGACCCTGGGCGGCAACGTCGCCAACGCCTCGCCGATCGGCGACACCCCGCCGGTGCTGCTGGCCATCGACGCCCGGGTACGCCTGGATGGCCCGCGGGGAGAGCGCGAGCTGCCCCTGGGAGACTTCTTCCTCGACTACAAGCGCACGGCGCTGGCCGAGGACGAGTTCATCGCCGCGATCTTCCTGCCACGCCCGGACAGCGCCGCTCATCTCAAGGTATGGAAGCTCTCCAAGCGCCGTGAGGACGACATCTCCGCGGTGCTCGGCGCCTTCGCCTGGCGCCTGGAGGACGGCGTGATGCGCGACGTCCACCTGGCCTTCGGCGGCATGGCGGCGATTCCCCGTCGCGCCCCGGCGGCCGAGGCCGCCCTGGAGGGCCGCGCCCCGGATGCCGAGGCCTTCGCCGCCGCCCGCAAGGCGCTCGCCGAGGAGCTCACGCCGATGACGGACGTACGCGGCAGTGGGGATTACCGCCGCGTCGCCGCCGGCAACCTGCTCGAACGCCTGCGCCTGATGATCGCCGCCGATGGCGACCCGGCCGACAACAACAGCGACAAAAGCGACTCCGCGACCAAGGTGACTCTCGATGCGTACGCTCACTGACACAGCCCACGACACCTCCCGGCGCAACCAGGGCGATGCGCCGCTGGCCCGCGAGACCGTCGCCCCCCAGGGAGGCGCCGGCCACTCCCGCGCCCACGAGAGCGCGGTCAAGCACGTCACCGGGCGTGCCGCCTATATCGACGACCTGCCGGTCCCGCGAGACTGCCTTCACGTGGCGCTGGGCCTGTCGCCGGTGGCCCATGGCTGGCTGAACCGACTCGATCTGGAGAAGGTCAAGGCCGCCCCCGGCGTGGTGGACGTCATCACCCTGGCCGACGTGCCCGGCCATACCGACATCGGCCCGGTATTCCCCGGCGACCCGCTGTTCGCCAGCGACGAGATCAGCTACGTCGGCCAGTGCCTGTTCGCCGTGGCCGCCGAGAGCCATCATGCCGCGCGGTTGGCGGTGAAAGAGGCGGTGATCGAGATCGACGAGCGCCCGGCCAGCCTGGACCCGGTGGCGGCCGCGGAGCGCGGCGAGTTCGTGCGCCCCACTCACCATCATGAACGCGGCGACTGGCAACGGGCCCTTAACGAGGCCTCCCATGTGCTGGAGGGCGAGCAATTCGTCGGCGGCCAGGAGCACTTCTACCTGGAGGGCCAGGCGTGCCTCGCCCAGCCCACCGAGGACGAGGGGGTGATGGTCTACACCTCCAACCAGCACCCCAGCGAGACCCAGAAGCTGGTCGCCGAGGTGCTCGACATCCCTTTCCACGCGGTGACCATGGAGATGCGCCGCATGGGCGGCGGCTTCGGCGGCAAGGAGACCCAGGCCTCGCCCTGGGCCTGCATCGCCGCCCTCATCGCCCGGCGCACCGGCCGGGCCACCAAGCTGCGCCTGCCCCGGGCCGAGGACACCCGCGCCACCGGCAAGCGCCACCCCTTCCACAACCGCTACCGGCTCGGCGTCGACGACCAGGGCGTGCTCACCGGCGGCGAGATCACGGTGATCGGCGACTGCGGCTACTCGCCGGATCTCTCCGACGCCATCGTCGATCGCGCCATGTTCCACGCCGACAACGCCTACTCCCTGGGCGCGGCGCGGGTCACCGGCCACCGGGCCCGCACCAACACCGCCTCGAACACCGCCTTCCGCGGCTTCGGCGGCCCCCAGGGCATGATGATCATCGAGAAGGCCATGGACGACATCGCCCGTCACCTGGGCGAAGACCCGCTGACCATCCGCAAGCGCAACCTCTATCGCGCCACCGACCCGGATGGCACGCCCCGCGACGTCACCCACTACGGCCAGCGGGTCGAACAGCTCGGCCTGCTGCGTGACATCGTGTCCCAGCTCGAGACGAGCAGCGACTACTGGGCGCGCCGGTGCGAGATCACGGCGTTCAATGCCAAAAGCCCGATCGTCAAGAAGGGCCTGGCGCTGACGCCGGTGAAGTTCGGCATCTCCTTCACCGTGCAACACTTGAACCAGGCCGGCGCCCTGCTGCTCGTCTACACCGACGGCAGCGTGATGATCAACCACGGCGGCACCGAGATGGGACAGGGCCTGCACACCAAGGTCTGCCAGGTGGTGGCCCGGGAACTTGGACTCGATCTCGAACGGGTGCGCATCAGCGCGACCCGCACAGACAAGGTGCCCAACACATCGCCCACGGCCGCCTCCAGCGGCGCCGACCTCAACGGCCAGGCCGCCCGGGATGCCGCCAGCAAGCTGCGCGAGCGGCTCTTCGACTTCGCCGCCGCGCACTTCGACCGCGAGGCCGGCGGGCTCGACCGCGAGGCCATGCGCCTGGAGGATGGCCATCTGGTGGCCGGCATCGGCGAGGCCGAGCAGCGCATCCCCTGGGGCGAGCTCATCCAGGCGGCCTACCTGGGCCGGGTCTCGCTCTCCGAGAAGGGCTTCTACGCCACCCCGCTGATCCACTATGACCGTGCCACCGGTCGCGGGCGGCCCTTCTACTACTACGCCTATGGGGCCGCAGTGGCCGAGGTGGAGGTGGACACCCTCTCCGGCGAGTACCGGCTGAGCCGAGCCGATATCCTCCATGACGTCGGCGACTCCCTGAACCCGGCCATCGACATCGGCCAGATCGAGGGCGCCTTCATCCAGGGCATGGGCTGGCTGACCAGCGAGGAGCTCAAGTGGAACGATGATGGCCGGCTGGTCTCCGACGGCCCGGCCACCTACAAGATCCCGGCCTTCGGCGACCTGCCGCCAACCTTAAACGTCGACCTGCTGCAGGGCCACCCCAACTCCCAGGCCAGCATCTATCGCTCCAAGGCCGTGGGCGAGCCGCCCTTCATGCTCGGCATCTCGGTATGGTCGGCACTGCGCGATGCCCTGGCGAGCCTGGTCGACTACCGCGAGTGTCCGGCGCTGGACACTCCGGCCACCCCGGAGCGGGTGCTGATGGCTGCCGAGGCGCTGCGCGCCCGCCACGAAGCGCGGCCGGTGGACCAGGAGGAGCCCGCATGAGCGCCGCGGACACGCGCCCGGAGAGCTGGCACGCCGCCCTGCACCGCCTGCAGCGCGAGGGGCTGCCCCACGTGCTGGCGACCCAGGTCACCAGCGCCGGCTCCACCCCCCGAGAACCCGGAGCGCGCATGGTGATCACCGCCGAGGCGGTGTATGACACCCTGGGCGGCGGCACCTTCGAGTGGCAGACCATCGAGGCCGCCCGAGCCCGCCTGGCGGGCGTCGATGGCAGAGCCGAGGGCCGGGGCGAAGGCAGAGCCGAGGCCGGCATGAGCCTGGAGGCGTTCTCCCTGGGCGGGCGCAGCGGCCAGTGCTGCGGCGGTTTCGTCAACGTGCTGCTCGAGGTCTTCCCCGGCAGCGCCGCGACGCTGGCGATCTTCGGTGCCGGCCATGTGGGCCAGGCGCTGGTGCGCCTGGCCGCCCCGCTGCCCTGGCGGCTGCTGTGGCACGACAGCCGCGAGGGCGTCTTCCCCGAGTGGGCCGCCGACACGCCGCGGCTCGAATGTCGCCAGGCGCCCGATCCGGCCGCGGCCGTGGCCGCCCTGCCGGCCGGCGCCCACGCCCTGGTGCTGACCCACGATCACGCCGAGGACCGCGCCCTGGTGGATGCCCTGCTCGCCCGCGGCGACACGGGCTCGCTGGGGCTGATCGGCTCGCGCAGCAAGTGGACGAGCTTTCGCCGCCGGCTGGGCGAGGCCGGCCACGACGAGGCGGCGCTGGCCACGGTCCGCTGCCCCATCGGCACGGCGGCCGGCGGCACGGGCGGTGACAAGACCCCCTACGCCATCGCCCTGGCCGCCATCGCCGAGCTGCTGCCCTTGATGTCCGGCGAGGAGCGCCCCGAGCGGCGCGGCCTCGACCCGGCCGAGCTGCGCAACGTACTGACAATGATTCCCCAGCAGTAGATACACACCTAGGGGCGGCGGGGGCAGGCTGAAGAGGAGGTCCTACGCCAAGGAAGGCGTCGGTAGCGTACATGGAAGTATTCACAGCGCCTCCTCGCCGGCCTGCCCCAGATCGGCCCCGACAACCCCGGCACAGAAGAGCCTGACGAGATGACCCACAATGACTCGCGCGTGCTGCGCGCCGACCTGCTGAGCTTCGATGCCGACCCCGGCGAGGGCGACAACCCCGTTCCGGGGAGCGTGCGCCATCTCGAGGATGGTGCCCTGTGGATCGAGAACGGCCGCATCCGCGCCATGGAGCCCTGGGCGCGACTGGCCCCCGAGCTGCCCGAGGGCATCGAAGTGGTCGACCATCGCGGCAAGCTGATCGTGCCCGGCTTCATCGACAGCCACGTGCACTACGTGCAGCTGGAGATCATGGCCTCCTGGGGCCGCCAGCTGCTCGACTGGCTCAACGACTACACCTTCCCCGAGGAGTGCCGCTTCGCCGCCCACGAGCACGCCCGGGTCCAGTCGGCGGCCTTCCTCGACGAGATGCTGCGGGTCGGCACCACCACCGCCCAGGTGTTCTGCTCGAGCCACCCGGTCTCGGTGGACGCCTTCTTCACCGCCTGCCGCGAGCGCGGCCTGCGCATGCTCGCCGGCAAGGTGCTGATGGATCGCCATGCCCCCGAGGCGCTCTGCGACGACACCCGGGGCGGCATCCGCGACACCGAGCGGCTGATCGCCGACTGGCACGGCCGGGACCGGCTCGGCTACAGCCTGACGCCGCGCTTCGCGCCCACCTCCACCCGGGCGCAGCTCGATGCCACTGGCGGGCTCCTGCGCAACGATCCGAGCCTGTGGCTGCAGACGCACCTCGCCGAGAACACCGGCGAGCTCGACTGGGTGGCCGAGCTCTTCCCCGAGAGTCGCGACTACCTCGAGGTCTACGAGCAGTCGGGGCTGGTGGGCCCCCGCAGCACCTTCGCCCACGGCATCCACCTCGACCAGGAGATGCGCGGGCGACTGGCGGCGCGGGGCGCCAACCTGGCCTTCTGCCCGAGCTCGAACATGTTCCTGGGCAGCGGTTTGTTCGATCGCCTCGCCGCCCGGGAGGCCGGTCTCGCCATCAGCTACGCCAGCGACGTGGGCGGCGGCACCGACCTCTCGGGCCTGGCCACCCTCAAGGCCGCCTATCAGGTCGGCCAGCTGCGCGGCCAGCCACTCACCGCCTGGCAGGGCTTCTACGGGCTGACCCTGGGCAATGCCCGGGCGCTCTCCCTGGACGACCGCATCGGGCGATTTGCTCCGGGCATGGAGGCGGACCTCGTGGTGCTCGACCCCGCCGCCACCCCGCTGATGGCCCGGCGCACGGCCCGCAGCAAGAGCCTCGCCGAAACGCTCTTCGCGCTGATGATGCTCGGCGACGATCGCACGGTGGCCGAGACCTGGAGCGGCGGGCGCCGCCAGCATCGGCGCGACGCCCCGGCGCCCAGCTGATCGCCGAGCAGGCTTCCCCGAAGCCGACGACAGCCACGATGCAAAGAACCCCGGCCAGGCCGGGGTTCTTTGCATGGGCGTGAGATCAGGGGCCGGGCCGCCAGCAGAGGTGCCGGCGATTCCTCAGCGCATCTCGGCAAGCTGGCGCAGCAGCTCCTGGCGGCGCTCGTCGCTCATGAAGGCGGCCTCGAGGGCGTTCTTGGCCAGTGCCGTGAAGGTCTCCCGCGACCAGCCGAAGGCGTCATGGCAGGCCGTGAAGTTGGCCAGCATGCCGCCGCCGAAGTAGGCGGGATCGTCGGAGTTCAGCGTCAGCTTCAGGCCGGCCTCGAGCAGCTGCGGCAGGGGATGGTCGGTCATCTTGTCGACCACGCGCAGGCGCACGTTGGAGAGCGGGCAGACGGTGAGCACGACCTGGTCGTCGCGCAGCCGCGCCACCAGCGTCGGGTCCTCCAGGCAGCGCACGCCGTGATCGATGCGACAGACGTCCAGCAGATCCAGTGCCTGACGGATGTACTCCGGAGGGCCCTCTTCCCCGGCATGGGCCACCCGGGGAATCCCCAGCTCGCGGGCGAAGCGGAAGACCGCGACGAACTTCTCGGGCGGGTTCCCCTGCTCGGCACTGTCCAGGCCCACGCCATCGAGCATCTCCCAGTAGGGAGCGGCGCTCTCCAGCGTCTCCATCGCCTCCTCGGCCGGACGGTCGCGCAGGAAGGCCAGGATCAGCGCGGAGGAGAGGCCGAACTCCCGCCAGGCCCGGCGCCGCGCCAGGGAGAGTCCCTCCATCACCACCGGCAGCTCGACGCCGCGCGCCAGGTGCGCCTGGGGATCGACGTGCATCTCCACGTGCACCACCCCCTCGGCGCTGGCGCGGCGGAAGTAGTCCATGGCGAGGTCATGGAAGTCCTCGGCGGTGCGCAGCACGCTCATGCCCTGGTAGTAGAGATCGAGGAAGGACTGCAGATCGGTGAAGTCGTAGGCCTGCCGGACCTCCTCTACCGAGTCATAGGGCAGGCGGATCCCGTTGCGCTCGGCCAGGGAGAACATCAGCTCGGGCTCCAGCGAGCCCTCGATGTGCAGGTGGAGTTCGGCCTTGGGCAGGCGCCTGAGGAAGTCATGCATGGCACACCTCATGAAGAATCTTCGGTCCTATCCTGAAACATCCTGACCATCCGTGCAAAGCGTGCCTTCGCAGAGGGTCAGGGCGTGATCGATGGCCGGCGGATCGACCGCCTGGCCGAGCTGGTGCACCAGGTAGACGACGCTGCGCCCGGCAAGCCAGGCATCGAGGCGCTCAGCCAGCCGCGCCGCGGTGGCGGCATCGAGCCCGGCGAAAGGCTCGTCGAGGATCACCAGGTCCGGCTCGCGCAGCAGCAGCCGGGCGAGGCCGAGCCGGCGGGCCTGACCGCCGGAGAGCCGGCGACCGCCCTCGCCCACCCGGGTCTCGAGGCCCTCGGGCAGCGCGGCGGCCCAGTCGGCGAGCTCGACCATCGCCAGCACCCGCCACAGCCGCGCCGCGTCCGCCTCGGGATCGCCCAGGCGCAGGTTGGCCGCCAGGCTGTCGTCGAAGAGCTCGACCCGCTGGGTGAGGCAGGCCACCCGCTCGCGCAGCGTCGCCTCGTCGATCGCCTCCAGCGGCACCCCACCCAGGCTGATTCGCCCGGCGCTCGGCGCGAGCTGGCGCGTCACCAGTTGGGCCACGCTCGACTTGCCGGCGCCCGAGGCGCCGCACAGCGCCAGTCGCCGGCCCGCCGGCAGCGTCAGGTCCAGCGCCGAGAGGGCCGGCTGCAGGGCGCCGGGATAGTGCAGATCGATAGCATCCAGAGTCACATCGAGAGGCCCCGGGGACGGCGCCTGGCCCGCGGTGCTCGTCTCGCTCGAGACGGCGTCGCTCGGGCGACGGGCGGCCTCCAGGGCGTTGAGGCGCTCGGCGGCGGCTCGCGTCGCGCCGAGCCGCGTGAAGGCCATGGGCAGCGCCGCCAGTGCTTCGTTCAGCGCCATCACCGCCAGCGGCATCAGCACCATCACCGGGCCGGACAGCGCCCCGGCCTGCCAGGCCAGCGCCGCCAGCACCAACACCGCGAGCCAGGTGGCGCCCACGGCGAGCCCGGCCAGGGCCGAGCCCAACCCCGCGACGCGTGCCAGGCGCCATTGATCATCCTGCAGCCGGCGTTCGATGGCGTCGAGCCGCGCGCGATGGGCGGCCAGGCTGCCATAGGCCTCGAGCTCGGCGAGCCCGCGCAGGTGCTCGAGCAGCCGGCCGCGCAGCGCCTCCAGCGCCTCGACCTGGCCGCGGCTCGCGGCCATGCCGCGCCGCGCCTGGCCCACCGTCAGCCACAGCCAGGCCGACAGCAGAAGCGCCAGCGCCGCGAGGCCGGCGCGGGGCAACCACAGGGCGAGCAGGCCCGACAGCGCCAGGATCGCCAGCAGCGCCACGCCGGCCGGGGCGACGAGGCGCAGGTAGAGGCCGTCGAGGGTGTCGATATCGGCGGTGAGGCGATCGAGCCAGTCGCTGGCGCGGCGCCGCGACAGGGTGTGCCCCTCGAGCCCGGCCATCACGCCGAACAGCCGGCCGCGCAGGTCGGCCAGCAGGCGCAGCACGGTATCGTGGTTGTAGAGCCGCTCGACGTAGCGCGCCACGGTGCGCGTGACCGCGAAGAAGCGGATCCCGCCGCCGGGCACGTAGACATCCAGGCCCACCGAGAGCCCGGCGGCGAGCGCCAGGCCGGTCAGCGCCGTGGCGGTGATGAACCAGCCCGAGAGCGCCAGCAGGCCGATCCCCGCGGCCACCGTGAGCAGCAGCAGGCCCGCCCCGGCGAGCAGCCGACCGCGACGTCGATCGAGCAGCCGCCACCAGGGGCGCAGGGTGGCGATCAGCGAGGCGTCTCGCGCATCAGGCATCGACGCTCTCCCGAACGGGGGCCGCCTCGAGGACCAGCCGACGATCGGCCAGCGCCAGGAGCGCCGGATGGTGGGTGGCGATGACCAGGGAGCGTCCCTCGGCGGAAAGCTGCCCCAGGGCCTCGATCACCCGCGCCTCGGTCCGGGCGTCCAGGCTCGCGGTCGGCTCGTCGAGCAGCACCAGCGGCGCCGAAGAGAGGAACACCCGGGCGAGTGCCAGGCGCTGCACCTGGCCCCCGGAGAGCCCTTCGCCCCGCTCGCCGAGCGCCGTCTCGAGCCCGTCGGGCAGGCGCTTGAGCAGCGCGGCGAACCCGGCACGAGCGAGCGCCTCGCGCATCCGGCCGTCGCTGGCCTCCGGCGCGGCCAGGCGCAGGTTGTCGGCGAGGCTGCCCTGGATCAGCAGCGGGCGCTGGTCGAGCCAGGCGAAGGAGGCATCTGCGGCCAGGCGCCGCTCGCCCTGGGTCGGAGCGAGAAAGCCCGCCATCAGCTGCAGCAGGCTCGACTTGCCGGCGCCCGACGGCCCCGTCACCACCAGCGTCTCGCCGCGCGCGAGACGCAGATCCAGCGGCCCCAGTACCCGGCCGCGCCCGGCGTGGGAGAGCGTGACGCCGTCCAGCTCGAGCAGGCTCTCGGGCGCCACCGGTCGCGCCGGCTCTGCGTTCGTGACGGGCTTGGTGACGGCGGTAGTGAAGGGATTGGCACCGCGCCCTTCGTCGGGCGCTTCCTGAAGCAGCGTCACCAGGCCCGCGGCGGCACCCAGGGCCGCGGCCCGGTCGTGATAGTGCTGGGCGAGGCTGCGCAGCGGCTGGAAGAACTCCGGCGCCAGCAGCAGCACCAGCAGGCCGGTGAAGAGCGTCAGCTCATCGGCCGGCCCGTAGTCGATATAACCCAGCAGCCCGAACCCCACGTAGATCGCCACCACCGCGATGGCCACCGAGGAGAAGAACTCCAGCACCGCCGAGGAGAGAAAGGCCAGGCGTAGGGTGCGCATGCTGCGTCGCCGGTAGTCGTCGGCCACCTCCTCCACCTCCCGGGTGGCCCGGGCGGTGCGCCCGAAGAGCTGCAGCGTGGTGATGCCGCGGACCCGGTCGATGAAGTGCCCGGACAGGCGCGCCACCGCCACGAACTGCTCCTGGTTCAGCCGCTCGGCGCCCATGCCCACCAGGGCCATGAACAATGGAATCAGCGGTGCGGCGACCAGCAGGAAGAGCGCGGCCAGCCAGTCGAGCCAGGCCACCACCGCGAGGATCATCAGCGGGATCGCCACCGCCAGCACCTGCTGGGGCAGATAGCGCGAGAAGTAGCCGTCCAGCGCCTCGACCTGGTCGACCAGGCGCTGGGCGAGTCCCGCGCCGTGGTGACCGGTGAGGCGCACCGGCCCCAGGCGCTCCAGGTGATCGAGCAGCTCGGCGCGGGCCCGCCGGCGGATACGCAGGCTCGCCGCCTGGCCGGCCACCTCCTGCCCCCACTGGGCCAGCGCCCGCAGGAACAGCGTGGCCGCGAGACTCAGCAGCCAGGGGGTGAGCTCATGGAGCGATCGCTCGTCGACCAGCAGGGCGCTGATCAGCGCGGCGAGCAGCGCCATCTGGACGATGGTCGCGGCCCCCACCGCCCCGCCGGCCAGCAGGGCGAGTCGCTGGTAGCGGCGCTCCCCGGCGGCGAGCCGCGACAGCCATGCCCGGGCCGTGGGCCCGGGCGCCTCGCTATCGGTATCGGCCCTCACCTCAGTGATAGCCCTCGCCGGGGCGGACCTTGCCGCGGAACACCCAGTAGGACCAGGCGGTATAGGTCAGCACGATGGGGATCACGAAGAGCACCCCGATCAGCAGGAAGAGCTGGGAGCCGGGATCGGAGGCGGCGTCCCAGATGGTGTAGTCCGGCGGCACGATGACCGGCCACTTGCTGACCACCAGCCCCAGGTAGGTGAAGAGAAAGAGGCCCAGGGTGGCGATGAAGGGTTGGCCCTCGCGCCGCTGGCGGACGGCGCGCCACAGGAGGCCCGCGCAGGCGAGCGCCAGGGCCGGGAAGATCCAGATCAGCTGCAGATGGCCGAACCAGCGATCGCGCACGCCGGTGTCCACGAAGGGCGTCCAGAGGCTGATGATCGCGAACACGCCGAGCACCGCCAGCAGCAGGCGCGGCGCGAGTCGATAGGCCCACGCCTGGAGCGAGCCCTCGGTCTTGAGGATCAGCCAGGTGGCGCCGAGCAGCGCATAGCCGGCCATCAAGCCCAGGCCCGTGAGCACGCTGAACGGCGTCAGCCAGTCGAACGGGCCGCCGACGTAGACGAAGTCCTCGACGGGGAAGCCCTGGATATAGGCCCCCACGACCACGCCCTGGGCGAAGGACGCCACGGCGGAGCCCCAGCAGAAGGCGCGGTTCCACCAGTGACGATTGCGATGGGACTTGAAGCGGAACTCGAAGGCGATGCCGCGAAAGATCAGCCCGGCAAGCATCAGGAAGACGCCGAGGTAGAGCGCCGGCAGGAAAACCGAGTAGACCAGTGGGAAGGCCCCCAGCAGCCCCGCCCCGCCGAGCACCAGCCAGGTCTCGTTGCCGTCCCATACCGGCGCCACCGTGTTCATCATCACGTCCCGGGCCTCCTCATCCGGGGCGAAGGGGAAGAGGATCCCCACCCCCAGGTCGAAGCCGTCCATCAGCACGTACATGATCACGCCGAACCCGATGATCACGGCCCAGATGAGACTCAGATCGAACATGCCCATGGTTCAGCTCCTTCCCGGTTGACTGGAGGCGTCCTCGAAGGGCACGTCGGCGGCCGACAGCGGTCGCTTGGGTCGATGCACCTCGTCGTCGTGGGCGGTCTCGGGCAGCATGCCCTGGCGGACCACCCGGGTCAGGTAGTAGACCCCACACAGGAACACCACCGCGTAGACGGCCATGTAGCCGAGCAGCGTGAACAGGGCCATGCCGCCGGTCAGCGAAGGCGTCAGCGCCTCGGCGTGGCTCATCAGGCCGTAGACCACCCAGGGCGCGCGGCCGGTCTCGGTGACGACCCAGCCGGCCAGCACCGCCATGAAGGGGGTGATGGTCATCACGCGCATCAGCTGCAGGAAGCCGCGGTGTTCATAGACCCGGCCGCCGCGACGCAGCCAGAGACCGGTCAGGGCCACGGCGATCATCGCCAGGCCCAGGGCGACCATGATCCGGAACGACCAGAAGACGATCCACACCGGTGGCTGCTCCTCGGGCGGCACCTCGCTGATGCCCGGCACCTCGCCCTCGGCGTGGTGGGTCAGGATCAGGCTGGCGAGGCTCGGAATGCCCACCTCGAAGCGATTCTCCTGGGCCTGCTGATCGGGCCAGGCGAACAGCAGCAGCGGCACGTGCGAGCCGCGCTCCCAGTTGCCCTCCATGGCGGCGACCTTGGTCGGCTGGTGCTCCAGGGTATTGAGGCCGTGGAAGTCCCCCACCACCGCCTGGGTCGGCGCCAGCACCAGCAGCAGCCACAGGCACATCGAGAGCGCCTTGCGGTTGGCCTCGCGGTCGCGGCCGATCAGCAGGTACCAGGCGCTGACCCCGGCCACCACGAAGCCGCCGGTGAGAAACGACGCCAGCACCATGTGCGCGAAGCGATACGGGAAGGAGGGGTTGAAGATCGCCTCGCTCCAGTCGGTGACGTGGAAGCGCCCCTCGATCAGCTCGATGCCGGCGGGGGTCTGCATCCAGCTGTTGGCCGAGAGGATCCAGAACGAGGAGATGAAGGTGCCGATGGCGACCATGATGGCGGCGAAGAGGTGAACGCCCTGGGGCACCTTGCCGCGACCGAACAGCAGCACCCCGAGGAAGGCCGCCTCGAGGAAGAAGGCCGTGACCACCTCGTAGCTCAACACCGGGCCGAGGAAGTTCGACGCCGCCAGGGAGAAGTTGCTCCAGTTGGTGCCGAACTGGAAGGACATGACGATGCCCGAGACCACACCCATGCCGAAGACCACGGCGAAGACCTTGGTCCAGAACAGCGCCAGGCGATCCCAGGCGGGGTTGTCGGTCTTGAAGAAGAGCCCGTTGAGCAGGGCGATGTAGGACGCCAGGCCGATGGTGAACACCGGAAAGATGGCGTGAAAGGCTACCACGAAGGCGAATTGCAGCCTCGATAGCAGCAGGGGATCCAGTTCCATGAGGCACTCCTCGTTCCTGCGGGTCGGGGGGTACGAGATGCGTCGGGCACTGGACGTGCTCTTGTGCGTGGGGGCGCTGGCACCCTGCCGCATTCTTGTCGATCGGGGAACGGTCATGCAACGTCGCTGTGCGGCCCCCCAGGGGGGCCGGCGATATCGACAGCGGATGACCGCACTCCTCAGATCATGAAAGCATCATACTCCTCGGACTCAGCTCGAGGGAGACCGTTCGGGTCGCCGCGCCGTGTCGCGTTGTCGCAGCCAGGCGTCAGGCCGAACCGCCGCCAATCACCAGGTTCACCATGTAGGCGGTGTAGCCGAGGAACATCGCCAGCAGCACGGCGCCCTCGACGCGGTTGATGCGCCCCGCCCGGCCGCGCCAGCCCATGGCGAAGACCGCCAGTATCACGGTCATGACCATCATCAGGCTCCAGTCACGCAGCAGCACCTCGGGGCCGGCCTCGATGGGCATGATCACCGCGGCCAGGCCCACGACCCCGAGGGTGTTGAAGAGGTTCGAGCCCACCACGTTGCCGAGCACCAGGTCGTGCTCGCCCCGGCGCAGCGCGCTGATCGAGGAGGCGAGCTCCGGCAGCGAGGTGCCCACGGCCACCACCGTCAGGCCGATCACCAGGTCGCTGACGCCGAAGCCCTGGGCGATGGCCACCGCGCCCCATACCAGCACCCGCGAACTGATGACCAGCAGCACGAGGCCCACGCCGGTCCAGACCAGCCCGGCCTTGAGCGACATGGGGTGCGTCTCCAGACTCTCCTCGGTCTCGCTCCCCAGCACATCGCCACCCTGGCGCAGGCCCAGGTAGATGCTGTAGCCGATGAAGGCCGCCAGCAGCCCCAGCAGCAGCGCGCCCTCGAGCCGGTCGATCATGCCGCCCCACAGCAGCGCGGCGGTGCCCAGGGTGACGGCCCCCAGGACCGGCAGCTCACGGCGCACCACCCCGGAGTGCACCGCCAGCGGAGAGATCAGCGCCACCAGGCCGAGAATCAGGCCGATATTGGCGATGTTGGAGCCGAAGGCGTTGCCCAGCGCCAGGCCAGGATTGCCCTGGCTCGCCGCCAGGGCGGAGACCACGAGCTCCGGGGCGGAGGTGCCGAAGCCGATCACCAGCATGCCGATCAGCAGCGGCGACAGCCCCAGCCGGGCCGAGGTCGCCGCGGCCCCGTCGACGAAGCGCTCGGCGCTCCACACCAGCAGGACCAGGCCTGCCACCACCGCCATCGCGGGCACAATCATGTCGTCTCCTCGGGTACATTCAGGCGTGCATGTTTGACTATGGTGCCCCCCGCGTCAACGTGACACACTTTCCCAGTGACGACTTCATCGCCAGGAGACCCTACATCGTCGTGCCCAGGCCTGCCCTACGTGCCCCGACCCTGCCCCGGGGGACCCCGCTGGTGGATCGCTCGCCGCCGGAGACGCGCACCTCACGGCGTCGACTGCGCGCCTGCCATGAATGCGACTGGCTGACGGCGCTGCCCCCGCTGCACGGCGGCGAGAAGGCCGAGTGCCCCCGCTGCGGGTACGTGCTGGCCAGCCGCCACCACCGCCCGGCCCAGCGCAGCATGGCGCTGGCACTCGCCTCGCTGGTCGCGCTGGCGCTGGCCGTCTCCTTCCCCTTCATCAGCTTCACCGTCAGCGGCATCGGCAACCGCATCGAGCTGACCCAGACCGCCACCACCCTGATCGGCTTTCACCAGCCGCTGGTGGCGATCGCGGTGGTGCTGACCATCGGCGTGCTGCCCGCCGTCTACCTGCTGGGCGTGGTGTGGCTGCAGGCCGGGCTGCTGCGCGGCTCCCCGCTGCCGGCCAGCCGCAGCATCGCCCGCTCGCTCTCGCACCTGCATCCCTGGATGATGGCCGACGTGTTCATCGTCGGGGCCCTGGTGAGCCTCATCAAGATCGCCGGCATGGCGGAAGTGGGGCTCGGCATCTCCTTCTGGGCCTTCTGTGCCTTCGCCCTGCTGCTGCTGTTCACCACGCAGTCGCTGGACGCCGACTGGATGTGGTTCTCGCTGGCCGGCGAGCCCCTGGCGCCGGAGGGCGCACGCACCGGCGAGACCGCCGCGCCCCAGGGACTGGCCGGCTGCGCCACCTGCGGCCTGGTCAACCGCCTGGACGACGCGGGCCACGGCCGCTGCCGTCGCTGCAGCGAGCGCCTGCATGCCCGCAAGCCCGACAGCCTGCAGCGCACCTGGGCGCTGCTGGCGGCCGCCACCCTGATGTACCTGCCGGCCAACCTCTACCCGATCATGACCACCACCAGCCTCGGCCACGACACCCCCTCCACCATCATCGGCGGCGTGGTGCAGCTGCTGCAGATGGGCTCCTGGCCGGTGGCGGTGGTGATCTTCGTCGCCAGCGTGATCGTGCCGGTGGGCAAGCTGGTGGCCCTGGCCTGGCTCTGCCTGGTGGTCAAGCGCAGCGACGAGCTCAACGCGGCGACGCGCACGCGGCTCTACCGCCTCACCGAGTTCATCGGCCGCTGGTCGATGGTCGATGTCTTCGTGGTGGCGATCCTGGTGGCGCTGATCCGCGCCGGCGCGCTGCTGTCGATCACCCCCGGGCCCGCGTCCCTGGCCTTCGGCGCCGTGGTGGTGATCACCATGCTCGCCGCCATGACCTTCGACCCCCGACTGCTCTGGGACGCGCCGTTGCCGCGTGATGCCCGACCCGCCCAAGGACACTCGACATGACCGACACCCCCGCCCCGCCCGAGCGAGACAGGTACCGCGCCCGCGCCACGCCCCAGGCGCGGCTGTCGCCGATCTGGATCGTGCCCATCGTGGCGATCCTGATCGGCGCCTGGCTGGTGTTCGACAACTACCGCAGCCGCGGGCCCGAGATCACCCTGGTCACCGACAGCGCCGAGGGGATCGAGGCGGGCAACACCCTGATCAAGACTCGCAACGTCGAGGTCGGGCGGGTCGAGCGGGTGCACCTCTCGGACGACCTGACCCGGGCGGTGATCACCGCCCGCATGAGCCCGGATACCGACGACATGCTGGTCGAGGACAGCCGCTTCTGGGTGGTCAAGCCACGCATCGGCCGCGAGGGGATCAGCGGCCTGGGCACGGTGCTCTCCGGCGCCTACATCCAGCTCGAGCCCGGGCAGAGCGAGATCGATGCCCGGGAGTTCGAGGTCAGCGACCAGCCGCCGGTCGCTCCGGCCGGCGCCGAGGGGCTGCGGGTCAACCTGATCAGCCAGCTCGGTAACGCGCCGAGCGTCGGCGACCCGGTCACCTTCCAGGGGCTCACCGTGGGCCGCGTCGAGGAGGCCACCTTCGATGGCACCACCCGGCGCATGCACCATCGCCTCTTCATCGAGAGTCCCTATCACGACCTGGTCACCGACGGCACCCGATTCTGGGCCGCCAGCGGCGTCGACCTGCGCCTCGACTCCGAGGGTTTCCGGGTCAAGGTCGACTCCATGGAGACGCTGCTCGGTGGCGGCGTCACCTTCGGCGTGCCCGAGGACCTCCCCCAGGGACAGCCCGTGGACGAGGACACCACCTTCACCCTCTACGCCGACGAGGAGAGCGCCCGCCAGGGCACCTTCAGCCGCTACCTGGAGTACGTGCTGCTGATCGAGGACACCGTGCGCGGCCTCTCCGGGGGGGCGCCGGTGGAGTTTCGCGGGGTGCGGATCGGCACCGTGGCCCGGGTGCCCTGGCAGTTCACCGCGCCCCAGCCCGATTCCCGCGACAATTTCGCCATCCCGGTGCTGATTCGCATCGAACCCCAGCGCCTGGGCATCGACGCCGAGTCGCTCGACCTCGAGCAGTGGCGGGAGCGCTTCGAACGGCTCTTCGGGCTGGGCCTCACGGCGTCGCTGAAGAGCGGCAGCCTGCTGACCGGGGCGCTGTTCGTCGACCTCAACTTCCAGCGCGACGAGGACGGTGACGCCGAGGTCGACTACGTCGCCGAGACCTTCGCCGAGCGCACCGTCTTCCCCACCACCTCCAGCGGCCTCGCCCAGATCCAGGCCCAGGTGACGGCCCTGCTCGACAAGCTCAATGGCCTGGAGATCGAGCCGCTGCTGGCCGGGCTCGACCGCAACCTCGACGCCTCCCAGGCCACCCTCGAGGAGGTCAATGCCCTCACCGCCAGCGTGCGCGGCCTGGTCGAGGAGCCCGGCATGCGGGAACTGCCCGGCAACCTCAATGCCACCCTCGAGGCGCTGCGCACCACCCTCGAGGGCGTGTCGCCGGAGTCCCGCGCCTACCGCGACGTCAGCGCGACCCTCGAGCAGCTGGAGCGCCTGCTGCGCGACCTGCAGCCCACCGCACGCACCCTGCGCGAGAACCCCAGCGCCCTGCTCTTCGACCGCCTGGACACCGAGGACCCGATCCCCCGGGCGCCGACCTCCACCCCGCAAGGAAGCTCGCCATGACCGTCATCAAGGGCCTGGCCGCCGCCCTGGCCACGCTGTGGCTGGCCGGCTGTGCCACCGATGCCCCGCCCTCCAACCGCTACACCCTCCCGGATGACGCCATGGCGGCCCCCGCTCGCGTCGCCGGGGCGGAGGCCGCCCACCAACTGGTCGTCGCCCGGCCGACGCTCGCCCGGTTCCTGTCGGTCGACGGCCTGGTCCTGCAGCTCGACGACATCACCCTCAACGAGGCGAGCCAGCACCTGTGGGCCGAGCCCCTCGGGCTGCAGCTCGAACGCCGCCTGAAGGAGCGCCTGGCCGCCCGCCTGCCGGACACCCGGATCCTGGGGGAGGCCGCCGGCGAGTCCCGGGAGCCCGCCGCCACCCTGCGACTGACGGTGGACCGCTTCCACGGTCGCTTTGATGGCCAGGCGGTGGTGGCGGGCCAGTGGCAGCTGCGCGACGGAGAGGGCTCGCTCGAGGCGCTGGCGCCTTTCGCCGTGGAGGTGCCCCTGGCGCGGGACGGCTATCCCGCCCTGGTGCGCGCCCTGGGCCGCGGCTGGGACGGCGTGGTCGACGAGATCGCCGAAGAAATCAAACGGCTGCGCTAGCCCAGGCGCTATGGCATAATACGCACCACGCGGCGATCGATGGTCCCTCCTGCCGCGATTCCTTTTTCACGCCTTGGCCAGGGACTGACCACGTCGGATCGACGTGGCGCGACCAAGGCGTCTCTGCGGAGACCGCATGACCTTTTCCGACCTCGGCCTGCGTGCCGAACTGCTCCGTGCCGTCGAGGCACAGGGCTATACCACCCCGACCCCGATCCAGCATCAGGCGATTCCCGCCGTCCTCAAGGGCGGCGACCTGCTGGCCAGCGCCCAGACCGGCACCGGCAAGACCGCCGGCTTCACCCTGCCGATGCTGCAGCGCCTCGCCGAGGGCCCGCGTCCGGCCCCGCGCCAGATCCGCGCCCTGGTGCTGACCCCGACCCGCGAGCTCGCCGCCCAGGTGGGCGAGAGCGTGGCCGACTACGGCCGTCACCTGACGCTCTCGTCTCACGTCATCTTCGGCGGGGTCGGCCAGCAGCCCCAGGTCGACGCCATTCGCAAGGGCCTCGACGTGCTGGTGGCCACCCCCGGCCGCCTGCTCGACCTGCAGCAGCAGAAGCACGTCGACCTCTCCAAGGTCGAGATCCTGGTGCTCGACGAAGCCGACCGCATGCTCGACATGGGCTTCATCCACGACATCAAGAAGATCCTGCGCGTGCTGCCCCAGAAGCGCCAGAACCTGCTGTTCTCGGCCACCTTCTCCAACGAGATCCAGGCGCTCGCCAACAAGCTGCTCGACGACCCGGCGATGATCGAGGTGGCGCGTCGCAACACCACCGCCGAGCTCGTCGACCAGGCGATCTACCGCGTCGATCGCGAGAAGAAGCGCGACCTGCTGGCGCACCTGATCACCCGCCACGACTGGCAGCAGGTGCTGGTGTTCACCCGCACCAAGCACGGCGCCAACCGCCTGGCCGAACAGCTGTCCAAGCAGGACATCCCGGCCATGGCGATCCACGGCAACAAGAGCCAGTCGGCGCGCACCAAGGCGCTGGCCGCCTTCAAGACCGGCGACCTGCAGGTGCTGGTGGCCACCGACATCGCCGCCCGCGGCCTGGACATCGAGGAGCTGCCCCACGTGGTCAACTTCGAGCTGCCCAACGTTGCCGAGGACTACGTGCACCGCATCGGCCGCACCGGCCGGGCCGGCAGCGAAGGCAAGGCCGTATCGCTGGTCTGCGTCGACGAACACGGCCTGCTCAAGGGCATCGAGCGGCTGATCAAGCGCGACCTCGAGAAGCACATCGAGCCGGGCTTCGAGCCCGACCCCAACGCCAAGCCCGAGCCGATCGAGAACGGCCGCGGCAAGCGCGGCGGTGGTGGCGGCCGCGGCGGCCAGGGACAGCGTCGTCAGGGCCAGGCTGCCGGCCAGCGCAACGGCGGCGACGAAGCCCGTGCCCCGCGCCGTCGGCGCGGCGGTCGCGGCGGCTCGCGCCAGGCCTGACGGCCTGCCTGGCGGATTGCATCATGATATGCGAATGTAGTCCGCCGGGCGCCGTCCCCCGGCGCGTCTCCCATCCACCCTCCACGCCTGGATGCCTCCATGGATGACACGACCCTGATCAGCGACTACCGGCGCTGGCTGAGCTTTCAGCATCAGGCCCGGCTCGACCGCGAACACCAGGCGGCGAGCCAGCGCCTCGAGACGTCGAAGGTCTCCGCCACGCGCATGACCGAGGCCTATCGCAGCATGGCCGAGAAGGGCGCCAGCGAGGGCGCCAGCTATCGCACCCTCTTCCTGCGTGATCACGGCGACACGGCACTGGCCTGCGAGGGCTGGCTGTTCGTTCGTCGCGTGCTGGCCGAAGGCGGATCCACCCGGGTGCGCGCCACCCTGCTGACCACCTTCACCCTCCCCTCGGGGCGCATCGAGCCCGGGAGCCAGCCGGCCGAGAAGCTCACCCTGGAGATCTTCGACCAGCTGAACATCGATCGCGGCATGAGCAGCGTGGTACGCGTCGACCGCACCGATGGCGGCCGCGACACGCGCTTCATCACCCTGCTCGACACCGTGCGAGGCGACCTGCGCCGCCATATGGTGTAGTGCCGGCATGTTCAAGAAGCTGCTCGGCAAGACGCCCGTCAAGGTCTGGGTGATCAAGCAGATCGATCGGGACGTGCTGCACCTCTGCGGCCAGGCCGAACTGGATCACGATGCCAAGCGCAAGCAGGTGCTCGCCGAGCTGGCGCGCGGCGAGTACCGAGGCCCGGTGCGCATGGCGGGTGGCGGCCTGGTCTTCAACGCGCGGCTGTTCGCGGCCCTGATCCCCCTGGATGAACTCACCCTCACCGACGACGGCCAGGCCCACTGGCAGGATCGCCGGTGGCGCGTCAGCCAGGTGCCCCAGCGCTGCTGGAGCTTTGATGGGCCGCTGATCGTGGAGGCGGCGAGCCACGCCGGCGGCTCGGGCCTGGTGAGCAGTGAGGATGTCTCGGGCATCCGCTCGCGCATCGATCCCGATACGCCGACGCCGCCCGGCACGGTCACCTTCCGGGCCGACAACGAGCTCGAGACGCCCGATCCTTTCGATAAGCGCCGCGCCTCCCGATCGCCGGTGCGACCCAGGGGGCATCATTAAGACGCTACGCAGCGAGGCCTCGCGGCCCGTTTCCCAGCAGCCCGATGCCCGCCGGCTGGCGCTGTTCATCGGCCTGATGGTGCTGGTCGGGCTCAACCTGCGCCCGGCCCTCTCCACGCTGGCCCCGGTGCTCACCCGCATCCAGCAGGACACCGGGCTCTCGGCGCTGGCCATCGGGGCCCTGACCACCCTGCCGGTACTCTGCCTGGGGATCTTCGCCCCGCTGGCTCCCTGGCTCGCCAAGCGCCTCGGCCCGGAGAACACCCTGGCCGCCGCCCTGCTGCTGCTGGCCGGCGGCCTCGCGCTTCGCGGCGTGCCGGCCGTGGTCGCGCTTTACGGCGGCACCCTGATGGTCGGCGCCGCCATCGGCGTGGCCGGCACCCTGCTGCCGGCACTGGTCAAGCGCGAGCTGCCGGCCGGTGCCGACCTGATGACCGGCGTCTATACCATGGCGCTGTGCCTGGGCGGCGCCCTGGGGGCGGGGCTCAGCGTGCCCCTGGCCGACTGGCTGGGGAGCTGGTCGATGGGGCTCGCCAGCTGGGCCCTGCTGGCGGTGGCCGCCCTGGTGGCCTGGCGGCTGTTGATGCCGCGCCATGACGCCACCACGGCCACGCCCGAGACCGGTGGCTCCGTGAGGGAGCTGCTCGGCCAGCCGCTGGCCTGGCAGGTGATGCTCTTCATGGGCAGCCAGTCGTCGCTCGCCTATATCGTCTTCGGCTGGCTGCCGACCCTGCTGATGGCCCGCGGCTACAGCGAGGCCGAGGCCGGCTGGATGATGGGCGCCTCGGTGATGGTGCAGCTGGTCTCGGCCCTGTCGGCCCCCTGGCTGGCGCGCCTGGGACGCGACCAGCGCCCTGCCCTGCTGATCGTGCTGGCCATGGTCGCCGGCGGCTTCTGGCTGCTGCTCCAGGCGCCCGCCGTGTGGCGCTGGCCCGGCGCCGTGCTGCTGGGCCTCGGTCAGGGCGGCGGCTTCAGCCTCGCGCTGACGCTGATCGTGCTGCGCACCGCCACCTCGCGCCTGGCCGGCAAGCTCTCGGGGCTGGTGCAGGGGGGTGGCTACACCCTGGCCGCCCTGGGCCCGCTGGCGATCGGGGTGATGCTGCAGTTCGACGTGGGGCTGACCGCTCTGACCCGCGTGCTGCTGGGCATCGTCACCGTCAGCATGGGCTTCGCGCTGTTCGCCGGACGCAATCGCCGCCTGGAGGTCGACGACGCGGGACGGCTGCGCACCCGCTAGACTCCAGTCGAGAGACGGCAGGAGCGCGGCGGATGGCGAACGACAGGGACGTGGTGCTGACGACCCGGGGGCTGACCCGGCACTACCGCATGGGCGAGGTCACCATCCGGGCGCTGCGTGGCGTCGACCTCGACCTGCACCGCGGCGAGCTGATCGTGATGCTCGGCGCCTCGGGTTCCGGCAAGTCGACCCTGCTCAACATCCTCGGCGGCCTGGACCGCGCCTCGTCCGGCAGCGTTCACTACGGCGACGACGACCTGACCCACGCCTCACAGCGTCGACTGACGGCCTACCGGCGCCATCACGTGGGCTTCGTGTTCCAGTTCTACAACCTGATCGCCAGCCTCACCGCCCGCGAGAACGTCGCGATGGTCACCGACATCAGCCACGACCCGCTGACGCCGGAATCGGCCCTCTCCCGGGTCGGCCTCGAGGATCGGCTCGACCACTTTCCCTCCCAGCTCTCCGGCGGCGAACAGCAGCGGGTGGCGATCGCCCGGGCGATCGCCAAGCGACCCTCGCTGCTGCTCTGCGACGAGCCGACCGGCGCCCTGGATTCGCACACCGGCATCCGCGTGCTCGAGGTGATCGAGACCCTCAATCGCGAGTCCGACACCACCATGGCGATCATCACCCACAACGCGGTGATCGGCGAGATGGCCGATCGGGTGGTGCACCTGCGCGACGGCCGCGTGGAGGGCATCACGGTGCCGAGCCGGCGTCGCCGCGCCGCGGAGCTCCAGTGGTGAGCCCATGAGGGCCCTGCGGCGCAAGCAGCTGCGTGACCTCGGGCGGCTGAAGGGGCAGGCGCTGGCCATCGCCGTGGTGATCGGCGGCGGGGTGATGACGCTGATCCTCGCGGTGACGATGCTCGACGCCCTGACCCGGGCCCAGGCCCGCTTCTATGCCAGCCACCACTTCGCCGAGGTGTTCGCCGACGTCACCCGTGCCCCGCTGAGCCTCGTCGAGGGCCTGCAGCGCCTGCCCGGGGTCAACCTCATCGAGGCCCGGGTGGGCGCCCCGTTGCGCCTCACGGTGCCCGACTTCGAGGACCCGGTGCGCGGCCAGCTGGTGTCGATTCCCGACGGCCGCCAGCCGACGCTGAACCGCCTTCACCTGCTGGCCGGCCAGCTGCCCACGGCCGGGCGCGAGCATCAGGTGGTGGCCAGCGACGCCTTCGCCGCGGCCCACGGGCTCGTCCCGGGCGACCACGTCGAGGCGATCATCGATGGCCGCCGCACCCGCCTGACGCTGAGCGGCATCGCCCTAAGCCCCGAGTTCCTCTACCAGGCCGGTCCCACCGACCTGGTCCCCGACTACCGGCGCTACGCCATCCTCTGGATGAACGAGACGGCGCTGGCCGACGCCTACGGCATGGAGGGCGCCTTCAACCAGCTCTCGCTGACCCTGCAGGCCGGCGCCGACCGGGAGGGCGTCATCGACGCCCTGGACCTGGCCCTCGCCCGTTACGGCGGCACCGGCGCCCGCACCCGACACGACCAGCCGTCGCATCGCTTCCTCGAGGAGGAGCTCGACCAGCAGCGCGCCCAGGCCACGATCCTGCCCACCGTCTTCCTGCTGGTCTCGGCCTTCCTGCTTCACGTGGTCATGACGCGCCTGATCGGCACCCAGCGCCAGCAGATCGCCCTGCTCAAGGCCTTCGGCTATCGCGACGGCGAGCTGGCCCGCCACTATGCCGGGCTTGCCCTGCTGATCGTGCTGCTGGGCTGGGGTCTGGGGGTGGGGCTCGGCGCCTGGAGTGCGCGGTGGATGGCCGGGCTCTACGCCGAGTACTTCCGCTTCCCGGAGATGCACTTCCCGATCCCGCCCTGGGCGCTCGCCCTCTCGCTGCTGCTGGCCGGCCTGTCGGCGCTGGCCGGCACCGGGCGGGCGGTCTGGCAGGCGGTCGGCGCGCCGCCCGCCGAGGCGATGCGCCCGCCGGCCCCGCAGCGCTTCCGGCGCACCTGGCTCGAGCGCTCGCCGCTTGGCCATGCACTCGGCAGCGAGGGGCGCATCGTGCTGCGCCACCTGGCCCGGCAGCCGGCCAAGACGGCGCTCTCGGTGATCGGCATCGCCCTCTCGGCGGGCCTTTTGATGATGGGCGCCTGGCAGATCGAGGCGCTCGACCGGATGCTCGACCGCCAGTACCGGGAGATCCTGCGCATGGACATCGAGCTGACCTTCAACGACCCTACCCCGGAACGGGCCCTGGGCGAGCTTCGCCACCTGCCCGGCGTGCTGGCCGTGGAGCCCTGGCGCCGCGTTCCCGCCACCCTGATCCACGGCCACCGCCGCTACCGCAGCGCCCTCACGGGCCTCGAGGCCACGCCGCGCCTGCGCCCGATCGTCGACGCGGCCGGCAACGCGCGACCGCTGCCCCCGGAGGGCCTGGTGCTGACGCGCTATCTCGGCGAGTGGCTGGGGGTCGGGGTCGGCGATCATCTGGAGGTCGCGATCATGGAGGGCCATCGCCGCCGAGCGTCGCTGCCGGTGGCCGCCCTGGTCGACGAGCCGGTCGGGGTCGGCGCCTACCTGCGTCGCGATCGGCTCAACCGCCTGATGCGCGAGGGCCCCGCCATCGGCGGGGCCTGGCTGCTGATCGACGCCGCCCATCGCGAGGCGCTGATCGCGGCCCTCGACGAGCTGCCGGCGGTGGCGGGTATCGGGCTGATGGGCGAGGCAGAGCGCGGCGTGCGCCGCTATCTGGACGAGACCCTGCAGGTCTTCGCCCTGGTGTTCGTGACCCTGGCCGGCTCGATCGCCTTCGGGGTGATCTACAACAACGCCCGGATCAGCTTCGCCGAGCGCGCCCGGGAGCTGGCCACCCTGCTGGTGCTGGGCTACACCCGAGCCGAGGTCTCGCGCATCCTGCTCGGCGAGATCATGCTGCTGGGGGGGCTCGCCATCCTGCCCGGCTGGGCCGTCGGCGCGGGCTTCTGCGCCCTGCTCAGCGAGGCCTTCAGCAGCGACCTGTTTCGCATTCCGCTGATCTTCACGCCGCGTATCTTCGGCGTCTCGGCCCTCGGCGTGATCTCGGCCTCGGCCCTGGTGGGGGGGCTGATGCTCCGCCGCCTCTGGCGCCTGGATCAGGTCGCCGTGCTCAAGGCGCCGGAATGAACCCGCTCGTCATCATCGTCTGCCCCGGAGTCCGTCATGCCTCGCTCCTCGCCTAGCGCCCTCCTCCGTCGGTGGTTCACCCCGCGCCGCCTGCTCTGGGGTCTGGTCGCCCTCGCCGCGCTGGGCCTGCTGGTCTGGGCCCTGCGCCCGGCCCCGGTCGGCGTGACCACCGCCACGGTGGCGCGCGCGCCCTTCGTGGACGCGGTCGACGAGGAGGGGCGCACCCGCCTTCGCGACACCTGGCACGTCACGGCGCCGATCACCGGCTACCTGCGGCGGGTGATGCTGGAGGTGGGCGATGCGGTCGACCGGGGCCAGGTGCTGTTTCGTCTCGAGCCGAGCCCGGCCCCCGCCCTGGACGCCCGCAGCCGTGAGCAGGCCGAGGACGCCCTGCAGGCCGCCCGGGCCCGGCTCCACGCGGCCGAGGCCAACCTGGAGACGGCCCGGGCCGAGCGGCGCTTCGCCGAGGCCGAGTACCAGCGCTACCGTCGGCTCCACGAGCGCAACCTGGTCTCGACCGCCGACCTGGAGCATCGCGAGAGCCTGCGCGACCGCCAGCGCGCCCTGGAACGCGCCGCCGCCTCGAGCGTCGAGGCGGCAAGCTTCGAGGTGGAGAGCGCCCGGGCGGTGCTGGCGGTGACCAGCGGCCAGCGGAGCCCCGCGGATCAGCCGACCCTCGAGGTGGCCGCCCCGGTGGCCGGCGTGGTGATCGAGCGCTTCCGCTGCTGCGAGGGGACGGTGGACGCCGGCCAGCCGATCCTCGAGATCGGTCGCCTGGCGGACATGGAGATCCTCGTCGATCTGCTCTCGATGGACGCGGTGCGCCTGCGTCCGGGCATGGCGGTGCGCATCACCGGCTGGGGCGGCCAGCCGCTCGATGGCAGGGTGCGACGCATCGAGCCCGCCGGCTTCACCCGCACCTCGGCGCTGGGCGTCGACGAGCAGCGGGTGCCGGTGATCGTCGATTTCGCCCCCGATACCGATCCCGCCGCCCTGGGGCTCGGCAGCGGTTTCCGGGTCGAGGTGGAATTCCTGATCTGGCAGGACGATGACGTGCTCCAGGTGCCCACCAGCGCGCTCTTCCGCGACGATGGCCGCTGGGCGGCCTTCGCGGTCGAGGACGGTCGCGCCCGGCTTCGCCACCTGGAGATCGGCCGCCAGAGCGGACTCGTCAGCCAGGTCCTCGACGGGCTCGACGCCGGGGAGCGCATCGTGACCCACCCGAGCGAGGTGCTCGTCGACGGCGCGCCGGTTCGCGAGGACGCCTGACCCTTGAGCCTCACACCGAGGCTTGCCTGGCGCCGCGCCGGCCGTATCATGGGGCCCCCGACCACCCGACCCGCCAGGAGCCCCCCATGACCGCCGGACCCGACCTCGACGCCCCCGTACTGGTGATCTACACCGGCGGCACCCTCGGCATGGTGCCAGGCCCCCGGGGGCTCACGCCGGGCCATGACATCGAGGCCCGCCTGCGCCGGGCGCTGGCCACCCTGCCCCCGGCCCGTCAGGCCAGCCTGCCCGCCTTCGAGGTGCTCGAGACCGACCGCCCCATCGACTCCAGCAGTGCCACGCCGAGGGACTGGCAGGCGTTGGCCGCGCTGGTGGCCCGCCACTACCGCCGGCATGCCGGCATCGTCATCCTCCACGGCACCGACACCCTGGCCTGGACGGCCTCGAGCCTCGCCTTCCAGCTGCAGGGCATCGATCGCCCGGTGATCCTCACCGGCGCCATGCGCCCCCTGGAGGCCGAGGGCAGCGACGCCATCGCCAACGTCGCGGATGCCCTGCGCTTCGCCGTGACGGCGCGCCTCAAGGAGGTGGCGCTCTGCTTCGCCGGCCAGCTGCTGCGCGGCTGTCGCACCCGCAAGTGGCAGACGCAAGACGCCGCGGCCTTCGAAAGCCCTAACCTGACGCCGCTTGGCGAGCGGGTCGACGACGAGGTGGTGCTCTACCCCGGCCGCGGCCTGGCGGATCACCAGCGCGGCGCACCGCGCTTCGAGCTGCCGGACTATGCGCCGCTGGCGGCGGGCGGCGTGGTCCGCCTGGCCCTGTGGCCCGGTATTGAAGCCTGGCAGGTCGAGGCCTGGCTCGGCGACGAGCGCGTCAAAGGCGCGGTGCTGGAGGTGTGGGGCGGCGGCAACGTGCCGGACGACCCGTCGCTGACCGGGGCGCTGGCCCGGGCGAGCGGAGAAGGCAAGCTGCTGGCCGCGCTGAGCCAGTGCCCCCATGGCGCGGTGGCCTTCGGCGGCTACGCCGCCGGCCAGGGGCTCGAGGACGCCGGCGTGCTCTCGGCCGAGGACATGACCCCCGAGGCCGCCTTCGCCAAGCTGGTCCACCTGCTGGCCCAGCCCCTCGAGGAAAGCGAACGCCGGCGGCGCTTCCTCACGCCGCTGGTCGGCGAGCGTTGACGCGGGTCATGCACGCCGGCGCGTAAATCGCTAAGGTGGGAAGACCCTCATCGGTCAGCAGGAGTCAGTCCATGGAACACCCCGACCACCCCTTCACCGAACTCTTCGAGCAGCTCGGCCTCGCCTCGGATCACGCGGCGATCAAGCGCTTCATCGATCGCCATGCGCCGATTCCCGAGGAGATTGCGCTGCCGGACGCGCCCTGCTGGAACGAGGGCCAGGCGGAGTTCCTGCGCGAGGCCCTTCAGGAGGATGCCGACTGGGCCGAGGTCGTCGATCACCTCGACGCCTCGCTGCGCAAGGGCTGAGGCTCAGACGTCGAGAGCAGCGCCGAAGGCCAGGCCTCACGACACGACGCCGCCCGTCACGATGACGGGCGGCGTCGTTTTAGATCAGGAATAGCGCGTGAGGCGCGGCAACCGCCTAGCGGGGGTGGGGTAGAAGCGCTAGAGCCGCGACTCGACGCGCTCCAGGATCTGTCGGCTCACCTTGCCCACCAGCGGCCTGGCCGCGCGGTTGACGGCCTTCTCCAGCAGCCGATTGCGGATCGTGTAGGTCAGGGTCAGGGCCACCTCGGTGCCGTCCTCGACCGGGGTCAGGCGGTAGCAGCCCCGGTTGTGGACGCCGTCCAGCGACTCCCAGGCCAACACCTCCGGCGAGCGCGCCTCGGTGATGGCGACATCGAAGGTCCAGTCCATCCCCACCGCGTGCACGTGCCAGCGGTAGCGATCCTGGCCCAGCGGCTCGATCGCCTGGATCAGGTCGGAGTAGTCGGCGAAGTCCTCGACCCGCTCGAGCAGGGCGAAGACCCGCTCCGGGGGTGCCTTGAGAATCGCGCTGTGTTCGATGGTCGCCATGACGCTCCCTGTGTGACTGCCAACGGCTCGTTCGCCAATCGTCCCCTACCTTGTCGCCGACGGCCGGGGATGTCCAGCCGCGTGTCGGCTCAGAGGTCGCGCATCAGCAGCGCAAACTCGATGCGCTCGGGCGAGATCGCCTCGCCCGGCACGGGGATGCGCACCACGTGGCCGGAGCCCGGGGCCGCACCCACCGACTCGCCGCGACGGTTCTCGATGTGCTCGAGCACGAAGCGACGGTTGCCGCCGGGCAGCATCAGCTCCATGGAGTCGCCGACCTCGAAGCGGTTCTTGACGTCGATCTCCAGCACGCCGCGATCCGGGTCGTAGGCGGTGACCTCGCCGACGAACTGCTGGTGCACGCCCACCGAGTTGCCCTGCTCGTAGTTCTGGTACTGGTCGTGGACGTGGCGACGGTAGAACCCCTCCGTGTAGCCGCGGTTCGCGAGGTTATCGAGCTCGTCCATCAGGCGCATATCGAAGGGACGGCCGGCCACGGCGTCGTCGATGGCGCGGCGATAGACCTGGGCGGTGCGCGCCACGTAGTAGGGCGACTTGGTGCGCCCCTCGATCTTCAGCGAGGTGACGCCCATCTCGGCCAGGCGCGGCACGTGCTGCACCGCGCGCAGGTCCTTGGAGTTCATGATGTAGGTGCCGTGCTCGTCCTCGTAGACCGGCATCAGCTCGCCCGGCCGGCTGCGATCCTCGATCAGCGCCGAGAGCTCGTCCTGCCCCTCGGTGCCGCCGGCGGTGGCGGTGCTCATCTCGGCACTGCCGCCGCCCGAGGCGATCAGCCCGCCGCCCTGCGCTCCATCCTGACCCGGGGTCCAGATGCCGCTGGCGGCGTGGGCACGGGCCGAGTTGGCCGGCACCAGGTCGCCGCTCTCGTCCTCGGACGCCGCCACGGTGTTGTACTTCCAGCGGCAGGCGTTGGTGCAGGTGCCCTGGTTGGGATCGCGGTGATTGAAGTAGCCGGAGAGCAGGCAGCGCCCGGAATAGGCGATGCACAGCGCGCCGTGGACGAAGGTCTCGATCTCCAGATCCGGGCACTCGGCGCGGATCTGGGCGATCTCCTCCAGCGACAGCTCACGCGACAGGATGATGCGGCTGATGCCCTGCTGCTGCCAGAACCGCGCCGCCGCGTAGTTGACCACGTTGGACTGCACGGAGAGGTGGATCACCTGCTCGGGCCAGCGCTCGCGGATCATCATGATCAGCCCGGGGTCGGACATGATCAGCGCATCCGGCCCGGCCTCGATCACCGGCTCCATGTCGCGCAGGTAGGTCTTGAGCTTGCTGTTGTGGGGCGCGATGTTGGAGGCCACGTAGAACTGCTTGCCCCGCTCGTGGGCGTAGGCGATGCCCTTGTGCAGGTTGTCGATCTTGAAATCGTTGTTGCGCACGCGAAGCGAGTAGCGCGGCTGGCCGGCATAGACCGCGTCCGCCCCGTAGGCGAAGGCGTAGCGCATGTTCTTGAAGGTGCCGGCAGGCGACAGCAGTTCAGGGGCTTTCATGGAATTCACCGTTGTCAGGACGATGGCACCGTCGACGGCCGGGGCCGCGGGGGTGCAAAGGGGTGTGGAAAGGCGCGAAAGTCTAGCAATTGGCAGCGATTCTGGCCAGATACGGCGGCCTTGCGTACACTGTCGCGCGCCGGACCGGACCCCGGCGCCCTCTCCCGCCGCGACACTGGATACGCAGCGGGGGCGACAAATTCTCCGACCAGAGTTTCCGACATGACCCACTCCCCCGATTCCGCCACCGTGGTGATCTACTCCGGCGGCATGGACTCCTTCACCGTGCTGCACCGTGCCCTGCGCGAGGGGCTCGACGTCCACGCCCTCTCCTTCGACTACGGCCAGCGCCATCGCCGTGAGCTCGAGGTGGCCACGCGCGTCTGCCGCGAGCTCGGCGTGCCCCATCAGGTGGTCGACATCACCGCCATCCACGGCCTGATCGACAACTCGGCCCTCACCGACGCCAGCCGCGAGATGCCCGAGGGCGACTACGCCGAGGACAACCTGTCTGCCACCGTGGTGCCCAACCGCAACATGGTGCTGCTCTCGCTGGCCATCGCCAAGGCGGTCAACATCGGCGCCGACCGGGTCGACTACGGCGCCCACGGCGGCGACCACGTGCTCTATCCGGACTGTCGCCCCGCCTTCGTCGAGGCGATGAACGACGTGGCCGGCATCGCCAACTTCGCGCCGGTGACGATCCACGCGCCCTACCTGCGCGCGAGCAAGGCCGAGATCCTCGCCGAGGGCCTGGCCATGGGCCTCGACTACGCCGACACCTGGACCTGCTATCGCGGCGAGGCCCTCGCCTGCGGCCGCTGCGGCAGCTGCCGGGAGCGCCTGGCGGCCTTCGCCGCCAACGACGCCGTCGATCCCCTGGGCTATTCACAGCGGCCCGAACCCGCCGCCGATTTACAGCTGCCCGACCCCACCGCCGATGCGACACGTCCTGACGACGACGCGGGAGAGAGCTGATGTACAGCGTCAAGGAAGCCTTCTACTCGCTGCAGGGCGAGGGGGGCCAGGCGGGTCGCGCCAGCGTCTTCTGTCGCTTCAGCGGCTGCAACCTCTGGTCGGGACGCGAGGCGGACCGCGCCACGGCGGCCTGCCGCTTCTGCGATACCGACTTCGTCGGCACCGACGGCCAGCACGGTGGTCGCTTCGCGGATGCCGCCGCCCTGGCCGACCACCTGACCGCGCTGTGGCCCGATCACAGCGGCGTGGCCACGCCCTACGTGGTGTTCACCGGCGGCGAGCCGCTGCTGCAGCTGGACGAGGCCCTGGTGGCCGCCATGCACGAGCGGGGCTTCGAGGTCGCGGTGGAGACCAACGGCACCCTGCCCGTCCCCAGCGGCATCGACTGGCTCTGCGTGAGCCCCAAGGGCGACAACCCGCTGGTGGTCACCGGCGGCGACGAGCTCAAGCTGGTCCACCCCCAGGCCGAGATCACCCCGGAGCGCTTCGCGCGGCTGGATTTCGCTCACTTCTTCCTGCAGCCGGTGGACACCGATCCCGGTGGCCTCTCGGGCGACACCGTTTCCGACCCCCTGGCCGAGACGGTGGCCTACTGCCTGGCCCATCCCCAGTGGCGGCTGTCACTGCAGACCCACAAGATCGCAGGAGTCGACTGATGACCCTCTTCGTCAACCGCCTCACCCAGCTCGATGCGTCGCTGTGGTGCCCGCGACGCGGCCTCGTCGGCGCGAGCTGGCAGGTCGACGTCGAGCTCGACGGCGAGCTCGGCGAGGACGGCATGCTCTTCGACTTCGGCGAGGTGAAGCCCTGGATCAAGGGCGCAATCGACGCCGGCGTCGATCACACCCTGCTGGTGCCCACCGAGGCGCCGGGCGTGACGCTGCACGACTGCCGGGAGGGCCTCTGCCTGCGCAGCGACACCCCCTACCCGCTGGAGATGCGCGCCCCGCGCCAGGCCATGAGCCTGCTGCCCTGGTCCGAGATAACCCCGGAGCGCCTCGCCAGTCACCTGGCTGACGAGCTGATGCGCCGACCGCCGCCGCGGGTCGACGACATCCGCCTGACCCTGCGCGAGGAGGCGATCGACGGGGCCGCCTACGGCTACAGCCACGGCCTCAAGCGCCACGCCGGCAACTGTCAGCGCATCGCCCACGGCCACCGCTCGCGGCTGCATGTCTGGCAGGAGGGACGACGCCAGCCGGCGCTGGAGGCGCGCTGGGCCGAGTGGCTCAGCGAGCGCTACCTGGTCGACGAGGCGGACATCGTCGCAGACGACGACCCGGGCCTCGACGACCGGCTGACCACTCGCTACCGCGCCGAGCAGGGGCAATTCTTCCTGCGCCTGCCCCGCCGCCGCTGCGCCGTGCTGCCCACCCCCACCACCGTCGAGCAGATCGCCGCCTGGCTGGCCGAGGCCATCGCCCGGGAGAGCGGCCGCGCCACCCGGGTCCAGGCCTTCGAGGGGATCGACAAGGGCGCCATCGCCGAGGCGCGCCCGTGAGCACGCCCCGGTCGCCGGGCGAGTGTCGCCCTGGCTGCGGCGCCTGCTGCATCGCGCCCTCGATCAGCTCGCCGATCCCCGGCATGCCCGAGGGCAAGCCGGCCGGCGTGCGCTGCGTCCAGCTCGATGACGCCAACCTGTGCCGGCTCTTCGGGGATCCGCGCCGCCCGGCGGTATGCGAACGCTTCGACCATGACCCTGAGCTCTGTGGCGACGACCGCGACGAGGCGCTCGCGCGCATCGCGGCCCTGGAGCTCGCCACCTGAGCGTCGAGACGCCCGATCGATCCCGACGCGACAGGAAAGCGCGACGGGCCCGGAACGACGGCGGCGCCTCTCGGGGCGCCGCCGTCGTTCCGGGCTCAATGGCAAGCGTGGCCTGGCTTCAGGAGGAGAGATCCTCGGCGTGGGGCAGGCGACGGTCGAGCAGGCTTCGCCAGCGCATCAGCACCGGGGCATCGCCGTGGCTCACCACGCCCAGCAGGCGACGGAACTCCGCCTGGGCCGCCTCATCACGCGGGTCGATCAGCGTCAGCCAGAGCTCCAGTGATGAGAGCTGCTGGTGCAGGTTGCCGTCCTCCCGGGCATGCTCCAGGGCCTGCTCGGCCAGGCTCTTGACCTCCTCGCGAGAGTGTCCCAGGCGATGCCGGATCCGCGCCAGGTTGAGCGCCAGCTCCGAGACGAACAGCGTGGTGCGCTCGCGGGCGATCATCAGGCATTGATCCAGGTAGTCCTCGGCGCGGGAGAGCTCGCCCAGGGCGACGCAGGCATCCACGTACCAGAGGGCCGGGCGCTGGTAGGGATCGCGCCCGGTCACCTCGGCCAGCTCCTCCAGGGCCGACTCGATCTGGGCCAGGCCATCCCGATCGCCCGCCAGCGCCCGCTGCCAGCCCAGCACGCAGCGCGAGGCCACCTGCCAGAGGTGCAGGTCCGGCGTGCCGGTCAGCTCGAAGGCGCGCTCGGCGCGAGCGGTGGCCAGATGCACGTGGCCCAGCTGACGGTAGAGGGCCGCGGCGTACATCAGCGCCATGGCGAGGCTGCCCGGGTGATTGATGCGCTCGGCCAGGCGGATGGCCGACTCTACCTGCCGCTCCGCCCGCTGGTAGTCGCCGCGCAGGCAGAGCGCCCAGCCCTGGAAGCAAGCCGCGGCCACCTGGGGATGATCGGAGAACGGCAGCCACTCGATCATCATCGAGGCGTTGAGCGGGTCGATCTCCTCGAGGTGGTCGTAGGCCTGGGAGATGCGTCCCGCCCAGTATTCGCAGCTGGCCCGGGCGAAGTCGGCCAGGCGCCGGTAGCGGGGATCCTCCAGGCGATCGGCGAGGCCGGCCAGCCGCGAGGCCAATGAGAAGGCATCGGCATGGGCATGGCGCTGGCTGCAGCCCACCCACAGCCCCCACTTGACCAGGAAGACCTGCTCCAGGTCGCCGCCCTCCTCCGGGCCGCCCGGCTGCTGGGCCAACAGCTCCCGGGCGCGCACGAAGCTCTCGTGGGCGGTGGGCGAGCCATGCCCCTCCAGGGCGAAGGCCGCCTGGCCGCGCACGGTGAGCAGGCTGATCTCGCGCTCCGCCTGATCCTCGACGTGGCGCAGGCTCGCCAGGCCGAAATCGGCCATCTTCAGCGCCGTGCGGTTGGCGCTGACCTTGAGGGCCTCCCGGGCGGCCAGCTCGAAGTAGCGGGCGCCGCGGGCATAGTGGCCGCTGCGCCGCAGGTGGGTGGCGAAGTCGCCGGGATGGCGACTGATCCACATCGGGAAGTGCTCCTCGATCAGGCTGACCACCTGGCGGTGGATGCTCACCCGCACGTCGCGGGGACAGGCCAGGTAGGCGGCCTCCTGGAGCAGCTGATGGGTGAACTGGTACTCTCGCTCGGCCGACTCGCCGTCGGCCGGCTCGATGATCTCCAGGCGGCGCATGTGCTCCAGGGCCGTGGAGAGGCGGCTCATCTCCCAGCCGCTGCACTCGGCGAGGAAGTCGAGGCGGAAGCGGCGCCCCAGCACCGCCGCCACGTGGGCGACCTCGCGGTCGCCGTCGAGCTGGTCGATGCGGCTGGCCAGGAGCCCGAGCAGGCCGTGGGGCAGCTCGTCGAGCTGCACGCTGCGCCCCTCGCGGCGATCCATGTCCACCCGCCGGCAGATCTCCTGCAGGTAGAGCGGCACCCCGTCGCAGCGCTCGATGATCTGGCCACGCAGGCGCGGGCTGAGGTGGATCCGGTAGCGACGCGCGAGCTGCGAGAGCAGCCGGGAGGACTGGGTGGGATCGAGCCGCCCCAGCGAGATCTGCTGGTCCCAGTGCAGCCGTGCCGGCAGTGCCTCGCGGCCATGGTGGCTGGCCACCAGCAGGAAGGGGCAGTTGATCGGCAGCCGCGCCTGCAGGCCGGCCAGCACCTTGAAGGAGGGCTCGTCGAGCCACTGCAGGTCGTCGATCATCAGCACCAGGGTGCGCTGGCGGGTCAGCTCGCCGATCAGGCGGTGCAGCAGCCCCACCACCAGCTCCACGGCCTCGCCGCTCTGGGCCAGCACGGCCATCTCGCGGGGCTCGCGCACGCCGAGCGCCTCCTCGAGCAGCAGCCGCGGGTCGGTGTCCGGCGCCAGCGCCTCGTCGTCGGCCAGCAGGCGGGACACCGCGGCCTCCTCGATGCGCCCGCCCAGGTGCCAGCGCAGCAACTGGCGCGCCACCCCGTAGGGCTCCTGCACGGAGAGCCGGGTGGTCGGCTGCCAGCAGATCGCCGCCTCGCGGCTCTGCTCGAGCTGGCGAAACCCCACCAGCAGCGCCGACTTGCCGAGCCCCGAGGGGCCGCGCACCAGCACGCTCTGACGCAGGCCGATGCCGGCGCGGGCCAGGGCATCGCGCAGCGTACGCAGCGAGGTCTCGCGACCCACCAGGCTCGGCGGCAGCGCCTCGCGTCCGCCTTCGTTCGCGCCGAGCACCAGCGCCCGCAGGCGCACGCGGCCGTCGCTGGCCACCAGGCGCGTGGAGAGCCGCGGCTGCAGGTCCAGGGCCGGCGGCATGTGCTGGCTGGCATCCTGGGAGATCACCAGCTCGCTGCCGCCGGCGGCGCTCATCAGGTCCAGGGAGCCCTGGGTCACCTGCCCCAGCGGATCGACCAGGTGGCGCTCGGGCAGATAGACCACGCGCCCGCTGTCGAGGCCTGCGGCCAGCTCGATGCTGGGCGGCTCGCCCTCGCCGCTCCAGTGGCGCAGCGACTCCTCGGGCAACACCCGGCGGCAGTGTTCATAGAGCGCGACCAGCTCGGCCAGCTGATGGGCCGGGCCGTGGGTGCCGAAGCAGGCCAGACCCAGGCCGCCGGTCGCCCCGGGCAGCCAGAAGCCGCCCAGGTGGTGACACTGCTGTTCGAGCCAGCGCATCAGTTCGACCTGCAGCGCCAGGCAGGCGCGGGCGTCGGCGCGATCCGAGAGATCGGCCTTGAGGCGCAGGCGAATGGCCATCACCGAGAGCTGGCGCTGCTCGATCTCATCCTCGCGCAGCGGCGCGCTGTCCGTGGCCAGGGTCCGCGAGAAGGCGCCGCTGGGACCCAGCGGCGAGCCCTCGGCCGGCGCATCGGACCAGTAGCGGGCGAGCTGCAGGAAAGCGGGTTCGGGCTGCTGGCCAGAGAGCGCCAGCAGCTGCAGGTAGGCGTTGTACTGCTCATGGGCGGCGGCCAGCTGTCCCTGCTCGGCGAGCTGGCGCACCAGGCGTTCGTGGAAGGGGCCATAGCCCGAGAAACGGCTGACCAGCGCCTCCAATACCTCGGCGGGCACCGGCTCATCGCGCTCCAGCACGCCCTCGGCGAAGCGGATCACGCGCTGGCGCCATTCGTTGCGCACCTGCACCAGCCAGCGCTGATACTCGGCGCAACTGGATAGCTGCAGCTCCTCGACCAGATCACCCCGGTAGCAGGCGAGCGCCGCCTCGAGGGTGGCCACCTCGCCGGGGCCGTCGAGCAGGGTCTGCAGGCGGTGCATGTCGAAGCGCCAGGCCTCCGGCAGCCGGAAGGCGATGGTCTGGCGCGAGACCGCCAGCACCCGCTCGGCCTCGTCCCCCAGCGACTGGCGCAGGCAGTGCAAGGCGTGGCGCAGATTGGTGCGCCCCGACGACAGCCCCTGGTCGGGCCACAGCAGCTCGGCCAGGGTGGCCCGGTTGACGGGCTGGTCATGCAGCAGCAGATAGACCAGCAGCGCCTTGACCTTGTCGTAGCTGAACTGGGTCAGGACGTCGTCGCCCAGGTTCAGTGAAAAGTGGCCGAAGAGTGCCAGGTGATCCCGGTCGTTCTCGTATACGTCGTCGGCTGCATCCCGCATGTTGAGCATTCCTGCGTGGCGGAAGTGATGGCCTCAGGCCGGCACACCGCTGTGAAAACGAAAGACCGTGTCCGGCATGGTGACGAGCTCGGCCTCGCGATCGGAAAAGAAGGCGATGCGCGCGTCGATGGGCGCCGGGGCCAGGCGGCGCGCCAGCATCAGATAGTCCTCGAAATGGCGGCCTTCCGACTTAACCAGACTGCGATAGAACTTGGCAAGTTCATCGTCCAGATGCGGGATCAGCCGCGCGAAGCGCTCGCAGCTGCGTGCCTCGATCAGTGCCCCGATGATCAGGATATCGATCAGCCGTTCGGGCTCCTCGCCGCGCACGTGCCGGCGCAGCCCCTCGGCATAGCGCGACGCGCTGATGTGGCGATAGACGATGCCTCGCGCCTCCATCAGCTTGACGACCTGCTCGAAGTGCAGCAGCTCCTCCCGGGCGAGCTGGCTCATCTTGGTCAGCAGCAGCGGCTGGTCCACGTAGCGATAGAGCAGGCTCATCGCCGTGGAAGCCGCCTTCTTCTCGCACTGGGCGTGATCGATCAGCAGCAGTTCGGGGTTGGCGAGCGCCCACGCCACCCAGGCATCCGGGGTGGCACAGGGCAGGAAGGCCAGCAGCTCGGCGGGCAGCAGGTCCTGGCAGGCGGGCAGTTCGAGGGTGTCGGTCGAGGGCATCATGGTGTCGGCAGGTCGGTGGAGTCGAAGGAGGTAGAAAGGCGCCGATCCGCGTCGGCGAGCAGGTCACGGGCGATCGCCGCGTGCAGCGAGACGGCGTCCTGGTGGTCGAGGCCCGCCAGGCCGTAGCGCGTAAGCTCCCGGATGCGGCCGCGGCCCACCCGCAACAGCTCCACGGCCCGGGAGAGCGCCGGCTGATCCTCGCGGAAGCGGATGCGGTGGCGCTGCAGCTGCGTCTCGAGAAGCGCGGCGTCCTCGACCACCAGGTAGCGGGCGGCGACCTCGGCACGCAGCCGGTCGATGTCCGCCAGGCGGGCGCGTCGCTCGCCGCCGCTGTAGGCCGGCCAGTCGCGGATCTCGCTGTCGGTGCGCTGACAGCCGCGACACACCCGGTCGCCCAGGGTGGTCGAACAGACGCCGACGCAGGGCGAGACGATGCGCTCTCCCATGTAACCTCCCGTTGACGTTCAGGTGCATTGGCAAACGATCATGGTACCGCGCAGGGCGGCGCTCTGGCATCCCGAAGTTGCCCCCGTCTTGCACCGCCGACCAAAGTTCAAGGCCTCAACCACGGGCTCAACTTAACATTGTCGACAGTTTCCTCTATCATCTCGGCACCGCTGACACCCTGGCCGATCGGGCGGGTCTGCCGAACCCGTTTCCGTGCCGAAGCGTGCCATTCGTCGATATCTCGACGAGCATCGCCGGCCTTGGCCACCACCACCGATGAGGGTCCCAACGTGCTTGAAGCCTATCGCCAACATGTCGAGGAGCGCGCCGCCGACGGCGTGCCGCCCAAGCCGCTGAACGCCGAGCAGGTCGCCGCTCTGGTCGAGCTGCTGAAGAATCCGCCGGCCGGCGAGGAGGAGTTCATCCTCGACCTGCTCACCAATCGCGTTCCGCCCGGCGTCGATGAGGCCGCCTACGTCAAGGCCGGCTTCCTGACCGCCATCGCCAAGGGCGAGGCCGAGTCGCCGCTGATCGACCGGATCCACGCGGTGAAGCTGCTGGGCACCATGCAGGGCGGCTACAACATCGTCTCGCTGGTCGAGCTGCTGGATGATGCCGATCTGGCAAAAGAAGTCGGCGAGCAGCTCAAGCACACCCTGCTGATGTTCGATGCCTTCCACGACGTGGAAGAGCGCGCCAAGGCGGGCAACGCCGTGGCCAAGGACGTCATCCAGTCCTGGGCCGAGGCCGAGTGGTTCCTCTCCAAGCCGGCGCTGGACGAGAAGATCACCCTCACCGTCTTCAAGGTACCGGGCGAGACCAACACCGACGACCTCTCCCCCGCTCCGGATGCCTGGTCACGCCCGGACATCCCGCTGCATGCCAACGCCATGCTCAAGAACGAGCGCGACGGCATCGAGCCGGAAGTGCCCGGCACCACCGGTCCGCTCAAGCAGATCGAAGCGGTGAAGGCCAAGGGCTTCCCGGTCGCCTACGTGGGCGACGTGGTCGGCACCGGCTCCTCGCGCAAGTCCGCGACCAACTCCGTGCTGTGGTTCTTCGGTGACGACATTCCCAACGTGCCGAACAAGCGCGCCGGCGGCTTCTGCTTCGGCGGCAAGATCGCCCCGATCTTCTTCAACACCATGGAAGATTCCGGCGCCCTGCCCGTCGAGATGGACGTCGAGAAGCTCGAGATGGGCGACGTGATCGACGTCTACCCGTACGAGGGCAAGGTGTGCAAGCACGGCACCGAAGAGGTGCTCACCACCTTCGAGCTCAAGACCCAGCTGATCCTCGACGAGGTGCGTGCTGGCGGGCGCATCCCGCTGATCATCGGCCGCGGCCTCACCGCCAAGGCGCGCGAGTCCCTGGGCCTCGCCCCCTCCGACGTCTTCCGCCTGCCCGAGCAGCCGGCCGACACCGGCAAGGGCTTCACGCTGGCCCAGAAGATGGTCGGCAAGGCCTGCGGCATGGACGGCGTGCGTCCCGGCATGTACTGCGAGCCGAAGATGACCACCGTCGGCTCCCAGGACACCACCGGCCCGATGACCCGCGATGAGCTCAAGGACCTGGCGTGCCTGGGCTTCCAGGCAGACCTGGTGATGCAGTCCTTCTGCCACACCGCGGCCTACCCGAAGCCGGTCGACGTGGACACCCACCACACCCTGCCCGACTTCATCATGAACCGCGGCGGCGTCTCGCTGCGCCCGGGCGACGGCATCATCCACAGCTGGCTCAACCGCATGCTGCTGCCCGACACCGTGGGCACCGGCGGCGACTCCCACACGCGCTTCCCGCTGGGCATCTCCTTCCCGGCCGGTTCGGGCCTGGTCGCCTTCGCCGCCGCCACCGGCGTGATGCCGCTGGACATGCCGGAATCCGTGCTGGTGCGCTTCAAGGGCAAGCGCCAGCCCGGCGTCACCCTGCGTGACCTGGTCCACGCGATCCCCTACTACGCCATCCAGCAGGGCCTGCTGACCGTCGAGAAGTCGGGCAAGAAGAACGCCTTCTCCGGCCGCGTGCTGGAGATCGAGGGCCTCGAGGACCTCACCGTCGAGCAGGCCTTCGAGCTCTCCGACGCCTCGGCCGAGCGCTCCGCCGCGGGCTGCACCATCACCCTGGGTGATGACTCCGTCGCCGACTACCTGAAGTCCAACATCACCCTGCTCAAGTGGATGATCGCCAACGGCTACGGCGACCGCCGTACCATCGAGCGTCGCATCCAGGGCATGGAGGAGTGGCTGGCCAACCCGAGCATGATGCGCGCCGACAAGGACGCCGAGTACGCCGAGGTCATCGAGATCGACCTGGAGCAGCTCAAGGAACCGGTGCTGTGCGCCCCGAACGATCCGGACGACGCCCGCCTGCTCTCCGAGGTCGCCGGCGAGAAGATCGACGAGGTCTTCATCGGCTCGTGCATGACCAACATCGGCCACTTCCGCGCCGCGGGCAAGCTGCTCGAGAAGCAGCCGGCCGGCAGCCTGAAGACCAAGCTGTGGCTGGCGCCGCCGACCAAGATGGACCAGCACCAGCTGACCGAGGAAGGCTACTACGGCATCTACGGCCGCGCCGGCGCGCGCATGGAGATGCCGGGCTGCTCGCTGTGCATGGGTAACCAGGCGCGTGTAGCCGCCAAGAGCACCGTGGTCTCCACCTCGACCCGCAACTTCCCCAACCGCCTGGGCGACGGCGCCAACGTCTACCTGGCCTCCGCGGAGCTCGCGGCCGTGGCCGCGGTCGAGGGTCGCCTGCCGAGCGTCGACGAGTATCGCCGCTACATGGGCGAGTTCGATGCCATGGCCGGCGAGATCTATCGCTACATGAACTTCCACGAGATCGAGGAGTATCAGAACGCCGCTTCCAACGTGATTCCCGTCGCCCAGGAAGCCTGATACCCTCACAGTCGACTCCGATGCTCGCAACATCGAAGGCCGCCGCTCGCGGTGGCCGGAGCCGATGACAGAAGCGCCCCTCCGGGGCGCTTTTTTTGTGTCAGGATGAATTCGCCACTCAAAGGTCAAAATCGACTTCGAGTGCTTCGTTCTCGGTCTGTCGCCTGCGCTCATCGGCCAAGGCAGCCATGCGCACCGGATTTGCTATCGCCTGACGCAAGCTTAATATCCTGGCATCGTCGCCAAAGGTGGCACCGATAACCAACACTTCGCTAACTGGACAGTCATCAAGGCCACCGAAAAGACCCGGCAGCGAATACGTGCTGGCCAGAGAGGACACAGCCATAACGTCCTGCTCATCAAACCAGGCCGCCCGACTGTCATTTGGCCTCAGATAACCATTCTCCCGCGCCTTCTGCCCCAAGCCAAATTGAGATTGAGAGACGCGAGCACGGGCACTCAAACCGCGCATGCAGGCCGCCGTCTTCGGGTCCAGCGGCACTGCCGCCGGAGAGGGTTGGGTATCTTGCGACCACAGCGTCAGCACAATCGACGACTGCTGTTCGATGCCGCCCAGTCTCTCTGGATCAACGGTTGGATAAGTCTCGATGAGCTTTTGTCTCAACAGCGGCCAGGATGGTCCCTTGCCGGGGGGGAACAGCTTCGTACGAGAGACTGCCGTAACCGTGTCTTGGAGAATTGGAGGCTCATGGTAAATCGCCACAAGTTCATGACGATGCGTCGACTCGAGCAGCACACCGTTATGGAAAGCTGCCCAGTCGTTGATCGGCTCTACTCCGGTCTCGCGCACGACACGCTGCCTTGATTCAACGCTGGCCTGATAACGCTGATCCGCATCGATGGCGTCGGCAAGCCTGTCGACAGCAGAGGCGAAGTCTTCACCCAGTCTTATCCCCTTGATAGAAAACTCACCCGGGGTTTCGGCATGCTCATCATCTTCCGGCCGAGACGAGAGTGCCTGCCCTTCGGCGCCGCTCTCTGCCTGCTTCGAAAACACATGCCGGAGGCGCACGCTGTTGTCGTTGATGATGACCTGTCCGCGGCCGGCGTCGAAGAGGATCACCTCTTCAGGCTCATAGCGCAGCCTCATACCGGCGGCAAGCGTCGCTCCCCTGCCGTAGCGAGTGTCCACACCGGAAACCCGCAAAGCGAGCAGAGCATCGAACGCTGGATAGTTTTCGCTGGCCTCCTGAAACTCCCGGGCACGCTCCGGCGACATGGCAAGGAAGAAGCCGCGTCCAGAAGGGCCCGAACTCAACTGTACGTTAAGCACCCGATCAGCCTCGGGTGCACTAGCGCTAAACTCGGGGGAAAGGCCGGTGACAGGCCAGCCCTGACGCTCGAAATCATAGGGGGCTAGTCTTATGCTCGCCTTTACCCAGCGCCGGTCACGGTCGTCCAATCTCGCCCTGATGCCATCAGCCAATGTCTCGACAGCTTCCCTTCTAGCGAAGGCGTCCGACCTCGCAAAGGAGCTGCTTGCCAGCTGCCGACGAATAATCTCCTCCGGGTCCTGTCCTGCAAGCCTGGCTCCCTGCCAGAGCAGCTCCCCTCTCCATGCCAAATCGATACGCTCATGCTTGACGAGAGCCTGCCGCTTGAAGTCGACACTGGCAATTTTCGGTGCTTCCTGCCATGCCAGACGGGAGGAGCTGCGCCGCACTACCAGGCGGGCCGGATGCCCCGCCAGTAACAGTCGCTGCTTTCCATCCGGCAGCCGCACGACCTTCTCCGCCGTCACGGCGACCTCGACAGCGGCAAAGGGGTGATCACCGTCTTGGGGGTTATGGTCGGGTAGCTGCTGGCCGACGTCGTAGGTCTGTGCGTCCCGCGGCAATACTAGCGTCGCCTGGTTGATGTCATGACGCCTCCCCCCCAGGGGAAGCGAGATGACCAGCAGGTTTTCGACAGGCAGGCCGAGTGCCTGCGAGAGCTCGAAGACATCGCCCCGATGGCGCTCCTCCAGAAAGTCCTGCAGACTTCGTTCCCCTGTCGTCAGGCCTTCGCCGTAACTTGCCCTGAAGGAGAACGTCAAACCTGTTTCTTCACCGAAAAGATCTGTAGCCGATAGCTCATCCAGCGCTATTGCCTGGGCGCGGCTCACGATTCTCTCCACTTCGTCGTCACTATCCAGCCACCATGGGCGGTCGAAGTCCTCGAGTTTGCGCGTCTCTGGGGTATAGCGGGCGTCGCTTAGATCCTCATCACGGTAGCGATAGAGCACTTCGGAAAGGTCGCGGCCGGATCGAACCTCCAAGGCGTCCGAGGGATTCGCCACGTAGCTCAGCAGAGGATGGCCGCGATCGTCTTGGGCAACGCTGGCGGTCACCGTGGCCGGAACCGCCAGAGCAAAGCGCGCCCCCCCCAGCCGATTCACCCATTCCTCGGCCATCGAGGGACTCACCGGAATGGCGTCGGGCCGCAGCGGGCTCTCGATAATTACGCGGGCTCGATGACCGCGAACATTCTTGATGGTCTCTCCTCCGCCGCTGAAACATCTCTCTATCGATTGCTCGCTGATGGGAAAACGCCCGTTCTGAAAGTCATAGCTTTCCATGCTTAAGCCACAAATTAGCGTCATCGTGGCGGAGGGCGCCTGGGCCTCTCGCAGCACGGCAGCTCGCGCCTTGACACGCAGCGCTTCCTGGAGGCGTGCAGCTTCAAACTGATTCATGCGCACCGTGTGGGTAAGCATGCCCAATGACTGTTGCGAAGGGGAAACTTTCACTCCGTTCCGGAATAGTCTCTCGACGCGCTCGAAGCGCGAAGCGTCAATACCTGCGTCAGTGAATGCCTGCCGCACCTCCACCAGGGTAAGCGGCTGGCTGCTAACAAAGCGCTGCTCCAGTTCTGTACCCAGCGTCTGATCGGCTACCATTGCGGCTAGCCGTTGCCGCTGACGCTCCTGCCAGTCGCCATCGTCTCTCCATTCTTTGGGTAAGCTTCCCCATGACCCGACGTTCACCAGAAGAAGGCTCTCATCGGCGGCTTGATCCCGGCTGTTTTCCTGTAGAGCGCTTGCTGGAAGACCAGACGAGTCGACGGAAGTCTGCTCGTTGACCATGCTGGTGCGGTGCAGCTGATTCGTGGTGGCCCTTCGCTGCAGCACGGACTGCAGAGACAGCACTAGAGAGCCACTCGGCTGCCCAGTTTGGCGTACCCCTTGATCGGCTTGAAAGGCGCGAATCGCCCGCGCTGTTTTGCTGCCCATCAGACCATCAACAGGCCCGGCGGGATAGCCCAGCCGATTGAGCATCTCCTGGACTCGAGAGATTGTTTCCCTCGACTCTCCGGTTGCATAAACAGAGCGCTGCTGGCGGCCTGCTCGACTAGCTTGCGAGGGCCTGGAACTGGCCTCCTGATGGCTGCTTTGCGCGCGATGTCGCTGTTGCTCCAGAATCCGTTGCTGGTGCTGTCGCTCCACCTGCTGCCTGTACGCCTCTTGGCGCCTAAGCTCTGCTTCCCGCCGCCTGGCCTCCTGGCGGCGGTACTCCTCTTGTTTTCGGGCATTGTCTTCTTGAATAATCGCCCTTCCGACCCCTTCGATCACTCCTCTCAACAGGTCTTCCTGCGCGTGGGCAGGAAAAGAAGCAGTAATGACCAAGATGGAATGAATGAAAAATATCGACATCGATTTCGCGAATATTTCTTTAGCGGACATCGCCCTCACCCCGCACTCTTATCGTTTTTTCCACATCGACCTGCCAGGCCGCTATAGTCGGCATATTTCACGAAAGTCTTGCATCGCCCTAGCCGACCCGGCCAAGCCTGTGTTAAAGAAGACTCCGGCCTGAGCCGAGCTAATCGAAATTTCCACACCTTGAGCAAAGAATCGCTTACCCTCCTTTCCTAGCACCAGCCTTCCAACCAATGCATTGTCAAGTCCACCTAGGTATTCTGTATCGATGGCATAACGCCCCGTACGCCTGTCGGGCAAGGTGATCCAGACGATAAGCGAAGGTTGATGGTGCAGGCTTTCATGCAGAGGAACCGCTCCACCTATCAGCGTAAAGGAAAGATCCGTCTCACCTCTAAAGCAGCCCAACATCAACGACTTTTCGCCGCTTTTCGCCTGATAGAAAACGCGGTCGTCTCGCGCTGATGGCAACTTACTCCAGTCTTGCCCCCACAGCGGAAGCGACAGAAGTAGGGCACATATACCGCACACAAGCTTATAATGCATCGTTTCTCCCTCATGCTGTCTCTAACCGGCTATTGTGATTCCTAAATTCATCACCCCCTTCTGGATTATTCAGCATCAGAAAAATCATTGGAACTAGCATCAGGAAAATAAAACCTACTTCTTAAAACCTGTAAAACAAAGTAATGTAATATTAAACTGGCATTAGGAAGCAAATAAAACAGCATATCCCCCATCAGGCGCCACTGCTAAAAGCAATCTTTTAGCAATCAGAAAACGTTCAATCACACCTTTAAATAAACGGTAGACACAGCCCGTTTGTTGTCAACCCACATCGACCATTAGCTTGGCCTGAAAGCAACGATAGTGGATAATATTTTCTTGAGAATTCAGAGCGTTCTGCCAGAAAACTGATTCCAGCGGGCCATCCGCCAGGCGTAAAAGGTTCTCTCCTATCACTTCGCCCTGAAAGAGCCCATCCGAGTTGAGCTTGAACTCAGGAACGACAGCGTTGCCTTGCGTCTGTGAGAAACCCTCGACAACAGTTGGGTTGATTGAAGCACTCGAAGACAACCCGGTCGCCCAGGAAGCCTGATACCCTCACAGTCGACTCCGATGCTCGCAACATCGAAGGCCGCCGCTCGCGGTGGCCGGAGCCGATGACAGAAGCGCCCCTCCGGGGGCGCTTTTTTTTGGTGCCAGTTCCCTGGCGCCTTCGCCACGGTGCCGTCCCGTGAGAAGCGTCTGCCACCAAAGGGGGCCTGTCGTTGCGATTCGAGCGTGGCATCATCGATGCTTCTCGATAGCAGGACCGACACCACCAGGAGCCATCACCATGAGCCAGATCGTTACCCCGGATATCTGCGACGCCTACCCCGACGTGCGAGTACTCGAGCCGATCTTCGTCAACGCCGGCGGCCTGGAGGCCTTCTATGGCCCGGTTCGCACCGTCAAGTGCTTCGAGGACAACTCCAAGGTCAAGGAGGCCGTGGCCGAGCCCGGCGACGGCGCCGTGCTGGTGGTCGATGCCGGGGGCTCGACCCGCTGTGCCATGCTCGGCGACATGCTCGCCGAGCAGGCCGCCGGCAACGGCTGGGCGGGCGTGGTGATGTACGGCTGCGTGCGCGACGTCGACGTGCTGGCCGAGACCGAGCTCGGCATCCAGGCGCTGGGCGCCCACCCGCGCAAGAGCGAGAAGCGCGGCGAGGGGCAGCGCGACCTGCCCGTGACCTTCGCCGGGGTGACCATCGCGCCCGGCCAGTGGCTCTACGCCGACAACAACGGCATCCTGATCGCCGACGAGCGGCTGGACCTGGAGCGCTGACACTCGCCGAATCATCCCGGCCCCGCGCGCGTGCGCGGGGTCCCCGGCCCTGCCCCGCGTCCCCGGGGGACTCGTGGTGGCGAATGCCCCACCCATTGCCCAGGCGGCAGGCGCGATGCCACCCTGACGGCATCGCAGTCACCCTGGCGCTTCCATGCTGGCCCTGTCACGACTGAGCGGCGACGTGCTGCGCACCCTGCGCGAGCACCTGCGACCGCTGATCGCCTACCACCTCTTCTTCACCCTGCTGGCCTCGAGCCTGCTGCTGCCGGCCGTGGGCTGGACGCTGTCGAGCCTGCTCGGCGAGTTCGGCCGACCGGTGATCACCAACGGTGAGCTGATCGCCCTGTTGATGAGCCCACAGGGCCTCCTGTGGCTGCTCGCCGCGGTGGGCCTGACCTTCCTGGTGCTCTACCTGCAGCAGTCCGGCATGATCCTCGTCGCGGTGCGCCCTCACGGGCAGCACGTGCGCCTGGCCTTCGAGGCGCTCTGGGCGACCCTGCGCCGATTGCCGGCGATCGGCGGCCTGGTCGTGATGCAGGTCGGCACCCAGCTGCTGCTGCTTATTCCCCTGGCCGTCGCCCTGAGCGGGCTGCACGAGCTCTTCCTCGCAGACCTGGACCCCTACTTCGTGCAGCGCGTGCGTCCTCCGGCCTTCTGGGCCTTCCTCGCCAGCGCCCTGGTGCCCGTGCTCGCCTGGACCCTGCTGGCGGGCGGCCTCTACGTGCGCTGGCACCTGGCGCTGACCGTGCTGACCCTGGAGGCGCTGCCTCCCCGGGCGGCCCTCGCCCGCAGCATGCGGCTGACCCGGGGCCAGGGACGCCACATCGCCGCGGCGGTGCTGCTGTTGCTGCTCGGCATCGTCGGCCTGCCGCTGCTCGCCACCGCCCTGTTCGACCGCGTCGTCACGCCGCTGCTGTGGTGGCTGCCCGAGCGCCACGCGGTGCTGATCCCGGCCATGCTCGCCTACCTCACCGCCTACCTGCTCATCACCCTGGCCATCGCCTTCGGCGGCATCGCCGCCAATGCCCTGCAGGCCACCTGCCTGTATCTGCGCCTGGCACACCGCGAGCCACGCCCCGAGCCTCCCCCGCCCGGCAGCCATCCGCGCCGCCTGGCCTGGGCCGTGGAACTCGCCGTGGTGCTGTTCGCCATCGGCCAGGCCTGGCTGATCGTCAACCGCTTCGAGATCCGCGACGAGGTCGAGATCATCGCCCACCGCGGCAGCTCGCTGAAGGCGCCGGAGAACACCCTGGCGGCGCTGGAGCAGGCCATCGACGACGGGGCCGACGGCATCGAGATCGACGTGCGCCTGACCGCCGACGACCGTGTGGTGCTCTATCACGACGCGAGCCTTGAGCGACTCACCGGCGACGAGCGGCGACTCGGCACGCTGCCACGGGCGTCCCTCGACGCCTTCGACGTCGGCAGCTGGTTCGGCGACCCCTTCATCGGCGAGCGGATTCCGGGGCTGGACGAGGCGCTGGCGACGGTGCGGGGACACGCCTGGCTGATGATCGAGCTCAAGCCCGATCCCGGCCGCGAGCTCGACCTGCTCGAGGCGGTGCTCGACGAGTTGCGGCGGGAAGGGGCGCAGCGCCGGGCCTGCCGAGCGCGCGCCGAGGACCGGATCAGCGCCCGGGCCTGTGGCGATCCCGACATCATGAGCGAGATGCGCGTCGCCACCCGTTCGCCCTGGCTGCTGCGCGAGGTGGCGGGGCGCGAGCCTCACCTGGGCACCACGCTGCTGGCGCAGCTGGTGCTGCCGGGCAGCCTGGAGCGTCGCGGCTTCGATGCCCTGGCGCTTCGCCACAACCGCATCGACGAGGAGGAGATCCGCCTGGCCGGCCACTACGGCTACGCGGTGCACGCCTGGACCCTGAATGATCGCAACGCCATGTCGCGACTGATCGACCTGGGCGTGGACGGCATCATCACCGACCGTCCGGCCCTGCTGGCGGCGCTGATCGCCGAGCGTCGACGCCTGGGGGACGGCGCCCTGCTGCTGGTCAAGCTGCGCAACTGGCTGAGGAGCTAGCGGGCCCGCACCGGCCACGCGGGCGGCTTCTCACTCTCCCCGCACGACGCCCTCGCCGCCTGAGGCGGTGGCACCGACGAGGCCCTCCTCGGTGCGCCGGATCGCCTGCAGGCCGCCGGTCGCATCGCGCTCCTCCACCTCGTGACCGAGCTCGCGCAGCGCCTTCAGGGTCGCGGCAGGAAAGCGGTCGGCCTCCAAGAAGACCGCCCCGCCCGTGGTGGAGGCATGCGGCAGATCCAGGGCCTGCTGAACGCCCAGGCCCCAGTCGAGCATCGCCACCAGAGAGCGGGCGGTGTCATGGATGATGGCCGCGCCCCCTCGCGAGCCGAGGCTCGCCACCAGCGCCTCGCCGTCGCGCCCGACGACCAACGTCGGGGTCATGCTGGAGCGCGGGCGCTTGCCGGGCTCCACCCGATTGGCGATGGGCGTGCCCTGATCGTCCGTCGGCGTGAAGGAGAAGTCGGTCAGGGCATTGTTGAGCAGGAAGCCGCCCGGCATGCCGGTGCCCCCGTTGGAGAGAATGCGCGCGCCGAAGGCCTGACCGAGGGAGCTGGTCATGGCCAGCGCATTGCCGTGCTCATCGACGATGCTGATGTGGCTGGTGCCCGCCTCCGGCTGGGCCGGCTGCACGGCCCAGGCGGTGGCCACGACGCCGGGGTTGCCCGGGCTCGCGCCACCGCTGCCCAGGCTCTGCGTGGCCTCGATCAGGGCGGCGCGCTCCTCCAGGTAATCCGGCGCCACCATCAGCGACCAGTCCCCCCCGGGGGCCTCGACGAAGGCCGGGTCGGCGATGTAGCGCCCGCGATCGGCGAAGGCCAGCCGCGAGGCCTCGAGGTAGCGATGCAGCCACTCGACGCCGGGGAGCTCGTCCTCCAGGCCGGCCTTCGAGGGCGGCAGCTGCGCCAGGGTACCGAGGATCTGCATCACGGTCAGGTGCCCCGAGGCGGGCGGCGGAAACCCGCAGACGCGATGGTCCTGCCAGTCGGTACAGAGCGGTTCGCGCTCCTTCGCCGTGTAGGTGGCGAGATCCTCGAGACTCAGATCGCCCGGGATGGTGGGATGGTGCTGCACCCGTCCCACGATGTCCCGGGCGACATCGCCGGTATGCAACACCGAGCTGTCCTGCTCGGCGACTCGCTGGAGGATCACGGCCAGCGCCGGGTTCTTGAGCCGGTGCCCTTCCGGCAGGGGCTCCCCCTGCTCGGTGAAGAAGAACCCCGAGGCCTGGGCATCGTCGCGCAGGGCCTCGGCGTCGGCCAGGCGTCGGTGCAGGGCGGCGCCGACCGCAACGCCGTCATCCGCCAGGGTGATCGCCGGCTCGAAGAGCACGGCCCAGGGCAGGCGCCCGTGTTCGCCGTGGGCTACCTCCAGCATGCGCAGGGTGCCGGGCACGCCGACCGAGCGGCCGCTGGCCACGGCCTTCATGAGCGCCAGCGACTCGCCATCCTGATCCAGGAAGAGCCCCTCCTTGACCGAGGAGGGTGCGGTCTCTCGCCCGTCGTACGCCCTGACCTCCTCGCCGTCGTGATGCATCAGAAAAGAGCCGCCGCCGATGCCGCTGGCGTGGGGCTCGACCACCGTGAGCACCATCTGCGCGGCGATGGCGGCATCGATCGCCGAACCTCCCGCCTCGAGGATCTGGTAGCCGGCGTCGGTGGCCAGGGGGTGCGAGGTGGTCACCGCGAAGCGCTGGAAGGGCCCCGTGGGCGCCGCCTCGCCCTCGGCTTGCGCCGGCGGCATGGCGTCGGGGCGCTGGTACTGGAACGCCGTCTCGGCGCGCACCGTCGGCACCAGCAGCAGCGGGAAGAGGGTCAGCAGCAGCGTCGCCGCATACCAACGGACGCTAGGAATGACCATGGTCATGGCTCCTTGTCTCGACTCGGGGCCATGACAGCATAGGTGAGACCGGCTCGGGCGTCGCGACGCCTAGCGGCGACAGCGCCAGGCCGCCAGCAGGCTCACGGTGGCCAGTGCCAGCAGCACGGCGGCGCTCCAGCCCAGGGCCTCGACCAGGCGATGAAACTCCCCGGGAACCTCGTGGGGGCGAAAGGCCATGCCGTACTCGGCCAGACGGCTGCCGCCATAGAGGAGCAGGGCCAGCAGGCCCAGCGGCAGCGACGAACGCCGCCGGGCCAGCCAGCGGGTCAGGCGCCAGGGCTCCGAGGGGGGGGTGGCCATGGTGGACCGACGGTTTCCCGTGTCCGAGGCCTTGGTCCTGGCCTTGGGGGGTGTCTTGGCGGAGGGCCTGGCGGCGGCCTTGGGCCGATTCGGTGCCCGCCGCGCCTTCTGCCGGGACGCCGCACCGCCCCCGCCGGGCAGGCGGCGAGCCAGCCAGCGGCCCATGCCGACCATCCCCCAGCCCAGGGTAAAGCAGACGGAGAGCGCGAGCCCCCCCATCACCAGCAAGTATGTCATCCCGATCGCTTCCCGCGTCGCCTGTTCAGGGGGCGCCATCTTGCCAAATTCTCGTGGCCCTGTGGGGAGGTATCGTTGCACTCGATCGCTCGGGACCGGGCCGCCTCGCTCAAGGCACCACGATCACGGGGATCGACAGCCGCGCCAGCAGGTCGGGATCCTGCTCGGCCAGCCGCACGAGCCGAGGGCGATGGAGCAGCAGCGCGCCGCTGGTCACCCGCCGGAGCCGGTGCTCGAGATCCCGCGCATCGCTCGCCTCCAGGACCTCCTCGCCCTCGAACAGCCGAGCCAGGCCCTCGGGAATCACCAGGGGAGATTCCGCCCGGGCGTCCGGCTCGGCCAGGGTGCGAAGGGGGCCACGGGCCAGCGGCAACCGCTCGTCCCAGATGATCACCGTGCAGGGCGCCTCGAGCATCAGGGCGCGGCTGGTGGAGCCCAGGCGCACGCCCCAGTGCCCCGAGAAGCCGGCCTTGCCCAGCATCAGGACATCCCCCGGCCCGGCCAGGGCCTGCGCCTCGCTGACGATCCTGCCGTGACTGACCCTGAGTTCATGGCGCAGCTCCCGCCCGGCCACCGCGGCCTCCAGCGCCTCGGTCACGCGGCGGGCCTGGCGCGCCTGGCCGGCCATTAGCTCGTCGCGGGAGAGCCGGCGCGCCCGCCCGGAGACCGCCCCGATCTCACAGGCAAAGGGAAAGCCGGCGCTGCTCAGGAGCTCCTGGTCCTCGACGAACAGCGCCACCAGCTCGGCGTGGCGCGCCGACGCCAGATCCACCGCGGCGGCGAGTGCCGCCAGGCTGTGGCGCGACGCATCGAGCAGGGTCAGCACCCGCACGATCCTGACCTCCTTGCCGGTCGTCCCGGCGCTCGGCTCGTGGCGAAGTGGCCGACGCGGCGAGTCAGGGAGCATCGTCATCCTCCTCGTCCGCCTCCGCGGCCTCACCGTCGGCGAGGCCGCGCTCCGCCTGCCGGGCATGCTTCACCGCCTCACGGAACTGCGCCAGCCGATCGGCCACCCGGGCGTCGAGGCTGCCCTCGGGGAAGCGCCCCCGGGCATAGGGTTCACCGATGGGCAGCTCGGTGAGCAGCGCCAGGGCCTCGTCCACCCGAGTGATCGCGAAGACCCGAAAGCGCCCCTGCTCGATCGCCTCGCGCACCTCGCCCTTGAGCATCAGGTGCTCGACATTGGTGCTCGGCAGGATCACCGCCTGGCCCGAGAGCTCGCCGCGTGAGCGGCAGACATCGAAGAAGCCCTCGACCTTCTCGTTCACCCCGCCCACCGCCTGGACCCTGCCGTGCTGATCGATGGAGCCGGTCACGGCGAAGGCCTGGTCGAGCCCCACGCCGGCGATGGCCGAGACCAGGGCACACACCTCGGCCACCGAGGCGCTGTCGCCCTCGACGCCGCCGTAGGACTGCTCGAAGGCGAGACTCGCCGAGAGCGACAGCGGTTCCAGGGCGGCGTAGCGGCTGGCCAGATAGCGGGAAAGGATCATCACCGCCTTGGCATGGATCCGCCCGCCGGTGCGCGCCTCGCGTTCGATATCGACCACCCGCCCTTCGCCGGGGCGGGCCGTGGCGGTGATGCGCGAGGGCTGGCCGAAGGCGGTCTCACCCAGCTGCATCACCGAAAGGCCGTTGACCTGGCCGACCACGCGCCCCTCGGTGGCGACCATCAGGGTGCCGCGGGTAAACAGCTCGTGGCTGCGCTCACGAACGCGCCCCGCTCGCCAGAGCTGCTGCGCTACCGCCTTCTCGACCTGGGCCCGACCCACCACCCGCTCCCCCGCTTCGCCGGCCCAGTGATCGGCCTCCAGCAGCAGGTCGTGGAGGTCTCGGTGGCGCGCCGTCAGCTTGCCCTGATCGTCGGCCAGGCGGCTGGCGCGCTCGATCACCGCGGCCACGCCCTCCCGGTCCAGGGGACGCAGCGCCGCGGTACGCGCCAGGGTCGCCACCATGCGGGCGTAGAAGGCTTCATGCTCCGGGTCGCGATCGAGCTCGTCCTCGAGGTCGGCCTGCACCTTGAACAGCTCCAGGAACTCGGGGTCGTGCTCGCAGAGCAGGTAGTAGAGCAGCCGGTCGCCGAGCAGCACGATCTTGACGTCCAGCGGTATCGGCTGCGGCTCCAGGGTCACGGTGCTGATCAGGCCGTAGGCCTGCTCGAGGGACTCGGTACGGATCTCGCCGGCCCGCAGCACCCGCTTGAGAGTCTCCCAGGCCCCCGGCTGGGTGAGCACGCCGCGCACGTCCAGCACCAGGTAGCCCCCGTTGGCGCGATGCAGGGCGCCGGCACGGATCAGCAGGAAGTCGGTTAGCAGGGTGCCGTTGTGCACGTGGTGCTCGATGCGCCCCACCAGGTGCTGATGGCTGGGCAGATCCTGGTGGATCACCGGCGCCCCCTCGGCCTCGGCGTTATCCACCAGCAGGTTGATCTGGATGCGGCTGAAGAGCGCCTCCGCGGGAATCTCGGGGTCCTCCTCGATGAACGACTCGGCATTGAAGAGGATCGCCTCGCGGATCGCCTCGAGGTGGGTGATGACCCCTTGCTGTTCGGCGTAGCGCTGCTTGAGCTCGTCGAGCGGCGCGTCGATGGCCGATTCGAGCATCTCGGTGTTCAGCGCGCTGGCCTGCTCACGCAGCTGCTTGGCCAGCCGCGGCATCTGGCGGATCGCCTGGGTGAGCGTGCGCTGCAGCTCCTCGACCTTGTGCTCGATGCGCGCGCGCTCCTCGGACGACAGTTTCTCGAAGGCCTCCGGGGGCATCATCTTGTCGCCCTCGGCCGGCGCGAAGGTGAAGCCGTTGGGCGTGGAGAGCAGCAGGATGCCGTGCTCGCGTGCCTCGCGCCGCACGGCCTCGACGGCATCGCGCTGACGCTCGCCCATCGCCTGCTTCAGCTCATGGAGGCGATTCTGGTACTCCTCGCTCTCGAAGACCGCGGGGATGGCGCTGCGCAGCTCCTCGATCAGGGCGTCCAGATCCTCGCGCAGGGTGCGCCCCATGCCGGCCGGCAGGGAGAGCACCAGCGGCACCGCCGGATCATCGAAGTTGTAGCGATAGCACCAGTCGCCGGGTGGGGGGGTGCGCTTGGCCTGCTCGGCGAGAAAGCGTCCCACCAGGCTCTCTCGATCGTGCCCGGGTGCCCCCAGCACGAAGAGGTTGAAGCCGTCGCTGCGCATCGCGGTGCCGAAACTCAAGGCGTCCCGGGCCCGTTCATGCCCGCTCAGCAGGTCCAGCGATTCGAGCTCGCTGGTGATCTCGAAGGTGAACGAGGCGCTGTCACAGCGTCGATACACCTGGCTGACATCCAGGGGCTCCAGCATGGGGCTCTCCTCTCTACCACATCCACCTCTCCCGCTACCGGCTCGCCGCCGTCGCGAGTCGCTCAGCGCAGGATGTCGTGAATCACCTCGTGGATGATGTCGTTGGTGATATCGACCAGCACGGCATCGGCGCCCACGCGGCGCCACTCGTACCCCTCGTAGTGCGGCAGATCACGGCGCAGGCGGGGATCGAAGTTCTTGGCGATCCCCGGCGGCAGTGGCTTGCCGCGCTCCAGGTTCATGCGGATGCCGGGCGGCAGGCGGTCGCGATCATCAACGTGAAGATAGTCCTGCCCGCGGTGGAAGATATCGCGAATCTCGCGCTCATCGATGCGCAGGCGGCGGTCGTCCCAGTCGTCGTGATCGCGGTCGCGATCCCGGTATCGATCGTCGTCGCGCGTCACCTGGCGATGGCGCTCGCTCTCGCCGGACGCGCCCTGACCCCGCTGGCCCTGGCTGTGCTGCTTCTGGCCCTGCTTGCCCTGGACCATCTCCTGACCGCCCTTGCCGACACCCTGTCCGTTGCCGGGCTGCGCCAGCAGCGGCGGCGCGGCGGCCAGCGCCAGTCCCAGCGCAGCGCCCAGCACCAGCGAAGAGGAGTAACCGGTACGCTTCATGACGACCTCCTTGATGGGGAAACGTACCCGCAGTCTAGTCAGACAACGTGCAGGGCATGTGCAAGAACGGCTTCGCCATCGCGCCAGAATGCGTATCATGGGGCCGTCCGAAATTGCTTACCCCCTGCTGGAGATGTTTGAGATGACCTTGCGTTCGCTGCTCGCTTCCACCGGCCTGCTGCTCGGCGCCGTCAGCCCGCTGGCCCAGGCCGACACCCTGCGCCTGGGCATCGGCGAGTGGGCCACCGGCCAGGCCAGCACCTATGTGCTCAAGGCGGTCCTCGAGGACGCCGGCCATGAAGTGGAGATCCGTTCGGTGAGCCTGGCCGCGATCTGGCAGGGCCTCTCCGCCGGCGAGCTGGATGCCTTCACCGGCGCCTGGCTGCCGGTCACCCAGGCCAGCTACTACGAGGCGGTGGCCGACAGGGTCGACGATCTGGGCCCCAACCTCGACGACGCTCGCGTCGGCCTGGCCGTGCCCGACTACGCCGAGGCGACCTCGATCGCCGACCTGGCCGACGCCGGCGAGGCCTTCGGCGAGCGCATCCACGGCATCGACCCGGGCGCCGGCATCATGGCGCTGACCGAGCGGGCCATGGAGGCCTACGGCCTCGACGACTGGCGGCTGATCGCCGGCAGCGATGCGGCCATGAGCAAGACCCTGGAGACCGCGATGGGCCGCGAGGAGCCGATCGTCGTCACCGCCTGGGCCCCGCATCCGGTGTTCTCGGGGCAGTCGCTGCGCTACCTGGAGGATCCCGAGGGCCTCTATTCCCAGGACGAGCGCATCCACACCGTGACGCGCCAGGGGCTCGACGAGGAGCAGCCGGAAATCACCGCCATCCTGGATCGCTTCGCCTGGAGTGCCGACGACGTCCAGGGCCTGATGGAGGCCAACCAGGCCAACGGCGACTACGAGGCCAACGCCCGCGCCTGGGTCGAGGCGCATCCCGAACTCGTCGCGCAGTGGCTGGGCGAGGCGGACTGATCTGCCGACGGCAGCCCTGCCAGACGACAACGGCACGCTCGACGTGAACGCCCGGCCACTGAACTGGCCGGGCGTTGTCGTCTCTGGCGGCAAGCGGCGAACGACTCGCCTCGAGCCACGCAGGGAGCGCCGCGCCCACGAAAAACCCCGCCTCGAGAGGCGGGGTCGATGACCGCAGGGAGCGGACGCTAGCCTAGCCGAGGGTTTCGCCGGCCAGCATGAACCAGGTCTCGAGTACCGCGTCCGGGTTCAGGGAGACCGAGTCGATGCCCTGCTCCATCAGCCACTTGGCGAGATCCGGATGATCCGAGGGGCCCTGGCCGCAGATGCCGATGTACTTGCCCTGGGCGCGGCAGGCCTGGATGGCCATGGAGAGCAGCTTCTTGACGGCCGGGTTCCGCTCGTCGAAGAGGTGCGCGACGATGCCGGAGTCGCGATCCAGCCCCAGGGTCAGCTGGGTCAGGTCGTTGGAGCCGATGGAGAAGCCGTCGAAGTGCTCGAGGAACTCGTCGGCCAGCAGGGCGTTGGCCGGCAGCTCGCACATCATGATGACCTTGAGGCCGTTCTCGCCCCGGGTCAGACCGTTGGCGGCCAGCAGCTCCACCACCTCGCGGGCCTCGTCGGGGGTGCGCACGAAGGGCACCATGATCTCGACGTTGTCCAGGCCCATCACCTCGCGGACCCGCTTCAGCGCCCGGCACTCCAGCTCGAAGCAGGGACGGAAGGACTCGGAGATGTAGCGCGACGCGCCACGGAACCCGAGCATGGGGTTCTCCTCGCCGGGCTCGTAGAGCTTGCCGCCGATCAGGTTCTCGTACTCGTTGGACTTGAAGTCCGACAGGCGCACGATGACCCGCTGCGGGTAGAAGGAGGCGGCCAGGGTGGAGATCCCCTCGACCAGCTTCTCGACGTAGAACTCGACCGGATCGGGGTAGCCGGCGGTGCGCAGGTCGATGGTCTGCTGCAGGTCCGCGGGCAGGGTGTCGTACTCGAGCAGCGCCTTGGGGTGCACGCCGATCATGCGGTTGATGATGAACTCGAGGCGCGCCAGGCCGACGCCGGCGCTGGGCAGGCTGGCGAAGCTGAAGGCGCGGTCCGGGTTGCCGACGTTCATCATGATCTTGAAGGGGATCTCGGGCATGGCATCGACGCTGGTCACGCGGCGATCGAAGTCCAGCAGGCCCTCGTAGACGTGGCCGGTGTCACCCTCGGCGCAGGAGACGGTGACGTCGCGGCCGTCGGCCAGCGCCTCGGTGGCATCGCCACAGCCGACCACGGCGGGAATGCCCAGCTCGCGGGCGATGATCGCCGCGTGGCAGGTGCGCCCGCCGCGGTTGGTGACGATGGCCGAGGCCCGCTTCATGATCGGCTCCCAGTCCGGGTCGGTCATGTCGGTGACCAGCACGTCGCCGGGGTGGACCTTCTCCATGTCATCCGGGGAGAAGACCACCTTCACCGCGCCGCTGCCGATGCGCTGGCCGATGGCCCGGCCGGCGACCAGGGTGCGGCCCTTCTCCTTGAGCTGGAAGCGCTCGAGCTTGCCGCCCTCCTGCTGGGAGACCACGGTCTCGGGACGCGCCTGGACGATGTAGAGCTTGCCGTCGTCGCCATCCAGCGCCCACTCGATGTCCATGGGACGCTGGTAGTGCTGCTCGATGGTCACCGCCTGGCGCGCCAGGTCCATGATCTGCTCGTCGTTGATGCAGAAGCGCCCGCGGTCGGCCAGCGGCACGTCGACGGTCTCGACCGACTTGCCGGCGCTGGTGTCGTCGGTGTAGATCATCTTGATCAGCTTGGAGCCGAGGTTGCGACGCAGCACCGCCGGCCGCCCCGCCGCCAGGGTCGACTTGTGCACGTAGAACTCGTCGGGGTTCACGGCGCCCTGCACCACCGTCTCACCCAGGCCCCAGGAGGCGGTGACGAAGACCGCGTCGCGGTAGCCGGATTCGGTGTCCAGGGTGAACATCACGCCCGAGGCACCGGTCTCGGAACGCACCATCTTCTGGATGCCCGCCGACAGCGCCACGTTCTCGTGGGCGTAGCCGCGGTGCACGCGGTAGGAGATCGCCCGGTCGTTGAAGAGCGAAGCGAACACCTCGTGCACGGCGCGCTTGATGTTGTCGAAGCCCTCGATGTTGAGGAAGGTCTCCTGCTGGCCGGCGAAGGAGGCGTCCGGCAGGTCCTCGGCCGTGGCCGAGCTGCGCACCGCCACCTTGAGGTTGGGGTGCATGGCGAGGAGCTTCTCGTAGCTCTCGCGCAGGTACTGCTCGAAGGTCGGCGGCAGCGGGGTATCGATGACCCACTGGCGAATCTGGGCGCCGACGCGGGCGAGCTCGTTGACGTCGTCGACGTCCAGGGTCGCGAGGGCCTGGTTGATGCGATCGTTCAGCCCCTCGTGGGAGAGGAATTCCCGGTAGGCGTGCGCCGTGGTGGCGAAGCCGCCGGGCACCGTGACGCCGGCCCCGGCCAGGTTGGAGATCATCTCACCGAGGGAGGCATTCTTGCCACCGACCCGTTCGACGTCCGCCATGCCCAACTGATCGAACCACTGAATGTAATCGTCCATGAGACCTCCCAGAAAAATCGTCGACGAGTGCATCACGCCGGTGGGCCTCGCTCGCGTGGCTCACTCACGGATCTCCCTCGAGAGACCAGGGCATGATGGGATGCTGGCGACTCTACCAGCGACCTTCCATATTCGCCATTGGTCTAACATCGAAGTCACTGGAGGATTTTTACAACAGCTACGGCCTGGGCCCGTTTCCTGTAGTGACAGGCCCGCCACGCCGGCGCCTGACCCTTGTCGCGGCCGCGACCAGCACCGACAATGGGGCTCCACTCGACCGGACGACAACGACCCGCCATGACGCGCACTGCCTTCTTCATCTCCGACGGGACCGGCATCACCGCCGAGAGTCTCGGCCGCAGCCTGCTGGCCCAGTTCGAGAGCGTCGAGATCCGCATGCTCACCAAGCCCTACATCGACTCCCTCGACAAGGCCCGCACCCTGGTGGCGATCATCGAGGCCACGGCGGTGCGCGACGGCGCGCAGCCGATCATCATCGACACCGTGGTCGACGAGGGGATCCGCGCGGTGATTCGCGAGGCACCGGGGTTCAAGGTCGATATCTTCTCGACCTTCCTCAAGCCCCTCGAGGAGGAGCTGGAGGCCCACTCCTCCTACAGCGTCGGCCGCACCCATTCCATCGGCCGCGACGACGTCTACATGGACCGGATCCACTCGGTGCACTTCGCGCTGGACAACGACGACGGGGCGCGCACCCACCAGTACGACCAGGCCGACATCATCCTGGTGGGGGTCTCGCGCTGCGGCAAGACGCCGACCTCGCTCTACCTGGCGCTGCAGTTCGGCATCCGCGCCGCCAACTACCCGCTCACCGAGGACGACCAGGACGAGAACGGCAGCCTCAAGCTGCCCAAGGTGCTGGCGCCGCATCGCCACAAGCTGTTCGGCCTGACCATCGATCCCAGGCGGCTGGCGGCGATCCGCCACGAGCGGCGACCCAACAGCCGCTACAGCTCGATGGATCAGTGCGTCCAGGAGGTCGAGCAGGCCGAGGGGCTCTATCGCCAGCTGCACGTGCCCTACATCGACACCACGCGCTTCTCGGTGGAGGAGATCTCCACGCGGATGATCGCCGAGACCGGCCTCACGCGGCGCTTCTCGCCGCGCTAGCGGATCACCCCTTCCCGCCGCAGCCGGGCGATGTCCTCCCCCGAGAGTCCCATCTCGGCGAGGATGGCATCGCTGTCCTGGCCGAGCCGGGGCGGCGCGACCTCGCTGGTCAGTGCCTCGCCGTCGAAGCGCAGCGGACTCGCCACCTGGGGCACCGCGTGATCGCCCTGGTCGAGGGTCCGCTGCAGGCCGCGATGGCGCACCTGGGGGTCATCGAACACCTCGGTCAGAGTATTGATGGGTCCCGCCGGAATGCCGCGAACCTCCAGCTCGTCGAGCCAGGCATCGCGCTCGCGGCCGAGCAGCCGCGACTGGATCATCGCCACCAGCACCTCCCGATTACCGACCCGAGCGGCATTGGTGGCATAGGCGGGATCCTCCGCCCACTCGGGGTGCCCGAGCAGAGTGGCCAGGCGCGCGAACTGGGCATCGTTGCCTACGGTGAGCACCAGGTGGCCGTCGGCGCAGGCAAAGGCCTGATAGGGCACGATGTTGGGATGGGCGTTGCCATGACGCTCTGGAGATGACCCGCTGGTCAGGGCATTGAGGGCCTGGTTGGCCAGCGTCGCGACCTGGACATCGAGGAGCGCGACGTCGATGTGGCGCCCCCGTCCGGTGCGTTCGCGCTCGTGAAGGGCCGCCAGCACCCCGACCGTGGCATAGAGCCCGGTCATCACGTCGGTGATCGCCACGCCGGTCTTCATGGGCATGCCGTCGGGCTCGCCGGTGAGGCTCATCAGGCCGCCCATGGCCTGGATCATGAAGTCGTAGCCGGCGCGGTGCGCGTAGGGCCCGTCCTGACCGAAGCCGGTGATCGAGCAGCCGATCAGCCGCGGGTTGAGCGCCTTCAGGCTCGGGTAATCCAGGCCGTACTTCGCAAGCCCCCCGACCTTGAAGTTTTCGAGCAGGATGTCGGCCCCCTTGGCCAGTTCCCTGACCAGGGCCTGGCCGCCCTCGCTGGCGATGTCGACCGCCAGCGACTGCTTGCCGCGGTTGGCACACAGGTAGTAGGCCGCCTGGCGCTCGGCCCCGTGATCGCCATCGAGCCAGGGAGGGCCCCAGCCGCGGGTATCGTCGCCGCGCGTGGGATGCTCGATCTTGATCACCCGGGCCCCCAGATCGGCCAGCTGCTGGCCGGCCCAGGGGCCGGCCAGCACCCGCGAAAGATCCAGCACCACGACTCCGTCGAGGGGTCGACTCATCACGGACTCCTTGGCAAGAGAGAGGTCGCGAGCGGCATGATCAGCCGGTGAAGGCCTGGATACCGGTCTGGGCGCGCCCGAGGATCAGGGCGTGGACGTCGTGGGTGCCCTCGTAGGTGTTCACCGCCTCGAGGTTCATGACGTGACGGATGACGTGGTACTCGTCGCTGATGCCGTTGCCGCCGTGCATGTCGCGAGCCACGCGGGCGATATCCAGCGCCTTGCCGCAGTTGTTGCGCTTGATCAGCGAGATCGCCTCAGGCACCAATTGCTCCTCATCGATCATCCGCCCCACCCGCAGCGCGGCCTGCAGCCCCAGGGCGATCTCGGTCTGCATGTCGGCGAGCTTCTTCTGGATCAGCTGGTTGGCGGCCAGCGGGCGGCCGAACTGCTTGCGCTCCAGGGTATAGTCGCGGGCGGCGTGCCAGCAGGCCTCGGCGGCGCCCATGGTGCCCCAGGCGATCCCGTAGCGCGCCCGGTTGAGGCACGAGAACGGCCCCTTGAGCCCCTTCACCCCGGGCAGGCGGGCCTCGTCGGTGACCTCCACGTCCTGCATGGCGATCTGGCCGGTGATGGAGGCGCGCAGGCTGAACTTGCCCTCGATCTTGGGCGCGGAGAGCCCCTGCATGCCCTTCTCGAGGATGAAGCCGTTGACCACGCCCTCCTCGTCCCTGGCCCAGACCACGAAGACGTCGGCGATCGGCGAGTTGGTGATCCAGGTCTTGGTGCCGTTCAGCCGCCAGCCGCCGTCGATGCGCGTGGCGCGGGTGCTCATGCCGCCGGGGTCGGAGCCGTGGTCCGGCTCGGTGAGGCCGAACGCCCCCACCCACTCGCCGCTGGCCAGCTTCGGCAGGTACTTCTCGCGCTGGGCCTCGCTGCCGAAGGCATGGATCGGGTACATCACCAGGCTAGACTGCACGCTCATCGCGCTGCGGTAGCCGGAGTCGACCCGCTCCACCTCGCGGGCGATCAGGCCGTAGCTGACGTAGTTGAGCCCCGCACCGCCGTAGCCGTCGATGGTGGCGCCGAGCAGGCCCAGCTCCCCCATCTCGTTCATGATCTCGCGGTCGAAGCGCTCATGACGGTTGGCTTCCAGCACCCGCGGCAGCAGCTTCTCCTGGCAGTAGTCGTGGGCCGTCTGGCGGACCATGCGCTCCTCTTCGCTGAGCTGGTCGATCAGGCGGAAGGGGTCGTCCCAGGTGACGGGGGTGATCTGGCTCATGGGGCATCCTCGAGTGGCGTGTCTTAATTTCTACATTTTGAACAAATGTAGACCAATAGCGCCTCACTGCCAAGCCTGATGCTCCCTGACCGCCTGCCGTCGTGACCGCGATGGGGCCCGGCAGGCACCGCTGTCAGGCGGCCCGAGGCCCGAGCTGGCGGCGGATCTGCCACCAGGCCAGCAGCCCGACCAGCAGGTTGGCCGCCAGCAGGCCGGCAAACACCCCGCTGCTGCCGGCCAGGCGACCGCCCAGCCAGGCCAGCGGCACGGTGAGCACGAACAGCCGAACCACCGACAGGCGCATGGCCAGCGCCGGGCGATGCAGGGCATTGAGCGACGAGACCGCGAGGATCACCACCCCCTGGGCGCCCAGCCCCAGGGGCACCCACCACAGGAAGCTGCGCAGCACCCCGGCCACCGCGTCGCTCTCGGCATAGCCCGCCACCAGCCAGGGCGCCAGCCCCTGCAGCGCCCCCCAGACCAGCAGCTGCCAGGCCAGCACGAAGACGAAGCAGCCGAAGATCGCCCGGCGTACCCGGTCGTGCTGGCCGGCCCCGGCGTTCTGGCTGACCAGCGGTGACAGGGTCATCGAGAGCGCCAGCACGACGATCTGGGAAATCGCCTCGATCCGGCTGCCGACGCCGTAGCCCGCCACGGCGGGATGGCCATGACCGGCGATGATGCGGGTCACCATCCCCAGGGCGATGGGCGTGAAGACGCTGGTGAGCGCCGCCGGCCCGGCGATGCGACCGAGCTCCCGCCAGGAGGCGACCAGTCCCTCGAGATCGACACCGGCCAGGTCGAAGAGCGCGCGCAGTTCGCGATGACAGGCCACCACCATCGCCATCAGGCCCCAGCTGATCACGGTGGCGAGTGCCGCCCCGCTGACGCCGAGGGCCGGGAAGGGCCCGGCCCCGAAGATCAGCCACCAGTCGAGCAGCACGTTGATGCCGGCGGCCAGCGCCATCATCAGCCCCTGGGTGGCGGTGTTGCCATGGGCGCGCAGGATGCTGTTGAGCACCCGCGGGACGATCATCGCGGCCGCGCCCAGGTACCAGATGCCCATGTAGTCGCGGATATGCGGCATCAGCACGTCGTCGGCGCCCATCAGGCGAAACAGCGGCTCCAGGGTCGCGAGTCCCAGCAGCGTCATGATCACCCCCACCACTACGGCCAGCAGGGCCGCATCGGTGGCGCGTCGGCGCACCGTCTCGGGCTCGCCCTGCCCCAGCCGACGGGCGACCACCGCCGAGGTGCCGATGCCCAGGCCAATGGCCAGGCTGATGACCGTGAAGACCACCGGGAAGGTGAAGGAGACCGCCGCCAGTTCCTCGGTGCCGAGCCGGGAGATGAACCAGGCATCCACCAGGTTGAAGCTCATCATGGCGAGCATGCCGACCACCACCGGCAGGCTCTTGCGCAGCAGGGTGGCGGCGATGGGCCCCTCGAGCAGGTCGCGACGCGCGGGGCGCGACGACTGGGGAGCGGAGGACGGGGAGGGGCTGGAAGGCGGTGCGCTCATGGGGACTCTCGACGAGAAACGGGCACGAAAGTGTGCCCGTTTTCGCCATGACCGTGTAGGCATGGGGCGCGGAACGCGCCTCGCGGTGTGACCCGCGAGTGCTACTTCTTGCCCTGCTCCTCACCCTGGCGATAGAGGGTCTGGATGCTGGAGAAGTCGCGCTGGCCACTGCCCTGGGCGCTGTGCAGGGCGAAGAGATTGCGCGCCTGGGAACCCATCGGCACGCTGGACTTCGAGCCCAGCGCCAGCTCCCAGGCGAGCCCCAGGTCCTTGGCCATCAGGTCGGTCAGGAAGCCGCCCTGGTAGTCCCGGGAGGCCGCCGAGCCCTCCATCACCCCGGGCCAGGGGTTGTAGACGTTGAGCGCCCAGTTGCCACCGCTGCTCTGCTTCATGATCTCGGAGAGCACCGCCGGATCCATGCCGTTCTTCACGCCCAGGGCCAGCGCCTCGGCGGTGCCCGACATCAGGATACCCAGCAGCATGTTGTTGCAGATCTTGGCCACCTGGCCGGCGCCGATCTCGCCGGCATGGAAGATGTTCTTGCCCATCGCCTCGAGCAGGGGCTTGCCCTGCTCGAAGCCGGCCGCATCGCCGCCGACGATGAAGGTCAGGGTGCCGGCCTTGGCGCCCCCCACCCCGCCGGAGACCGGGGCGTCCAGGTAGGTGAAGCCGCGCTCGGCGGCGGCGGCACCGACCAGGCGGGCATCGTCCGGTGCGATGGTCGAGGAATCGATCAGCAGCGGCCTGCCGTCCAGGGCGTCGAGCAGGCCCGGCGCGCCGTCGCGCCCGAGATAGAGGCTCTGCACGTGGGCGCCGGCCGGCAGCATGGAGATGACCACCTCGGCGCCCGAGGCGGCGGCCGGGGCGCTGTCCGCGCGGCTCGCGCCCTCGGCTTCGAGGGCCTGGATGGCCTCCTCCACCAGGTCGAAGACGGTCACATCGTGCCCGGCCTTGAGCAGGTTGATGGCCATGGGAGAGCCCATGTTACCGAGGCCGATAAAGGCGATGTTCATTGGCGTGGTTCCTGTGTCGTTGTGAGTTGTTCAGGGCAAGCGGGCATGACGGCCCGCGCGACGCTCTCAGCCCACGCGATGACCGAGGCCCAGGTCGCGCAGCGGGTGTGTCTCGGCGGACCAGCGTGAGCTCATCAGCGCCTGGATATCGCCCTCGGGCACCTCGGCCACCGCCGCGTGGGACCAGCGTGGCGACTTGTCCTTGTCGATCAGCAGGGCGCGCACCCCCTCGACGAAATCCCCCTCCCGGCAGCACTGCACGGAGAGGCTGAGCTCCTCGCGGAAGGCGTCGGCGAGGCTCGAGTGGGCGTGGCGCTCGAGCATCCGCCACACCAGCTGGGCACTCACCGGGCAGCCGGCCTCGAGCCGCGCCCGGTTGGCGGCGAGCCAGGCGTCCTCGGTGGTGTCACGCAGGATGCGCTTGACGGCGCTCGCGGCATCGACGCGCCCAACCAGCGACTGGAGATGGTCGAGGTGTGGCCACACCTGCGCCGGCGGGGCCGCCCCGCGATCCTCATGATCATCGAGCACCGACTGCACGCCGGCACGCAGGGCCCGCGGGGCACGATCCCCGTAGTCGGCTTCCTGCAGCGCGCCGAGCAGCGCCTCGCGCCGTTCGCGGGGAATGAAGCGATCGGCCATGCCCAGGTCGAGGGCGTCCCTGGCATTGAGCTGGGCGCCGGTCAGGCCCAGGTAGGCGCCAATGCCTGACGGCATGCGCCCCAGGAACCAGCTCGCGCCGATATCGGGATAGAGACCGATGGTGATCTCGGGCATGGCGATGCGGGTGGTTTCGGTCACCAGGCGCTGGAAGCCGCCGGCCATCAGGCCCAGCCCCCCGCCCATGACGATGCCGTCACCCCACACCATCAGCGGCTTGGGATAGGTGTGGATGCGGTGGTCGAGGCGATACTCCGCGGTGAAGTAGGTCTCGGCGAAGAGGCCGTCACGCCCGGCACCGCGGTTCTCACCCTCCTCGGTCAGCGAGCGGTAGAGGGCCACCACGTCGCCGCCGGCGCAGAAGGCCTTGTCGCCGCTGCCCTCGAGCCACACGGCTACCACGCTGCGGTCGACCGCCCAGGCGTCGAGCTTGGCCTCGAGCTGGCGGATCATCTCCAACGACAGGGCGTTGAGGGACTTCGGGGCATTCAGGGTGGCCACGCCGATACGGCCGCCATCGCGGGTGGGCAACTCGTCGAAGAGCACTGCGAGGTCCGACATCCGGGGATCTCCTGGATCTGATAAAGGGGGGTAACGGTTACTGGAGCGACTCGATGACACCGTCGGCCAGCAGGCGGCGGGCGACGATCAGGCGCATGATCTCGTTGGTCCCCTCTAGGATCTGGTGCACTCGGGTGTCGCGCACCAGCCGCTCCAGGGGGTATTCACGAATGTAACCATAGCCGCCATGCAGTTGCAGGGCCTCGTTGCAGACGTTGAAGCCCATGTCGGTGGCGAAGCGCTTGGCCATGGCGCAGTGGGCGGTGGCCTCGGGGTCATTCTGGTCGAGACGCCAGGCGGCGTGGCGGACCATCAGCCTGGCCGCGGTGAGCTCGCTGGCCATGTCGGCGAGCTTGAACTGCAGGGCCTGGAAGCTCGCGAGGTCGCGACCGAACTGCTTGCGCTCGGCCATATAGTCCCGCGACAGGGTCAGGGCCTGCTGAGCGGCGCCCAGCGAGCAGCTGGCGATGTTCAGCCGCCCGCCGTCGAGCCCCTTCATGGCGAACTTGAAGCCCTCGCCTTCGGCGCCGAGGCGGTTGGTGACCGGCACCCGCACGCCATCGAAGCTCACCAGGCGGGTCGGCTGGCTCTTCCAGCCCATCTTCTCCTCGTTCTTGCCGTACTCGATGCCCGCGGCATCCGCCGGCACCACGATCGCCGAGACGCCGCCAGCGCCGCTGTCGGACTCGCCGGTACGGGCCATCACCACCAGCACCTCGGTGGCACCCGCCCCGGAGATGAACATCTTGCTGCCCGAGATGACGTACTCGTCGCCGTCGCGAACCGCCTTGGTGCGCAGGCTCGCCGCGTCGGAGCCGGCACCGGGTTCGGTCAGGCAGTAGGAGCCCAGCGCCTCACCGGCTACCATGGCGGGCACCCAGGCCTCGCGCAAGGCATCATCGCCCCAGCTGGCGATCATCCAGGTGACCATGTTGTGGATGGTCAGGAAGGCGGTGGTGGCGATGCAGCCCTGGGAGAGCTGTTCGAAGATCAGCGAGGCCTCGAGCCGCGAGAGGCCCAGGCCGCCGTGCTCCTCGGGGGTATAGATGCCGAGAAAGCCCGCCTCACCCGCCCGGCGGATGACATCCACCGGGAAGTGGGAGGTCGCGTCCCAGTCGGCCGCATGGTCGGCAAGCTCGGCGCGGGCGAAGTCGGCGGCGGCCGCGGCCAGCGCCTTCTGATCATCGGTCAGGGAGAAGTCCATGGGGGTATCCCTCTTGTTCGGCTATGGGTGTGTGTGACATATCGAGGTGGGGGCCGCGCCGTAACGCCCGAGGGCCGGCCGTCGCGACGCCCGGCAGGCGCCATTGACCACTCCGGCCGGCGGAGCCCCAACCTAGCACTTGCTAGGTTTATCCCATATCACCCCATGGTCGAACAAGCACTTTACGTTAACGTCAACCTCGTCTAGTGTTGCCAGACGAGGTGGGAAACCGCCGGTTCACCACCCGGTCACAGGATCAACGTCATGACACAGCCAACCTCCCCGGACACCGCGAGCGGCCAGGACGCCCTGCCGCGCCAGCACCGCCAGTACACCATCGGTGAGCTGGCGAGAATGTTCGAGGTCACGCCACGCACCATCCGCTTCTATGAGCAGGAGGGCCTGCTGGCCCCGCGCCGCGAGGGGCAGAAGCGCATCTATCACGAGAAGGATCGGGTGCGCCTGAAGCTGACCCTGCGCGGCAAGCGCCTGGGCTTCTCGCTGGGCGAGATCCGCGAAGTGGTGATGATGTATGACGCCATGCCCGACGGTAATGCGCGCCAGCTGCGCCGGCTGCTGGAGATACTGGCCGACAAGCGCGCCAACCTCGAGCGCCAGCTTGAGGACATCCGCCTGATGCGCATGGAGCTCGACGACGTGGATCACCGCGCCCGGGAGGTCCTGCGCGGCCTCGGCCACGAGGCCTGAGCGCCCGCCTCGATCGACCACCGACAACGACGTCATCCTGCGTTTCACGTACACCGCCACAGGCCAACAACAAGACGAGAAACTCCATGACACGCCAACACCCTTCGATCAGCTACGTCAGCGGTATCAGCGACACTCCCCTCAAGGGCCAGACCATCGGTGACTGCTTCGACGACACCGTGGCGCGCTTCGCCGAGCGCGACGCCCTGATCAGCCGTCACCAGGGGCTGCGCTACAGCTGGAAGGAGCTTCAGCAGGCGGTCGACCAAGCGGCTCGCGCCCTGCTCGCCCTGGGGGTCAAGCAGGGCGAGCGCGTCGGCATCTGGTCGCCCAACTGCGCCGAATGGGCGATCACCCAGTTCGCCACCGCGAAGATCGGCGCCATCCTGGTCAATATCAATCCCAGCTACCGCACCCATGAGCTCGAATATGCGCTCAAGCAGTCCGGCGCCACGACGCTGATCCTGCAGGGCGCCTTCAAGAGCTCCGACTACGTGGCGACGCTGGCCGAGCTGGCACCGGAGCTGCGCGACGGCAGTCCCGACACCTTCAAGAGCGCCAGGCTCCCCGCGCTCGAGCGGGTGGTGTGCCTGGACGCCGACCGCGCCCTGACCGGCATGTTCAGCTGGCAGTCGATGCTGGCCCACGCCGACGAGGTCTCCGCGGAGCGGCTCGCCGAGGTCCAGGCCGGCCTGCAGTTCGACGACCCGATCAACATCCAGTACACCTCGGGCACCACCGGTGCGCCCAAGGGCGCCACCCTCTCCCACCACAACATCCTGAACAACGGCTTCTTCGTGGCGCGCACCATGAACCTCGACGAGACCGATCGCATGGTGATCCCGGTGCCGCTCTATCACTGCTTTGGCATGGTGATGGGCAACCTCGGCTGCGTGACCCACGGCGCCACCATGATCTATCCCGGCGACGGCTTCGAGGCGGGCGAGACGCTGCGTGCGGTGGCCGAGGAGCGCGCCACCACCCTCTACGGGGTGCCGACGATGTTCATCGCCGAGCTGGAGCACCCGGAGTTCGAGAGCTTCGACCTCTCCTCCCTGCGCACCGGCATCATGGCCGGCTCCATCTGCCCCATCGAGGTGATGCGCAAGGTCATCGACAAGATGCACATGCAGGACGTGACCATCTGCTACGGCATGACCGAGACCAGCCCGGTCAGCTTCCAGACCCAGACCGATGCCCCGCTGGAGAAGCGCGTCACCACGGTCGGCACCATCCACCCGCACCTCGAGGTCAAGCTGGTCAGCCCGGACACCGGCGCCGTGGTGCCCCGCGGCGGCACCGGCGAGCTCTGCACGCGCGGCTACAGCGTGATGCTCGGCTACTGGGAGAACGAGGAGGCCACCGCCAAGGCCATCGATGCGGCGGGCTGGATGCACACCGGCGACCTCGCCACCATGGACGACGAGGGCTATGTGGCGATCGTCGGGCGCATCAAGGACATGATCATCCGCGGCGGCGAGAACATCTACCCGCGCGAGATCGAGGACTTCCTCTATACCCATCCGGCCATCTCCGACGTGCAGGTGATCGGCGTGCCCGACGAGAAGTACGGCGAAGAGGTGATGGCCTGGGTCAAGCTCAGCGAGGGCGAGAGCCTGGACGAGGAGGGCCTCAAGGCCTTCTGCAAGGGCCAGATCGCCCACTACAAGGTGCCGCGCTACGTGAAGTTCGTCGACGCCTTCCCGATGACCGTCACCGGCAAGATCCAGAAGTTCAAGATGCGCGAGGAAGCCACCCACGAGCTGGGCCTGGCCTGAGTCTCGATGCCATGAACCGCTGAGCGGCACGAAAAAACCCCGCGGCCCGATGGTCCGCGGGGTTTTTCATGTGACGCGCGACGTGTGGTTCAGCGCATCCGCAGCGGCCGGATCAGAGCCCCTTGGGCGCGTAGATCCCCGGCGCGTTGCGCCAGTAACCCTTGTAGTCCATGCCGAAGCCGAACACGTAGCGGTCGGCGACCTCCAGGCTGCAGTAGTCCGCCTTGAGCCCCGGCACCGCCTTGCGCTCGTGCTGCTTGTCGACCAGCACCGCGGTGGAGATGCTCGCCGCCCCGGCCTCGCGGCAGTAGTCGAGGATGGCGGCGAGGGTCGCCCCCTCGTCGAGGATGTCGTCGACGATCACCACGTGGCGCCCGGCCATGGGCACCTCCGGGGAGACGCGCCAGAACAGCTCGCCGCCGCGGATGCCGCCGCGATAGCGCGTGGCATGGAGATAGTCGACCTCGACCGGAAAGCCCAGGCGGGTCAGCAGGTGGCCGGTGGTGATCAGCCCGCCGTTCATCACGCAGTAGAAGACCGGCAGCTTGTCACCCAGGTCGCGGGTGATCTCGTCGGCCATGCGGTCCAGGGCGAGCTCGACCTCGGACTGCGAGATCAGGCAGTCGGCGTTGTCCATGAGCTCGCGCATGTCGTCCAGCGACGGGTGGAAGGTATCGAGTGTGGGCATCGGTTAGCGACTCGTCATCGGCAAGTGAAATCGGTGTAGAGCGGCGGACAGGCGTCAGCTGGCCGCCAGGGCTTCCAGGTGGGCGTGGACGCGGCGCCAGCGCGACAGCGCGCCCAGCGCCTGCAGGTCGGGGCGAGCGCGGGCATAGCGCAGTCGGGAGAGGCGCCGTGCCTGGTGGCCGTGACAGGCCTCGACGACCTCGAGGGCCGCGGCGCGATCGTTGCAGACCAGCAGCATGTCACAGCCCGCCGCCAGCGCCGCCCGGGCCCGCTCTCCCGGCGTCCCGGCGGAGGCCGCGCCGGCCATGCTCAGGTCGTCGGAGAAGATCGCGCCCTTGAACCCCAGGCTCTCGCGCAGCATCCCCAGCCACGCCGGCGAGAAGCCGGCCGGGCGATGATCGAAGGCGGAGTAGACGACATGCGCCGGCATCACCGCGTCGAGGCGCGGGGCCAGCCGGGCGAAAGGCACCAGGTCATGGTCATGCAGCGCCTCCAGCGGCCGCGCATCCACCGGCAGCTCGTGATGGGAGTCGGCCGCGACGCCACCGTGGCCGGGGAAGTGCTTGCCGACGCCGACCATGCCCGCCTCATGCAGGCCGTCGAGGAAGGCGCGCCCCATGCGTGCCACGGCCTCGGGGTCGGCGGAGAAACTGCGATCCCCGATCACGCTGGAGGTGCCGCCGTCGACGTCGAGCACCGGTGCGAAGGAGAGATCCAGGCCGCAGGCGGCCATCTCCATGCCCAGCAGCCAGCCGGCATCCTGACAGAGCCGCAGGGTGACCTCGGGCTGCTCGGCGAAGCCACGGCCCAGGCGCCCCATGGCCGGCAGCCGCGTCACGCCCTCGCGCAGGCGCTGGACACGACCGCCCTCCTGGTCGACCGCCAGCAGCAGGTCGGGGCGGATGCGGCGGATCTCGTCGCTCAGGGCGCGGACCTGGGCCGCCGAGGCGATGTTACGGGCGAACAGGATCACCCCGCCGACCTCGGGACGCGCCAGCAGCTCGCCCTCTTCGGGGGTCAGGCTCTGGCCCTCCAGATCCAGCATCACCGGTCCGAGCATCTGGGTCATGATCGTGCCCCTGGAAGTAGAAAGGGAGCAGATTCTAGACCAAAGCCGGACGCCAGGACAGCCCGTGAGGCAACGCGCAGAAGCCGGGCAATCGCGATCGTCCCCCGATACAATGGCGCTTTGGAACCGACCGGACAGGAGTCACCCTTGCTCGCCGACCTCCCCCCCTCGCTGCTCTGGCCACTCGCGGCCGTCCTGGGCCTGTGCCTGGGCAGTTTCCTCAACGTGGTGATCACGCGACTGCCGGTGATGCTAATGCTGGGCTGGCGCGCCGAGGCCCGAGACGCGCTGGAGCTCGAACCGGAAGCGACGCCACGCTTCAACCTGTTGACGCCCCGTTCGCTCTGCCCTCGCTGCGAGGCCCCCATCGCCTGGCACGACAACATCCCGCTGCTGGGCTGGTTCAAGCGCCGCGGGCGCTGCGCCAGCTGCGAGGCGCGCATCAGCCCCCAGTACCCGCTGGTCGAGCTGGCCGGCGGCGTGCTGGCGCTGACGGTGCTGGCACTCTTCGGCCCCACGCTGCAGGCCCTGTTCATCCTCGGCGCCTGCCTGGTGCTGCTGGCCATGGCGGTCATCGACCTGCGCACCCAGCTGCTGCCCGACGTGCTTACCCTGCCGCTGCTGTGGGCGGGCCTGCTCTATCAGCTGCTGTTCCAGCCGCTGCTGCTGCCCTCGGCGGTGATCGGCGCCATGGCCGGCTATCTGGTGCTGTGGAGTTTCTACTGGCTGTTCAAGCTGGTCACCGGCAAGGAGGGCATGGGCTATGGCGACTTCAAGCTGCTGGCGGCCCTCGGCGCCTGGCTGGGCTGGCAGACCCTGCCGCTGGTGCTGATCCTCTCCGCCGGGGCCGGGGCGCTGGTGGGCATCCTCATCCAGCTCGCGGTACCGCGTCTGCGCGGCGCCCCGCTACCCTTCGGGCCCTGGCTGGTGATGGCCGGCTGGCTCGCCCTGCTGGCGGGCGAGCCGCTGATGGCACTTTATACCGGGCTGCTCTATTGACCCCTCGAGATCCATGACACCGCACAGGAGACGACGATGATCATTGGCGTGACGGGCGGCATCGCCTCGGGAAAGTCCACGGTGGCGCGCGCCTTCGCGGCGCTGGGCATTCCCTGGGTGGATGCCGACGACGTGGCCCGCGAGATCGTCGAGCCCGGCGAGCCGGCCCTGGCCGAGATCGCCGACCATTTCGGCGCCGCGGTGATCACCCCGGACGGTCGCCTCGATCGTCGCGCGCTGCGCGAGATCGTCTTCGCCGACGAGGCCCAGCGTCGCCGCCTGGAGGCGATCACCCACCCGCGCGTTCGCGAGCGACTCACCGCCCACCTGGCGAGGCTCGAGGCCCAGTCGGCGCCCTATGTGCTGCTGGTCTCGCCGCTACTCTTCGAGTCGGGCCAGGCGGCGCTGGTCGACCGCTGCCTGGTCATCGATGTCCCCGAGTCGGTGCAGATCGCGCGCACCGCGGCGCGGGACGACGTGGACGAGGCCCAGGCACGCGCCATCGTGGCCGCCCAGATGCCGCGCCCGGCACGCCTGGCGCGCGCCGACGACGTGATCGACAATGCCGCAGGCGAGGACGCCCTGGCGCGTCAGGTGGCCGAGCTCGACCGACGCTACCGGGACGCCACCGACTTGCCTCCCGCGCCCTGAATCCCCATCCTTTCCCGACATTCCGTCCAGGACGATATCGCATGAGCCCGCACGACACCGCACGCCCCCTGGAAGTCGCCTGCCCACAGTGCCGCAAGAAGGTAGTGTGGCGCGAGGACAACGCCTACCGACCCTTCTGCAGCAAGCGCTGCCGCCTGCTCGACCTCGGCGCCTGGGCCGACGAGTCTCACCGCATCGCTGGCGAGCCGGCCATGGACGAGACCGATCTCGACGCCCTGCTGGCACGCGCCGACCGGGACGGTGACGCCTCGTGACACATGGCGGCCAACGCCCCGAATACCGGCTGCTGGCCGAGCTGGAGGCCGTATTCGATCGCCTTCTTGAGCAGATCGACGCCCTGGTGGTGCACTGGGAGGCCTCCCGCGGGGTGGCCTGGTCCTTCGACCACGAGACGGCCGACGCCGCCTGGCTGCGCCGGAGCCTGCTGGATGTCTGGTATCAGGATGGCCAGGACGGCCGGGCGACCCGCGCCCATGTCGGCCTGGTGGCCGCCGACGAGCGGGTGATGGAGGCAGCCCACGAGGTCAATGCCACCAAGCAGGCGTTCGCCGCGCTGCTCGCCGAGATCCGCCGCGAGGTGCCCTCGCTGATTCCGGAGATCAAGGCGGTGCTGCCGTTCAGGCACCCTGCCCTGCACGACCACCTGCGCGGCACGGGCCTGGCGCGGCTGCACCTCAAGCAGTGCTGGCGGTCGATTCCCCTCGCCGAGGCGCCGCTGGCTCGCGTTCGGCTCGCCTGGTACTCGAGCGGACGCTCGATCAAGCGGCTGACGGTGCGCGAGGCGGAGCGGAAGCTGCTGGCACTGGACAGCGACGCGCCCCATATTCGCATCCAGCTGCGCCAGCTCGCCGGCATCCCCGACGGCGAACCGCTGGCCCAGGTGCAGACGCAGGCCCCGCTGATGCGCGCCAATCTCTTCTACCGCGAACCGCTCGAGGATGGCCGCTCCCGGCGGGCCATGAACGTCGCCCTGCCGCTGTTCGTGCCGAGCCCCGAGGGTCGCCTGCCCGACCACAACTGCCCCCCGCCGACCCCGCCCGCTTCGCGGACCCGGGCGCGTCGCCGCGACGAGCGGCTGGAAGACGAGGCGTTCCTGCCGAGCCTGAGGGTCTATCGCTACCGGTGAGGTATCCGCCTCGCCTCAGGCGAGGTGTCCGAGGGACTTCAACGTCTGCAGCAGTCGACTCACCTCGTCGGCCGACTGAGTGTACTCGCTCATCAGCGCCGTCAGGCGCTCTTCGAAGAGGCGCTGGCGCGCCGTCTCATCCTGCGGCTCGACTGCCACACCCTGCGTCTGGCCTTCTGAAAGCTCGGTTGCGCCGCTGGGACCCTTCGGCTTGCTGTCGGCAGCATCGAGACCGCGCAATGCTTCGGCGAAGGCATCGTCGAGTTCGCGGAACTTGCGCAACTTTTCACGCTCGTCCACGGGCTGTCGGGAGTTATGCTGTTTCATGTGTTTCCAATAGCGTCGAGGCGACGGCCGGGCGGGAAGACGGTGTTACGGGCCCTCGCCGTTAATCGGGGATAAAATAATTATACCGCCTAAGACAGAGCGAATCACCTTCCCGGTCTCCAGCAATGCCTATAAGGCACTCGATGACACCGCGGCCCGAAACGACGACGCCGCCCCGAGGGGCGGCGTCGTGAAGGCGATGGTGACGAGGATCACTCCTCGACGCGCACCAGCCAGGACTCGACGGCGTCGGAGCCGTGCTCGTCCTTCCACGCCTTGAGCGTCTTCTGGTTACCGCCGCGGGTTTCCACCACTTCGCCGGTATGGGGGTTCTTGTAGATCTTCAGCTTGCGCTTGCGACGGGTGCCGCCGCTGGCCGGAGACGCCGCGCTGGCCTGGGCGGCCGGCTTGGGATTGAGCAGCGCGATGACGTCGGCGGCGCTCTTGTCGAACTCGCGCATCAGCGCTTCGAGCTTTTCCTTGAACTCGAGTTCGGCCTTGAGGCGATCATCATTCTGCAGCTTGTCCAGTTCGGACTGGATTTGCTTCAGTTGCTGTTCCATCTGCATGTAGTTGCTGAGCAGCGATGACATCTAAAAATTCCTTATTAGACATTAGGGGATGCAGGGCATTATTGCCTGTTTAAACTTCTTTGGCAAGAGTATGAACATTCATTCCCAGTTCAGCAAATAATAGTCTCAAATACTGCGAATCAACATGCAGGCACCTTGCCCGACAACTTGAAGATAGCCCTATTTAATAAGGAACGCTGAATGTTTTGTGGCGATTTAGACGACGCGAAGCCCCCACCGACGATACCTCACAACACCCAGCATCGAGGCCACAAACAGAAGACGCCGCCCCGAGGGGCGGCGTCTTGTCGACCGATAGGCGGGACGTATCCCGCGGGAATCAGTCCTGACCCATCTGCTGCTTGATGAGGTCACCGATGGTGGTGGCACCGGACTCGGTGCTCTCTTCACGCAGCTTCTTGAGGTTCTGACGGGTGTCGTCCTGATCCTTGGCCTTGATGGACAGGGCGATCTGGCGGTTCTTGCGATCGACACCGATGATACGGGCCTCGACGCTGTCGCCTTCGTTCAGCGCATTGCGAGCATCCTCGACGCGGTCGGCACTGATCTCGGACGCCTTGAGTACGGCGACGACATCGGTGGCCAGCTCGACCTGGGCTTCCTTGGCATCGACCTCGACCACGCGGCCGGTGACGATGGAGCCCTTGTCGTTGACGGCCAGGAACTCGGAGACCGGGTCGGTATCGAGCTGCTTGATGCCCAGCGAGATGCGCTCACGCTCCGGATCGATGGAGAGGATGACGGCTTCCGCCTCGTCGCCCTTCTTGAAGGAGCGAACGGCTTCCTCGCCGGTGTCGGTCCAGGAGATGTCGGACAGGTGCACCAGGCCGTCGATACCGCCTTCCAGGCCGATGAAGATACCGAAGTCGGTGATCGACTTGATGGTACCGGTGACGCGGTCGCCCTTGTTGTAGCGCGCGTTGAAGTCTTCCCACGGGTTGGTGGTGCACTGCTTGATACCCAGGGAGATACGACGACGCTCCTCGTCGATGTCCAGCACCATGACGTCCACATCGTCGCCGACCTGCACGACCTTGGACGGATGGATGTTCTTGTTGGTCCAGTCCATCTCGGACACGTGGACCAGGCCCTCGACACCCTCTTCCAGCTCGGCGAAGCAGCCGTAGTCGGTGAGATTGGTGACGGTGGCGTGCACCTTGGTGCCTTCCGGGTAACGATCCTTGATGTTGACCCACGGATCTTCGCCCAGCTGCTTCAGACCCAGGGAGACACGGTTACGCTCGCGATCGAACTTGAGCACCTTGACGGTGATCTCGTCGCCCACGGCCACGATCTCGCTCGGATGCTTGATGCGCTTCCAGGCCATGTCGGTGATGTGCAGCAGGCCGTCGACGCCACCGAGGTCGACGAAGGCGCCGTAGTCGGTGAGGTTCTTGACGATACCGATGATCTGCTGACCTTCCTGCAGAGTGGCCAGGAGGGCCTCACGCTCGGCGCTGTTCTCGGCTTCGAGCACGGCGCGACGAGAAACGACAACGTTGTTGCGCTTCGGGTCGAGCTTGATGACCTTGAAGTCGAGTTCCTTGTTCTCCAGGTGGGTGGTGTCGCGCACGGGGCGGACGTCCACCAGGGAACCCGGCAGGAAGGCACGGATGGAGTCGACGTCGACGGTGAAGCCGCCCTTGACCTTGCCGTTGATCACGCCCTTGACGATCTCTTCCTTCTCGAAGGCGGCTTCCAGCACCTTCCACGCTTCGGCACGCTTGGCCTTCTCGCGGGACAGGCGGGTCTCGCCGAAACCGTCTTCGACGGCTTCCAGGGCGACATGCACCTCGTCACCGACGGCGATGGAGAGCTCGCCGTTCTCGTCGCGGAACTGAGCCGCGGGGATCTGGCCTTCAGATTTCAGGCCGGCATTGACGGTGACCCAGTCGCCGTCGATGTCGACGATGGTAGCCGCGACGATGGCGCCCGGCTCCATGTTGATGTCCTGGAGAGACTGTTCAAACAGTTCAGCAAAGCTTTCGCTCATGATGTTCCTACGTGATCAACGTTGAGTACGGCGTTTCCGCCATCTCCGCACCACCAGCGAGTGCGGGCCTTATTTACCAAACCCCCGGGGATGTTGGCGCTGGTTCGACCTGGCCCGGCTTTCGGCACATGAGAGTGCCGGACCACGTCATCACATCTTCCCGGGGACGCCGCAAGGGAGTTTCAGGTGGCGGATGCCAGACCACGCTCGGTCAGCAGTTCCGTCAGCCGATCCACCACTTCCGGTATCGTCAGGCGCGTGGTGTCAAGCGTAATGGCGTCATCGGCCGGCTTGAGCGGTGCCACGCTGCGCTGCATGTCGCGTGCATCGCGCGCCTGAATCTCCTTCAAAAGACTCGATAGACTAGCATCGCCCCCCGCTTCCTGCAACTGACGCTGACGGCGGTGGGCCCGCTCCTCCGCGCTCGCGGTGAGGAAAATCTTGAGGGGGGCCCCGGTGAAGACCACGGTGCCCATGTCCCGCCCGTCGGCGACCAGCCCCGGGGGCTTGCGAAAGTCGTGCTGCCGCTGCAGCAGGGCCTGGCGCACCGCCGGCAGGGCCGCGACCCGGGAGGCCGCATCACCCACCTGCTCGGTGCGAATGGTCGTGGTGGCCTCCTCGCCCTCCAGCAGCACGCGGGTCGTGTCTGGCTCGGCGACGAAGACCACGTCGAGGCCGCGGGCGACCTCGGCGATCCGCGCCTCGTCATCCAGCGGGACCTCGTGCTTGACCGCCGCCAGGGCGGTCAGGCGATAGAGCGCGCCGCTGTCCAGCAGGTGCCAGCCCAGGCGCTCGGCGACCAGGCGACTGATGGTGCCCTTGCCGGCCCCGCCGGGGCCATCGATGGTGAGAACCGGTGCCGCGCTGCTCATGATGCCTCCTGCTCCTCGAGGGTCAGCCCGACGCGACGCGCCAGGTCGATGAAGCCGGGGAAGGAGGTGGCGACGTTGGCACAGTCGTCGATCTCGATCGGCTCGCCGGCGCGCAGCGCCGCGATGGCAAACGACATGGCGATGCGGTGATCCCCCAGGCTATCGATGCGCCCGCCGCCGTAGTTGGCGCCTTCCGGACGACCTCCGCCGACGATGTCGATGCCGTCCTCGAGCAGGCTATGCTCGACCCCGATGATGGCCAGGCCATCGGCCATGGCCTTCAGGCGGTCGGACTCCTTGACGCGCAGCTCCTCGGCCCCGCGCAGCCGGGTCGTGCCCGTGGCGTTGGCGGCGGCGATGAACAGCGCCGGGAATTCGTCGATGGCGAGCGGCACCTGATCCAGGGGAATGTCGATGCCCTCGAGCGGCGCATGGCGAATGTGCAGGTCGGCGACCGGCTCGCCGCCCACCTCATGCTCGTTCTCGAGGCGCAGATCGGCGCCCATCAGCCGCAGGATATTGATCACCCCGACGCGGGTCGGGTTGATGCCGACGTGCTCGAGCACCAGGTCCGAGCCCGGCGTGATCGCCGCCGCGACCAGGAAGAAGGTCGCCGAGGAGATGTCCGAGGGCACGTCGATGGGCGCGGCGCTGAGCCGGCCTCCCCCCTGCAGCCAGCAGGTGTCTCCCTGGCGCTCGACCGCGTAGCCGAAGCCGGCCAGCATCCGCTCGGTGTGGTCGCGGGTCGGTGCCGGCTCGCGCACCCGGGTCTCGCCCTCGGCGTAGAGACCGGCGAGCAGCAGGCAGGACTTCACCTGGGCGCTGGCCATGGGCATGTCATAGGTGATGCCGGTGAGCGACTCGCCGCCGTGAATGTGCAGCGGCGGACGGCCGCCCTCGGCGGTATCGATCCGGGCCCCCATCAGGCGCAGCGGATCGGCGACCCGCCCCATGGGCCGCTTGGTCAACGAGGCGTCGCCGGTGAGCTCGGTATCGAAGGCCTGGCCGGCCAGCAGCCCCGCGAACAGGCGCATGGCGGTGCCGGCGTTGCCGACGTAGAGTGGACCGGCGGGCGCCTTGAGGCCATGCATGCCGACGCCGTGTACGGTCACGCGCCCCTGGTGGGGCCCCTCGATGGCCACGCCCATCTCACGAAAGGCCTGCAGCGTGGCCAGGCTGTCCTCGCCCTCGAGGAAGCCCTTGACCTCGGTGACCCCCTCGGCCAGCGCCCCGAGCATGATGGCGCGATGGGAGATCGACTTGTCGCCGGGCACGCGAATCCGCCCGGCGACGGTGCCGCCGGGACTCGCCCGGAAGCACAGCTTGCCGTGTTGTTGCATCTGATACTCCGCCTGATAACTGGTCTGGTTGAGCAGGGATTCGAAATAGTGCCGGGCATGGCTGGCGCGATCGAAGGTCGCCAGCATGGCGTCGCCGTCGCCGCTCTCCACGGCGCGGCGCAGGCGCGCCACCCCCGCCTCGAAGTCGTCCAGGGAGGCGAGCACCGCGTCGCGATTGGCGATGAAGATGTCCCGCCACATCACCGGATCGCTGCCGGCGATGCGGGTGAAGTCGCGAAAGCCGCCGGCGGCATAGCGGAAGATCTCCAGCCGCTCGTCCTGGCGGGCCAGGGTGTCGACCAGCGAGAAGGCCAGCAGGTGCGGCAGGTGGCTGGTGCGGGCCAGCACCTGGTCGTGACGCTCCACCGCCATCTCCAGCACCTCGGCCTGGCAGCACGCCCAGAGCCGCCGCACCCGGGCGATGGCGGCCGGGTCGGTATCGGGCTCGGGGGTCAGGATCACCTTGTGGCGGGCATAGAGGGCCGGATCGGCGGCGGCCACACCGCTCTTCTCGGAACCGGCGATGGGGTGGCCCAGCACCAGGTTGGTCGGCATCCGCCCTAAGGCGGCGATGGCCGAGCGGCGAATCGCCGCCTTGGCGCTGCCCACGTCGGTGACCACGACATCGGGCGCGGCCCTCTCCAGGCAGCCGGCGAGCTCGCGCATCACGCCACCCATGGCCATCACGGGCACCGCCAGCACCACCAGCGACGCCCCCTCGACGAGCGCTTCGAGGCGAGTGTCGCCGCGATCGATCAAACCCATCTCGATGCCGCGGGCGATCTCCCCGGCGTCGGGATCGCAGGCCACAAGCTCGCCCTGACCGCCGGCCCCGTAGCCGGCGGCGCCCTCTTTTGCCGCCCCGTCGCCGGCGGCGGCTTCTTTCGCCGCCCCGTAACCGGCGGCACGGAGAGCGGCGGCCAGCGAGCCGCCGATCAGGCCGAGCCCGACGATCAGGATCCGCGCCTCGCGCACCTCACCCGCCATGCCTAGAGCACGCCGACCGGGTAGGAGCCCAGCACCTTCACTTCGGCGGCCCGCAGCTTGACCTCTTCGAGCATGGCCGCGACCTGGGGCTCCTCGCGGTGGCCCTTGAAGTCGATGAAGAAGACGTAGTTCCACACGCCGCTGCGCGACGGGCGCGTCTCGAGACGCGTCATGTCGATATGGTGGCGATGGAAGGGCTCGAGCAGGTCGTGCAGCGCGCCGGGCTGGTTGCGCATCGCCACCACCAACGAGGTCTTGTCCTCGCCGGAGATCGGCACGTCCTGGTTGCCGATGATCAGGAAACGCGTGGAGTTGTCCGGGCGATCCTCGATCTTCTCGGCCAGCTTGGAGAGGCCGTAGAGCTTGGCCGCCATGTCGCCGGCGATGGCCGCGCTGTGCCACTCGGTCTTGACCAGGCGCGCCGCCTCGGCGTTGGAGGAGACCGGCACCCGCTCGGCGTGGGGGAAGTGGGCATCGAGCCACTTGCGGCACTGGGCGAAGGACTGGGGATGGGAGTAGACCCGCGACACCTTGTCCCGGCGCGTGGTCTCGCCCACCAGCAGGTGATGGTGGATGCGCAGCACCACCTCGCCGCAGATGCGCAGGCTGGAGTCCATGAAGGAGTCGAGGGTGTGGTTGATCACGCCCTCGGTGGAGTTCTCCACCGGCACCACGCCATAGTTGACGGCGCCGGCCTCCACCTCGCGGAACACCTCGTCGATGGCGGCCATCGGCAGGCTGATGGCGCTCTCGCCGAAGTGCTTGAGCGAGGCCTGCTGGGTGAAGGTACCCTCCGGCCCCAGGTAGGCGACCTTGACCGGCCGCTCGAGGGCGAGGCACGCCGACATGATCTCGCGAAACAGCCGCGCCATCTCCTCGCTGTCCAGGGGGCCACGGTTGAGCTCCATGACGCGACGCAACACCTGGGCCTCACGCTCGGGGCGGTAGAAGACGCCGCCGGGCTCGTGTTCGGCCTTGATCTCGGCGACCTCCTGGGCACAGGCGGCGCGCTCGCTGATCAGGCGCAGGATGTCGTTGTCCAGGGCATCGATGCGCTGCCTGAGCGCCTCGAGACTGACGGATGGCTCGGTCATGGAGTTATCCCTTGCGTTTCTCGAAATCGGCCATGAAGGCAATCAGCGCGTCGACGGCGGCCTCGGGCACGGCGTTGTAGAGACTCGCCCGCATGCCGCCGACGCTGCGATGCCCCTTGAGGTTGAGCAGCCCCGCCGCCTCGGCCTCGGCCAGGAAGGCCGCATCGAGGCTCGCGTCGGCCAGCACGAAGGGCAAGTTCATCCGCGAACGATTGCCGAGCGTGATGGGGTTGGCGTAGAGCGCGCTTTGATCGATCGCCGCATAGAGCTTGGCGGCCTTGCGTGCATTGAGGGCATCCATGGCGGCCAGCCCGCCGATATCGTGCTTCAGCCACTCGAACACCAGCCCGGCCAGGTACCAGCTGTAGGTCGCCGGAGTGTTGACCATGGAGCCGGCCTCGGCCAGCGCCCGGTAGCCAAGGAGCGACGGCATGTCGTCGCGGGCGCGATCCAGCAGGTCGTCACGCACGATCACCACCACCAGGCCGGCGGGCCCGATGTTCTTCTGGGCTCCGGCGTAGATCACCCCGAACCGGGAGACATCGAGCGGCCCCGAGAGGATGCTCGAGGACATGTCGCAGACCAGCGGCACCTCGGTGCCATCGGGGCGGCGCGCCTCGGGAATGTAGTCGAACTCGAGCCCGCCGATGGTCTCGTTGGCGGTGTAGTGCAGGTAGGCCGCGTCATCGGAGAGCACGATCTCCTCCTGGCGCGGCACCGCGCTATGACCGTTGCCCTCGCTGCTGGCGGCGACATGCACGTCGCCGACCAGGTGGCGGGCCTCGGCGATCGCCTTCTTGCCCCAGATCCCGGTATGCAGGAAGTTGGGGCGACCGCCACGGCCCAGCAGGTTGTAGGGCACCGCGGAGAACTGCAGGCTCGCGCCACCCTGGGTGAACAGCACCCGGTAGTTATCCGGGATGGCCAGCAGCTCGCGCAGGTCCGCCTCGGCCCGCTCGGCGATGGCCACGTACTCCGGCGAGCGGTGGCTCATCTCCATCACCGAGAGGCCGCGCCCCTGGTAATCCAGCATCTCGTCCCGGGCACGCTCCAGCACGGCGGACGGCAGGGCCGCCGGGCCGGCGCAGAAGTTGTAGTGACGTGTCATCAGCGTTGTGTGTCCTTATTCCTCGCCGGTCTCGCCGCCGGCATCCGCCTCACCGGCCGCGGACTCGTCGTCGCCCGTCGACACGGCGTCTTCCTCGACCTCCGCCTCAGGCGCTTCCTCGGGCTCGTCGACCCGCACGGTCTTGACCAGCTTCTCGTCGTTGCCCAGGCGGATCAGCATCACGCCCTGGGTGTTGCGCGAGGTGGTGGAGACCTCCTCGACGCGGGTGCGCACCAGGGTGCCGCGGTCGGTGATCAGCATCATCTCGTCCGCGGAGTACACCTGCATGGCCGCCACCAGGGCGCCGTTGCGCTCGCTGGTCTGCATGGCGATCACGCCCTGGCCGCCGCGGCCGCGCAGCGGGAACTCCTCGAGGCGGGTGCGCTTGCCATAGCCGTTCTCGCTGGCGGTGAGGATGTAGATCTGGCCGCCGTTACCAGCCTCGACGGTCGCGCCCTCCTCGCCTTCGACCTCGACATCGGCCTCGGCATCGATCTGCTGGCTCTGCGGGATGATCAGGCTGATCACCTCGGCGTCCTCGAGCAGGCGCATGCCGCGCACGCCGCGGGCGGTACGGCCCATGGCGCGCACGTTGCCTTCCTCGAAGCGGATCGCCTTGCCGTTGGACGACAGCAGCATCACGTGATCGGAACCCGAGGTGATGGCCGCGCCGACCAGGCGATCGTCCTCGTCGAGGTCGATGGCGATCAGGCCCACGCTGCGTGGCCGCGAGAACTGCTCGAGGCTGGTGCGCTTGACCGTGCCCTTGGCGGTGGCGAAGAAGATGTAGCTCTGGGGGTCGTAGTCGCGCACCGGCAGGATGGCGTTGATCGCCTCGCCCTCGTCCAGTGGCAGCAGGTTGACCAGCGGCTTGCCGCGGGAGCCGCGGCTGGCCACCGGCATCTCGTAGACCTTCAGCCAGTAGACCTTGCCGCGATTGGAGAACAGCAGCACGGTGTCGTGGGTCGAGGCCACCAGCAGGTGCTCGATGACGTCCTCGTCCTTCATGGCCGTGGCCGACTTGCCACGACCGCCACGGCGCTGGGCCTGGTAGTCGGAGAGCGGCTGGGTCTTGGCATAGCCCGTGCGGGACACGGTGACCACCATGTCCTCCTCGGCGATCAGGTCCTCGAGGCGCAGGTCCAGGTGGCTGGCCTGGATCTCGGTCTTGCGCGGATCGCCGAACTGGTCGCGCACCGCGATCAGCTCCTCGCGGATCACCTCGAGCAGGCGATCGGCGGAGGCCAGGATGGCGGTGAGTTCGGCGATCTTCTCGAGGATCGCGAGGTACTCGTCGAGGAGCTTCTCGGTCTCGAGCCCGGTCAGACGGTGCAGGCGCAGCTCGAGGATCGCCTGGGCCTGAGCCGGCGACAGGCGATAGTCGGTGCCGGTCTGGCTGAGGCCGAAACCCTCCTCCAGGTCCTCGGGCTTGCACGAGGTGGCCCCGGCCCGCTCGAGCATGCCGGTGACCTGCCCCGGCTGCCAGGAGGCGTCCAGCAGCTTCTCCTTGGCCTCGGAGGCGTTCGGCGAGGACTTGATCAGCTCGATCACCTCGTCGATGTTGGAGATGGCGACCGCCAGGCCCTCGAGGATATGGCCGCGCTCGCGCGCCTTCTTCAGCTCGAACAGGGTGCGCCGGGTGACCACTTCGCGGCGGTGGCGAATGAAGGCCTCGAGGATCTCCTTGAGGTTCATGATCTTCGGCTGGCCGTCCTCGATGGCGACCATGTTGATGCCGAAGACGGTCTGCAGCTGGGTCTGGGCGAACAGGTTGTTGACCACCACCTCGCCGGACTCGCCACGCTTGACCTCGATCACCACCCGCAGGCCGTCCTTGTCGGACTCGTCGCGCAGCTCGGCGATGCCCTCGATCTTCTTGTCCTTGACGAGTTCGGCGATCTTCTCGATCAGCCGCGCCTTGTTCACCTGGTAGGGCAGCTCGCTGACGATGATGTGGTCGCGACCGGTCTTGTCGTCATGCTCGATGGTGTGACAGGCGCGCACGTAGATGCGGCCGCGGCCCGTGCGGTAGGCCTCGAGGATGCCGGCGCGGCCGTTGATGATGCCGCCGGTGGGGAAGTCCGGGCCGGGGACATGCTCGATCAGGTCGTCGACGCTCAGGGTGTAGTCGTCGATCAGCGCCAGGCAGGCGTTGATGATCTCGCCCATGTTGTGGGGCGGGATGTTGGTCGCCATGCCCACCGCGATGCCCGACGAGCCGTTGATCAGCAGGTTGGGCACCTTGGTCGGCAGCACGTCGGGGATCCGCTCGGTGCCGTCGTAGTTGTCGACCCAGTCGACGGTATCCTTATCGAGGTCGGCCAGCAGCTCGTGGGAGAGCTTGGCCATGCGGACCTCGGTATAACGCATGGCGGCGGCGCTGTCGCCGTCGATGGAGCCGAAGTTGCCCTGGCCATCGACCAGCACGTGGCGCATCGAGAAGTCCTGGGCCATGCGCACGATGGTGTCGTAGACGGCACTGTCCCCGTGGGGATGGTACTTACCGATGACATCGCCCACCACGCGGGCGGACTTCTTGTATGGCTTGTTCCAGTCGTTGCCGAGCTCGTGCATGGCGAACAGCACGCGCCGATGCACCGGCTTCAAGCCATCGCGCACGTCAGGCAGCGCACGGCCGATGATCACGCTCATCGCGTAATCGAGGTACGACTGCTTGAGCTCGTCCTCGATATTGACTGGCAGAATCTCTCTGGCGATGTCACCCATGGGTCGTCGAATCCTTTGCACTGCAACAGGTTGGCGCGTCACGTGGCCGTGACATGGCGCGCAATAACAGCCTTACATCATACCATCCCGGATGCTGATAAGGGAGCTAGGCGAGCACCAGCTGCGCCATGGCCTCACGGATCTCGCCATCGATAGTCACCGCCCTGCCGGTCGCCACATCGAGCAGCACGAAGGTGATGTCGGCACTGGCCACCGCCTTGCCGTCGGCCACGCGACGGATCTCCTGATGGATGCGGGCACGGCGCGTGCCGATCTCGGAGAGTCGGGTCAGCACCTCCAGGTCGTCACCGGCCACCGCCGCGCGCCGGTAGTCGATGTTGAGGTTGACCGCGACGAAGGCCAGATCCCCGCGGGCCAGGAAGCTCGCCAGGCGGGGGCGCTCATCGAAGTAGGCCCAGCGCCCTTCCTCCAGGAATTCCAGATAGCGCGCGTTGTTGACGTGGCCATAGCCATCCAGGTGATAGCCCCTGACGCGCAGGGTGGTACGGGAGAGGCGAGAATCCATGCAGACGGCTCCTGGGCTTGAAAATTTATCGGCGAGCAAGGCGTCGATTCTAGCCAGCCGGGCCATCGACGTTCAAACCACCGTTTGAACACGCCGTGGCGGCGATGGCCTCGAGTGCTGGCACCCACGCCGCCCTTTGGCCATAATGTGCCCCCTTTTCTCCCGGGAAATGCGCCATGTGGTTCAAGCACTTGCATCTCTACCGCCTGCACGACGCCCCCGAGCTGGATGCCACCAGCCTGGAAACCGCCCTCGGTGAGCAGGCCTTTCGTCCGCTGGGCGGCAGCGAGGCCCGCCGCCTGGGCTGGTCCGCGCCGGCCGGACGCGCCGGCACGCAGCTGCTCCACGAGCTGCAGGGTCAGCGACTGCTGACCGCGCTGCGCCAGGAGCGCATCCTGCCCGCCTCGGTGGTCCGCGAGGAGGTCGAGGAGCGCAGCGAGGCGATCGAGGCCAGCGAGGGCCGCAAGCTGCGTCGCCAGGAGAAGCTCACCATCAAGGAGCAGGTCTACGAGGAGCTGCTGCCCCGCGCCTTCGTGCGCAGCCAGAAGGTCGACCTGTGGTGGGACAGCCGCCGCCAGTTGATCGCCATCAACTCAAGCTCGCGCACCCGCGCCGAAGAGCTGCTCGACCTGCTGCGCGAGACCCTGGGCAGCCTCAAGGTGACCCCGCTGGCCAGCCAGACGCTGCCCATGCGCGCCATGACCACCTGGCTCGGCGACCCCGGCTCGCGACCGGCCGACCTGGTGCTCGGCGACCAGGTGGAGCTAAAGGCCAAGGGCGACGACGGCGTGCTGCGTGCCCGCCAGGTCGACCTGGATAGCGACGAGATCCAGCAGCTGCTGGAGAGCGGCCGCCAGGCCAGCAAGCTGGCCCTGTCGATCGAGGGCCGGCTAAGCTTCGTGCTGCATGACGACCTGGCGATCAAGTCGCTGCGCTTCGACGATGCCCTCATCGACGAGGCCTCCCAGGCCGACGACGGCGATGATGCGCTGGTGCGGCTGGAGACCGACTTCATCCTGATGACACAGGCGCTGGCCGAGAATATCGAGCGCCTGATCGAGTGGCTGGGTGGCGAGGCCGGCAGTGCCGGCGACGCCCCGAGCGCCTGATCGCCCACGACCACAGCCTGGAACACATGACCGAGACACAAGACACCCCCGCAGCCGATCCCTGGGCCGAGATTCGCCCCTATCAGGACGCCGAGGTGGCCGAGGTGCTCGAGCGCCTCGTCCACGATGGCGAACTGCTGGACGCCCTGACCCGCTATCGGCTGCCGCGCCTCGCTCGCTTCCTGCCGCGGCTGTCGCGGACGCTGGCGAGCTTCGCCATCCGCCGTGAGACCCGCGACGTGAGCAGCGTGCACGACTTCCAGATGCGCATCGCCAGCTACATGCAGCGCATGCTCAGGAACTCCACCGACGACTTCCGGGTGGAGGGGCTGGAGCGGCTGGACCCGAACACCGGCTATCTCTTCATCGGCAACCATCGTGACATCTCGATGGATCCCGCCTTCGTGAACTACGCGCTCTATCTCGCCGGGCGAGACACCGTGCGCATCGCCATCGGCGACAACCTGCTCAAGAAGCCCTACGTCAACGACCTGATGCGGCTCAACAAGAGCTTCATCGTGCCGCGCAGCGCCCGGGGCAAGCGCGCCATGCTGGCCGCCTACCAGCAGCTCTCCGCCTATATCCGCCATTCCATCCTCGAAGACAACCACTCGATCTGGATGGCCCAGCGCGAGGGGCGTGCCAAGGACGGCATCGACCGGACCGACCCGGCAATCATCAAGATGCTGACCATGGCCCGGCGCGGCGAGGATCGCCAGGCCGGCATCGGCGAGGCCGTCGCCGAGCTGCGCCTGGTGCCCGTGTCGATCAGCTACGAGTACGATCCCTGCGATCTGCAGAAGGCCCGCGAGCTGCAGGCCCTCGAGGACAGCGGCAACTACGAGAAGAGCGAGTTCGAGGACATCAGCTCGATCGTCGCCGGCATTACCGGCCACAAGGGCCGCGTGCAGCTCACCTTCGGCACCCCGCTCTCGGCCGATCTCGCGGGCCCCGAGGAGGTAGCCGCCGAGGTCGATCGCCAGGTGCTCGCCGGCTACCACCTCTTCCCCAGCCACTACCTGGCCCTCGAGGCGCTGGGCGAGGCCCCGGAGCTGCTCGCGATGAGTGAGGTCAGCGACGCCGACCGCGCGCGCTTCCAGGCGAGACTGCAGACGGTGCCCGAGCAACTGCGTCACTGGTGGCTGACGCAGTACGCCAATCCGGTGCTCAACAAGGCCGGACGCTGCCCGTGAGCCCCGCGGCATGAGGAACGAGTCATCGCACGCGAGTAACGCGCCGATGCACGGGCACGGCGGCGCGCCGGACCGCGCCGCCCAGACCCGCGAGGCCCATCGTGTCACGCTGATCGGCGCCGTCATCGACTTCGCCGTGGGCGTCGCCAAGATGGTCGCTGGTTTCATGGTGGGCTCGGCGGCACTGGTGGCCGATGGCATCCACTCCTTCTCCGACATCCTGACCGACCTCTTCGTGGTCGCCGCCATGCATTTCGGCCGCCAGGAGCCCGACAGCAACCACCCCTACGGTCACGGCCGCATCGAGACCCTGGCGACGCTGTGGCTCGGCAGCGTGCTGATCTTCGTCGCCGGCGGCATTGCCTGGGCGAGCATCGGCCGGCTGCTCGAGGGCGAGCCGATCCCCGCCCCGGGGTTCTGGGCCATCGGCATCGCCGTGATCGCCCTGCTCGCCAAGGAGTGGATCTTTCGCTACACCATGCGGGTCGCCCGGCGCGTCAATTCGCGGCTGCTCGAGGCCAATGCCTGGCACTCACGCTCCGATGCGCTCTCCACCGTGGTGGTGCTGGTCGGCCTGGTGGCGGCTCAGGTCGGCGTGGGCTGGATGGATGCCCTCGCCGCCATCGTGGTGGGCATCATGGTCGGCCAGGTCGGCGGACGACTGCTCTGGGAGTCCGGCCGCGAGCTGATCGACACCGCGCTGCCCGCCGAGGAGCGTGACGCCATGCAGCGCGCGGCCGAAGAGGTATCGGGCGTGCGCAGCGTACACGACCTGCGCGCCCGCAAGCTCGGCAGCGACATCCTGCTCGACCTGCATATCGTGGTGCCCCCGCGGGTCACGGTGTCCGAGGCTCACGAGATCGGCAACGAGGCCAGTCGCCGACTGCGCGAGGCCTTCCCCAACCTGCACGACGTGACCTTCCATATCGATCCCGAGGACGATGCGGGGGAAACCGAACACAGCCTGCGCCCGGGCCCGCCGCTGCGCGCCGACGTCGAGGGCGTGCTCGACCAGGCCTGGCACGACCTGCCGATCTGGCACGCCCGCGTCGATCTGGATCTCCATTACCTGGACAATCAGGTCGACGTCTCGCTCTACGTCGACGCCCTGCCGCCGGGGCAGGATCTCGACGCGGCGGCGACGGCGCTGCGCCAGGCCGCCAGCCGGCTCGACTGGGTCGGCCGCCTGCGGGTCTGGCTCGGTCCCGGCAAGGGGTAGGCCCGGCGCCTCCCCCACTCGCATTAGGCGCCTGCTCCCCCTAGACTTGAGCAAGTGCTCATTCAGGCCAACCCCATGTCTCCCCCGTCATACCGGACACTCGACTCGCCCGGGCGTCGCCGTTTTGTGGCGGGGCTGGGTGGCCTGTGGCTGCTCGCGGGCCTAGGGCTTGGGCCGTCGCCGGCTTCGGCCAGGCTCGCGCCACAACGGCTGCGCCGCACCATGCAGGCCGAGTACGGCGCGCCGGGTGTCGCGTCCCTCGAGGCGTGGTTCGCGCTGCTCGACCGGTTGCGTCCGGCCAACCTGGAAGAGCAACTGCGCGGGGTCAACGACTTCTTCAACCGGCGCGTTCGCTGGCTCGATGACATCGACATCTGGCGCCAGGAAGACTACTGGGCCACGCCGCTGGAGACCCTGGGTCGCGGCCAGGGCGACTGCGAGGACTTCACCATCGCCAAGTACGTCACCCTCAAGGAGCTGGATGTACCGGAGGACGAGCTGCGCCTGATCTACGTGCGCGCGCGCATCGGCCGCAGCAGCGCCACCCAGGCGCACATGGTGCTGGGCTACTACGAGACGCCCGCGGCAGACCCGTTGGTGCTGGACAATCTGGTGCCCTCGATCACCCGCGGCTCGCAGCGCACCGATCTCGATCCGCTGTTCAGCTTCAACGGTCGCGGCCTGTGGGCGGCCGGCTCGTCGCAGTCCCGCGCCGACCCGGTCGCCCGACTGTCGCGCTGGCGACGCGTGATCGATCGCATGCAGCAGCAGGGATTCATTCAAGGGGAGTAGGACATGTCACTCATCAAGCAGCTCTGGCTGATCGTCGTGGTACTGCTGCTGCTCGCCTTCGGGGGCAGCCTGTTCATCGGGGTCAACGCCAGCCGGGCCTACATCGAGCAGGAAGTGCTGATCAAGAATGCCGACAATGCCAGCGCCCTGGCGTTGACGATGAGCCAGATGCCCAAGGACGAGGTCACCCTGGAGCTGCTGGTCTCGGCCCAGTTCGACACCGGACACTACCGGCGGGTGGAGCTGCGCTCCCCGGAAGGCGAGATCATCGAGCAGCGCATCGGAGCGGAAGCCATCAGCGACGTGCCGGCCTGGTTCGTGGACCTGGTGCATATCGAGGTCCCGCCCGGCCGCGCCGTGGTCCAGGACGGCTGGCGACAGCTCGGCACCCTAGTGCTGGAAAGCCAGCACAGCTTCGCCTACCGCTCGCTGTGGCAGAGCACCCTGAACCTGGTGGGCTGGTTCGGGCTCGCCGCGGTGATCAGCCTGCTGCTCGCCTGGTGGATCGTGCGCCAGATTCGCCGGCCTCTGGGTGCCGTGGTCCAGCAGGCCCGGCAGATCGGCGCGCGTCGCTTCACCACCCTTCCCGCCCCGCGCACCCGCGAGCTGCGAGAGGTGGTCGAGGCCATGAACCATCTCTCCGGTGCGGTACGCACCATGCTCAGCGAGGAGAGCAAGAAGCTCGACCAGCTACGCCAGCAGCTGCAGCACGACCCGGTGACCGGTGTGCTGCAGCGCGAGGCGTTTCTCTCCCAGCTGCAGTTCCACCTGGATAGCCAGGATGCGCGGGCCAGCGGCGCTCTGGCACTCGTGCGACTGGCCCACCTGGCCGAGATCAACGAACGACTGGGGCGCGCCGAGACCGATGCCCTCCTCCATGAGGTGGCCCATGGCCTGGAGCAGTTCGCCATGGCGCACGGCGGCGGCATCGTGGGCCGGCTCAATGGCAGCGACTTCGTCATGCTGCTCCCCGGAAAGGTCGACCTGGAACGGCTACGCCACGATCTCGGCAGACGCCTCACCGCGATGCGCGAACACGCCCGGAGCCCGGTGGACCTGCCCGGCGCGCTGATCGACTATGCCCAGGGCGATCAGCGCGGCATGCTGCTGGCCAGCCTCGATGGCACGCTATCGGCGGCCGAAGCGCGCAGCGACGCGGGGCTGATGATCGCCGAGGGCCCGCAGCGGCGCAGCCTCTTCACCAGCCACGACGAATGGCGACGCGCCCTCCAGGTCGCCATGGCCAAGGGCGTCTACCTGGCCCACTATCCGGTACTGGGTGCGACGGGCGAGCTCCTGCACTTCGAGTGCCCCTCGCGCCTGCGCCTCGCCAGCGAATGGCAGCCCGCCGGCGTCTTCATGCCGTGGATCTCGCGCCTGGGACTCGACAGCCAGCTCGACCTGGCGGTGATCGATGAAGCCATTCGCGACATCACCCAGCGCGGCAAGCCGCTGGGCATCAACCTGTCGGCGGCATCGATCCGGGACGTTCACTTCGTCATGGAACTGCAGGCCCGACTCAAGGCGCGGCCCGACGTCGCCGAACTCCTGTGGCTGGAGCTTCCCGAAGCCATGGCCATCCACGACCTGACGAGCTTTCGCAGCCTGTGCCACGCCCTGCAGCCGCTGGGCTGTCGGATCGGCCTGGAGCACGTGGGCGCCTCCTTCACCCGGATCGCCGACCTGCAGGACCTGGGCCTCGCCTACCTCAAGCTCGACCGGACCCTGGTCAGGGGCATCGACCGGGTCGCCGAGCAGCAGACCATCCTGCGCGGCATGGCCACGCTCTGCCATTCGCTGGGCATCCTGGCCATCGGCGAGGGCGTCGAGCACCGGGAAGAGGCCCGCGTGCTCTTCGAACTGGGCCTGGATGGCGCCACCGGACCGGGCATTCGCCAGCACGAGAAGCCGGCGGATTGACCATAAAAAAAGAGCCGGCGTCCTCATGGACGCCGGCCCTTCTTGTGGTCGAGCGATACGCAACAGGATCAGATCACGCCACTCTCGTCATCACTGCCGGAGACCAACTGCAGGCCATTGAGGCGGCGTCGCAGGGTCTGGCGCTCCATCACCTTCTCCTGGGCCGGCTCCGGCAGGTCGGTGAAGCTGATCACCCCCTTGTCCATCAGCAGCTCGATCACGTCCTCCAGCACCCGCACGAAGGCGAGATCCGAGGCCTGGAAACGCGCCGCACTCTTGCCGACATCACCCTCCATCAGGAAGGCCAGCAGCTCCGGCGAATCCGCCGCCAGGAATTCCGGGCACTCCGGCGTCTCCTCCCGGCTGACCAGCTCGATGCGCTCGTCACTGTCTCGCTTGATGTACATGAACAGCTCCTGGAACGTCCAGTTCTTAAGCCTACACGGCAGCGCTGAAGGGGATAAACCATCGCCCAGCCAAGGCCGGGCGATGGGATTTGGAAGCAACACTAAGATCAATCGATGTCTAGCTGACCATTTTCGATCATATTTTGAATGATGGCAGCAGGATCGTCAAAGCCAGTTACAAGATCCACATCTTGCAGGACAATGGTCTGATCAACCTCGTTTCCATCACTGGGGGTTCCCTTGAAATCACCAGAAGAACTGACCTCGATCACTGTGTTGTCACCATCCAGTGAAACCTTGAGATAGCTGGTAAGATCGACATCTTCAGATTCCTCACCCTGCAGGAGCTCGCGCAGATCCAGGAAGTCACTGCCATTGTCACCAAAGCCTATGATGGTTGTCAGCTCACTTACACCAGCATCCGCCAGTGTGAAGGCGAATACGTCGTCACCCTCCGTGGAAAGGAGTGGTGTTTCCCCATCGGACTCTTCTGTTGCTTGCACATCAGGCTCAGTCTGTTGAAAAGATTGCTGATCAGATGGAGCATTGAGCTCCTGTGGGGCCTCTGGGCTCACCTGAACATGAATAGTTCCAGAAATCGCATCACCATCACCATCGACGGCATTTACCGAGAAAGGAAGTTCCTGCCCAGGAGCTGCCACTAGGTCAATGGTTTGCAATGACGTAATTTTCAACGATGCTGGACTACTGACGACAGTCAGCTCAATTGCTGTAAATGGCGCAGTCGGACTTATCACAAGCTCTGGCGCAGCGTTTGAGGAAACCGTATCAGACTCTAATAGAGTAGTTCCATTGTAGAATTGATAGTCGAAAGTAGCTCCCTGAGGAGCCTTAAGACCAAAAACAAGTTGGTCTACATCTTGGGCATTGTCAAAAGTAAACGTGATGGCTTCGTTAACTGTCAGACTGTTGGAATCGCCAGCCAAGCCCGTAGTACTGGGATTAATATCCGCATTTGTGCCAGTAGGTGTCGCAACTACGTCACCAAAGTCATAGCCTGAGCCTGGGGAACCCGCAACAACTCTATCAAAAGCTACATCAGTTTCAACAGTTCCAGCCTCCGCGTCCAGAAGCACGAATTTGTACTGGCCATCCTCACTGAGAGAGAGCGTAAAGATATCGTTCACGCCATCATTGGCTGTAAGTACCACAGTGCCGTCAGCAAGTGTCGTGGAAGTATAAGTTATACCAGTAAGCACAGGTCCGGTTAGAGTGATGCCACCCCAGCCATCGGCACCTGGTAGGAAACCAGTGTTCTGATAACTGTCAGTCGCATCATCAACATTCAATACCACGAGACCGGCAAAGGTACTCATTGATGGCTCATCGTCATCGAAGCTGACAATAAGACTATTTGACGCTGTGCTGTTGTCGGAGTCCGTCACCGTGTAAGTGAGCACGGCATTGGGATCCGTCTCATTCTCGTTGTTAGGGCCCTCAGCATGGAGCACGTTGCGGGCTAGCGCTACCGTGTAGGCGCCGGTGGTCGCATTGTCGACGGTGACCGTGAACAGCGTCTCGCCAACGCGGCCAGTGTCGGGGCTGTCGGTGATCGTCGCGGTCAGGACACCACTGGCCCAGCCGTAGAGGACGTCTTCCTGGCCAATGGTGCCCGCTTCTCCATCCATGACGGCAAAGTCCACCATCACCGGCACATCACCGCCTGTGGTGATCGGCAGCAGGTCGCTAAAGGTCGCCGACGCCGTCGTGGGATCGTCGAAGGTGCCGCCGACAATGCCGCTATCAAGACCCTCATCGTCCAGCGCCGCCGAACCCTGGCTCGCCGTAGGAGCATCATCATCATTGTCCACGATCGTCGCCGTACCGGTGTCGCTGACCGTGCTTGTGCCGTCGCTCAGCTCGGCGGTCAGCTGGTAGGTCTCGTTCGGCTCGTCGACGTTGTCGTCGAGGGTCTGAGTACGGACCTGCACTTGCTGATCGCCGCCCTGCGGCAGGCTGATCGGCGCACTGTAG